>NZ_JBNPWM010000004.1:0-469422 GCF_050433825.1 Mucilaginibacter sp. UYCu711 | reverse complement strand
TCTCTAATCTCTAATCTCTAATCTCTAATCTCTAATCTCTAATCTCTAATCTCTAATCTCTAATCTCTAATCTCTAATCTCTAATCTCTAATCTCTAATCTCCGACCTAAAACAATCCCCTCAACCCATCAAATATACTCTCGAAGAAGGTTGGCATGGTTAAGCCGTTATGATGGTTAAAGTATAGGAAAATACAGAAGATAACTATGGCGATGATAATAAATCGCTTAAACATATAGCCCAATAAAACTAAAGCCAAGGGTATAATTACCAGCAGCACCCAACTTATATGCATGGGGCGCAGCTTGCCATCCTGTTTATAAATATAGTAAAGCATGGAGTGCAAGCCATCGTTATTAACATGTTTCACATAAAAAAAGGCCGACTTCTCCAGCTTATGCCGATAAAAGGCTGTCCCTTTTTCAAACTTCATCTGCTCCTGGAAACCATTTATAGTGAAAGCAAACATACCTTCAACTTTTTCCTGTACGTTACCGGCTGTGTCCACCGCTACTATAGCCACTTCGCTATCGGCAAAAGGGTTTTCTTTTATTACAAATTGCTTAATGGTAACTGTATCGGCAAAAGCAAATCTGCCCGCACCCATCATCAATAGCATAACAAATAATATCTTTTTCATTTTTTAGTATTAGGTTTGAGCATCGAAACAACCCGCAATAAAATTAGTTATTATTAACTTATAATATAGCCATAAGCTAATTTCAATTAACGAACACGTATATAATGCTGCATAACCTGTTAATGTTTAAGTTTTTACTTGTTTTTTTCCTAACGGGATCATCCGCCTTACCCAATGATGGTAACGACCCTAATGCCATTTGCGGCAAATGGATATCAGTCCATAAGGATTATCTGGTTCAGGTTTATCGCGATGGTAACACTTTTAAAGGGCGTACACTTTGGTTCAAAAATAAAGATACCAGTAAAGCAATGGATGAATGGACTGACAAACATAACCCCAACCCCGACCTGCGCGGTCGCAAGCTCGTAGGCATTAATATTCTGACAGATCTTACTTACAATGCAAAGTCAAACAGTTGGGAGAATGGGCGAATATACGATGCCACCAAGGGGAGTTTCTGGGACGCGTCTGTAAGTATGACAAAAGATGGATCGCTTAAAGTTACCGGCTATTGGCACTTTAAGTTTATTGGCAAATCGGTTACGTTTGTGCGGTATAATAATGAGAGATTAATTAATTAGGGGTTTGAGATTAGGTTGAGCCGCATCGAATAAAAAGGCGATGAGTATTGAAACTCACCGCCTTTTTTGATCAACTTGTATAGCTAAAAATTCTACTAATGACTAATTAGCTTTTAGAAAACTCGCCATTAGCTTTTATTTGTACTTCGTCGCTTAACATTGGCGAGGTAAATTTTGAGCCGAAGCTAAAGTCAGAACGTTTTATTTCGCCTGTTAACTGGAAACCGGCAACTTCTTTACCGCCCTGGCCGGCTATAGTACCACGGTACCATAGGTCCATTGTAACTGGTTTGGTTACGCCATGTAAGGTTAAATTACCTGTTACTTTATACCGGTTAGCGCCTGGGCCTTTGGTTATGCCGGTGCTAACAAAATTCATAGTTGGGTATTTAGCTATATCAAAAAAGTCTGGGCTTTTAAGGTGATTATCGCGTTTTTCAATTTCGGTATTAATTGTAGCTGTTTGCGCAACCAAAGTAAATTTAGCATCGCTAAAATCAGGTTTGGTGGCTACAACGGTAACATCAAAATCTTTAAATAAACCTTCAACGTCCGACACTGCAAGGTGCGTAATAGTGAAAGTAAGTTTTGAGTGATTCTTGTCTACTTTCCAGGTAGATTGTGCAGAAACGGCAGTTATAGTCAGTAATGCTACTGCTAAAATAGAAATGATCTTTTTCATTTTTTTTTTATTGTTTTAAAATATTTAAGCAAAGGTAAGAAGATTGTCTATAAATAGATGTTTAAACATTCATTTTGACTTTGATATGTTTTTTTACTTCTTAGCATTTATGTTAACCAGATCATTCTTTCCTTTTAAATACTTCTCCAGGTATTGAAAATTTAACGTTTGTATAAGCACATAGCTTGCCAGGTCGTAAGCCGCGCCGTGTGCGCCTTTAGGATAGATCCTGAGGTCAACATCCTTACCTGCCTCGGCAAACGCGGTAAGCATCTGCATGGTGTTAGCGGGGTGCACATTATCATCACTCATGGAGTGGATATATAATAAATGATCCTGCAGGTTCTTAGCAAGCGGGATGGTAGAGCTTTTGTCATAACCGGCAGCATTTTCTTTGGCAAGGCCCATATAGCGCTCTGTATAAATATTATCATACAAGCGCCAATCGGTTACTGCCGAATTTGCCATACCTGCCTTAAATACACCCGGATAGGTAAGTAATGTGTAAAGTGTAGCATAACCACCGTAACTGGTACCCATTATGGCCATGTTACCTTTGTCAACATAAGGAAGGCTGTTTAGGTATATTGCCGTCTCGGCAAAATCGCGGCTTTCATATTTACCTAATTGCTTGTAGCCTATCTTTAAAAATTTGCTGCCATAGTTAGAGATCCCTCGGTTATTAACGTCGACAACGATATACCCGTTTTGGGCCAACCATTGCTGCCAGCTATTTGCCGAAAACTGGTTATAAATAGAATGCGATTCCGGGCCACCATACACGGTAAATACGACGGGATATTTTTTTGACGAATCAAAATCAAACGGTTTGATCATATACGCATCCAAAATAACGCCGTCGCTGGTTTTAACTTTAAACAGCTCCGGTGCGCTGTAAGCATGTGTTTTAATAAAGGCAGAAACAGCCGCGTTATCCTCCAGTAGTTTTAACTCTTTGCCGCTGTTATCATATAAACCTACATGCGCAGGTGTTTTTATGTTGCTGTACCTGTCTATATAATACTTGGTATCCGGCGACATATTAATGGTGTGGAAACCATCAATAGTACTCAGCTTTTTCTTATCGGTGCCATCAAATTTGATCGTATAAAATTCCTGCGCCATGCCCGATGATTCGGCCGACAAATAGTAAATGCTTTGTGTTTTAGGATCAATACCGGTAACCTTAATCAGGTCCCAATCGCCTTTGGTAACCTGGTTTATCAGCTTACCATCATAGCTATAACGATAGATATGGTAATAGCCTGAGCGATCAGACACCCAAAAAAACTCTTTCGAATCTTTAGGGAAGTAAACCATGTCATTTACATCAGTATAAAAATCAAATATGGCAACCCAGCTGGTATTCTCTTCTTCTAAAACAACATGATGTTCGCCGGTTTTTACGTTGAAGAAATACAGCTTCATGTGGTTCTGCTCGCGGTTAAGCGTCATCACTGCTAATACATTTGGGGTGCTTGTCCAATAGATGCGCGGGATATAAAAATCGCCGGTTTCATCAGGTTTGAACCAAACCTTTTTGCCGGTAGTTACATCGGCTACGCCAATTTTAACCTTAGCGTTTTCATCGCCTACCAACGGTACATGAAAGTTTACCGTTTCGCTGTGATGGCCCTCAAAATTGGTCATTTCAAAATTAGGCACCTTGCGCTCGTCAAATTGCCAGTAAGCTATGTACTTATTATCCGGCGACCAGTTCCAGGCTTGTGGCTGGCCAAATTCTTCTTCGTAAACCCAATCATAATGACCATTAAAAATGACGTTCTCGCCGGTCGCGTCGTTGGTTAGTTGTTTTTCTTTACCGGTAGCAAAATCATAAACAAACATATTGCCTTTACGCTCAATACCTACTTTTTTGCCATCAGGCGATAATTCGGCGGTACGTGCATCTTTAGCAGCTGCTTTTAGTTGTTTGGTTTGCAGGTTGTAAACATAATAATTGGCTATACCCGATTTGCGGTATATGGGCCTGAAATCTGATTTAAAAACCAGGTTCTTAAAATCATGCGAGAATTGGAAAGACTCATAATCAAACGTTTTTTTAGTACCCGGAAAGGTAAGCCCCTTTTTGGTAAATAGCAGTTCGTCTTTTAAAGTAGCGGGCTCCATCGAGCGAACTTCCTCGCCGGCCAGGTATGAATATTTTTGCCCGCCGTTTATCCAGTTAACACTTGCAGGGCCACGTTTGCCGCCAAGCTTGCCGCCGGCAAACAGGGCATCGCTAAGGTTAGTATATTCTGTTTTTTGTTGTGCCTGTACGGCATAAGGGAATGCGCTTATTAGCAAAAGCGCCACGCACGTTAGTTGTGCAGCTATTTTTTTCATCATGAAATCAGTTTGGCTAAAGCTAAGGCATTTACGGCATTTGGGCAATATTATAGGCCAAAATTTATACTTAAAATGTATATTTACGCTAAACGCAAACTGATGACTGCCAAATTTCCAAAAGAATCACTTACAATAATGAATGAGTTGGTACTACCCAATGATACCAATACCTTAAACAATTTAATGGGCGGGCGCTTACTGCACTGGATGGATATTGCAGCCGCTATATCGGCACAAAAACATTGCAACCGCATTGTGGTAACCGCTTCTGTTGATAATGTATCGTTTAAACACGCCATCAAACTGGGCGATGTGGTAACTATTGAAGCTAAGATTACCAGGGCCTTTACCACGTCTGTAGAAGTACGGCTGGATGTTTGGGCACAGAACATCCCATCGGGCACGCTGGTTAAAAGTAACGAGGCTTATTATACGTTTGTAGCGTTGGATAATGAAGGTACTAAAGTAGAAGTACCCGAATTGAAACCTGAAACTGCTGACGAAACCGAATTGTACAATGGCGCCTTGCGCCGCCGCCAATTGCGCCTGGTTTTAGGCGGCAAAATGAAAGCTGATGATGCTACTGAGCTGAAGGCTTTGTTTTTTGGAGGAGCTAATAACTCTATCAAATAAATCTGATTTATTTTACCGTGTTAACTAAGCCGTCCTGGTTTATGCTTAGGGTGACATGATTGGTATTATCGGTAATTATCGCCATAAACTGGTGCATGGTGGCCTCTAATTTAATTAGGGCAGGATGCCCGTTAATGGTAATTTCGTTAGCCATATTAAACAATTTCAAATCGGCATTATAGGTGTGGTGCTCATCAAACCATTTCTTTTCCTGGTAATAGATCAGCCATAAATACTTTCTTTGCTCTTCGGTAAGCGGGATTGTAAATTGGGCTTTATTATCTGCTGATTTTATAAAGTGCAGATAACCCCAACGCTCGGGATAGTGCATATTGATAACTCCTTGCGGCGACCATACCCAATTATGCTCGGGCAGGTTGCGGCCCCTGGTATCTTTTAGTTTAATGTATTTGCCGCCGGCTACCTGCGTATCCCACTCAACCCGCGAAAAGTTGATACGCCAGGTGGTACCATCCGTAGGTGTTTGGATATTGTTACCGATGCTGATGGCACGATACGGGATAGCTAGCTCTATCGTCCAGCCCTTGTCAGCATCAGCCGCGTTATTAAGCGTGCCATGCACTTTTACCGCCGACCGCAACCCTTGCGCGTTCCAGCCAAACATGGCGCTGCCCTCGTTACGGTAAGGCTTATTTAAAAACAGATCGAACACCGTATTCAGCGCGTTAAATTCCAGCTCGAAATATTGGTGGGTGGTATTGTTTGGGTCGATGAATACTTCGAAGTCGTTATCAAAAAACACGATCTCATCATGCTGCTTAATATTGGCCCAAACATGCGGATCCATAATTTTGGCGGCTATGTACAGGCAGGTGTCGCCCCAAAGCATTTTAACATTGGTTTGCAGTTTGGGCTCACGCTTTAGGTCGCCTTCAATATCACGGAAGTTATCGGTCCAGCTGGCTTGCTGCCATACACCATCGTTGATATCGCCATCAATAATTGGCGGTACTTTTACGTAATTAACACTATAGCTTTTAGGGGTTGTAAATAGATTATCAAACCCTTTAAACAGCGATTGCGCCTTTAAGCTGACCGGTATCAGCAACAAAATAAGTAAGGATAACCGGCTATTCATAAGTCGCGGTTTAACTGCCCAGTTCAACAATACGGTCAAACTCTTCGCGCTTAAGGCCTATTACCGAAAGGCGGCCCTGGCGCACCAGGCCAATATCTTTAAGGCGCTCGTCGGCTTTTATAGTTGCCAGGGTAACCGGGTTCTTCAGTGTCTCAACCGGCGACAGCTCGACCACCAGCCAGTTAGGGTCGGTAGTAGTTGGGTCCTGGTACGATTCTTTAACAATTTTAGCTATGCCCACTACCTCTTTACCTTCGTTGCTATGATAAAATAAAACCAGGTCGCCTTCCTTCATTTCGCGTAAGTTATTACGTGCCTGGTAGTTGCGCACACCATCCCAAAAAGTGCGGCCATCCTGGTTAAATTTTTCCCAACTATATTTATGCGGCTCTGATTTTACTAACCAATAGTTCATTGTGATTGTGTTGTTATGCGGTAAAGCTATCAAAACGAGGCAGTATTTACAAGTTGTATTTCAGCTTCAGGATATCGTTGGTCTTTTCGTTTATTATCTGAATGAGTTCCTCGTCAAGATATTCATATTCATCAGGAATATTCAACACTTCAATTTTAGGTAATTGAAAATGTCTGTATATCTCTTTGATCTTTGCCCGATGGTCTGTTTCCATAACCAATACCAGGTTGGCCCAGTTCAGATCGTTCTCGGAAATTTTCCGGTCGCTTTTTGGGCTTAGCCCTGCCGATCGGATATTAAAGCGCGGATCGTTTTTAAACATATACTCGGCCGTGCGGCTGCGGCGTTTATTTTTGCCGCAGATAACCAAAATATTGGGGCGCTCTACCATTAATGCAATATCTTAAACATCAATTCCTTCATTAACCCGCCATGGTCTGTGTTTGATTCCACACCCTTGCTTTTTACGTCATACTCGCGCAGGTAGCTTATTATCTGCATGGTTTTGCCATAAGGGTAACTACGTGCGGCGGCTTCATAATCCTTCACAAAAAACGGACTGATACCTAATTCTCTCGCCAGGTTTTGTTGTGATTTATCTTTGGAGTAATGATAGATGAGCACTTTGGTGAAAAAATTATTCAGGTTGCCTAATACCAGTACTATCGGGTTTGCTTTGGGATTGGCCTCAAAGTAATTAATGATCTGGTTAACCTTCAAAGCGTCTTTGCGGCCCAGGGCAGTTTGCAGCTCAAATACATTGTACTCTTTGCTTATGCCGATGTTATCATGGATATGCTTAAGGGTGACCTCCTGCCCTGCCGGTACATTCAGCATCAGCTTATCAACCTCATTAACAATTTTGGACAGGTCGTTGCCTAAGTACTCGGCCAGCATTAATGATGCCTGCTGGTTAATTTTATAGTTTTTTTCGGTTAAGTAGCCTTCGATCCAGGCAGGTATCTTGCTATCATACAATGCCGCCGACTCAAACACCAGCCCATTTTTTTCTATTGCTTTATAAGTCTTTTTACGCTTATCAAACTTGCCGTATTTATAGCAAAACACCAGTATGGTGCTTGGCAGCGGGTTATCCAAATAGCTTAATAACGGGTTAATGCTTTTCTTATCATCACTCTCACTGCCCCATTTCATTTCCTGCGCTTCTTTTACCAATACCAACTGGTAATCGGCCATCATGGGATAACGCTTGGCGGCGTTTAGTACGGTCATGATATCGGTATCCTTCCCGTACAGCACGGTTTGGTTAAATCCCTTCTCTGCATCTGATAGCAATTGATGCTCTATATGGTTGCCCACTAAGTCTATAAAATAGGGCTCTTCCCCATGCAAAAGGTAAACAGGTTTGTATTTGCGGTTTTTTAGATCCTTAATTATATCGGCAGCGCTCATTAAGTCAAAAGTAAAATAATTTTGGTGATTAGTTGATTAGAGGTTAGAGATTAGTGCCTGTCAGTTCTGTAAAAATCAGTGCAAAAGGTTTTTATATAGTTTTTTAAAACTAATCACTAATCTCTAACCTCTAATCACTAATTTCGACTTTTAACTTACCCCAATGCTGCAACCCTTAAACTTACCCCCTCATCCTTTTAAAATAACCGACGAGAACGGGCAGCTAAGTTTATTTGACGAGATCCGGAAACGGAACATCATCCTGACACCCGAAGAGTGGGTGCGCCAACATTTTGTTCAGTACCTTATCAATCAAAAACATTATCCAAAAAGTTTGTTGAAGCTGGAAGGCGGGCATAAACTGCACGGCAAACAAAAACGATCGGACATCATTTGTTTTAATTCGGCAGGTGATAAAATTTTATTGGTGGAGTGTAAAGCGCCGTCAGTACTTATTGATCAGAAAGTATTTGACCAGATAGCGCGTTATAACATCGTACATAAAATAGAGTTATTAGCCGTAACTAACGGCCTGCAGCATTTTTACTGCCGTATCAACTTCGGGCAAAATAGTTACAATTTTATAGAGGAACTACCGGGCTATCAAAAAAGTTAATTTTGGGTGCTGTTGATGATTTGCCTACCAGGTTCTGGATCTTCTCGAACAACTCGTTAGGTTTAAATGGTTTAGACACGTAATCATTCATACCCGATTCCTGCACACGCTCCCTGATATCAAACAGCGCAGAAGCAGTTAAAGCGATGATAGGGATCCCTGATTTTTGCGGATTGGGCATTTTCCGGATCTCTTTTGCGGCATCAAACCCATTCATTACAGGCATTTGCAGGTCCATCAGGATGATATCGAAGTTGCCATACTGCACCAGTTCTACCGCGCGCTCACCGTTTTCGGCGATAGATGGTACAATGTTCCATTTAGACAGCAGCTTCTTCATCAGCATAACATTCACCGGGTTATCTTCGGCAATAAGCATACGTATAGCACTTAAGGTTTCGCTATTTTCTATCACATGCTGTGGCTGATCGATATTGGCCGGCTCAAAAACTTCTGTTGATACCGGGAATTCCATATTAAACGAGAACTCTGACCCAACGCCCGGCGTGCTGCTTACTTTTATTTTTAGCCCTTGTAATTCCAGCAAACGTTTAACAATGGCCAGGCCCAGGCCTGTGCCACCATACTGGCGGGTAGTACTGATAGACTCTTGTATAAAAGGTTCAAAAATCATATTCAGGCGGTTTTGCTCTATACCTATCCCGGTATCTTTAACGGAGAAGTTTATGGTTACGCGGTTATGCCTGTCTTCAATACAAGTGGCTTTAACAGCTATGTTGCCCTGCGCGGTAAATTTAATTGCGTTGCTTACCAGGTTAAATATAATCTGTGTCATCCGGGTAGGGTCGCCAAACAATAGCTTCCTGCTTAATAAGCTATCCACATCCAATTTAAACAACAACCCTTTAGTTTGCGCCGTCATCATCAGGCCTCCGCAAATATTTTGCATTAGCTCAACAATGTTAAACTTGGTGTTTTCGAACACCAGTTTGCCCGCTTCGATCTTGTTAAAATCTAATACGTCATTAACAATAGATAACAAGTTACCTGCCGAAAATTTTAACACTTCCAGGTTTTCGCGCTGATCAGGCCTTGGGTTACCGGCTATCAGCAAATTACTCATACCTATTACAGCATTAAGCGGGGTCCTGATCTCGTGCGACATGGTTGACAGGAACTCTGATTTCGCTTCGGACGATTTTTGAGCCTTCTCCATCGCGTATTCAAATTCGGCAGTAAGGCCGCTTTGTTTAGCGCTGGTTTCTTTTAAGTCTTTTATGCTTTTAATAAAGGCATTATAAAAATGGCTGTGGATAAAAGCAATTAATATAAAACAGGCAAATGTGCTTATGATCCTGGTTGTGTCGTCTACCTTCTCAGGCCTTAAATTAATGATGTAATTGTTATTATACTTTAATACCGCCAGTAGTACTACCGGTACAATATTTATCAACGAATAAATTAATCCAATTTTTTGCCCCAGCATATAAAAGCTAAAAAGCAATATCGTTATTACAACCTCTATGGTAACTATGTCTACATCCTGTATGGCTATGTAAGCATCAATAAGATTTACCAGGGTGCCCACGACCAGAATAATGTGTGACATCAGGATCCACCGGGGCCTGTAAGTAAGCCATTTAAACAGTATAGCCGATGTTAAAAATAATGCCCCGGTTGTATAACTTAGTATGGAGTGCTGCTGATAAAGTATATCTGCAAACAATACAAACAAAGTGCAGAAAGAAAGCGCTAAGCCATAATATAATAAACGTAAACGTGCATTATCAAGAATTGACAGATCATCACATAGTACCCTGCGAATAGAGAAATTAAAAACGTTTACGTTTTTGTTCATAACCAATTGTTTAGCGATGAGCTAACGAATGGGATTATAAATTGCTGATTATTGTTACCTAACCTGTTAATTTATAATCTCAAAGATAGCACACTCACACTATGCAATTAGTTTGCCAATCCCGATATCCCCTCTTCTATGATCTTTAGTTTTGCTTCCGCGTCTGTTCTCTTTTTTTGCTCGGCCTCAATTATTTCAGGTTTGGCGTTGCTCATAAAGCGTTCATTGGTAAGCTTGGCGTTAACCGACTTTAGAAATCCTATTAAATAGTCTTTCTCTTTTTGCAGTCTTTCCGTTTCGACCCCAACATCGATATTCTCGTTCAAAGGCACGTAAAACTCATCCGTTAATACTAAAAAACTGTTTGCTCCTGCTACTTTATCAACTACCAAATTCAACCCGCTAAGGTTTGCCAGTTTGGTTAATATTGCTTTATACAACAAATAATCGATGCCGGAATTTGCTTTAACAGAAAGCGGCAAAACCTCTTTAGGCGACATGCCTTTACTGCTGCGGATATTTCTAATCTGGGTTATAATTTGTTTTACACTTTCCACATCCGTTAATATATGGGAATTAATTTCCCCATTAGTTGGTAATTGGGCAACGATGCAGCTATCAAGCATATCACGCTGTCCAAAAAGCTCATCATGCCATAGTTCTTCAGTAATAAAAGGCATAAACGGATGCAGTATCTTCAATATATTTTCGAAGAAAGCAATGGTTTTGGTATAAGTTTCCCTGTCAATAGGCTGCAGGTAAACGGGTTTTATCATTTCAAGGTACCACGAGCAGAAATCATCCCATACCAGTTTATAGGTAGCCATTAAAGCCTCTGATAAACGATATTGAGAGAAATCGTCGGCTATCTCTATTAATGCCTGGTTAAACCTGCTATCAAACCAGTTAATTGCAACGCTGTTAGGATTGGGCAAGCTATCATTAACCTCCCAGCCTTTTACCAGCAGGAAAGCGTTCCAAACCTTGTTATAAAAATTACGGCCCTGTAAGCAATAGCTTTCATCAAACATCAAATCGTTACCGGCCGGCGAGCTTAACAGCATGCCTACCCTTACACCATCGGCACCATACTTTTTTATCAGGTCCAACGGGTCGGGCGAGTTGCCTAATGATTTTGACATTTTGCGCCCCTGCTTATCGCGAACAATCCCTGTTAAATAAACATTTTTAAACGGCACCTGGCCCCTAAACTCGTGCCCGGCCATGATCATCCTCGCCACCCAGAAAAACAAGATCTCGGGTGCTGTAACCAAATCGTTTGTTGGATAATAGTAGTTGATATCGGCATTATCCGGATCTTTAAATCCATCAAATACAGATATTGGCCATAACCATGATGAGAACCAGGTATCAACTACATCTTCTTCCTGAGTCAAGTCTTGCGTAGTGAGTTGTGGGTTTTGAGTTAGTGCCCGCCCTTGTTCCAATGCCTCCTCAATAGTTTTTGCAATTACATATTGACCGTTTGGTAAATAGTAAGCCGGTATTTGCTGCCCCCACCATAATTGGCGACTGATGCACCAATCCTTCACGTTCTCCATCCAGTGGCGATAGGTATTGATGAATTTTTCGGGGATCAGTTTGATCTCGCCGTTCAATACATAATCCAGCGCAGGCTTAGCCATTTCGTCCATCTTGCAAAACCATTGCATAGATAGCTTGGGCTCAATAACTGCGTTGGTACGCTCGCTAAAACCCACCTGCGATTTATATTCTTCCACTTTATCCAATGCGCCGGCTTCTTCCAGCATCAATGCGATCTTTTTACGCGCGGCAAAGCGGTCCTCGCCTACTAAAATTTCGGCTTTGGCGTTTAGCGTGCCGTCATCATTTAAAATATCAATAACCGGCAGGTTATGTTTAATACCCAGCTCGTAATCATTCAGATCATGCGCGGGGGTAACCTTTAAACAGCCGGTACCAAAATCCATTTCTACATACTCATCCAGTATCACCGGTATCTCGCGGTTTATTAGCGGGATAAATACTTTGCGGCCATGCAGGTGAAGGTATCGCTCGTCGTTAGGGTTGATACAAATTGCCGCATCGGCCATGATTGTTTCAGGTCTGGTAGTAGCAATGGTAAGGAATCGCGAACTAAGCGGAGAATGGTGAGTAGCCCTGCTCTCGCTTAACATCGACAATTCGTCGGGTACTACGTTATAATTTATATAATATAGTTTCTGATTTACTTCTTTACGGATTACTTCCTCATCGCTCACCGCGGTTTTACCTTGCGGGTCCCAGTTTACCATGCGGATACCACGATAGATCAACCCTTTTTTATACAGGTGGATAAACGTATCAATTACCGCTTCTGATAAATTATCGTCCATGGTAAACTTGGTACGCTCCCAATCGCATGAGGCGCCCAATTTTTTAAGCTGCTCTAAAATAATGCCGCCATATTTTTCTTTCCACTCCCAGGCGTAATCTAAAAACTCGGGGCGGGTAAGGTCTTTTTTGCTGATGCCGCGTTCTTTAAGCATGGCTACAACCTTAGCTTCGGTAGCTATACTGGCATGATCTGTACCCGGCACCCAGCAGGCATTTTTGCCTTGCATACGCGCACGGCGGATCAGCACATCCTGGATAGTATTGTTAAGCATATGGCCCATGTGCAATACCCCGGTAACGTTAGGGGGCGGTATTACAATAGTGTAGGGTTCGCGTTCGTCGGGTACCGATCTGAAAAAGTTATTATCTAACCAGTACTTATACCATCTCTCTTCGGCTTCTTTAGGCAAATATGTTTTAGCAATACTCATAAGGATGCAAAAATAGCGTTTTGGATTAAAAGTTTGCAGATTAATGCGCACCGCAGCGTTAATTATCCACAAAAATCAATAAGTGATTTTCGCACATTTAACAATTACTTAATTTTATTTATCATTGCACTAACTGAACTCAATTATTCTCATGAAAATAAAATTCGCTCATTTAATTATGGCGGGGGGTGTATGCCTTGCCGCCAGCGCTTTTGTTATTGACAAACCAAAGCCAAAACCGCCGCGTAAATTTATCGACCCTGCAAACATGGATTTGTCTGTTAAACCGGGCGACGATTTTTTTGAATATGCCAACGGCAACTGGATAAAAAACAACCCTATCCCGGCCAAAGCAACCCGTTGGGGATCTTTCAGCATTATTAGCCAGGAAAATACCGACCATGTGGTTAGCATCCTTAAGGATGCCAGTAAAAACCCCGGATTAAAGGGCAGCGTAACACAGCGCGTTGGCGATATGTATGCCAGTGGCATGGATACCGTTACTATAGAAAACCGCGGTTATGACCCGATCAAAGCGGACCTTGAACGTATTGCAAAGATCCGCAATACTGATGATGTAGTTGCCGAAGCAACTTATGAGCGTAGTCATGCTATAGGTTCGCCGTTTTTTGGTTTTGGTGTAAGCGCCGATTCAAAGCACCCAAATGTTAATGCCGTATATTTCTCGCAAGGCGGTACTACCCTGCCCGATCGCGATTATTATTTAAAGGATGATGCGCGTACTGTAAAAATTCAGAATGCTTACAAGCAGTACATTGTTAATTTGTTCTCGTTAACCGGTACAGATACCAAAGACGGAGTAAAAAATGCTAATGCAATTTTTGCCATCGAGGCCAAACTGGCTAAAGCACAATTAAGCCGTGTTGAAATGCGCGACGCAAATAAGCGTTATAATAAAATGTTGGTGGTTGATTTTAAACACCTCACCCCACACTTTAACTGGATAACCATGTTGCCACAGTTGAAAGCTCCGGGACAAGACAGTGTAATTATTGACAACCCTAACTTCTTCAAAGCCGAAGACGATGTTGTTGGAACAACTAATGTAGATGACTTAAAAACTTATTTAATTTGGGGAATTTTAAAAGGATCGGCCAATTCATTAAGCTCGCCGTTCGTCAGAGCATCATTTGATTTTAACAGCGTGTTAAGCGGTCAAAAAGTACAAACACCACGCTATGAGCGCATGGGATCGACCATTGATCAGGGCTTGGGCGAATTATTGGGCCAGCTATATGTTGCCAAATACTTTAAACCACAGGCTAAAACCTATATGATAAACCTGGTAAATAACCTGAAAGGCGTTTTGGGCGACCGTATTAAACGCCTTGACTGGATGAGTGACGAAACCAAAGCGCACGCGCTTAAAAAATTGGCCGCTTTCAGCGTTAAAATTGGTTATGCTGATAAATGGGAAACCTACAACGGCCTGGTTATAGAGCGCAACGATTACATAGGTAACCTGCGCCGCATTGGCCAATGGAAATATAATTTTAACATGAGCCAGTTAGGCAAGCCGGTGGACAAAACCCGCTTTAATATGACCCCGCCAACGGTAAATGCTAACTACAGCTCTACTAAAAACGAGATCACTTTCCCGGCAGGCATTTTACGTTACCCATTCTTTGATTTTGATGCTGATGACGCTGTAAATTACGGCGGTATTGGCGCCGTAATAGGCCACGAAATGACACATGGTTTTGATGACCAGGGCCGCCAGTCGGATTTTGACGGTTCATTGCATGATTGGTGGACCAAAGCCGATGCTGATAAATTTAAAGCCCGTGCCGATAGAGTAGTTGAGCAGTTTAACGCCTACACAGTAAACGATTCGTTGCATGTAAACGGCCGTTTAACTTTAGGCGAAAACCTTGCCGACCTTGGCGGGGTAAACGTTGCTTACGAAGCCTTTAAGAAAACTAAACAAGGAAAATCAACTGTTAAGATCGATGGCTTTACGCCAGATCAGCGTTTCTTCCTTGGCTTTGCCCAGGTATGGAGAAGCTCATCACGACCAGAAACTGCTGCGCAGTTGGTGCTGGTAGATCCGCATTCGCCAGAGCGTTACCGTTCTTTCGCAGCATTAACTAATATTGATGCCTGGTACAAAGCGTTTAATGTTCAACCCGGCGATAAATTGTATAAAAAACCTGAGGATAGAATTAGGGTTTGGTAATAACCTTGATTAATTATCCAACAAAGCCTGCCTTAGTAATTTAGGGTAGGCTTTGTTATTTAAGTTATTTGCCGGCGATAATTATGCAGTGTATCAGGTGTATCAGCTGTATCAGCTGTTTCACCCGTACCTGACACAGCTGATACAGTAAATGTACTTTCCATCGCTATAATGTGTGCAATTAAGTACGTTAAACTATCACTGTCATCTTTCGGTCTTTACTAAGCTCCCTGCTTTTTCACTCCATACTAATAACTATCTTTGCCCTTAATGATCATTCATCAATTTTACGATACAGGTTTGGCCCACGCATCATACGCCATAATACGCGATGCAAAGATGATAGTGATTGACCCAAGCCGCGACCCGCAGAGTTATTATGATTTTGCGCAACTGCACGAGGCCGATATAGTAGGTGTAATTGAAACGCACCCGCATGCCGATTTTGTAAGTTCGCATTTAGAGATCCATGAAACTACCGGTGCGATTATATATTGCAGTAAACTGGTTGGAGCCGCTTATCCACACGAAAGTTTTGACGATGGCGATATTATTCATTTAGCCGACATCAAACTCAAAGCTATCAACACCCCCGGCCATTCGCCTGATTCTATTTGTATTTTATTGCAGGATGAGGATGGCAACGACCAGGCGCTTTTTACCGGTGATACTTTATTTGTTGGAGATGTAGGCAGGCCCGATCTGCGCGAAAATGCGGGTAACATTACCGCCAAAAAAGAAGAGCTGGCCAGGCAAATGTTTCATTCGCTTCGCGACAAGTTGATGCAGCTGCCGCACCATGTTACGGTTTACCCGGCACATGGCCCCGGATCGCTTTGCGGTAAAAACATGAGCCCCGACCTTGACAGTACCATAGGCCGCGAGCTGCGCGACAACTATGCCCTGCAAATTACCCGCGAGGATGAATTTGTTAAAATAATAACTACTGATCAACCCTTTGTACCGCATTATTTTGGCTTTGATGTAGACCTGAATAAAAACGGCGCGCCGGCATTTAAACAAAGTGTTGCCAGGGTTACGAAAGGCAATGTCGATTTAGAAAAAGGCATTATTGTTATTGACACACGCACCAAAGAAGAGTTTATAGCCGGCCACTTAAAAGGCGCTATTAACCTGCAGGATGGCGGCAAATTTGAAACCTGGTTAGGATCAATTATTGAGCCCCATGAGCAATTTTATTTAATAGCTGCTACCGATGGGGCGCTGGCTATCGTTATAAAAAAAGCCGCCAAAATAGGTTACGAGCAAAACATTAAAGCTGCCTTGTTAACGCCTTTAAATGCTAATCACACTTCGGCGGTTATTGACCTTGATGCTTTTAAAACATCGCCAAATAGCTATACAATAATTGATGTGCGCAACCGGAGCGAAATTAGCGAAGGGAAGATCTTTGAAAACGCATTAACCATCCCCCTGCCCGAATTACGTAACCGGTTACATGAGATCCCGACCGGGCGCCCTATTGTGGTGCATTGCGCGGCAGGCTACCGGTCGGCAGCGGCTACAAGTATTATAGCAGGCAGGATAAGCTCGACCCCGGTTTATGACCTGAGTGAAGCTATTACTGACTTTGGCTTATCTCATTAATTATGCTTGAGCTTGTAAAAACCGCCGACGGCTCTAACACCATTTACAATCCGCAGGTTGGCGAGAATTACCATTCAATAAATGGCGCGTTGCAGGAGAGCCGGCATGTGTTTTTAAACGCGGGGCTGCAATATTTCCTGGATAACAGCCCTGCAAAACAAGTAGCTGTATTAGAAGTAGGCTTCGGTACCGGCCTTAACTTTTTATTGACCGCTGATTTTTGTACCGTTAACAAAATCGAACTCAACTATACCGGCATCGAGGCCTATCCGTTAACTGATGAATTAATGGGAAGTACGGGATATGACAAATATACAACTGCGGAAACGTGGGCGTCGTTACTAAATAATTATCAATCGGCTTTAATGAAAGCCACAGTATTAAACCCTTACTGCAAACTGCAAATAGCCGGGTGCGAACTTATGAATTTCACGTCTGATGAACGATTTGACGTTATCTATTTTGATGCATTCGCGGCTGCCCATCAACCCGAAATGTGGAACGAGGAGGCTATTGGCCATACCGTTAGCTTTTTAAAAACCGGTGGTATATTTGTTACTTATGCTATTACCGGCAACCTGAAACGCATGTTAAAAGGCCTGGGCTTACAAATACAAAAAATACCCGGCGCGGCAGGTAAGCGCGAAATGTTGCGGGCCGTTAAAATTTAAATCCCACGTTAAACTTCATGGTAAAACCGTTTGTAGCCGGCAGCTCGCGCACCGGAAATGCTACGGTGGTTGATGAACTGCGGGTAGCGTAAATTATTGGCCCGCCACATAAAGTGAATGATAAACGCGAGCTAACCGGCGCATAATTTAATGATGGGCCTATCAATAATCTCGCTCCGCCTTCGGCTTCATCGGTCTCCCAAAAACCTTCAAGGTCCTGCCCTACAGCTTCTATACCGCCAAAAAATTGGTTGCTGATCTTGCGGTGCACACCTATGCTGCTGATAACATCTATACCATCCCTGCCGGTTACAAATGCTTTTTCAAACCTGACATTGGCACCCAGTTTCCAGTTAAGTTTATCATACGCCGCTGTAATGCGTGTCAGGGCTACTTTGCTATTGTCAAACTCGCGCCTAAAGCCCAGGCTGGCGCCTATCCGTAAATCTGTTGGCAAATTTCCGCCTATAAAATCGCGCAAAAACTCTGCTTGCTGTAAACTGCTCACCTGGCCATCTTTACCAAAACCAATACCCGCCGAAACCAGCATGGTAATTTTTGAACCTAAATAGCCTTTAACAGCGAAGTTTTGGTCGACACCATTATAGCCTAACGGGGTAACAGTCCGCTCACCATATCCGCCCGAGTAGTTTAAGCTCCAGCTGCGTCCAGAAGGATTAAGCGTACTCACAGTAAATAAAAATGGCTGTGGCTGCGTTAATGAAGCATCCGCTCCGTTGTTTAAACTTTGGGCATAACCCGGCGCATTAAATAATATTATGGCAAGCAGCGAAGCGTAAATTTTCCTGATCATATGGTTTGGTATTGGATGTAGATGCTAAGTTAACAGTACATAATTAATTTTATGTTAGGTTTTTGCTAAGTTTTCTAAAAATCGGCAGTAATAGTCGGGGTAATATGGGTGCTGAACCTTATTTTTACGAAAAAAAACTATGCCCTTAACTCCGCCTGTTTCCGCCCATAACCCCGCTTCAGCTTTCGAACGTTTATTAACCATCATGGACGATCTGCGTTTAAATTGCCCCTGGGATAAAAAGCAAACGCTTGAAAGTTTAAGGCACTTAACTATTGAAGAAGTTTATGAATTATCCGACTCGATATTAAGCGCCGATATGACCGAAATAAAGAAGGAATTGGGTGATATTATGCTGCACCTGGTTTTTTATGCCAGGATAGCGTCCGAAGGCAACCATTTTAATATTACCGACGTACTTAACAGTATATGCGATAAGTTAATTAACCGCCATCCGCATATTTACAGCGATGTTGAGGTTAATGACGAGAACGATGTTAAGCGCAACTGGGAGCAGATAAAGCTAAAAGAAGGCAATAAATCTGTTTTAGGTGGCGTACCCGCCTCATTACCGGCGTTGGTAAAAGCATCGCGCATCCAGGAAAAAGCCCGCGGTGTGGGGTTTGACTGGGAAGAAAAAAGCCAGGTGTGGGCAAAAGTTGAAGAGGAACTGCAAGAGTTTAAAAACGAGTTTAATGCCGAGGACGAAGCAAATATAGATCATGAAAAGGCAGAGGGCGAGTTTGGCGACCTGTTGTTCTCCTTGATAAATTATGCAAGGTTTATTAATATAAACCCCGAGGATGCGTTAGAGAAAACTAACCACAAGTTTATAAAACGGTTTCAATACCTTGAAAGTAAAGCCGCCGAAAGCGGTAACCAATTACAAAACATGAGCCTGGCCGAAATGGATGTGTTTTGGAATGAGGCAAAAAATATAAAATAGAACAATTGAGTTGTGCACAACTCTAAACTTAACATGAAAAGTAAAGTCATTTATTTATTAACCTTGCTGCTGGTTGTTATAACCGGTTGTGTTAAGAGTTATAGAGACCCGGCTTTCGATCCTAATAATCTGGGATACCCGTTAGGTACATTTACCGGCGAATTTGCCCGTATCCATAAAAACCGTATGACTTATAAATATGATACTACCAGGGCCGTGTTAAAGCTGGTGCTATCAACCAATACTGGTTTTGCTGTAACAGGCGATACCACTACGGCACATGCGGGCAGTTATGGAAGCTTTAGCGAAGATTTTGTAAACATGTCGTTTGATGATGTTACCTACCCGGTTAAATATTCGGCTAAAAAAACGCATTTATCGGGCTTCTACACTTATATTTATGATGGCACCCTCTTAAAAATAAGCAGTGGTGGGACAACGGATACATTAAGATGTATTTATACCTTAAAAAAAATAAACTAACCATAACCCGGTTAATGGCCGGTATTTATTTATAATTACCGGCTTGTTATTTATACTGGATGGCTTTTACCGGCGAGATCCTGGATACCAGCATAGACGGAATAATCAATACCAGCAAACAGATAATCATAGTTCCAATATTTAACAATACCACATCGGCCAGCTTAAGTTGTATAGGTACAAACGTCATGTAATATGACTCGGCATCCAGTTTAAAAAAATGTGTTTTATACTGGATCAGGCTTAATCCCAATCCGAATATATTTCCAAGCAGTAACCCTAAACCAATCAGGTAAGAAGCATTGTACAAAAACACTTTTTGTATCGTCCAGTTTTTGGCGCCCATGGCTTTTAGTATGCCTATCATTGCGGTGCGCTCCAATATCATTATTAGCAAGGCCGATATCATGTTAATGACAGCAACAGCCAGCATCAAAACAAGCATTACCCGGGCATTTACATCTAACAAGGGTAACCACTCAAATATTAAGGGGAAATTTTCAAATACGGTAGTCAATCTAAGTCGTGGTGGCAACGCGTCATTAACCACATTGGTAGCATGATCAAGCTGATCAAAATCTGCAACCCGTAATTCATAGCCGCCAATCTCGTCGGGCTCCCAATTATTTAACCGTTTTATCAGTGAGATATCGCCAATAACATAAGTTTTATCGATCTCTTCAATACTGGTGTCAAAAATACCTACAACCCTAAACGACCTGCGGCGCAATGGTTCCTGCACAAAGTACATTATTAAAGCATCACCAACTTTAAGCTTTAGCCGGTTGGCTATAGTTTGCGATATCATTAATTGTGTTTTGGCTCGTGTGGTATCAGAAAAATCAATTACCGTACCCGCAGCAAGATTGGCCTTTAAAAAATCCCATTGATAGGCGCTGTCAACACCTTTAAGCACTACGCCTTCAATTTCGTTATGTGCTTTAATAATACCGGGCTTGGTAGCAAAGGGCATGATATGCCTGATAGCTCCGCTTTTTTTGGCCAGGCTTTCAAATGTATCAGCCTTTATAAAAGGAGAGTTTTCGTATGAGCTATTAAGGTCGTATTTCACGACTTTGATATCCCCATCAAACCCGCGGACTTTTTCCTTGATCTCGTTTTTAAACCCGCGGATAATAGCCATCGACAATATCATAACGCCAAGCCCCAGCATAATGCCAACTATCGCTATGCGTACAATCAACTTTGAAAATGTACGTTTAGATCTAAATGAAATACGGCCCGCTATAAATGATGCGAAATTCAATGCTGTAATGATTTTAGTAACTTAGCAAATATGCAGTTTTACCGCGTAAAAAGGCGCTTTTAATTTAAAGACACCAATCTAAATGAAGCAAATAAAATATCTTTTACTGTATCCGCTAATAGCGTTATTACCATTTATTGCTGTTGCCTGTTCGCAGCCAGGCAAAACAGTAAGCTATAAAATTGATAAACCCATAATTACCGGCGCCGACCAAACCAACCTATACGTAAACTACCTGAAAGGTAAAAACGTGGGAATGGTAGTTAACCAAACTTCTATAATAGGTAAAAACAAAACCGCAAGCCCCGATAGTTTATTAAAACTTGGCGTAAAAATTAAAAAAATCTATGGCCCCGAGCATGGCTTTAGGGGCAATGCCAGCAATGGCGCAACCGTAGGTAATGAGCTTGATACAAAAACCGGCGTCCCTGTAATATCGCTTTATGGTAGTAAACATTATAAACCTACGGTTGATGAATTAAAAGGCATCGACCTGATGATATTTGATATTCAGGATGTAGGCACCAGGTTTTACACCTATATATCAACCCTGCATTATGTAATGGAAGCCTGTGCCGAAAATAATATTGAACTGCTGATATTAGACCGGCCCAACCCCAACGGTACTATTATTGATGGACCAATATTAGACAGCGCTTATAAATCGTTTGTTGGGATGCACCCCATACCTATCTCGCACGGGATGACAATTGCCGAATATGCCCAAATGATAGATAGCGAGGGTTGGTTAAAAAACCATGTGCAGTGCAAGCTAAAAATTATCAAGCTGGCTAATTATACCCATGCAGCAACTTATGTGTTGCCAGTTAGTCCTTCACCAAATTTAAATACCAATCAATCTATTTTGCTGTACCCAAGCACTTGCTTGTTTGAGGGTACAACTTTTAGTTTAGGGCGGGGTACTATGCTTCCGTTTGTACAGGTTGGGCATCCGCTGTTAAAGGGGAAGTACAGTTTCTCTTTCACGCCGGTTAGCATAGCCGGAATGAGCGAAGACCCACCGCAAAAAAACCAGGTTTGTTATGGTATTGATTTGAAAAATTACAATACCGCCGCTCTGAAAAAAAGCGGCCAGATAAACTTATCATGGTTAATTGGCTTATATAAGGTTTTCCCCGACAAGGCGCATTTTTTTAATGCCTATTTTACAAAACTGGCCGGTACAGAAGAGCTTAGGAAACAAATTGAAACCGGTAAAACAGAAGCCGAAATACGCCAAAGCTGGGCATCGGGTTTAAGCAAATACAAGACCATGCGACGCAAATATTTATTATATCAATAATTAACTTTAGCAACGCATTATGATTTAAACAATTTTTATGGTTTTTACTTATTACAAGTATAGATAACCAGATAAAATCATTATATTTTCACGATGAAACTACCGTGAGCTGTAGCGAAAATAATAGTTGCTCGTGATAGCTTCATCATTATTAATATAAATCACAGGGATGAAAATCGTGTTTATGGGTACGCCACAGTTTGCCGTGGCATCGTTAGATGAGTTAATACAATCGGGTGCCGACGTTGTAGGTGTAATTACCGCACCCGATAAACCTGCCGGCCGTGGGCAGAAGGTTACCGAGTCGGCTGTTAAGCAGTATGCTGTTGCCAATGGCTTACGTATTTTACAACCCACAAATTTAAAGGACCCCGATTTTTTAGCCGAACTAAGATCGTTAGATGCCGACCTGCAGGTGGTAGTAGCCTTTAGGATGCTGCCCGAAGAGGTTTGGAACATGCCCGATAAAGGCACCATAAATTTACATGCCTCATTACTGCCAAATTACCGCGGTGCGGCGCCGTTAAACTGGGTGCTGATAAACGGCGAAAAAGAAAGCGGCGTAACCACGTTTTTCCTGAAACATGAAATTGATACCGGTAATGTTTTATTCACCGAGAAAGTAACACTTACAGGCCATGAAACCGCCGGCGAGCTGCATGACAGATTAATGAACAAAGGTGCCGGCCTGGTGGTAAAAACCGTTAAAGCAGTTGAAAGCGGACGCTATAATGAGCATCCGCAGTCATCGTTATTAACTGAAGGTGCTGAAATAAAAATCGCACCCAAAATTTACAAAGACGATTGCAAAATAAACTGGAACATGCCGGTAACCTGGGTATATAACTTCATCCGCGGACTAAGCCCTACTCCTGCAGCTTTTACCGACTTAAATGCCAAAACATTTAAAATATACCGGGCCGAGTTCCAGGAAACAGAACCGGGCATACAACCGGGCGCCTTTTTAACCGATAATAAAACTTACTTAAAATTTGCCGCACAGGATGGTTTTATCAGCGTAACTGATGTACAATTGGAAGGTAAAAAACGGATGGATATTGCTGAGTTTTTGAGGGGTGTGAAGTTGTAGATAAATAGAAATTTTCAATAACTTTAGGTATGAAAATTGAAACGTTAAAATCAGAGTTCCGCGAATTAATTGATCAGATTAACGACCAGGAAATACTTGCTCAATTTTATGATGCTTTAAATCGATCTGTATCAACTGAAGGTTCTCTTTGGCAGTCTTTAACTAAAGAACAAAAACAGGCTGTTTTACTTGCTTATGACGAGAGTGATGATGAAGCTAATTTAGTTTCTCTATCTTCGATAAAGTCAAAATATAAAGAATGGCCTTTGAAGTAACTTTTACCAAAAGGGCTGAAGATGATTTTGAAGATATTTTAAATTATATTGAAAATGAATTCGGCACTAAAACAGCTATTCATTTTAAGGATTTGATCATTGAATTTGCAACTTTAATTCAAAGCTTCCCTGAAATTGGCAGCCTGGAACGAAGCGATAAAAATATCAGAGGCCTTGTAATTCTCCGGCGCTTAAAGGTCTTCTACCGAATTAAAAAAGACAATATCATTGTGCTTAGGCTATTTGACACAAGACAACATCGCGGTAGAATATAAACAGCTATTATAGCTTATTTAACTCATCCATAAAAACCTTACTCACCTTATTGAAGTAACGTTTAATACCATACCCCATAACACATTGGATGCCTTTGCTGGCATTAGTTAAAAACACTTCGTCAGCTTCGTATAGTATTTCGGGGTTTATCTGGGCTTCCGTTACAGGTATATTACTTTTTTTGGCGATGTTGATAATAACCTGGCGCATCACCCCTTCTACACAACCCTCGCTTAGCGCCGGCGTATACAAATGGTTTTGATACCATACAAAGACGTTGGAGCTGCTTGCCTCACATAAAAATCCGTTTTGGTTTAGCAGGAAAACCTCGTCCAGATTATTTTGTGCCTTATACAACCCAGCCATCACATAAATAAGCGAGTTACAGGTTTTGATGTTGGACAGGTAATTGGATGGTTTAGGCAGATCAGTAAAAATATCTACGATTAAACCTTTCTCATTTAAAAAATACCGAGGCTCATCGGCAGGTGTAAACTCTAAACAATAACCCGACTTGTTTTGCGACGGTGCATAAAATCCGCTCGAGTCGCGGTAAACCGTTAACCTTAACCGGCCATGCTTTGATTTATTGCGAACGGACAATTGCTCGGCCTTTTCCTTTAAAAAATAATCGTCCATTTGCGAGTAGCTGTCGATCTTTAACGCTTTCATGCCACGTTGCAAGCGGTCGGCATGCATATCGGCAAACTGAAGCTGGCCCTTTAGCATGCGCATACTCTCAAACAAACCATCGCCATATTTAAAAGCACGATTGGTAACAGGTAACAGTTTAGTGTCTGCCGGTACTATTTCTCCGTTAAAATTTATGTAAAGCAATGCCATGGTTAATTAATCGCTAATTTCACCATTTTGTGTGGCATTAGCACCAATATATTTGCGCCATTTTTGTAATACATTATCAAAATCCTGTGGCAGAGCTGCTTCAAAATGAATATATTTTTTTGTTGATGGATGCGTAAAACCCAGCGTTTGGGCATGCAGCGCCTGGCGCGGCATCAACTCAAAACAATTCTCTACAAACTGTTTGTATTTACTATAAACGGCGCCTTTTAAGATCTTATCGCCGCCATAAGTCGCGTCGCTAAATAAAGGGTGGCCAATATGCTTCATATGCGCACGGATCTGGTGCGTACGGCCTGTTTCCAGCTGGCACTCTATCAGCGTAACATAACCCATCCGCTCTAACACTCTGTAATGCGTTACAGACCATTTACCTTTTTCTTCATCGTCATAAATTGACATTACCCGCCTGTCGTTCACGCTGCGGCCAATGTAGCCTGTTACTGTCCCGTCCTGCTCCAGGTCGCCCCAAACCAGGGCAATATATTTACGGGTTATAGAGTGATCAAAAAACTGGCGGGCCAGGTAAGTCATTGACCGCTCGTTTTTGCTTATTAACAGTAAGCCCGAGGTATCCTTATCAATACGATGCACCAAGCCTGGCCTGCCGTCGTTACCGGGAAGCGTAGGCAATTGCTGAAAATGGTAAACCAACGCGTTAACCAGCGTACCAGTATAATTATTATAGCCGGGATGTACCACCATGCCGGCCTCTTTATTTACCACCAGCACATCATCGTCTTCATAAACAATATTTATCGGTAGGTTTTCGGGGTATACTTCGGTATCGCGCGGCGGATGCGGCAATACAACCGATATTACATCAAACGGTTTAACGCGGTAGCTGGCCTTTATTACTTTATCATTAACCAGCACATTGCCGGCATCGATGGCATTCTGGATCCGGTTACGCGATGCATTTTCGACCCTGTACATCAAGAACTTATCAATACGTAAAAGGGATTGCCCTTTATCAACAATTACACGTAAATGCTCATATAGATCCTGTTCATCCTGCTCAAATATTTCGGGCTCTTTTATCATTCGGGCAAAAATAATTGTTTTTTGATCAATTAAATATTAATAATAATATACCTAACTGCTTACAATATTGATTATTACGAAATATGTATTACTTTTATGGTCGAAAACCTTAATTTAAACAATATGAAAAAACTCTACTCACTAATTACTCTTGTAATTTTAACGTCTGCTGCCTTCAAGGCAAATGCACAGTCCAATGATGGCTTATCTGATTTATTTAAAGGTAACCCATCAGACGTAAATAAATTAATGGGTGCCTACGCAACCCCGTTATTTAAAGGCTTTGGCAATAGCTTAAACGGCGGTTGGACCAACACAGCAAAAACTCAAGATTTGCTTCATTTTACTATTAGAGTAACTGCCAGCGCCAGCATAGTTCCTCAAGCAGACAGGACCTTTAACATTAACTCTTTGAACTTAGCTAATATTAAACCACAGGGTTCTCCTATTGCACAAACGTTTGGAGGCGATGATAAATTGGAAACAGGTATAACTTTTACAGATCCAAACAACTCAGCCAATACCTATAACACTAAACTACCTGCAGGTGTAACTAAATATGTGCCTGCCCCGCAGGTACAACTAACTGTTGGTTTAGTTAAACACACTGATTTTAGCATTCGCTTTATCCCTACGACCAAAATTACTGATGATGTTGGTAAGGTAGGTATGTTTGGTTTTGGTTTAAAACACAATTTTGCTCAAGATTTGGGTAAAAACGCACTGCCTTTTGATTTGGCCTTAGCAGTAGGTTATACACGACTAACTTATGAGAAAACCTTAAATGTACAACCAGATGCATCTAATGGAGGCATAACCGGTAATTCTAACTTTAGCAATCAGACAATTGAAGGTCACTTTAGTGGATTTAATACCCAAGTTATCCTCTCTAAAAAATTATTATTTTTTACACCGTTTGTGTCTGTCGGCTATTTAACCAGCAGTACAGATGTAGGATTAAAAGGAAACTTTCCTTTTGTTACCGGCGTAAATGCTGCCAAACAACCTATTTACACTTCATATGCTGACCCTATCAACATCAGTGGTAAATCGGCCAGTGTAAGTGGTATGCGTGCTGATTTAGGGTTTCAGTTAAATCTGGCTATATTAACTATCTATGCATCAGGAAGTTTAGCCGAATACAAATCATTCAATGCAGGTATCGGCTTAGGCTTCTAATAAGCTTAATGCATATCGACCTCGAGATATTTAGTCCCGTTCAGCAAATTAACGATAAGTTATTTGCCGAACGGGACTTATTAGTTTATATAAAACGCGATGACCTGATACATCCAATTATATCAGGTAATAAGTGGCGCAAGCTTAAGTACCTGCTTAAAGAGGCACAGGCTCAAAACAAAACCCACCTGGTAACCTTCGGTGGTGCTTACTCAAATCATTTACTGGCAACAGCTGCCGCCGCGGCCAAATTTGGCTTTAAAGCTACCGGTATTGTACGTGGCGAAGAAGTAAATAACGACACCCTGTTTATGTGCCGCCTGCACAGCATGAATTTGCTTTTTACCGACAGGGAAAGCTATCGCGATAAGCAGGCTTTATTTAATAAATACTTTGCCGGTGATGACGAAGCCTTTTTTATAAATGAAGGCGGTGCCTCGCCCGAAGCCGCAAAGGGTTGCAGCGAATTGGTTAATGAACTGACGGCATCTTACGATCATATTTTTTGCGCTGCGGGCACGGGCACTATGGCTGCAGGGATTATTAACGGCCTTACGCAACATCAGTTACCAACCACGCTAAATGTTATCCCTGTATTCAAGAATGGTAGCTTTATTGCTGATGAGATTGATAAACTACTAACGGCCCCGGCAAATTATCAATTACATACCGATTATCATTTTGGTGGTTATGGTAAACTTAATGATGAGCTGGTAGCATTTATTAAAAAATTTGTGGCCGATACCGGGGTACTAATAGATCCCATCTATACCGGCAAAATGCTGTATGCTATTTATGACCTGGCCAAAAAAGATCAGTTTGCGCCCGGAAGCCGGATTTTGGCTATACATAGCGGCGGAATCTGGGGCCTGCTGGGGATGAAAGACAAATTTATATAAGTATACCCAATCAAGTAATAGTACAAAAACCGGGTTTAAACAATTTAAACTTGCTTTTTACTATTGGGGTTCAAAAACCGCTTAAATTAGCATTAAAGAGGGTTTTTCAGTAAATTTGTTAAAAGTATATTTCTATGTATAACCTGTCTGTTGCTCCGGAAAATGTAATTGAATCATTAAAAAAGCATGTGTTGGCTGATGGCTTCGACCTTACTTTTGATATGGAGAAAAGTAACGGCGTACACATCTATGATTCAAAAAACAAACGCACGCTACTTGATTTTTTCACCTGCTTCGCGTCGGTGCCGTTAGGTTATAACCACCCGAAGATGTTGAATGATGAGGCCTTTAAAAAAAACCTGATGCTGGCCGCGTTAACAAATCCATCAAATTCTGACATTTACACCACACAATACGCCCAGTTTTTAGAAACATTTGCAAGGGTTGGGATCCCGGATTATTTGCCCCACGCTTTCTTTATTTCGGGTGGCACACTGGCTATTGAAAATGCGCTTAAAACCGCTATGGACTGGAAAGTGCAAAAAAACTTTGCCAAAGGCCACAAAACCGAAAAAGGGTTTAAGGTATTACATTTCGAAAATGCTTTCCACGGCCGCTCTGGTTACACATTAAGCTTAACCAATACCTTACCTGTTAAAACTAAATGGTATGCTAAGTTTGATTGGCCGCGGGTTTCCTTCCCGGCTATAAAATTCCCGCAGACAGAGGCTGCCAATGCTGATCTGCTAAAAAGGGAAGAACTATCCATCACTCAAATAAAACAAGCGTTTACAGACCATAAGGATGACATTTGCGCCATAATAGTTGAACCGGTACAGGCAGAGGGTGGCGATAACCACGCACGTAAAGAATTTATGGAACAACTGCGCTTATTGGCTGATGAAAACGATGCTTTATTAATTTACGACGAAGTACAAACAGGTGTAGCCTTAAGTGGTAAATTTTGGTGCCACGAGCATTTTGGCCCAAATGCCCGCCCGGATATCATAGCATTTGGTAAAAAAATGCAGGTATGCGGTATATTGGCAAGCAAACGCGTTGACGAGATAGAACATAATGTATTCAACACATCATCACGCATTAATTCAACCTGGGGTGGCAGTTTGGTTGATATGGTTAGAGCGTCAAAAATATTGGAGATAATTGAGGAAGATAATTTATGCGCTAAAGCAGCCGAAAACGGCCAATACCTGCAAGATCAATTATCGCAGATTGCGACAACTACACCTATAATAACTAATGTACGCGGTAAGGGATTGCTTACCGCGTTTGATTTCCCTGATAAAACTACCCGCGATAAATTTATACAACAGGGTATAGCAAATAATGTAATGTTTTTAGGCTGCGGTAACAGCACTATACGTTTTAGGCCTGCGCTTATTATTGAGAAAAATAATATCGACGAAGGGTTACATATCCTTCAAAAAATAGCCAGAACGCTTTAATAATGTAATAATATTGCTACAACCTATCATTTTAAAACCTTAATTTCCACTTTTTTATAGTTGAAATATACTATAATCGTATGTTTGCGTTATCATTTATATATAGAATTATTTCTATTAACAGATTATAATATCCTCTGTTTACCCCTGTTAATTTTTTGTAGAAATATTTAATATTTACCGTAGCCTGTATTATATCATGAGCAAACCCATTGAAAAATTAAAAAAACAACTTATAGAAATCTCAGAGGTTGTTAATGCTTTCCAATCAGAAGCCGTACAAGTAAAGGTAGTTGACAAGCTACTGGATGCGATGATTGAGTTTGAAAGAGGTGACGCTGACGGGTATGAGTTTCTTGCTAAAAAAGCAATTAAGCCAAAAACACCTGTTAGTAACGAAAAATACAATTCATCTGCCCGGCGTAAAAAGCCCGGTGCCACTAAAATCTTAAATCAACTGCTTACTACTGATTTTTTTAAAATACCGCATTCCATATCAGGCATAGCCGAGTATTGCAAATCGAAATTCCATTCGGAGTTTAAAACCTCAGAGCTGTCGGGCATTTTGTTAAAACTTGCCAAAGAAAACAAACTTAAGCGCCAAAGAAATGATGAAAATAATCGTTTTGAGTATGTAGCGGCTTAACTTTTATCTTAAGTTAAACAGGTTATCTACCCCTAAAATCCTGCGCGAGGTAAAACCTTCGGCAAATTTTACGTGGATGGTCTTTCCAAATTCGCGGGCGCGTGCTTCAACAACTGCAATAAAATCGGGCGATGAGATATAGGTTTGCGGCTCTTCTTCCCACTCGGGGTTATAAAACTGCGAGCCATAGGCATTAACACTTTCTATTTTTTTATCCCAGTAGTCGGTAATATCTACTACTATATCCGGCTTAATGTATACATCCTGTATAAAATGCAACAGTAATTCGGCGCGCCACGGTTCTTGTAATTTACCATCCACATAGGTTTCTATTTTTCTTAATCCCGATAAAAACGCCGAATCGGTAACCAAATCACACGCGCGCCCATGGTCGGGGTGCCTGTCGTGATAAGCGTTGGTAATAATAATTTCGGGCTGATATTTCCGGATAGCTTCAATAACCTTTAGCTGGTATTGCTTTGTATTTTCAAAAAAGCCATCGGGTATAGCCAAGTTTTCTCTTGCGGCCAACCCTAATATTTTTCCTGCTGCTTCAGCCTCTTTCGCACGGATCTCAGCCGAACCGCGGGTACCCAGCTCGCCTTGTGTCAAGTCAACAATACCTACTTTTTTGCCCAAGGCAATGTGTTTTAATATGGTACCGCCGCAGCCTAATTCTGCATCGTCAGGATGTACGGATAAAACTAATATGTCAAGTTTAAGCATAACTATATATTAATGATCGGCTGCCAGCAGCTTGTTGATCTTCTTTTTAATTTTTGATACAGTAGGGTTTGTAAACGGGTAATAAAAATCTGTTACCTCGCCCGCTCTGTTCACCAGGAATTTATGGAAGTTCCATCGTGGTACCGAACTTAACTTACCGTTTTGTTTTTTATTGGCAAAGAATTTATATAACGGATCGGCATACGGGCCCCGAACCCTTATTTTCTCAAAAATGGGAAAATTAGCGCCGTAGCTTTCACAAAAAGCAGTGATTGCATCACCCTCTAAAGGTTCCTGCCCGCCAAAATCATTTGATGGGAAACTTAATATTTCGAAATCCTGCCCGGCAAACTCGCTTTTTAAAGCCACCAGATCTTTAAGCTGCGGCGTAAAACCACATTGCGAAGCGGTGTTCACCACTAAAAGTACTTTATTTTTATAATCTGATAAGCTAATTTCTTCGCCCGAGATATTTTGGACATTAAACTGGTAAATAGTATTACTACTCATTATTAGTTTTTGTATGAGTCGTAACCAGCTTCCTGAAGTATGCCTTCAATATCGCGCTGTTCGTTCCTATCGTAGGTTTCTTTAAGGTTATGGCCAAATATCCTGGCGGCCAGCTGGAATGAGAATGCGCTGAATCCGCCTTTTAACTCTTTAACAACGTCATAAGTGGTTATTTCAGTTTCGCGGTTTATCAGCTTAATCAAGATCTCGCCCTGAGTAATTGTCAGGTTCATTATTTGCTTCTTAAACATCTCTTTTATTTGAGTATTGCAGGCATAAATTAGCTCTTTTTGTTTGCCTTTATCGCCGGTTAATGCAAGATCGCGCTGTAACTGGCGATACCTGTCGCCTGCAAAATGCGCGTATGGTATAACCTTACGTACGTTGTATCTTAATAAATTAAAGGCTCTTCTGTCGGCTTCGGTTTTAAATATGCGCGAGTCGCGAATGATCACTTCCGGAGTAACTATCCATGGCACCATTTCTCCATCTAAAAGGGTAACATAAGTTTTAATAGTGTCATTTTTGCTCAGTACAGGTAAAGCAGGGCGTTGTTCCTGGGCCTTTAACGTACCCATTAAGCAGCAAAACACTATCAAAAGCCCAAATAATTTCATAAATTTACCTAATGCAAAATTAATGCAATTTTTTTTGGTATTTTATAATAACCTGCAATTTTAATATTTATTGCGAGTTTATGATATTATGCTGATTATGCCTAAGTATGAAAGAATTAGTGATCGATCTGGAAGTTGAGAAGACGGAGATATTAAAAAGGTACCGGGCTTTATTGCGTGCAAGTAAATCAACCCTGCAAAAAGGCGATAAACGCATGATACGCAAGGCCTTTGATATGGCTTTAGAGAGCCATAAAGACATGCGCCGCAAATCAGGCGAGCCTTATATATACCATCCTATTGCCGTTGCACAAATAGCCGCCGAAGAAATTGGGTTGGGTACAACTTCTATTGTTTGCGCGTTACTGCATGATGTTGTTGAAGATACCGATGTAACACTTGATGATATTGAGCAGGAGTTTGGTAAAAAAGTGGCTAAAATTATTGATGGCCTTACCAAGATCTCGGGCGTGTTTGATACAAACAGCTCCTTACAGGCCGAAAATTTTAGAAAAATGCTGCTTACCCTGGCTGATGATGTTAGGGTGATATTGATAAAACTGGCCGACCGCTTGCATAACATGCGTACCATGGAGTTTATGCCGCGCGATAAGCAGCTTAAACTATCATCAGAAACTGTTTACCTATACGCACCGCTTGCGCACCGCCTGGGATTATATGCTATAAAATCAGAACTGGAAGACCTGTCCATGAAATATATGGAGCGCGAAACTTACCAATTCATCAAAAATAAACTTAACGAGAAAAAGACCGAGCGCGAGAAATTTATACGCGATTTTATTGAGCCGGTAAAAAAAGTTTTAAATAGTCAGGATCTGGATGCCGACCTGTTTGGCCGGCCAAAATCTATCCACTCCATCTGGAACAAGATGAAGAAAAAGTCTATCCCGTTTGAAGAGGTTTATGACTTGTTTGCGATTAGGGTTATTTTGGATAGTACGCCCGAGAATGAAAAGGCAGATTGCTGGAAAGCATACTCTATAGTTACTGATCTTTATCGCCCTAACCCTGATAGGTTGCGCGATTGGATCTCATCACCAAAGGCAAATGGTTACGAATCATTACACACCACGGTAATGGGGCCGCGCGGGCAATGGGTTGAAGTACAGATCCGCACCAAGCGGATGAATGAAATTGCCGAAAAAGGTTTTGCGGCGCACTGGAAATATAAAGAAGCATCAACCGATAGCGGGCTGGACCTTTGGGTACAAAAAGTACGGGATATGTTGAAAAACCCCGACTCGAACGCACTGGAGTTCCTGGATGATTTCAAGATGAACCTGTTCTCTGACGAGATTTTCATATTTACACCAAAAGGCGCTTTAATACAACTACCGTTAAATGCCACCGCACTTGATTTTGCCTTTGAGATACATACCGATGTTGGTGCAAGCTGTATTGGCGCTAAGGTTAACCACAAGCTGGTTCCGCTTAGCTACAAGCTGCAAAACGGCGACCAGGTAGAGGTTATTACCTCAAGCAAGCAAGTACCTAAAGAGGATTGGCTGAGCTTTGTGGTGACAGCGAAGGCCAAAGCCAAAATAAAATCGGCTTTAAAAGAAGAAAAACGCAAGGTTGCCGAGGATGGCAAGGAAATATTGGAGCGTAAGCTAAAATCGTTAAAGATCACCTATAACTCCGAGAACATACATAAGCTGAGCTACTACTTTAAACTGGCATCAACACAGGACCTGTTCTTTAATATCGCCAAGGGTATTATTGACATGAAGGACCTGAAGGAGTACCAGTTATCAGAAAAAGTTATCGAGAACAAGCCCCAGGATAAAATAGATAGCGAGCAGCTACAGGGTTTATTGCGAAATATTAAGGCCAAAGACAGCGATATGTTGTTAATCGGTGAGGATATGCAGAAAATCGACTATAAGCTTGCCAATTGCTGTAATCCTATCCCGGGCGATGACGTATTTGGATTTGTTACTGTTAGCGACGGCATAAAAATACACCGCACCAATTGCCCCAATGCTGCCAAATTAATGGCGAATTACGGCTACCGCATTGTGAAAGCCCGCTGGACTAACCAGCAGGAGCTTGCATTTTTAACCGGGTTACGCATTGTTGGTATTGACGATGTAGGCCTGATAAACAAGTTAACTACGGTAATATCGCATGATTTTAAAGTGAATATGCGCTCTATAACGGTTGATAGCGATAACGGCATTTTCGAGGGATCGATAATGGTTTATGTTAACGATACCCAACACCTGGATAACCTTATAAAACGTCTAAAAACGGTTAACGGTGTTACCGACGTAACCCGTTTTGATGCGGCGGTTGAGAAAGCGTCTTAAAAGCAGTTAATTAGTGAATGGTTGATTAGTGATTAGTTGTTTATAACTTAATCAACCTAATAAACTCAATCAACTTTAAACAAAAGTTGATACCTTTGAATATCAATAAAAAACTATGTCCCAACAGGAAACTATAGCAATGGTAAAAAAGATTTTTGAGGCTTACCTTGAAAATAAAAGCCTAAGGAAAACTCCTGAACGTTTTGCTATACTCGAAGAGATCTATTCAAGAACCGACCATTTTGATGTGGAATCATTATATATCCACATGAAAAATAAAAAATATCGCGTTAGCCGTGCCACTGTTTATAATACGCTGGAGCTATTGGTATCGTGCGATTTGGTTACCAAGCATCAGTTTGGTAAAAACATGGCCCAGTTCGAAAAATCATACGGCTACAAGCAGCACGACCACATTATTTGTTTGGATTGCGGTAAGGTAGTTGAGTTTTGCGACCCGCGGATCCAACAGATCCAAAGCATGATGGGCGACCTGCTAAAATTTGAAATAAAACACCATTCGTTGAATCTTTACGGCAATTGTGAAAAACTTAAGGCCGGCTTTTGCGATAGAAAAGTATAACTTTACCCCCTTGTTAAATATTTTAATTTCATAATGGCTGTTGACGTATTATTGGGCCTCCAGTGGGGCGACGAAGGTAAAGGTAAAATTGTTGATGTACTAAGCGCAGGTTATGACCTGATAGCCCGTTTCCAGGGAGGCCCGAATGCCGGCCACACGTTGGAGTTTGACGGTAAAAAGTTTGTATTAAACACCATCCCTTCGGGTATATTTTTTGATAACACACTTAACCTTATAGGTAATGGTGTAGTTATTGACCCTATCACCCTAAAAAGAGAAATTGATAAATTAAAAGATGCCGGGCATGACCTTTTAGCGAAAAAGAATTTATTAATAGCTAAAAAAGCGCACCTGATATTACCTACCCACCAATTGTTGGACGCTGCTTCTGAGAAGAAAATGGGCGACGGCAAAATTGGTTCGACCTTAAAAGGTATTGGCCCAACTTATATGGACAAAACCGGTCGTAATGGTTTGCGCATTGGCGATATCACCCTGCCCGACTTTAAAGAGCGCTATAAAAAACTGGTTGATAAGCATACATCAATGCTGCAGGCTTTATATGGCGAAGTTGCTGATTTTAGCGAACGCGAAGCCGCTTTCTTTGAAGCTATAGACCTGATAAAGAAATTCCCGTTAGTTGACTCTGAGCATTTTGTTAATGATTACCTTAAAAAAGGTAAAAAAATATTAGCTGAAGGCGCACAAGGCACTATGCTGGATATCGACTTTGGTTCATACCCTTTTGTAACTTCGTCAAACACAACTACTGCCGGTGCCTGCACAGGTTTAGGTATTGCACCAAATACCATTGGCGATGTGATAGGCATATTTAAGGCTTATTGCACCCGTGTTGGCGGCGGTCCGTTCCCTACTGAGTTAGATAACGAAGTTGGCGAAGAATTGCGCAAAGTAGGCCACGAGTTTGGCGCTACCACAGGCCGTCCCCGCCGTACTGGCTGGATAGATCTTCCTGCATTGAAATATGCTATCATGCTTAATGGCGTTACCCAAATGGTGATGACCAAGGCCGATGTATTAAGCGGGTTTGATAAGATCTATGCCTGCACCCACTACAACTACTTAGGCGAGAAAATAGACTATATGCCTTACGATATCTGCTCGGTTGATGCTGTGCCTGTATTACAGGAAATTGATGGCTGGAAGGAGGATTTAACCGGTATAACCGAATTATCAGAGATCCCTGCCAAACTTCAAGCATATATTGATTACCTGGAGAAAGAATTAGGCGTACCTATCAAATGGTTATCAGTAGGCCCGGACAGAAAACAAACCTTAGTATTACATTAAGCATAAAAAGCCCCGATAGTTAACTACCGGGGCTTTTCCTTTATAATATCTTCAAAACTATTTCACTACCAATACACCGTCGGCCATAATAGCAACGTCCTTTTTAGGCTCTTTTATCATGGCAATTTCCGCATAGGTTTTACCGGCGTCTTTAGCAAAATGCTTAAGGTGCTCCACTGACGTTTCATTTACTTTGGCTTTTCCTTCAACAACTACATCTTTGCCTACAATGTCCTGAGGCATAAAGTAGGCGTAGTCTTTAAACTGCACCATAACCGTCTTACCGTCAGCTTGTGCCAGTTTCATGAAGCAACCTTTTTTGGTACAAACTTCAATAACCTTGCCGGTTACCTTACCTGTAAAAACTGAATCTTTTGTTAAAGCCGAGCTTAATGCCAAGGTGTTTATCGCGTTGTCGGCAGTTATAGTTTTGCCATAGGTTACGCCTGGTTTGGCAGGGGTTATTTTGCTTTGTGCAAAAGTTATTATACTGACGCCTAAACAAAATGCAAGTAGAGCTAATTTTTTCATATCTATTTAATTGGTTATCAGTTACAAAACTAACACATTATTTTTATTATTTAATACCCACATAGGGGTATATACCAGTTCAAATATATAGGTATAATACCCAAATATTCACCATTAGTTGGTTAACTTTACAACGTGATTATCCAGGTAACCGATCTGCATTTATTTAAGCAAAAAGCGCTGCAGTGGGCAGCCAGTTTTGATGCCTGTTGTTACCTGGACTCCAACAGCTTTAACGATCCTTACTCTAAATTTGACACCCTGATTGCTGCCGGGGTAAAAGACAGTATAACCACTAACACCGGCACAGCGTTTGCCGACCTTGAACGATTTCGCGAAACTCACCCGGGCTGGTTAACAGGTTTTTTTAGTTATGACTTGAAAAATGAGGTAGAGGACCTGTCATCTGCAAACCCCGATCACCTGCATTTTCCTGATCTATATTTCTTTGAGCCTGAGCATTTAATATTTATCAATAAGGGCAAGGTTGAGATTATTTGCGATAACCCACAGCTTATCTTTAATACTATAAGCCACCAAGTTTTGTCGAATTATAATCCTGATCCCATCAACCTCCAATCGCGGTTTAGTAAGGCCGATTATATACTTGCGGTAGATAAGATCAAGGCCCATATCGCCCGTGGCGATATCTACGTAACCAACTTTTGCCAGGAGTTTTATGCTGATGATGCGGCCATTGACCCGGTTGCCACTTTTTTACAGCTTAACCGGGTATCGCCTACGCCATTTGGTACTTTTTATAAATGGCAGGATAATTACATCCTCTGCGCCTCGCCTGAGCGCTTTTTGGCCAAGCGAGGTGATAAGCTGGTATCGCAACCCATTAAAGGTACGGCCAAACGCGGCGCTACCCAGCAGGAGGACGAAGCTATCAAAGAACAACTGCATAACAGCACCAAGGAACTACAGGAGAATGTAATGATCGTCGACCTGGTACGGAACGACCTGACGCACTCGGCCAAGCCCGGTACGGTTAAAACCGAGGAGCTGTTTGGCATTTACACCTTTAACCAGGTGCATCAAATGATCTCTACTGTGGTGTGCGAGCTGCAGGACGGCTTATCCGCAATAGCGGCTATCCGCAACACTTTCCCTATGGGTAGTATGACCGGCGCACCCAAGATCAATTCGATGCGGTTAATGGAGCAATACGAGCGCAGCAAGCGTGGCGTATACTCGGGCGCTATTGGCTATTTCAGTCCTGATAATGACTTTGATTTTAACGTGGTGATTAGAACACTGCTGTATAATTCGGTTGATCAATACCTGTCCTTCCATACCGGCGGTGCCATAACTTACCATTCCGATGCCGAAAAAGAGTATGAGGAGTGCCTGCTTAAAGCCAAGGCCATTTTAGAAGTTTTGGGGCAATCGCTGGGGTAGTTTTGTTTCACAAAAATGCGAAACAAATGAAACAGGTGAAACAGTATTTTTACTTAACTTATTGAAAATAAATAGCTTATAAAAAATAAGTGAAACAAAATGAAACAACTTTTACGTCATGTTTTTTATACATAAAAAACATATAAATAATTGATAATAAGCAAATTGTAAATTTACTCGTTTTTGTTTCATGAAACAGTTTCACTGAAACAGCAGCAGCTACAAGGTAATAGTTATCTTATCCCCCATTCGCACTGCAATTTCCGATCCCTTAGCAAAGAAAACCGACACCGGCTTTGCTGTTAAGTAAGGCACAAACTGGTCGCCATAAAGCGTGGCAATATCTGCTTCAAAAATAAACTCATTAACCTTGCCAACTTCCCAGCTTATATGCTCCACCTGGTACTCCATAGTTACCGTGTCGGTCCATGGGTTATATCCCCAGTAATGCTCAAAAATAAATTCTTCGGGGCTGCCCGGAAGGATGGGTGCCAGGTCATTACTTACAGTGGCGCCTAATTTATTCCACTTTCCGTTGAGTTTCCACTCGTATAAAAAATTAGTATGCCTATCGGCAGCTGGCGTTACAGAATGCCGCATTGGCAGCCTGCGGTAATGCTCTTTATAAAGCACATTAGCCACCGTGGCGATAATATACTTAGGTACGATCCCGCTTATAAAAACTGCGCCCCGCTTCCATTTATCGCCATCAAAATAACGCACGTAAAACCGCAGGTTAACCTCTTCAAAATTAATATGAAAGGGCCATTTTACGCCTAAAACCCGGGTATTGTTAAACATAAAACCCACCATGCTTACCATTGCTCGTCCTTCCCAGAGGTCAAGCTCGGTGCCGGCGGGCAAATACGGTTTAAGTATACCAGGAACGACCTCGTAATTTATCATTACAAGGTCGTTCCATTCAGCTTTTAAAAAGGTGCGTTTCGCCAAAATTATTGCTTATGATAATACTTCATAGCATTAGGTATTTCATTTTGTATAGCGGCTATGCGGGTAGCATCTGCCGGGTGAGTACTCAAAAACTCGGGTTGTGCGCCTCCTTTATTTTGGGCTGCCATGCGTTTCCAGAAAGCAACCGCTTCATTAGGGTCATACCCGGCCATCGCCATAAAAGTTAAACCTAATTTATCAGCTTCCGATTCCTGGTTACGCGAATATTTTAATAACGTTAATTGCCCGCCGATGCCGTATAATTGATTGATGATAGCCTGATTTGTAGCCGATTGGCCGCCTGCAGCAGCACCCACCAAGCCCCCGCCCGCCTGCGCTGCCAATTGTTGCGACATCCGCTCGGCCGAGTGCCGGGCAACAGCATGCCCTATTTCATGGCCCATAACGGTTGCCAAGCCTGCATCGGTCAATGTTACGGGCAATATGCCACTGTATACTGCTACTTTACCGCCAGGCATGCACCAGGCATTAATTTCATTGCTTTGTATCAGGTTAAATTCCCAGTTAAATTTATATTGATCGCCGTAACCGTTTTGCTGTAAATAGCTTTCAATAGCTGCGGATAATTTAGCGCCGATACGTTTAACGCGTTGTGCATCGGTACCGGTAGCTATGACTTTGGTTTTAGGATCAGACAGTAACTGCGAATAACTTGTGGCGGCTGCCTGGTTAATTTCCGAGTCGCCAACCAGGCTTAATTGTTTACGGCCGGTTAAGGGTACAGTAGCACAGGTATATAATAATGTAACTACCGATAATACTAAGAGGGACTTTAATATTTTCATGTGGGGTATAATTTTTAGATTCAATATAGTAACAGACTTGTTACCTATTTGTTTGAGGCTTGCTATGATTGGGCCAATTTTTTCTTGAATAAGTTTACTTTATTTTCCGTCCCTTTTAATAAACGTTCGATATTTTTTTGATGGGTTACCAATATCAGCAAACACATGCACATACCATATATTACAACCGAGCGGTTGCTTGGGAAGACAAAGGTAACGCCAATTAAATAAGTAAACCCGGCCATAATTGAACCCAGGGATACGTACCTGAAGATGAGCAAAACAAGAATAAACACCATAACACAAAGCAGCGCCGCGTGCAAATGAATAGCCAGCACCATCCCAAATAAGGTTGCAATGCCTTTGCCGCCTCTAAATCCGGCAAATACCGGGAACAGGTGGCCCATTACCGCAGCAATACCCAGGGCAAGCTCGTAATTGGTATATGGGATAGAGTTTACCCCACCGGTAGTAGTAACACCGATAAAGAAAGCAAGATTAGTAGCTGTAAAACCTTTCAGAATATCCAGCAGCATTACGGGTATACCGGCTTTTTTGCCCAGCACCCTAAAGGTATTGGTTGCACCTGCATTACCGCTGCCATACTCTCTTACATCAACCCCGTAAAACGCCTGTCCTATCCAAACCGCGGTAGGGATAGAACCACACAAATAAGCAAGTATTAGCGCTGAAATAGAATAAGGGGTAATCATATCAACGCAATATTAAAATTTGATTGTTGTACTAACAAGTTTAATCATATTTAAATGCAATTGGCAATTTCTTTATGAAATTGTTACCGTTTGGATTATTTTACTGCTTTTAAGCTAAGATCAAGGCAGGTAACAGAATGGGTTAACGCGCCGATAGAAACATAGTCGACCCCGCAATTTGCATACTCGCGCACGTTATCAACCGTTATACCGCCAGATGCTTCGGTGATATATCTGCCTTCAATAATATTAACAGCTTGTTTTAAATCGGCAAAATTAAAGTTATCCAGTAGTATCCGGTCTACGCCGCCTGCTTGTAAAACTTCATCCAGTTCTTCCTGGTTGCGTACTTCAATTTCGATAGCCAGTTTTTTTCCCAGGGTTGAGATATAGTGATGCGCATTCTCGATAGCCCTGGCAATACCGCCCGAGTAATCGACATGGTTATCCTTGATTAACATCATATCATACAAACCAAACCTGTGGTTAACACCACCACCTATGCGTACGGCCCATTTTTCAAGGTAACGCATACCCGGTGTGGTTTTCCGGGTATCTAAAACCTGGGTATTGGTACCTTTTAGCAAATCGACAATATGGTCTGTACTGGTAGCGATGCCCGACATGCGCTGCATGCAGTTCAGCACCAATCGTTCGGCAGTTAATATGCTGATGGCGTTACCCTCAACTTCAAAAACTATGTCTTTTGGTTTTACCTCGCTACCGTCTTTTATAAAAACATTTAGTTTAAGGTCCTTGTCTACCCGGTGGAAGATATATTCGGCCAGTTCAACACCGGCTATAATACCAGTATCCTTTACTAAAAGTTTTGCTTTACCGGTGGTGCCTGCGGGTATGGTGGCTAATGATGTATGGTCGCCGTCGCCAACATCCTCTTTAAGCGCATTGTCAATAAATGGCTGTACAAGTTCTATGTCCAAATCAGTTATATTTTAGAAGTGTCAAAAGTAATAACATTTTTTGGATGTGATAGTTTGTGATTAAGCAAATATGCAATTACAGTGGCAAACTACAAGGCTACTCGTTTGAAGTCATAGAAGCCGGGCAGCGAAATCCTGAGCGATATGCAAATATGTATTGTTAGAGCAATGTCACAATAATAAGGAGTTTGTCATCTCGAACGATAGTGAGAGATCTATACATGGATATGTCACCGAACCTGTCTTGTATAGATTTCTCCCTCGTACCTCGGTCGAAATGACATTTTTATTGGTTACCTTTCTTAAATTAATGACATTATCCTAACAGGACAAAAAGGTTATACCGGTGTGCGATTTCTCTCGCACAGAGAGGGGTTTATGCGGCTGAGTGAAATTGAAAACCCCTTTTCTGCTAATTCACTACAGCCGCACCCCTTTATTTTTCAATTCTTTCTAAGATTAAAACTCAAAGCTTTTGTTCGTCAATTTACTCTTCGGACAAAAATGACGAAACGTTGGGTTTGTCATATATATATTCTAAAAATCAAATCCCAAAGTAATACCACCCTGGAACAGACTTATTTTTTGTGAGGACACCGCCCCAAACGGTACGCGTACAAACGGTCCGAATGTAAGCTGGTTGTTCCCTATTTTTTTCTTTTTACCTATCGACATCATATAAAAGCCCAGGTAGTTCTGGATCTTTTCTTTGCTTTGTTCGGTCTTGGGTTCGTTTACAATTTTCAACGAATTCTGGGCCACGCCGGCGGCATCAAGCGTAGAAACCGCCGCTGTTGTTTGCGCAATATAATTATACTCCAACTTATTGTTGGTAACCCCCATGGCCACTATACCCGCGCTTACGTAAAAGCCATTATCAGTACGATACTGCAAACCTATAGGCACTTCAAAGCCCGATACCTGCAGGCTAACATCCCTTCCACTTGATGCAGCGCCCGGCGGGGCAGCAGTTAAGAGTGCGCCGCCGCCTGTGGCGTTTAACGATGAATAAGCTATACCGCTACTTACAAAAAAGTTTTTATTGATCTTATATGCCACTTCAACACCGGTACCGAAATTAAATTTCTGGTTGCCCAATGCCGGCGAAACTACTACACCATAGGATAAATTCTTTTGGTTTTTCCTGTCAGCCACCGTGGCTACTTTATTTGTCTTACTATTGAAAATACTATCATAAACAGATTTGGTTGAACCTGTATATTTCTTCACCTCGGTTTTGGCAATAACATTTGTAGTGGTTATACCATTAACTGCTTTTACCGTGTCGCCCGCAATTGCTGCATTAATATTGCTGTTAACGGCAGCAGTTTTATCAGGTACTATAACATTTGCAATAATCGCGTTATCCTTTTCTGCTACTGTTGCTTTTTGTACAATTCCGGCTTTAGCCGATTCTTTAGCAGGGGTTATTATACCCTGGCGGGTAGTGGCAACATCTTGTTTATCAGCACCTATCTGTTGTTTGTTTTCGTTGTTTTTATTTTGACTAACGGCTTTATTTGATGTAACCAATGCATCATTATTATTTACACCGCGTGTTGGTTGCAGGGTGTCATTTTTTTGCTCGCGCGATATATTTTTGGTTTGAGCTACCTGGGCAGGTACGGTATCTTTTTTAAAAAGCTGGATGGTGGCGTATGATAAAAACAATAAAACAACCGCGGCGCTCCCCAGCCTGAAAAACAGCACCAACGCTTTTCTGCGCTTACGCTTTTCCCGGAAGTCCTCCCATGCCCCGGCAGGATACGCGTCCTCGTACGAGTGCAGCGTATCTTCTATCGCGCTAAAAAATTTATCTTCATTCTCCATTATACGTCATCATACTTTTTTGATAAAGCTCTACCAACTTTACCCTTGCTCTTGTTAAATACACCCTGCTGGTACTGGTAGGGATATTAAATTTCTGCGCTATTTCATCGTGCGAAAACCCTTCAACCTGGTGCATATTAAATATCAACTGCTGTATAGGCGGCAGCCCGTTTATTAATTCAATTATATCCTGGTACGATAAATTGTCGGGTGCTTTAACAGCTATGTTCATTATTGTTTCATCTGCTATATCATCTACATATAACAGCTTCTTCTTCGTTCTTATACTATCTATAGCGGCATTAGCAGCTATGCGCCCTATCCAGCCCTTAAATGCCTTTTGCAGCTCCTCGGGCGGCCCGTTAAAAGCAAACGTGTCTATCTTTTTAAAAATCCGTATAAAGGCATCGTTTACCAGTTCGTTTAAGCTATTCTTTTCCTGCACGTACCTAAAAACAACGCCCGACAGGTAGCCATAAAAGGTTTTATACAAAAGCTCCTCGCTCTTGTTATCCCTTTTTGCACACCCTTCAATAAGTTGTTTTAAGCCCGGCTGTTTTTTTAGCACCTGTATTAAATTATTAACCATTGCCCCGGTTAAAGAGCAATGGTTTTATAGTATGACTTTTTACGCGGTTGTTAACTTAACCGTATAATTTTAGCAAAAGTAATGTTAACAGCTTAATAGTTCCTTGCAATACCGGCATCAAGCGCGGCAGCGTCAGTAGCTGTATAAATACCCCGTGCCCAAATGGTATAGTTATGCCCGGCATAAAGCGTTACCGGCGCCATTATTACCTTATCAACGGTTGACCCATGTGCGCGTATTACAAAACTATATTGTGTATCACCATCAACAGGGGTAAAAGCGCTGTTGGTTTTATAGGTACGATTGCTAATTACCGACGTACCGTTACTTGTAACCAGGTCAAGCGCAGGTGCGCCAACGCTCATATTTACAAAACGTATAGTTGCTTTGCCCTGAGCCGGATTAATTAAGCTGTCCTGTAACACCACAAGCTCGGCTGTGCTATAATTACCCGTTAAAAATGCCGAATAGAATTTACCTTCGTCCAATGTAATTGCTTTGGTAAATACTTTGGTTCCGTTACGATAAGCATTGATCTCCCTGTTGCCCGGATAAGCGTTCACATAGTCTATCCTGCCTTTATAAGCAAGCGAGTCAGCAGGAATTTGATTAGCGTTTAAATACATGCTTAATTTGGGTGCATCAGGCGACGCGCCGTAAAAACCAACAACCGAGATTGGTTGTGGCACATCGTCATAATAATTGTCTTTTTTGCAGCTTGCCGCGGTTAAAATCATCAAACCCACAGCTGCCATTAATGTAAATTGTTTCATAAAATATAGATATAATGTTGTTACTGTTGATAAAACGATGGGACGGGCGATATCGCTACAGTGGAGGGTGATTTTTTTTTGCAGACTAAACTAATGGAGCGTTAGCGTTAATAAAGGCGCGCCGTTTACTCACCCGAGCATCGCTTCGCTCGCTCACCCTCTCTTCCGCGAGCGGGAAAGAGGGTTATTTATTTTCCTTTCTCTTACCCTCTTTCCGCCGTAGGCGAAGAGAGGGTGGTCCAGCGAAGCGCAGACCGGTCCGAAGGACTCCTATGGAGGTGAGTAAACAGCGCGTTCTAAACAACCAACCTATTTCAATATCTCAATCACCGCTTTCCTGGCTTCGCCATTACCTAAATTACCTGCCAGGTGCCCCGCATCGCTGTCTATTACAACCAATTTGGCATTAGCTATTTTGGCAAAGTCGATAGCCGGTTTAGGGTTAACGATATGATCCTGCGCTACGTTGATGATCAGCATTTTTGCTTTAACGCGGGCGGCAGTTTGTTCGAAAGAGCCATAAGGCTTGGTAATATCAAAGCCCGCCAGCGCTTCTGATTGATACCAGGTATCGTTCCAGTCGCTGTGTTGCTGGGCCTGTACCCCGCTTAACCAATTGCCGAAGGTATCATGCGGGTGCGCCCTTACCTTTTCGGCAGGGGTTGTGAGCAGTATCTCCCAAAACATATTAATGAGGGTTACCTTGGGGTTAACCGTATAATTACCGTGGTTATATTCGGGATCGCTGTCTAATATTTTGCGGTAGATCTCGCCGCGCATTAAATCATAGCTGGTAAACTGCGGGGTGCCTACAATGGGGATCAGGATATCCATAAAATCAGGATAAGTTACGGCCCATTGAAAGGTTTGGATGCCACCCATGGAGATCCCCATAACCGCTTTAACATGATTGATGCCTAATTTTTTGGTAAGTAGCACGTGCTGGCTTTCTATCATATCAATAGCGGTAATAGCCGGGAAGTTGCGGCCATGCTGTTTAGGGCTGTTTGAGGGCGATGATGAAACACCGTCTGCCAAAGCATCAATAATTATTAAGCAATAGCGCGTGGTATCAACAGCGGCAAAGTTAGATGGGTTCACAATATCCCGCGAGGTACCGCCAAACCAGGTTAAAAATATCACCGCGTTGGTTTTATCAGCACTTAGCTTACCGAACATGCGGTAGCCAATTTTGCAGTCGGTTATTGTCCCGCCTGCTACTTTTAGGTCGCCGATGCTGGCAATTTGTAAACGGTCGGGCTTTTTAGTTTGGGCCTGAGATAAAAAAGCGCATAAGATTAGCAGGGCTGACAAGATTTTTTTCACGGCGATGTAATTGGTTGGCTAAAGCTATATAAAAGAATATATGAACACAAATGCCAAAATAAACATCGTTGCCTTATATTTGCGTTGTGGAAAATAAAAAGAAAGTAGCATTAATTATATTAGATGGCTGGGGTTACGGCCGTAACGATCAGTCGAACGCTATATTGGCAGCAAAAACACCGTTTTTTGATTCGCTTATCGCTAATTATCCAAACTCGAAGCTGGAAGCGTCAGGCATGGCTGTTGGTTTGCCAGACGGGCAGATGGGGAACAGTGAAGTTGGGCACATGAATTTGGGCGCCGGCCGTACCGTTTACCAGGAGCTGGGCCGCATTAACAAAGCGGTTGACGATAACGAGCTGATAACTAACCCGGTTTTAAAATCGGCCTTTGATTATGCTAAAACAAATAACAAAGATGTACACTTCATCGGGTTGGTGTCTGATGGTGGGGTGCACTCGCATATCAAACATTTAAAAGGATTGTGTGACGCGGCAGTTTCATCGGGATTGAATAGTGTATTTGTTCACGCATTTCTTGACGGACGTGATACCGATCCAAAATCGGGCTTAGGCTTTGTTACCGAATTACAGGATCATATCGTAAATACACCGGTTAAACTGGCATCAGCCATTGGCCGTTACTATGCTATGGACCGCGATAACCGCTGGGAGCGCGTTAAACAGGCTTATGATGTAATGGTAAACGGCGTTGGCGAAGCGACTACTGACATATTACAATCTATAAAAGAGCAGTATTTAAAAGACGTTACCGACGAGTTTATGCCGCCAATTGTAAATACGGTTGACGGCGAACCTGTTGCGGTTATAAAAGAAGGCGATGTGGTGATCTGCTTTAACTTCCGTACCGACCGTGGCCGCGAGATCACTGTCGCGTTAACTCAAAAAGCATTTCCTGAATACAACCTGCACCCCCTTAACCTTTACTACGTTACCATGACTACCTACGACGAAACGTTTAGGGATGTTAAGGTAGTTTTCACTAAAGAAGATCTGACCCAAACCATAGGCGAGATCTTGCAGAATGCCGGCAAGAACCAGATCCGCATAGCGGAGACCGAGAAATATCCGCACGTAACGTTCTTCTTCTCGGGCGGCCGCGAAAAAGAGTTTATAAACGAGAAGCGCCTGATGGTGCCATCGCCAAAAGTGGCTACTTATGATCTACAACCTGAGATGAGCGCCGCCGGGATCCGCGATGCTATCATTCCTGAGCTGCAAAGCGGCTGGCCCGATTTTATAGTGCTAAACTTTGCCAATACAGATATGGTAGGCCATACAGGTGTTTTTAGCGCGGTAGTTAAAGCTGCTGAAACAGCAGATGCCTGCTGCCAGGCTGTTGTTGAAACAGGTATTGCTAACGGTTACTCGTTCATCATCCTTGCCGACCACGGCAATGCCGACTACATGATAAATGATGATGGTACACCAAACACTGCACACACCACTAATTTAGTCCCTTGCATTATTATTGACAAGGATGTAAAGACTGTAAAAGATGGCAAGCTGGGCGATATTGCCCCAACGGTACTGCACATTTTAGGCGTTGCAATTCCTCAAGAAATGAGCGGGAATGTATTGGTGTAAAGGAACAAAGAAACAAAGATCAGGCAATGTTCCCCTCTCAAAAGGGGAGCTTAATTGGCGAATGATTATAGTTTTTGCGTTACTATTTATATCCCTCCTGCCATCCTGCCAATCCGACAATACCCAAACCGAAACCGATTTAAACTACTTTGATATTAAGGGATTTTTTACTGCGGATACCGCGCGGCTGAGAAAGCTGAACCATATCACCCATAAAACGGTGAAACATAACGGCATTACAGAAACCAAAGATGTGCATATTACCAACTGGGGATTGGAATTGAGCTTATTTAGCCAATCGGATATTAACAAACCGGCCTGGAGGAATAGCTATATTATTGAGAAAGGCAATAATATTGAGATTTACCGCGCTAAGTACCCCGACCTTAAAACGCGCGAGATAATCATAAAAAAAGAAGGCGGGAAAGTAAAGTGGATATTGATAAGCAACGCCACTAAGAACGTATTATATCAAACTAAGGAAAAATTAAGCTACTTTCCCGATTCGATATACATCATCCAGAAATACCAGAAAGTGCGCTTGCTGAGTGCTAATCAATACGTAGTAAAAGGAAGTTTGAATTAATGGCGACCGCTTACTGCATCTAATTTTGCTTTCAAAGCATCTATCAGTGCAGAAATATCATCTCTTGACCGGTCAGCATCATAAACCTTTTGCAGATCGGCAAGGCCTGCTTTCCAGGCGTTAATGCATCTGCCTTTATCAAAAAATCTAGTATTCGCCTGTAGTCTGAATGAACCGTAGTCTCTGTAAGCAAGACCGCGGTTTTGATAGAATGAAGTTATTTTGGCTTCGGCCGGATTTATAGTAATAGCCTTGGTAAAATCAATTATAGCGCCTAATAAATATTTTTCTTTTTCGGCCGGGTTTTGGCTCTCGGTGCCTAACTTAAATTGTGCCTTGGCCCTGTAATAATAAGCGTGGGCATCTGCAGGCTCAATAGCTATTTCTTTGGTAAAAGCGGTGATGGATTTAACATAGTTATCGCTGTGGTAATAAGAGTAGCCCAGCATCCACAAGGCGTTGGCATTGGTAGAATCAATAAGCCGGCCTTTTTCTAACTGGGTAATAGCAGTTTTAAAGTTTCCTTCAATATAAGCCTGCTGCCCTAATTTAATATAGGCATTTTGTGATGCTGCATGTTCAACAGACGATATAATCAGGAAAGATACTAAGATCGGTAACCGCATTAAAAGCTGAATATGTTAAACAAAGTATATAAATAACTCCTGCAATTGTAAATTATTATATCCCCATAACATATTTATTTAAAAAATGTTGGCTTAAATTATTGGGGCGGGGCAAGAGTATGACTTTTTTTCATCTTTACCAATAAATTTAACCACATTTAACAAAAAGCATTTAAATTTGTAACCGCCAATAAATCAAACCGATAACAAGCCCGGGCAACAGTTATATGCATATCGCTATAACTTGGCATAAGTCTTGAAACATAGCATTAGATAAGTAGTAGCCGCTATTTAAGTGTTGTTTAACAAGCCATTTGATATTAAAGGCTGACAACATGACGTTTATTTTTATATAAAAAAAAGAGGTATAGATGAGTTTTGACCCGTTTGATTTTAAAAATACTTTACCAGTGATAAACGAAGATTCGGAATTTTTTCCTTTGATGTCGTCAGAAGATGAAGAGGAGATGAATAATGAGCAAGTGCCTGAGTTTTTGCCAATATTGCCGTTGCGCAACACCGTATTGTTTCCCGGTGTGGTTATACCTATTACCGTAGGCCGCGATAAATCTATCAAACTGATACGCGATGCCAATAAAGGCAGCCGTATGATAGGTGTAGTATCGCAAAAGGATGTCGCTATTGAGGACCCCAGTTTTAACCAGTTAAATAAAATTGGCACGGTAGCGCTCATCATTAAAATGCTGCAAATGCCTGACGGTAACACCACTGTTATTTTACAGGGCAAAAAACGTTTTTATTTAAAAGAAGAAGTACAAAGCGAGCCATACATCAAGGCTACTATCGAGCCCTTTAAAGAAGTAAAAAAATCAAAAGAAGATAAAGAGTTTAAAGCCATGATATCCTCTATAAAGGATATGGCGATGAACATTATCCAGCTTTCGCCAAATATCCCAAGCGAGGCTGGTATTGCTATCCGGAATATAGAAAGCACCTCGTTTTTGATGAATTTTATATCATCAAACATGAATGCCGAAATGTCGGCCAAGCAAAAATTACTTGAAGTAACCAACCGCCGCGATATGGCCAACATGGTGTTAGCGCACCTGACTACCGAACTGCAATTATTAGAGCTAAAAAACCAGATCCAAACCCGTGTACGTGTAGATCTGGACAAACAACAACGCGATTACTTCTTAAATCAGCAGATAAAAACTATCCAGGAAGAACTGGGCGGCAACACGCCTGATTTGGAAATTGACAGCCTGCGCCAGCGTTCTGCCAAAAAGAAATGGAGCGTTGAGGTTAAAACGCATTTTGATAAAGAGGTTGAAAAACTAACCCGTACTAATCCGGCAGCTGCCGATTACTCGGTGCAGATCAATTATTTAGAGCTATTGCTTGACCTGCCGTGGAACGAGTTTACTAAAGACAACTTCGACCTTAAACGTGCCCAAAAGGTATTAGATAAGGACCATTTTGGTTTGGATAAGGTAAAGCATCGTATTATTGAATATTTAGCAGTATTGAAGCTAAAGCATAATATGAAAGCGCCCATACTTTGCCTGGTTGGCCCTCCGGGAGTTGGTAAAACATCGTTGGGTAAATCAATTGCAAAAGCGCTGGGCCGCAAATATGTGCGGATGGCTTTAGGCGGGATCCGTGATGAAGCTGAGATCCGTGGGCACCGTAAAACCTATATCGGCGCAATGCCGGGCCGGATCATCCAATCAGTTAAAAAAGCAGGAGCCGCTAACCCGGTATTTATTTTGGATGAGATAGATAAGGTTGGAAATGATTTCCGTGGTGATCCGTCATCAGCTTTATTGGAGGTACTGGATCCTGAGCAAAACAGCAGTTTTTATGACCATTATGTCGAGATGGATTTCGATCTGTCGAACGTAATGTTTATCGCGACAGCAAATTCATTAAGCAGCATACAACCGGCTTTGTTGGACCGGATGGAGATCATCGAAGTAAACGGTTATACCATAGAAGAGAAGATCGAGATAGCTAAACAACACCTTGTACCTAAACAACGCGAGGCGCATGGTTTGAAGTTGAAGGACATCACCCTAAAAAACGATGTACTTGAAAAAATAATCGAAGATTACACCCGCGAATCGGGCGTACGCGGGCTGGAGAAAAAGATCGGCTCGGTTGTGCGTGGCACGGCCAAAAACATTGCCATGGAAGAGCCTTATAACACCGTTGTAAGCAAGGCAGATGTTGAAACCATACTTGGCGCCCCAATTTTTGATAAAGACCTTTATGAGGGCAATAACGTTGCCGGTGTGGTAACTGGCCTGGCCTGGACATCGGTAGGTGGCGACATCTTATTTATCGAAGCCAGCTTAAGCCCGGGTAAAGGGCGTTTAACCTTAACCGGTAGTTTGGGCGATGTGATGAAGGAGTCGGCAACAATTGCGCTGGCTTACTTGCGTGCCCATGCGTCATATTTTAATATCGACCAGAAACTGTTTGAGCAATGGGATATCCACGTACACGTACCTGCCGGCGCAACGCCTAAGGACGGGCCGTCTGCGGGGGTTACTATGTTAACCGCTTTAACATCGGCATTTACACAGCGCAAAATTAAACCCCATTTGGCAATGACAGGCGAGATAACCTTGCGTGGCCGTGTATTGCCGGTAGGTGGTATAAAAGAAAAGATCCTGGCTGCAAAGCGTGCTAACATTAAAGAGATCATTCTTTGCAAATCAAACCAAAAAGATATCCTTGAAATAAAAGAAGGCTACATAAAGGAACTTAAATTTCATTATGTAACAGAAATGCGCGAGGTTATTAATCTTGCCTTATTGAATGAAAAGGTTGACGATGCATTAGACCTTTCTATTAAAGAAGATATTAAATCAATTTTAAATTAAACAAATAACGTTGTCGTTTCGAACAAAGTGAGAAATCTATACACTAAAAAGTAATCCGCTTGCTTGTATAGATTTCTCTCTCCGTTCGAAATAACAATGCTTTATAAATAATTCGCTTTAATGAAGAAGTTAATTCTCCCCCTGCTATTAATTTTAACAGTTAGGTGCGCTATGGCGCAAAACCACAAAAGCGAGTTTGGGATACAAACAGATAACGACTCCTACCTTGGCCAGGGGTCTGACAGGTATTATACGGACGGTCTGTTCTTTTTCTACAACCATGCGCTGGATGTTAAGGGCAATGCAAAACTTCAAAACAAGATTATCGGGTTTGAATTGGGGCAAAAAATCTTTAACCCGCGTGGCGGTAACGTACCATCGGCGGCGTTTGTTGACCGTCCATTTGCAGGTTATCTGTATATAGGTTCGACCATGAACTACCTGTTTAAAAACGAAAGCAATATTAAATTAGGCGCGCAGTTGGGTGTGGTTGGCCCGGCATCGGGTGCCGAAGCCGCGCAAACCTGGGTACATAAAAACTTTGGATTTTATACACCAACCGGCTGGCAATATCAAATAAAAAATGATGTTGAACTTAACCTTTCGGCCGAGTATAATAAATTTATTGTAAGGGATACCGCTGTTGATTTTTCATTAAGATCATACGTAAACTTAGGTACGGGCTTTACCGGTTTAGGCGTTGGCGCTATGGTTAGGCTGGGTGTTTTTAACCGGCTGTTTAATTCGGCAGCTACCCAAAGCAGTGTTATTGCCGATAACAGCGTAAAGCCACTGGTTAAACACGAGTTTTACCTTTACTTGAAGCCTATGCTTAATGTTATTGGTTATGATGCTACCGTGCAGGGCAGCCTTTTCAGATCGCATAACGATCCAACAAGCGAGGAAATTACACTCGACCCGCAACGGTTAATGTTAAGTAGCCAAATAGGTGTTACTTATACTACAAACCGCTGGACTTTTGATGCAGCCGCAACCTTTGATAGTAAGGAAGTAAAGCAAATGGTAATGACGCACTCGTGGGGATCGGTAACGGCTTTTTATAAATTTAATTAGATCTCGAAATTCTTTTTCCGGCCTTCTTTTTTAGCTGATTGCAGCTTCTTTGTGTCTAACCGTGCGGCTTTTACTGTCTTGCTTACTTTGGTTGCTTTGCGTGATTTTTGTACTTGTAATGATCGCGTTAGCAAAACTATTAATCTTTCTAAAGCCTTTTCTTTATTTAGGTATTGACTACGTTCTTCGTCGCAAATTACCTGCACGTAGCCGTCTTTATTTAAACGGTTCTGCAATTTTTCATTAAGCCGTTGCTTTTCGTCATCAGTAAACAATGCCGAGCTATCAACAGAAAACAATAGCTCTACCTTACTTGATACCTTATTTACGTTTTGCCCTCCTTTACCCCCGCTGCGCGATGTTTTATAAAAAGTTTCTTTTTGGAGTTCGGCTTTATTGATATTCATGGTTTAAAGGTAGTGAATGGTTGATTAAGTTGGATTAGGTGAGTGGTTATTATCAAGCTATGCTAACATAATCAACTATTCACTTATTCAACCACTCACATTTTTTCATAACTTTACGGCACATGAGCAGCAATATTGTAGTAGCTATTGATGGCTATTCTTCGTGCGGAAAAAGCACCTTAGCAAAGGCCCTGGCAAAGAAGCTTCATTTTATTTATGCCGATAGCGGGGCAATGTACCGCGCGGTGGCGCTATATTTTATCCGCAACAATGTTGATCTGCAGGACCCAAAACAAGTGGCTAAAGCCCTGGATAATATCCATCTTAATTTTCACTCGCGCGATTACCAGACACATATTACTTTGAATGACGAAGATGTTTCTGACGAGATCCGCCAGATGCACGTAGCCGATAAGGTAAGCGCTGTAGCCGCTATCCATGATGTACGTGTTGAAATGGTGCGCCAGCAACAACGCATGGGTAAATCAAAAAATATAGTGATGGACGGCCGTGATATTGGCACTGTTGTTTTCCCGAACGCGCAGGTAAAGCTATTCATGACCGCCGACCCTAAAATACGTGCAGAACGACGCTATAAAGAGCTTTTACCAACTAATCCTAATATGACACTTGAAGAAGTGTTTGAGAACCTTGCACACCGTGATTATGCCGATACTACCCGTAAGGAAAGCCCGCTAACGCGTACCGAAGACGCGATAATATTGGATAATACGGACCTGACACCGGAAGAACAGTTGGATTTTGCGCTGGACCTGGTTAAGCCGTTGATTGTTTAAACTGCATCTTCCACCAACTGCACCGTAGGCACCCCAAACTTATTCAGGAAATCAACCCCCTCGTCGCTTGCTATACCTTTGTATTTGGCATATGATTTATCAAAGTAAACCTGTTTGATCCCTGCCGAAAATATCAGCCTGGCACAGGCTATGCAGGGTGATAATGTGGTATAAAGTGTCGCCCCCTCTAATTTAGCACCGCTTTTAACAGCGTATAAAATGGCATTCTCTTCGGCATGTAATGCAAGCGAGCAACTGCCTTTCGAGTCGCGCGGGCAACCGCTGTCGGGCCATTCCTCGTCGCAGTTATGCGTGCCGGCAGGCGGACCGTTATAGCCAATGGATATAATACGCGTATCGCGCACTAAAACCGCCCCAACATGTGCCTTAACGCAATGCGAACGCAGGGCCAGGTCGGTAGCCAGTTTCATGAATATGGTATCGAAAGATGGTTTCATTTGAATAGTCATTGGTCATTGTGTCATTGGTCATTAGTAATAGCAAATTATAAATTTACCAATAACTAATGACCAGTGACTAATGACTATAAGAATTAGTGTCCCCCGCTTTTTTCAACGGATACGTGATCGATATTGATACCTTGTTTGATCAGCTCCTGGCGTACTTTCCAGGCGAAGAAAACGATGTAGGCAAAACCAATAACCGGAACAATGTATGACTGGTGGATTCCCATGGTATCAGCCATTAAGCCCTGTACTGGTGGAATGATTGCACCACCCAGGATCATCATAATTAAAAATGCGGAACCCTGGCCGGTATATTTACCCAAGCCGGTAATAGCTAACGAGAAAATTGAAGGCCACATAATTGAGCAGCATAACCCACCGCTGATGAATGCAAACAGCGCGAGAGTACCGGTTGAGAACAAACCGATAAGCATAAATACCATACCCAACACCCCTAAAGATACTAAGGTACGCACAGGTTTTTGCTGGCCAATGTAAAATGCGGCTATCATTACCGCGATACTAACTGCGTATATATATAGATGGCTAACATCTACGCCAGTTGCCCTGTTTACCAGTAATACTATACCAAAAGCGGCAAATGGTACAACCAACGTAAGTATATTCTTGGTTGATTTAGATAAGTTAAACGCGCCAATGGCGCCAGTCCAGCGGCCAATCATTAAACTACCCCAATACAACGATATATACGGCGACATTTGCGATTCTGTAAACCCACCAAAATCAGGTAGTTTAAGTAATGCACCTAAGTTACTTTGGATAGTTACTTCGGTACCTACGTAAGTAAAAATAGCTATCATACCCAAAATTAACTGCGGATATTGCATGGCGCCCCAGCCTTCTTTGCTTTTTTGAGCTGAAAATAGCGAGCCTATTAAGGTCAATACTATAATGGCCAATGATATATAAATAATAACGGCCTTTGTTGTTCCGGGTGTACGTATATTAAAAATACCATGTCCGCTAATAAATAAAGCTAATTGGTCGGCAACCAGTATTAAACAAAAAGCCAGGAACATAATTATTAATGGCAAGGTTGGCTTTTTGCTGGCTTCTACCTTTTCGTCTGTAGTAACAACAGGCAGCTTTGAAACATATAAGAATAACGCAACTGCTAAAAATAACCCGGCCAATATGTAATATAAATTGTTAATAGTTGAAAGATCAACACTGCTTGATGCAGCCGCACCTTTTGCCGATCCGAACAAAATTATGCTTACAGCAATGGGCCCGGTTATACCGCCAATATTATTAACAGCGCCGGCAAAATTTAAACGGTTGGCACCCGTCTCCGGCGACCCCAGCGCGATAACAAACGGATTAGCAGCAGTTTGCTGCAAAGAAAAACCCAATGCTATTATAAAAAATGAGCTCAAAATAAACGCAAACGATCCAGAACCTACCGCTGGTATCATAACCAATGCGCCCGCGGCCGATAATACCAACCCCCACACAATACCATTTTTATAACCCAGCTTGTTCAATATATCAACCTTGCTTATCTGCGAAGCAAAATATAAAATAAGCGAACCGATAAAATAACCACCATAAAAAGTGAAGTCGATTAATTGCGACTCAAACTGGGTTAAGTGAAAATGCGCTTTACAAAAAGGTATAAATATACCGTTCGAGGCTGCTAAAAAGCCCCAGAAGAAGAATACAGTAACCAGCGTGTACAATGCCGACCCATAACTTTTGGTGTTGTTTTGTTCCATTTTATATGTGTTGTAGTAAAATTGGTTTTAAACTACTAACATAACCATTTTTTATAATTCTATTATCTTAAATTAATAAACACGACACATTAAGTTTCTTTATTTAAGAGATAAAAGTTGCATCTTCGCATACTTTAAACTGACCAAAGGTTACAGATTAATGATAGAAGCTGTTATTTCGGGAATAGGGATTGGGATAGTGCTGACATTTCTGACAGGCCCGGTGTTTTTCGCCCTAATTAAAACCAGTATCGAACGTGGCTTTGTAGCAGGTGTTTACCTTGCCGCAGGCGTAGTTTGCAGCGACGTGGTTTTTGTGGGTGCTATCCTGTTTGGTTCTCAATTGTTCGAGGTATCAGCCGAAACCAAAACCTGGGCAGGTGTTATTGGCAGTATCATATTATTTATCGTAGGTATCCGCTATATCTTCAAAAAAGCCAAAGTAAATTATGATAATGTAGCCCCTACCGGCCTTAAACGCACCGGCTATTTTTTGAAAGGGTTTTTGATGTGCATTTTTAACCCGGCCATACTGTTTCATTGGATAACTGTTATTGGTACCGCAAGTACTATTTATCATAATGGTGTGCACCACCGGGTTTTTAAAATTGCCATAATGTTTATTACCATATTGGTAGTACAGTTTGGATTAGATACTACCAAAGCTTTTTACGCCAATAAACTACGCGATAAGATCTCAGAAAAACTGGTGCACCGCTTAAATGAGGTTGCCGGTATAGCTTTAATTATTGCCTCGGTAGTTTTGCTGGATAAACTGGTTACACATTTTGTTTTTTCCGCTCCGTCGGCATAGTTATTTGTTGTTGGAGCCTGATTATTTCCAGATCCTAAACATCATCACCGTGTAAACCCCAACAAAAGCGGCTATGTACAAAAACAGTTCAAAGGCATCTTCAGGAAAAGTTGGCGACTGAAAAACATAGGCCATGGCTAACAAAAACAGCAAAACCGCACTTCCTACAGATAGTATAATTTTTTGACGTTGATTGATCGGCGCTTTAACTAATGTATTTATTTGCTCTTGTGGTTCTAATGCAAAATCAAGGCGTCCGGCTAAAGTTTTTAAAGTGTATAAACGCGGCGATACTTCGGCATTTTCTATCCGCTGGATAGAGCGCAGGCTAATGCCGGTCATATCAGCCAGCTCTTGCTGCGTATAGTTTTTTAAAAGCCGGTTTTCTTTTATTAAACGGGCAATCTCCGTAACATTTTTCTGGTTCATTACTACATTTTAGTATCCGACACTTTATGCCATTTATACGCCATTCGTCAATGTCGCACAGCTTTTAGATTTGGACCCACTACATTTGTTACATGGTAAACACAGTTCAAAAATACGCAAATAATAAAATGGCCCCTTTGGTTAAAAGCATATTATTTATTGCCCTTTTTATTTTATTGCTGATTGGAAGCGGGCTGATCCGTTCATATTTTCCACCTGCTTATAATATGCTTGTATACGGGTTGTTGGGTACAGGCGCGGGCTATTTATCTGTTTGGACAGCGATGCGAATAGAACGGCAGACCTTTTCATCCATAGGTATGGTGTGGGAAAAACAAACGATATCCAGATTCTTACTTGGAATACTTATAGGCTTGCTAATCTTTGTATTGATCATGGTGGTTCTGCTAAGCTTTAGTCCGCTCATGTTAACCTATAAACCCTTGTTCTTTACGTTATCTACTTCCTTTATATATCTCCCCATCCTTCCATTGGCGTTAATGGAAGAAATAGGATTCCGGTCATACCCACAGATCAAACTAAACAATGCCTATGGGGTTTGGACCAGTCAGTTTGTTATAGCTGTTTTTTTCGGCGCGTATCACGTATTAAACGGATGGAGTGTTTATGCGTCATTTACCGGCCCGTTTGTTTGGGCGTTTGTATTTGGATTAGCAGCATTAAAGTATGGTGGAATAGCTGTGCCTACGGGCATACATTTCGCCTTAAATGTTTTACAGAATGCCTTTGGCTTTAAAGGAGATAACCGTGGCATTTTTAAATTAGATTATCTACCGGGTACCACCAAAGCAATGATGAATAGAGCTGAGCATATAGGATTATTATTACAGATTATTGTTTTTATAGTGGCATTAACCGGCACTACTCTTTATATTAAACAACAAAAAAGCAAACCCTCCCCTTCAAAATAAAAATGTCGAATATCTAAGCTAAACACTTCAATATTCAACATTCTTTATTCGATATTCTTTATTTTCTTACAGACTACATATAAGCCCGTTGGTTCTTACCTTCCATCCAGTTTACAAAAGCGCGGTTAACTACTTTGTTGCCGCCTGGGGTTGGGTAATCGCCGGAGAAGTACCAATCGCCGGTATGGTCCGGGCAGGCTTTGTGCAGGTTATCCAATGTTTGATATATCACCTGTACCTCGCATTTAATTTCGGTTGGGGTGATGATCTTTGCAATGCGGTCTGATACTTCCTGATCGGTAAAAGGTTCGTAAATAGCTTTTACGTAATTCACCACATCTTCTTTTGGCAATGATGCACTATCCTTACATTTTTTATAAACATCGGTAATAATGCTTTCTTTACCCTGCTCTTTTAATAAACTGATGGCAGCTTCAAAAGCAACAAACTCACCCATCCGTGACATATCAATACCATAGCAATCCGGGTAACGTATTTGCGGTGCTGATGATACCACCACAATTTTTTTAGGGCCCAAACGGTCCAGTATTTTTAGAATACTTTGTTTAAGAGTAGTACCACGAACTATTGAATCATCCAGCACAACCAACGTATCGGTTCCGTTTTTTATCAGGCCATAAGTAGTATCATACACATGCGCCACCATTTCGCTGCGGTCGGCATCCTGGGTAATAAACGTACGCAGCTTAACATCTTTAATAGCAATCTTCTCGACACGAGGTGCCATACATAGCACTTCGGTCAATTCTTCCTCACTAATTTTATCCTCGCGGTTAAGCAGCTTGTCGCGCTGGTATTTTTTAATGTATTTATGTATCCCTTCTACCATGCCATAAAAGGCAACTTCGGCAGTGTTAGGGATATAAGAGAATACGGTATTTTTAACATCGTTGTTCACCGCGTCCAAAATCTGCGGGCAAAGCAATCTGCCCAATTGTTTACGTTCGCGATAAATTGACGCGTCGCTCCCTCTCGAAAAATAGATCCGCTCGAAAGAGCAGGCTTTCTTTTCAACAGGTTCGCTAAACATATCTTCGGTTACCTTGCCGTTTTTCTTTACAATAAGTGCATGACCCGGTTTTATCTCCCTGATCTCGTCAATAGGAATGTTAAAGGCAGTTTGTATAGCAGGGCGCTCTGACGCGGCCACAACTATCTCATCATTATAATAATAATAAGCCGGGCGGATTCCAACCGGGTCGCGCATTATAAATGCATCGCCGTGGCCAAGCATACCGGCAATGGTATAACCACCATCCCAGTTACGGGCCGATTTACGCAGGATCTTAGCCACATCCATATCATTGGCTATCAGCTTGCTTATCTCGGCATTATCATCTAATCCCTCGCGTTTATATTGATCAAACAAGCCTTGTACTTCGGTATCAATAAAGTGGCCCATCTTCTCTAAAACGGTAACGGTGTCGGCTTTTTCTTTAGGGTGCTGGCCCAGGTCATATAACTGTTGTAATAACTCATCAACATTGGTCATGTTAAAGTTACCGGCAATAACCAGGTTACGGGTCATCCAGTTATTTTGACGAAGGAAGGGGTGGCAGCTTTCAATACTGTTTTTGCCATGTGTACCATAACGCAAATGGCCCAATAACACTTCGCCGGTAAAGCTTACGTGCTCTTTGAGCCATTCGGTATCAGCCATTTTCTCGGGCGATTCCTTCTGGATATCTGCGAATTTCTTCTGGATATATTCAAATATATCAGCAACAGCGTTTGACGCCATCGATCGATGCCTGCTTATGTATCGCTTACCGGGGGCAACATCTAATTTAATAGTCGCAACGCCTGCGCCATCCTGGCCCCGGTTGTGTTGTTTTTCCATTAAAAGATAGAGCTTGTTTAAGCCGTACAGCGCAGTGCCGTATTTTTTCTGATAAAAAGACAGTGGCTTTAGGAGACGGATAAATGCCACACCGCATTCATGTTTAATCTGATCGCTCATGATTGATGATGAGCCGCAAAGTTATAATTTTATGCTGAACTATGTTAAATCAATTGTCATTAAAACGTATTAAATATTAACAAAGTTTAAACATAATGTTACTAAGGCGATTGCAAAAAAAGCCCCGACTAATCGGGGCCTTCTAACTTTGGTTTATAGTTTTGATTAAGGTTTCAAATTATAAGCGTTCGCCATGTTGACTGATATCCAATCCTATAACTTCGTCTTCTGTCGACACACGTAATGGCGAGATCATATCGGTGATCTTTAACAATAATAACGATCCGAAAAATGCGAAGATAGATACCAGCACCAGGGCAAACAATTGTATCAGGAACAGGTGCGACTCGCCAAAAAACAAGCCATTGCCGGTAGTATTACCCGGGTTAACAGCTTTGTTGGCAAATACACCGGTAAGCAACATACCTACCATACCACCAACACCGTGACAAGGGAAAACATCTAACGTATCATCAATAGATGTACCCGTGCGCCATTCTACCACCAGGTTACTAATAACCGATGATATGATACCTATAGCCAGCGAGTGTGGGATTGATACAAACCCTGCGGCAGGTGTTATAGCTACCAGCCCAACAACTGCACCAATACAGGTACCCATTGCTGATGGTTTACGGCCACGCAGCATATCAAAAAATATCCAGGTTAAGCCTGCAGCCGCTGATGCAGTGGTGCTTGTGGCCAAAGCGGTAACCGCTAAATGATTTGCGCCCATGGCCGATCCGGCGTTAAAACCAAACCAACCGAACCATAGCAACCCTGTACCAATTAACACATAAGTAATACGTGCCGGCGCGTGGCTTGGTTCATTTCTCTTTTTTAAATACAAAGCCGATGCCAATGCCGCCCAACCTGCAGACATATGTACAACTGTTCCGCCGGCAAAGTCAAGCACGCCCAGTTTAAATAGCAAACCGTCCGGGTGCCAGGTGGCATGCGCCAACGGCGAGAATATAAATATGCTAAACAGGCAAAGGAAAATTATATAAGAGTTAAAACGGATCCGTTCTGCAAAGGCACCGGTAATTAGCGCAGGAGTTATAATGGCAAACTTTAGCTGATACATGGCAAACAGCAATAAAGGTATGGTAGGTGCCAGTTTCCAGCTTGAATCGCCCAGCATGCCCTTCATCATAAAGTACGTTGATGGGTTTCCAATTATGCCGTGAAAGCTATCGCCAAAGGCCAGGCTGAAACCAAATATGCCCCACATCACTGTGATGATGACCATACAGATAACACTTTGCAACATGGTAGAGATCACATTTTTTTTATTGACCATCCCGCCATAAAAAAAGGCCAGCCCGGGGGTCATAATCAAAACTAACGCGGTTGACATTAACATCCAGGCTATATCGCCCGTATTAAAATGCGAGGTGCCGGTATTTTTAAATTCGACCGACGGGAAAAGAAATGTTAATGCTAAAATAAAAACGATTAGAGCAAACGGAAAGTAACGCTTCATAGAAATATTAACGAATAATTTTAAAAAACGGCTGAATTTATGATTAATATCATAAATAAATGAAATAAATGTTAAATTTTTATTAAAAAAACTGACGATTTAGCCGTTTCTATAAAAACTGCGTAAGCCAATTGGGGAAAATTCCGAGCAATACCAACACAATCGATATAATTATCGAGGTGATCAATATATAATTAGGTTGTGCTATTGGCTCGGAAATAGAATCTGTTCGTTTCACAAACAGGTTAAGCGGGATCTTGATGTAATAAAACAACGATACTATTGTAGTAACAGCACCGGTTATAGTTAACAGCAGCAGCCACACATTATGATTGGCCTGATAAACACTATAAACTGCCGAAAACACAAATACCTTACCTGTAAAACCCGCGGTTACCGGTAAACCGGTTAATGATATTAATATAATCACAAAACTGATTGAAGCAGCAGGGTATTTTAGCCCTAAGCCCTTATAAGTATTAACATCTGCCGATCCGGTTATCGTTTCGAAATAGGTTACCAGCATCAGCGCACCAATGTTAGCTATAACATATACGGCCAGGTAATACTCCAATGCCTTTATGCCTTGCCCGTTAAAAGTAATCATAGCCATTAAAGCAAAGCCGGTATGCCCAATGCTCGAATAGGCCAGCATCCGTTTAGCATTGTTCTGCATCACGGCGGCAAAGTTGCCGGCTATCATGGTAATAATGCCAATTACCGATAAATACAAACCAAAATCAAAGGCTTTCCATTGCGGGGATATAATAAAAGGTGTTAAAAAATTTATCAGCAATACAAAAGCGGCAACTTTGGGTATGGTTGATAAAAAAGCGGTGACCGGAGTTGGCGCGCCTTCGTAAACATCGGGCACCCAAAAGTGGATGGGTACAAAAGATAGTTTAAAGCCAATACCAACCAGCACTAATACCAGCGCAAATGTTGAGCCTGCCGCGTTAACATGGATTAGCCCCGTAATGAAATTAGGATCAAACAAGTTTAATGTACCCGTAAAACCATATAACAACGAAATACCATACAGCATAATGGCCGATGCTGCCGCGCCAAATAGCACATATTTTAATCCGGCTTCGGTACTAAAAGCATTTTCAGACCGATAAGCAACCAATAAGTAGGACGCGATAGATACAAACTCGATAGCCAGGTAAACCGACAGTAGGTTGGCTGCCATCGTCATTAAATGCAGGCCGAATACTGCGGCTATGGTTATAGCATAAAGATCGGAGAGTTTTTTACGGTGCGATTTAAGCGGCTCGTCCCAGGCAAAATACAGCAACAGCAAAAATGCCGAAGCATCAATAATCAGCCTGAATATTATAGAAGTATGCGATTGCAGCAGCATGCCACTGAATAACAATTGTAACGTATCGCCTATTAAAGGCAGTTGCGTAACATCTTTTGTAATTACTAATAAAATACCCGCGCAGGCCACTATCCGGCATAGTTTTTCAGAAGTACGCCCAAACAGCAGGTCGGTTACCAGCACCACTATAAATAACAACGACAGGTAGATTTCGGGGATAAAATATTTTATATCGCCTAAAATACCGGTGAGTTGCTGATTGATATATGGTAGTAGCTCGTGCATTGTTATTTGGTTAGCTGTAAAAACTGCACCAGCGCCAATACCGAATCATTGATCTTGCTAAATACCAACGATGGCATAATGCCCAATACAAATACCAATATCGCTAATGGCAATAGGGTGATTATTTCGCGGGTATTTAGATCAGTTAAAGCTGTTTTCCAAACTTCGCCGCCTTTTAAATTTACCGAACCAAAAAACACACGCTGCAATGTCCATAAAAAATAGCAGGCGCTAAGCAGTATGCCCACCGCGCCGCATACGGCCATCCAGTAAGGCAGCAAGCCATTTGCCGTTGGCGATTTAAAGGCGCCAGCCAATGAGAATGCCTCGGCAATAAATGCCGAAAAGCCCGGCAGACCTAACGATGCAAAGAATGCGATCATGATAAACACGGTATATTTTGGCATTAAAGTACCCAAGCCGCGGAAGTGATAGATATCCCTGTCATGCACGCGGTTATAAACTACGCCCACCAGGAAGAACAACATGGTTGATAAAAATCCGTGGCTAACCATTTGTATTATTGCGCCGCTTAAACCTTCGGCAGTTTGTGAGGCGATGCCTAATAACACAAAACCCATTTGCGACACGGATGAATAGGCTATAACCCTCTTCAGATCGCGCTGGGCCAACGCATTTAGCGCGCCATAAAGTATAGAGATAACGCCTATTAACCCAAGCCAGAACGCACCGGAAGCCGCTATATCAGGAAATATCCCCAGGCAGATCCGTATGATACCATACCCGCCTATTTTTAATAAGATAGCCGCTAATATAATTGACACCGGCGTTGGTGCCTCTACGTGTGCATCGGGTAGCCAGGTGTGCAATGGAACAATCGGAACTTTTATCGCGAAAGCGATAAATAAGATGATAAAGCCAAGCGTGCGTGCATGAATGCCGAACACTGTATAATTACTTGCGGCAGCAAATATAGAACCCTGCCCGTAGTTAGCCGGATTCATCATTTGTACCATGTTAAATGTATGGTTGCCGGTTGCCGGGTCGGTTACCGACAGGTACAGGCCTATCATCACCAGCAACATAAATACTGAGCCGGCTAAAGTATATAGGAAGAACTTTATAGCTGCGTACTCGCGCCTTACACCGCCCCACATTCCTATCAGGAAGTATAAAGGCAGCAACATCAATTCGTAGAAAATGTAGAACAGGAAGAAATCAAGCGAACAGAATACACCTAATACCGCCATATCCAATATCAGGAATAATACAAAGAAGCCTTTAAGGTTGCTCTTGATCTCCCATGACGCAAGGGCTGCAATAACCAATACCAGCGATGTCATTAACAACAGTGTGATAGATATGCCATCAATCCCCACAAAATAATCCATCTGCATACGGCCCATGCTGCCCAGGTCAAGGTTTATCCAGGGGATCTTTTGTACAAACTGGAATTGGCTCTCCGTAGCAATACCGCCAAAATCTGTTCCGTTTTTAAAATTAAGATACAGGCTCACACTCATACATAACTGCACCAACGTAGCGGCCAGTGTAATGTATTTAAAACTACCGCGCAGGCTTGATGGCATTAATGCAATGACGAGCCCAAACAGCAGCGGTATAAATATGAGTATGGTTAAACTATTCATTTTGTGAGTTGTGAGTTGTGGGTAGTGAGTTGTGAGTGGTCAGATTCTCCCGTCATTGTAGCAATTACACACCTATTTCTAAAATCTAATATCTCAAATCTCATATCTAAACAGATAAATAAATAATAAGGGCAAGCACAATGGCAAGCATGCTAAACAAATAATATTGCACTTTACCGCCCTGGAACCGGCGCACAAAATTACCGGTTATTTGCACAATAAAAGTTAACAGGCGCGATATTCCATCGATAATATAATAATCAAACCAGGCAGCGATTTTTGCCACCGTTACGGTTAGGTTTGATAATTCGTTAATAAAGCCATCAATAACTTTGCGGTCGACCCACGACAGCGCCTTACTTAAGCGCATTACCGCGCCAACAATTACCCGGTTATAAAACCTGTCAATATACCACTCGCGGTATGACAGGTGGAACAAAAAGCCTGTTTGCGGGAACACTAATATTTTGCGTCCGGTATAAACAGCCCATGCCCAATACATAACGTAGAGGCTTAAAATATTTACGCCGGCGGGTACTATGGTATGATAAATATTTACCCTATCTAAATGAATAGTACTAAAGCCGGTAAATACCCACGCATGCTCATAAATAAACGGGTTAAGAGAGAACAATGGGAACAGCGAAGCCACAGCCAGCATTACTAACGGTAACCGGTACTGCCAGCCATTATCGCTGCAATGGTATTTAATATGCGGATGAAATTGTTCCAGTCTGAAATCGCCGAAAAATACTTTGGCTATTAATCTTGTAACGTAAAACCCGGTAAGCAAGGTGGTAAGTATGGCCCCGATGGGGATTAGCCTGAAGATCGCGTTTTTATTATCCGACCAATCTACCGCCTGTATCAATATACCGTCTTTTGATAAAAAGCCAGAGGTAAATGGTATACCTATAAGCGCTAAAGCAGCCACAACAGCAACCCAAAAAGTTACCGGGAGCTTTTTACGCAGGCCACCCATGTATAAGATGTTTTGCGGGTCGATATCCAGGTTGTTATCTTCTTTGATATGCTGCATCTGATGTATAACCACACCCGCGACTAAAAACAACGCGCATTTAAAAAACGCGTGAGTAACTAAATGGAACAGCGACGAAGCATAAGCCCCTACCCCCATAGCCATCACCATAAAACCTAATTGTGATATGGTGGAATAAGCCAGGATCCGTTTCAGATCGTTTTGCGTAAGCGCGATGGTTGCCGCCATAAACGCGGTAAAACAGCCGATTATGGCCAATATATCTAACTCGGTGGTATTAAATATTGGATAAACCCTACCCAGTAAAAACACGCCTGCTGCAACCATAGTAGCCGCATGAATTAAAGCTGATACCGATGTAGGCCCTTCCATTGCATCGGGCAGCCAGGTATGTAACGGAAATTGTGCCGACTTAGCAGCCACCCCTAAAAATATCCCCCCACAAGCTATGTATTGCCAAATGGCAGGCAGACTACCCGCAGGCGTTACCCATAGTCCGTTTTGTATGGTCGACTGACTTATTAAGCTATTTGCGCCAAATAATTCTACCAGATCAAAAGTGCGGTATTGCGCAAAAAGGATGATGATAGCAGTCAGCAAACCTACGTCGCCTATCCTGTTCATCAGGAATGCCTTTTTATTGGCCTGTACCGCTTTATCGCGGGTAAACCAGAAACCTATCAACAGGTATGACGAAAAGCCCACCAGCTCCCAGAAAGCGTATAACAGTACCATGTTATCAACTACAACCAGCGCCAGCATGCTAAAGCAGAACAGGCTTAGGTATATGAAGTAACGATCATAATTGTCATCGTGCTTCATGTAGGCGGTTGAATAGATATGAACCGGCAAGGCAATTACCGATACCAGTAATAACAAAATAGCCGACAGGTTATTCAGCAACACTCCTGCATACAACTGCGTAGCCCCAATGGTGAACCATAACTGCTGTGCGTGCACTGGTTGCCCGTTCCATGTTTTTGAAAAGATAACTATTGATAAAACACAACTGGCTAAAATAGCAAATGTGCTTATCAACCCCGATATCTTATTACGCTTACCCGGCAAACAGCAATTTACAATGCAGGCAAACAGCGGCAACAATACCGTTGCTATTGCAAAGTAAACAGTGGACAGATCCTGGTATGATATAAGTGTTTTCAAATATTATTGATCCTTCAACGCATTGATCTTATCAGGATCAATAGTTCTGTATTTTTTATAAACGTTTAATATTATAGCTAATGCTACTGCTGTGGTAGCCGCAGCAAGGACGATGGCAAACAAGGCAAATATTTGTCCGCCGTTATTGATCTTATCAAACTTGCCAAAGGCTACCAGGTTTAATATAGCCGCGTTTAGCATCAACTCAATACCTATTAAAATTTGTATGGCGTTGTGTTTGGTTATGATCATGTATAAACCAATGCAAAACAGGGCCGCACTCACAATCAGGAAATCAGTTAGTGTGATCATACAGTCCCCTTTTCCTTTCTTGCCAAATGCGCGGCACCTACCAGGGCCACCATTAACAATATAGATATAGCCTCGAAAGGTAATAAATACCGGGTCATTAAATTAATGCCGATGTTATCGGTCATTATATCATTGGGTTTAATGACCGCATTTGCAGCGGTCGCCTGTTTTATCCAGGGTAAGTTTGGGGCATCTGTTTTTAATACCACATTTATCATCACCACAAAAAACAACAAGGCAAATAATATAGCGGGGAGTTTATTAAAACTAATAAACTTGCCTTTTTGCTGTTGTAAAATGCCCAAGGTTTCTTTGCCCGATAGCATAAACGCAAACAATATCAATATCAATACGCCGCCTACATAAATCACTATTTGCGTTACCGCCACAAAATCGGCAAGGGCCAAAACATATAATCCGGCCAAACCAAACAGCGTAATAAAGAACATAAAGATAGAGCGCACCAAATTTTTGCTGCTTGCCACAAACAAAGCTGACGCTACTACCACAAAAGCCATCACATAAAAAAGCACCTGGACTAAGTTCATGCCTCGCCCTCCTTTTTATTCATTGCGGCTAATTTGGCTGCTTGTCTTTCGGCTAACTGGTTTTCAAGCAGTTGCCGTTTTTCGGCGGCATCCTCCGGTGCCATATCGGCAAATTCGTAATTAAGGTCCTTTAGTTCAAAAACCGTTTTATCGTATTGATTGGTCATTATAATGCACTCGGTTGGGCAAACTATTGTGCATAGGCCGCAATACATGCACTTAGCCATGTCTATATCAAACTTGGGTGCATATAACAATTTCTTTGAACCGTCGGAAGTTTCACCGATGGAGCCTGTTGTTGATTTTATTGATTCGATAGTGATACAATCAACCGGGCAAATTTTGGCGCAAAGGTCGCATACAATACAGTCATCTATTTCTACGTCCAACTGGTACCGGCCAACTTCGGGCACGGGTAGTTTTTGGTGCGGATACTGGATGGTATTTGTACCTTCCTCTACTTGTTTAAAGTAATTATTATCGCTCACAGATATTACCTCCCGCTTTGCGTGCGACGCAAAAAGATGTCCGAAGGTAATAGACATTCCCTTCAAGGCAGTTGTAAATCCGTTTATCGCTTTCTTTATCATTTTTGATTTCACCGATGCCTCTTTGATTTCACCGACACATTCCTAATCTCTAATTAATTAACCTCTAATTACTACATCAACCATAACCGCCATATGCCCGATATCAGCATACACACAAACGCCAATGGTGTTAGTACCTTCCAGCATAAGTTCATCAGCTGATCAACCCGTAAACGCGGCAATGTCCAGCGGATCCACATTTGCAATCCTATTAATCCTAATGTTTTTATCGCTATCCAAAATATGCCCCAGGCTGTTCCGGTTGTCCAGTCGGCAAGGCGTACAGCGCCAATATTAGGCAGCGGTGTATTCCAGGCTCCTAAAAACAGAATCACCCCCACCATTGATACCAGGAACATCATGGCATATTCGGCTAAAAATACCAAAGCAAATTGCAACGCGGTAAACTCGGTATGGAAACCCGCCACCAGCTCTGATTCCGCCTCCGGTATATCAAATGGTGCACGGTTGCTTTCGGCCAACGATGCTATAAAGTATATTACAAATGCTATAATTAAATGCGGTGCCCTAAAAATGTTCCATGACAGTATACCGCCATTTGCAGTTACGTCCCAAAAGCCTAAAAATTTTATTTTTTCTGCGGATAAGATCCCTTGTTGTATGGATATGGTCTGCAGGTCAAGCGATTGCGCTATCATCACAACGGATATCAATGCAAAACCGGCAGGTATCTCATAAGATATGATCTGTGCTGCCGAGCGCATAGCGCCTAATATGGAATACTTATTGTTTGATCCCCAGCCAGCCATCAGTATGCCCAGGGTTTCAATTGAAATGATAGCCAGGATATAATAAAGACCTATATTAATTTTAGCAGGAACCAGGCCGGGAGCCCAGGGTAATGCCGCAAAACCCAGGTATACCGCCACAAATATGATAACCGGCGCCATTAAGAACAGCACTTTATCGGCAGCAGTGGGTATGATCATTTCTTTTTGCAGTAGCTTCAGCATGTCGGCCGCGGTTTGCAAAAGGCCGTATTTACCTACTTCGGTGGGGCCAAGCCGCCCTTGTATAAATGCGGATACCTTACGTTCGGCATACACGCCAAACATAGTAAAGAAGGCTAAAAAAACAAATAAGCCTATCGCAACTAATAAATATGTAAGGTAAAAATTCAACCAGATTTACTTTAGCTGCAAACTTAATAAATTTTGAATTGATTGGGTTGGATTGTGCGTATAAAGTTGACTAAAATGGTAGGAATTATACAGCTCGCCCTAAATCCCTCTTCGTTGGAAAGGGCATAGTGTGAGGCTATTTACAACCAAACTCTGTTACAGACACAAATTCAGAAGTTACCGGAGCCGAAAAGAACCGCGATGCATGATGGTTAAATTCGCTCGTATCATCGGTAGTGGTATAAAATTTACGCGTCCCTTCTTTGGTTAGCTTTTGTTCAAGTTCGGGGTGGCGCTGCAGATAATCAACCAGGCTTTTGGCAACAATATCGCCCTGGGCTATAACATTTACATTAGCAGGTAAATGCGCCTTTATTTTATCCATTAACAATGGGTAATGGGTACAGGCAAGCAACAGCGTATCAATATTGGCCGATTTTGCCATTATTTCATCAAGGTATTCTTTTATAAAATAGTCCGACCCCGGTTTCTCATATTCGCCGCTTTCAACCAATGGTACCCACAGCGGGCAGGCCTGCTGGTAAACTTCAAGCTCGGGGAAAAACTTCTGGATCTCCATCAGGTAGGACTCTGATTGAACCGTACCTGTTGTACCCAACACCCCTATTTCTTTCGTAGTAGAATAATTTCCTATCACCTCGGCTGTGGGCCGTATAACACCTAACACCCTTTTAGATGAGTCCAGGCCCTTCATATCTAACTGTTGGATATTACGCAGCGCTTTTGCCGAAGCCGTGTTACAAGCCAGTATAATAAGCGGACAGCCTTGCTTAAACAACCATTGCACACATTCCCAGGTATATTGATGGATAGTGTTAAAAGACCGGTTACCATAAGGTGCACGGCTATTATCGCCCAGATAGATATAATCATACCCCGGCAACTGCTCGGCAATTGAACGAAATACGGTTAAGCCGCCTATCCCTGAATCAAAAATACCTATTGGTTGCATCGTGGGTAAAGATTAGAGGTTAGTTAATTAGAGATTAGTGGGTTGCAAATCTTTGAAAACAAAAATCAAATCGGGGCAATCATAAAGTCATTCTAATCAACGGTCAAAAATAAAAAAAGCGCCCTGTATTAGAGAGCGCTTTTATAAATGTATTTAATTAAATTATTTTGCACCAGCAACAGGGGCTGCACCTAAGCCTAATTTAACTTTTACAGACGAGATTAAGTCGTCAGCTGGTGGAAATACCAATAATGAAGTTTGTGATGAGTCCAACACATAAGCATAGCCTTTTTCTTTAGCTACTGCTACAATTGCATTATGGATCTTATCAGTTAATGGTTTCATCAACTCGTTACCTTTATTTTCAACGTCTTGCTGTGCTTTTGTCTGGTAATCCTGAGCGCGTTTTTGCAAATCAGCTAACTCGCTTTGTTTAGCAATTTTAGCAGCGTCAGTCATTGTAGCTTGTTTGGCTTGCAAATCAGCTGCGCCTTTTTGAAGCTCATTGCCCATACCTTGTAATACATCCATGTAAGTCTTTTTAAACTGATCCATTTGTGTATTAATAGTTTTTAACTCAGGCATTAACTGAATCAGGTCACTTGTATTGATATATCCAATTTTTTGTTGCGCTTTGGCAAAGTTGCCCATTACTAACATGCATACTGCAACTAAAGCAACTTTTAATGATTTTTTCATTGTTTTTTGTGTTCTGTGTTTAATTTTAAAATTGTGCGATTATATATATAAAAATTTTATTTAGCAAATACTCCGGGTTTTAATCCCAGTCGTGTTATAACATCGGCGCTTTTATCATACCGTGGGTTAGCGTACAGCATTATCACTTCGCTGTTTTTATCAAATATCATATCCAGGTTTTCCGCTTCGGCAACAGCCTGCACTGCTTTAGCTACTCTATCCTGTATGGGTTTCATTATCGAGCTGCTTTTTGTTTCAAGCTCGCCATTAGGACCAAATTTTTGGCGTTGAAAATCTTTAGCTGCCTTTTCTTTGTTGACAACCTCGTCTTCGCGACGCTTTTTCATATCAGCCGACATCAAAACCTGGTCGGCCTGGTATGCTTTGTACATCCTGTCAATTTCCTGGAAACGGTTATCCACTTCTTTCTGCCATTGATCAGATAATGCGCCCAGCTGTTTTTGAGCCGATACATAATCAGGCATATGTTTCAGTATATAATCCGAGTCAACATATCCAAACCGCTGCGCAAACGCCGCTGTGAAACCTAAGAACGTAAAAGCCAGTACTAAAATTACCTTTTTCATCAACTTTTTTCTATTTAGTTAAACCCACCGCTTAAGCTTTGTGATATAGAGAAGCTAAACTGCCCTTTATTCGCTGTCGGTATTCCGGGTATTGCATCGTAGCCATAACCATAATCCAAACCAAGTAAACCAAAAATAGGTAAAAATATCCTTGCACCAATACCTGTCGATCTTCTAATGTTATATGGATTAAATTGCGAGAACTTATCCCAAACATTACCGCCTTCGGCAAATGCCAATAAAAATATGGTAGCCGATGAACTGGCAATAACAGGGTGGCGCAGCTCAATAGTATATTTATTATATATAGCGCTACCCGGATTGTTATTAGCTGTGTAGTTTGAGCCTACAGGTACTATAGAGAAGTTTTCATAACCACGTAAGCCAATTATATCACTACCCTGTAAAAACTGGTAGCTCTGCATCCCATCACCACCCAGCTTAAAGCGCTCAAACGGCGATCCCGGAACTATTGAGTTGTACTCGCCAAGGAAACCAAACCTAACCTGGGTCATTAATGTAAATTTACCTGTTAGGTGTATAAACCACTGCGCGTCAAATTTCACTTTAAAATATTCAACAAAGTGATACAATTGCTCTTGTGTTGGCGGCAGTTTGTAGTTAATGTTATTAAACAATGAATATGGTGGCGTGCCTTGCAACGTAAATTTAATATTTGAACCACCTGTAGGGAATATAGGTGAACCATCTAACGAGTTACGTGAAAGCTCTTGCGTTAACTTAATGTTATACGATGTGCCATTTGAAAATAAATAGCCGGGGTAGTTATCCAGGTTATAATGATCAAGGTTTAACGAGTAGTTTAGTTGGAAACGGTTATCCGGCCATTTTAAACGCTTACCTAAAGTAAAGCCAATACCGTTTATACGCAGGTTGTTATAATTAGGGTCTGATTTTGGATAATACTGGCCCGACGAACTTCCCTGTGTATATGCTGATACCGAGAAATATATTGGTCTTTTACCACCTAACCATGGCTCAGAGAAAGTAAACGAGAAATTCTGATAAGACCTTCCGCTTGATTGCCCCCTGATACTTAGTTTTTCGCCATCGCCTTTTGGTAGTGGCTTATAATCTTTAAGATGGAAAATGTTCCGGATAGCAAAGTTGTTAAAGGTAAGGCCCAGCGTACCTACAAATTGCCCACCACCAAAACCACCGGAAAGCTCAACCTGGTCTGATGGTTTTTCAACCACGTTATAGATCAGATCCACAGTACCATCTGCCGAGTTAATATTAACCGGGCGAGGCTCTGTTTTAGTATCATCAAAATTACCTAACTGGCCTATTATACGCGTACTTTCTATTAATGCTGATTTCCTGAATTTTTGGCCCGGCAAAGTTTGCAATTCGCGTATAACTACCCTATCGTTAGTTACATCATTACCTTTAACAGTAACACGGTTTATGGTGTATTGCGGTCCTTCAAATATGCGGATATCCAAATCAACCGTATCGTTATGCATGCCGGTTTGTACAGGATCTGAGTTATAAGTTAAATACCCATCATCCAAATAAAGCGATGAAACATCATCCCCGCTTGGGCCGCCACCACTTAACCTTTTACTTAAAGTTTCTTCGCTGAATACATCACCTTTTTTTATACGCAAAGCCCTGTTTAAAAAATCGTCGTTATAACGGGCGTTGCCAGACCATTTAATATTACCAAAGTAATACTTGTGGCCTTCATATAATTTGATCTTTACATCTACACTTTCATAATCATGCTTGGTAACGGTATCACTTATTACTGAAGCATCCCTGTAACCGCGCGCCTGCATTTTTTCAACAAGCGTTTGCTTGTCTTCTATGTATTTGTCATCTTTAAATTTCTTAGAGCCAAATATGTTATAAAACTTACGGGTACGTGTTTTTGACAAAAAGCTTCTAAGTTTAGCTTGCGAGAAATCTTTGTTGCCTTCAAAAGTAACTGAGTTTATCATTACTTTTCTTCCCTTATCAATCACAACATCTAATATTAAACTGTTGGCATCACCCGGATCAGGGCGTTGTTTAATAGTTACAGTAGCATTTAAAAAGCCTTTTTCGTGAAGATACTTTTTAATTACCGCATCGGTTTTATTTAGCAAATTGGTATTTACAATTTTGCCTTTATCATCTAATTTTTTGTTGATCTCCTCTATTTCGCTTTTACGCAAGCCTGATAAACGCAGGTTTGATAAACGCGGCAGCTCTTTAATAGCTATTTCAAGGTATACGGTATCAAGGCTAATTTTGGTAACATACAATTGTACGTCATCAAAAAGATTTTCTTTATACAAATTCTTTACGATGGCAGCACTTGCTTCGCCGGGTAACATCAGCTTATCGCCCTTATTTACTTTTGCAATTTGAGCCAACACATCTTTATCCAGGTGTACAGTACCTGTAATAGTAATACCGCCAATAATATACTCTTTAGGGTTAAGATAACTCAAAGTGTCGGAACTTGATGGCCTGAAAACCTGTTGGTTTTGTCTGACCTGGGCAAGTGCAGCAGTACTTATTACAGAGAAAATTATAGCAAACAGAAATTTATTCATTCGGATATTTTAGTGGGCTAAAAATAATTTATACAGTTGTTAAAATTTGTTAAACGGAAAAATTTAGTTTACCTGCTCACTTGTCATACCAAAACGGCGCTCGCGTTTCTGGTAATCTAATATGGCTTCATAAAGATCTTCTTTCCTGAAATCAGGCCATAGTTTTGGTGTAAAATACAACTCGGCATAGGCAATTTGCCATAGCAGGTAGTTGCTTATTCTAAATTCGCCACTGGTTCTTATTAACAACTCCGGGTCGGGTATATCGCCGGTATACAAGTTGCTTTCAAAAAGTTTTTCGTCAATATCATTCACGTCTATCTCGCCACTTTTTACTTTAATTGCAAGGCTTTTTGCAGCATGTACAATTTCGCGGCGCGAGCTATAGCTTAATGCCAGCGTTAACACAAGGCCGGTATTTTTTGATGTTGTTTTAATAGCGTTGATTAACTCTTCGTAACATTTTTTGGGCAGCATGTCCAGGTCGCCTATTGCATTAAGCTGAACATTCTTGTCCATAAAGTTTTTGATTTCTTTATTGATAGTGCTAACCATCAACTCCATAATGGCCATAACCTCCAACTTGGGGCGGTTCCAATTCTCGGATGAGAAAGTGTAAAGTGTTAAATATTTAAGCCCCAGGTTAACACCACCTTCAACTACATCTCTAACAGACAGTACACCATTGTGGTGACCAAATATTCTTAATTTGCCTTTGTCTTTTGCCCACCTGCCATTGCCATCCATTATAATAGCTATGTGTTGCGGTAACTTTAACAAATCAATCTTATCCTTATAACTCATTTCCTTTTGCCGATCAATAAAGCCATACAGGCTTGAAACGCGTGTTTTTAATATAGATGTATGTTTTTACAACACGCCCGATATCTAGGGTTTTGATAAATAACGCCCAAATTTTCAGGTGACAAAGGTAAAACTTACTTTGTACTTTTTTAGTATGCTAATGAAAAGAAAGTTTGCACAAAAATTTGGGGCATTTTTAACCCCGCATTGTTTACTTAATAGTAACACTTCTGTGTTATAAAGGTATACGATATGGATAGCCCTATAAACATATAGGTATCCTTGGGTCTTAAATCACCACGCTGGGTACCTGCCGCACCAATTTGATTGGCAGAACGATCAGACAATGCTACTGCCAATGCTGTGGGTAATTTACTCTTATCAGCATATACATCGCTTACATCATCTATATAATCTGTATAAGCTATCCGGTAACCCAGATCGGCCCCAAGGGTTAACCTGCCGGCTATATTATATTTAATACCCAGGCCAAAAGGTACAGCTATTGTACTGCCGGGGTATGATTTACCTTCGGTTTGTATGGTACGCAAATCATACGTTCGCCCTAAGTAAGTAGTTTTTGGGGTATAACCTGTATAAGCTATCCCTCCAAAAATATAAGGTGTATATATGCTTTCACTTACTGATGGTATATACTTCATAAAGTTAAACTCGCCGGTAAGGCTTAACTCGTTTAATTGAGTGTTGAAGCTTAGGTTACGGCTGCGTGCCTGTGCGTTTTGCGAAAGGCTGTCGGCACCTTTAATTAAGCCATAAGTATAGCCCAGTTTAAGCGCCAGGTAACCGTCAAAGTTCTTTTTAACAAATATACCGCCTGCAATGCCCGAAATTTTAAAAGGGTTATTTTGGTTCAGATCGCCCATATAACCTGCACCGCCGGCAAAACCGCCAACTTCCCAGGCTTGAGACTTTGCTGTTAATGAAATAAATAGTAAAAGTAACGCTGCTAAAGATTTAGCCATCCACCAAAAATTAGTAATTGCGTGCATCAAGGCCCCACAATAGTTTGTTTCTTAACGTAGATAAGTAGCTTTCATTATTTAGGCGGATAAGATTTAGCTCGAAATTTGCTTTCTGCACTTTGAACCGCATAGGTTTATCAATAATTTCCGTTTTCGAATCGCAAGATAAAATATAGTTAGAGTTGCGCGATTCCACCTCGAAAGAGAGGATGCTGCTATCGGGCAATATAATAGGCCTTACATTTAAATTATGCGGTGCAACGGGCGTAACCACTATGCTATTAGATTCAGGAAATATAATAGGGCCACCGCAGCTTAATGAATAAGCGGTAGAACCGGTTGCTGTTGCTATAATGATACCATCGCCCCAGTACGAGTTTAAAAACTCGCCATCCAAAAACATACTGGTGGTGATCATGGCCGAATCATCGCGCTTGTGAATGGTAATATCATTAAGCGCGAAATTATCCATACCTAATATGTTTAACTCAGATTCGACACTTAACAGGCCACGGCCATCTAACGTGTATTGTTTGTTTACCACGGCATGTATAGCCGACGCGATATCGCTTTTGTTTACACTGGCTAAAAAGCCCAGCCTGCCAAAGTTAATGCCTATAACCGGCACGCCCGAGTCGCGGATAACACTCACCATATCCAGTAAGGTGCCATCGCCACCAAGGGTTATAAATGCGTCGATAACGCCCTTTATCTGGTCGCCATCATTTAATACATTATATATACCGGTATTTATTTTGCCAGAAAGGTAATTGTTTAGCTGGTGATGGACATATACATCAACCGAGTGCAGCGATAAGCTATCAAACACCTGTTGTATAAAAGGTAGTGCCGCTTCGTCATTAAACTGCCTGCCGTATACTGCTATTTTCATTAGTTTATTAGTTCAATGGTTCATTAGTTTATTGGTGTAGCATTTTTACCTATCCATTAATCAATTATTACTAATGAACTAATGCGCCATTGAACCAATGAGCCTAAAGATTTAAGTAATTCATCAGCGAAGCGTACCTATCCATCGCACCATCATCGTGCTCGCTGTGATTAAAGGTGGCTTTTACATCATATTCATAACGTAAAAAAGTTGCCACTATATTTGATATGTCCTGCTTGTTAACTTTCAGGGTAACTTCCATCCGGGTTGAATCGGGAAAGGTGCGTACATACGAGCTTAAGATCTGGGCATTGTCTGATTCAACTATCTGCGCCATGTGCGCCAGTGAATTATTTTTGTTATCGGTATCCAGAATAATAATACCTCCCGGCTGCGAAACCGAAACTATGGTAGCAAAGTATTCGTTCATCCGGTTAAGTGGAATCAGCCCTAAATAGTTCTTTTTAATATCCAGCACCGGAACAACGCTTAATCTTTGTTCATAAAACAGGCGTATCACATCATAGATGTGCTGGTCTTCGCGCACATATGGATTAACCAGCGATAGCCCCAGAGCACCTATCGGTGTTTGGGCATCCATTTCGGGCAGCATATCGCTTTCGGCCAATAGGCCTAAAAACTGCTCTTCGTTTACAATTGGCAAATGGCGCACGCGAAACTCGACCATACGATCAAGCACCTTCCGTATGGTATCAGAGGTGTGTATCGGCGGTATTGCGTCAGCTATCAATTCAACTGCAAACATATTTATGCTCCTATTTTTTCTAAAAACAATTTCAACAAGCGGTTAAACTCCTGCGGATGCTCCATCATGGCTGCATGGCCGCATTTATCTACCCAGTGCAATTCAGAATCCGGCAGCAACTGGTGAAACTCTTCAGCCACTTCCGGTGGTGTTATTTTATCGTTACGGCCCCATATTAATGAAACCGGGATATGTATTTTATGCAGATCCTTTTTCATATTATGGCGTATGGCCGATTTTGCCATTGCCAATAACCGTATAACGCTATGCCTGTCGTTAACTAATTTATAAACTTCGTCAATTAATTCGGGCGTTGCAATTTTAGGATCGTAAAAGGTGTATTCTACTTTTTCTTTTACAAAATCCATGCTTTCCCTTCGCGGGAAAGAACCACCAAAAGCATTTTCATATAAACCAGAGCTACCGCTTAACACCAATGCCTTCAACTTTTCCGGATGGGCAAGCGAATAAATTAAACCTACGTGGCCACCTAACGAGTTGCCTAACAGGATAACGTTCTCCAGTTTTTTATACTTTATAAACTTATGTACGTATTTTGATAACGTTTTAACCCCTGTAGTTATTACCGGCAGATCATAAACAGGCAGCATTGGTAAAATTACCCGGTATTTATGTCTGAATTCCTCAATAACCTCTTCCCAATTGCTAAGCCCGCCCATTAAGCCGTGCAATAACAATAACACCTGTCCTTCGCCCTCATCGATGTAACTAAAACCACGTTCCTCTTTAAGCACGAAACCCATATATATAATCTTTGTAAGTGTTAATTTTAATAAAGCCTAAGCTTAATGTACCCGCTATAAAAATAGCTTATTGTGGTTTACCTGCAACAATTAAAACAAATAAATTATCCTAATAATTGTTTTACCACCTCTGATATTGTTTTACCATCGGCTTGCCCTGCAAGTTCTTTATTGGCCATACCCATAACCCGGCCCATGTCTTGTATTGATGTTGCGCCTATGCGGCCAATCAGCTCTTGTATAAAGCCTTCAACCTCAAAACGGGTCATTTGTTGTGGTAAATAAGGCTCAATAACAGCCATCTCTGCCATCTCTACCTGGTACAGATCGTCGCGGCCCTGGGTTTTATAAATATCTGCCGATTCTTTACGTTGCTTAACCAGCTTTTGCAAAACTTTGATCTCAGCCTCGGGCGTTATTTCTTCGGCGGCGCCTTTCTCGGTCTTAGCCAATAGCAATGCCGATTTTATAGCGCGCAAGCCCTGTAAACGGTCGGCCTGTTTCGCCAGCATAGCCAACTTTATATCCTGATCTATTTGTGTAATAAGCGACATCTGTTTAATTATTGAATAACTGAATTATTGATTTAATATAATTTGCATAGCTGCATATTTGCACAGCTGCACATTTTACCTATTTCCTGTTTATAATAGTTGCTGAGGCTTGCGCGGTTGGCATAATTAACATATCATTTATGTTAACGTGCTTAGGGCGCGTTACCACGAACCAAATTGTTTCGGCAATATCATTGGCTGCTAAAGGTTCAAAGCCATCATAAACTTTTTTGGCCCGTTCTTTATCACCATGAAAACGTACTTCAGAGAACTCTGTTTCAACTGCACCCGGATGTATGGCAGTAACCTTTATGCCGTGCGATACCAGATCAATCCGCATACCTTTGCTTAACGCATCAACAGCAGCTTTTGTAGCGCAATAAACATTCCCGTTAGGGTAAACTTCTTTTCCGGCTATTGATCCTAAATTTACGATATGACCTTTACCATTAGCTATCATCCAGTTTGAAACCACCTTGCTTACGTATAAAAGGCCTTTTATGTTTGTGTCTATCATGGTATCCCAATCATCCAGGCTACCGTTTTGTATGGGGTCAAGGCCCTGGCTCAGGCCGGCATTGTTTATCAGCACATCAACCTTTTTCCACTTGGCAGGCAGGCTTTCAAAGTTACTGGCAACCTGTTCGCGGTCGCGCACATCAAAGGCGCAAACAGCTACTTCGGTATCGTACTTCTTGTTTAAACTTGCTGCTAATTTCTCTAACCTGTCCAGCCTGCGGCCGGTAAGTATCAGGTTGTATTTTTCGCGGGCAAACAGTTGCGCGCAGGCCTCGCCTATTCCTGCAGTGGCCCCGGTAATTAATGCAATTTTAGCCATAGATATCCTATAAATCCACTGCGAAATTATGCTTTTTCATTGGCAATTAAACCATTTTAGAGACATAAAAGCGGCATCTACTCAAAATGCAAGCTAAACATCAGGGTATGTAAAGATAATTTATCAATCGGCCTTGAGTAAGGATGATTTTCGTGAAGCATGACATCACCAAAAGAGTTTGACAATTTTATTTCGGGAGATAGCTTAAAAAACTCGAAATACAGGTCGCAGCCAATACCGGCTTCGTATGAAGCATAGCTGCTTACATTCTTAACTAATTTATCTGCCAGCGCGGCGCCTGCATCCGCATTTACACGGCTGCCTATGGCCTGCGAGTATTTAACCCCGCCTAAAACGTAGGCCCTAAAATCACCTATACGGTCTGATTTTAATTTGAGCAGTAAAGGCAGGTCTATCACGGTAGCCTGTACGGCCTTTTTTACGTTCTGACCTGGTGTATTAAATGTATAATCAATACTGCGGTCGGCAAAAATTAATCCGGGTGTTACCCGCGCTTCCAGGTGTTCGGTTATCTTGAAACGGGCTAAAAAACCCACTGCGAAACCCTGCGAGTTTGCCGAACCTATACTTTTTATAGAGTCGGTAACTTTTAAACCCTCGTTATCTATATAAGGATTGCGCCAGTCCAGCTTTTTATCAATTTTAAAGTAGCTGCTTACATAACTAAAGCTAAAACCGAAACTTATATTTTTATCATCGGCCCCGCCGCCCCATGCCGGTACCACGTCCTGCGCAAACAGGCAATGGCTGCAAAAAAACAGGGACAAAATTAGCAGGCACCTTATTTTGATCATTTAACGCCGGTATAAATTGAACAGATACCAAACGCTAAAGGCCTGCATTTGGTATGTTTAAAGCCTACCTTATCCATAACTGCTAAAAAATCCTTACCATCAGGAAAAGCCGCTACCGACTCGGGCAGGTAGGAATATGCTCTTGAATCTTTCGAAAAAAGCTTGCCGATACCCGGTGTTATATAGTTGAAATAGAATTTATACAATTGCTTTACAGGGAATACCTTAGGTTTTGAAAACTCCAACACCACGGCTTTTCCACCCGGTTTTAAAACACGATTGATGTCGGCCATGCCCATTTCAAGGTTCTCGAAATTACGCACACCATAAGCAACGGTTACCGCGTCAAACTCACCGGCTTCGAAAGGTAGTTTTTCTGAGTCGCCCAGTTTAATTTCAAACTTATGGCCTAAGCCACGTTTGGTAATTTTTTGCTGCGCGATATCCAGCATGCCCTGTGAAATATCAACCCCGACAATTTTATCGGGATTAAGGATAGACAGCGCCTCGAAAGCAAAATCGCCGGTACCGGTGGCTACATCCAGGATCAGTTTTGGCTGATCTTTCTTTAACTCGTTAATGGCCTTTTTGCGCCAGATGATATCAATACCCAATGACATGAAGTGATTCAGGAAATCATAGGTTTTTGATATATTGTTAAACATATCGGCCACCTGCTCTTTTTTGGTGCCCTGCTTCTGACTGTACGGGATTACGGTTTTGCTCATAGTATGCGGCAAAGATAGGGATTTAGAGATTAGTGATTAGAGGTTGGAGATTAGTTTTTAACCTTACATTACAAACAACTAATCTATGATCACGGTAGCCCCTTCAATCAGTATACTGTGTTACTGTTACAGAAACAAATGTACCACCTGACACACTTGTAACACCTGTAACACTGTGCTGTGCCAGGGACAGGTGTAACACCTGGCACAGCTGGCACAGTTAAACTTAGCTATAGTTCTTTCACCATCCAGATCGTACAGGCAAAATGACCCGAGTTGCCCAAAGCCCCATTTAATGGTTTAAAACCCGCTTTTTCATACATACTTACAGCTTTAGCCAATTGGGGGAAAGATTCAAGATATAAATGGGTATAACCCAAATCTGCCGCGGCTTCATAACATTTATCCATCAGCATTTTGCCGATGCCTTTGCCGCGGGTTGCGGCAGTTAAGTATAATTTTACCAGTTCGGCATAGCCGGTTGGTAAACCGGGCGTTGGGTAAATGCCGCAGCCGCCAATTAAAGCGCCGTCCTCCCCGGCTACAAAATAGCAGCTGGCCGGAGCTTCGGCAAACAGTTGATATAAACGGTCGGTATCCGGGTCTGAATAAACTGTTCCCACCTTTGGCACATCAAACTCAATCAGCGATTCGCGGATTATCCGCGCCAGCTCCACATTATCTTCGGGTTTAATATTTCTTATTGTTATTGACATTGTAATAGTAATTTGGGTTAGTCTTTTAATTCGTTTGCTGCCATAATAACTTTGGCACGCTGGTAAAAGCTTTGGATCTCCATTTGCTGCTCTACCTCGGCTATGGCTTTCATCAGGTTATTTTGGGTATCGGTTAATTGCGTCGCGGCAGCTATCATAATTTGCCAAACGGGTTTCATTTGCTCTATCAACGCTTTACCTTTTTCGGTTAATTGTACCAGGCGCTTTCGCTCATCAGCTTTATCTTTGCCTGATTTAATGAGTTTTAATTTCTCCAGCTCCTTTAATAAGGTAATGGTTGATGGGTGACTGTAACCTATCTCGTTAGCCAGCTCAACCACACTTAATAGCGGTTTAAAATACAATGTGTATATCACCGGGAACCACTTCGGCTCAAAGTCGATGCCGTGTGCTTTGTAGATCAGTAAACCATCCTTACGCATTTGCTCGCTTAGCCGTTGCATCCGGGTGGCTATAGCCAATATGCCCGATTCGTCAATTACTCCCATACTTTATTTATTTAAATGTAACTGGTAAAACATGGTGTCGGTTAACATGAGCGGGAAATACGGCGGCAAGTCTTCTTTCGCTATCCGTTCAAACCCATTACGCTCATAAAATCTATGGGCCGCCTTTAGTGGTTCAACTGTACCTAACTGAACATCGGTTATATCTTTATCGCGGCAAAACTGCAGCAGCACATCCAGCAGTTTTTGCGCCGTACCCCACTCTTTACCACGGTAATCCGTTTTAACAAACATCTTACGGATGCAGCCTGCCTGATGCCCGGTATTTATTAAAGCGATAGTGCCCGCTAACTCTTCGCCCACAAAAGCACCCCAGAAGCTGCCGCCATCTGCATGATAATTCGCGTCGATATCCCGCAGATCAGGTTGTTGATCAATAGTTATAGTTAAGCCAAATTCCTTTTGCTGGATAGATAAGATCAGATCTATTACCTGTTCGCAATATTCATTATGAATGGGCCGGATTGTTAATGTAGTCGTCATCATATTAATTTATATACAATATTACGTAGTTAACTACATATAATGCAACAATTAATTGAAATTTCTTAATATTTTGTTCATTTCGAAACGAGGAACGAGTGAGAAATGGCAGATCAAACAACTTATTTAACCAAAGCCAACAACCCCTCCATATCCAAACGGCGGGTAAACATTTCTATTTCGCCATTCGCATCCAGCGGCCACTGTTCTTTGGGGCGGTCCCAGTATAATTCAACTCCGTTGCCGTCGGGGTCGTCCAGGTAAATAGCTTCTGACACGCCATGGTCTGACGCGCCGGTGATGGGATATTTTTTATCAATCAGCCGTTGCAAAATTTCGGCAAGATCTTTACGCTCGGGGTATAGTATGGCGGTATGGAATAATCCGGGTGCATATTCAGGAGCACGTGGTGCCCCTTTGCTTTGCCAGGTATTTAAACCGATATGGTGATGATACCCCCCTGCCGATATAAAAGCAGCCTGGTTGCCATATAACTGCATAATTTCAAAACCCAGTAATCCGCTATAAAAATCCAATGATTGTTGCAGATCGCTCACTTTTAAATGCACATGGCCTATCCGGGTTTGGGCAGGGACCTTATAATCGCTCATAATATTACATGTTTAAACATCAAATTTACGGTATTTGATTTGTTTAATTGTTATCGCATTGTAAATTACAAATATCTACCTGAAAATAGCTCGCGTTAAGCAGTGAAATTTTAATTTTCACTCGTAGCCTCAACCCCATACCGTATTGCAGCTCCAAGTATATTCAATTTTATATCTTTCAACGTTTTAAACTTAATACAATATCCGCTCACGCTCGCCTTGCCTATTTCTTTCCCATACGACTGGGCTAAGTATGCCTTGTCTTCGATACCAAGGATGTAGACAGAGATGCCGGTTGTATTTGCGCTCATACCAACCTGATAAAACTCCCTGGTTTTTCCGTCAGCATATTTTATGGTGTAAGATCCATAGCCTATATTGGGGTTAGAAACAATTTTATTTTCACTGTTTTTACCATCAAGGAACCATAACTTACATCCCGGTAATACCTGGAGTATAAACCTGTGCAACTCTTGCATGTCGCTACGTTTTGGTTCAGGCTGGCTGGTAATATACGCTTCGATCTGTTCTGGTATGCTCATATCAAATATTGGATTATGGGTTGCTTACTTTATTTGTAGTCATAAAAATAATTTATTTCTTTTACTTTCTTCAAAAGTACTCCCCTGTTTTCTTTGGTTAATTATTCAAACTACCAACTAATCACTAACCACCAATCTCTAATCACTAAATCACTATCTTTGCCGCATGATCATAAAATCTGCCGACTTTATTTGCAGCAATACCCAAATTTCAAAATTGCCGCCACCGGTAAAGCCCGAGTATGCTTTCATCGGCCGGTCAAACGTGGGTAAGTCATCGTTAATTAATATGCTGACGGCTAAAAAAGGTTTGGCCAAAACCTCGCAAACACCCGGTAAAACCCAGCTCATCAATCATTTTTTGGTGAACGATAACTGGTACATTGTGGATTTACCAGGTTATGGCTATGCCCGTGCATCAAAAACCAAAAAAGCCGACTGGAACAAGTTCATCCAACAATACCTGGACAAACGCGAAAGCCTGCAATGCGTAATGGTATTGATTGACAGCCGCCTTGATCCGCAGAAAATAGATATTGAGTTTTGTAACTGGCTGGGCGAAAAAGGACTTTCGTTTGTATTGGTATTCACCAAGGCTGATAAACAATCAAGCATAAAAACAGATCAAAGCGTAGCCAAGTTTAAAAAGGCTTTGTTAGAGACATTTGATGAGGTACCGCAGATCTTTATTACCTCGGCCGAGGAGCATCTGGGTCGTGATGAGATCTTAGGATTTATCAGCACCATAAACCAGGATTTTGAAATACCGGATTATAAGACGTTTGATTAAGTAAAATAATAAACCAACACGTCATTGCGAGGAACGAAGCAATCTCTACAACAGACAGTCATTATGCACATTGATTAGCAGGTGCAGAGATTGCTTCGTTCCTCGCAATGACGGCGTATAATATTAAAACATACAAATGAAAAAATATCTGTCATTAGTAACTTTCTCGCATACCATATTTGCCATGCCGTTTGCTTTTATCGGCTTTTTTTTGGCGGTTACCACAACTACCCACACCTTTGAGTGGCCAAAGCTGGTGATGATGGTATTGTGTATGGTGTTTGCCCGTAACTCGGCCATGGCGTTTAACCGCTATCTGGACCGCGAGATAGATGCCAAAAATCCACGCACCAAAGTACGCGACATCCCGGCGGGGCGCATCAGCGCGGCATCGGCTTTAACATTTACTATTGCCAATTGCCTGTTGTTTATAGCTACCACTTATTTTATCAACCCACTTTGCTTTTATTTGAGCCCGGTGGCTTTGATGGTGGTTTTGGGTTATAGCGCTACCAAGCGTTTTACCGCGCTTTGCCATTTGGTTTTAGGGTTGGGCTTATCCCTTGCCCCTATCGGCGCTTATTTAGTGGTGACAGGCGAATTTGCTTTGTTGCCTATATTCTTCTCGTTAGCAGTACTTTGCTGGGTTAGCGGTTTTGACATCATCTATGCTTTACAGGATGAGGACTTCGACCGTGCCGAAAAACTACACTCTATCCCGGCCTGGATGGGTAAGGTAAATGCTTTGCGGTTATCTACCTTTCTGCACGTGTTATCGGCGGTATTTATTGTGCTGCCCGTGTTTTATACCCAGGTTGGTTTGTTGTATTATGTGGGGATCTTGTTTTTCTGCATCATGCTTACCTACCAGCACCTATTGGTAAAACCGAATGATCTAAGCCGGGTGAACTTCGCTTTTATGACAACTAATGGCATTGCCAGTGTTGTGTTTGCCAGTTTGTTTTTGTTGGACAGATCGTTGTTGGCGCATGGATTATTTATGGGGATAAAACTTTAAAACCGGGGATATGGATAGCTCGATCGCATCGGTTACTTTCAGAAAGGCTCTTGAAAAGTTTGTTGAGTTTAATGAGGCCGAGTGGATTGTATTTACCCAGCATCTTACCTTCAGCACTCTAAAAAAGAAACAATATTTTGCCGAGTATGATAAAGTATGCGATAAAGTAGCCTTTATTGTTACCGGATCGGTACGCTATTTCCATATGAAGGATGGTATGGATATAACCGGTTATTTCAGTTTTGAGAATGAGTTGGTAAGCTCATACAAAAGTTACCTTACCCGTAAGCCAAGCTTAACCTACATCCAGGCATTGGAAGATACCCGCCTGATTAACATCAGCCGCACAGACATGGAGCAAATGCTTAACAACCCTTTGCTTGCCTATAAAATGGAGCGCTTTGGCCGCCTGGTTGCCGAGTATTATTTATGCTGCTATGAAGACAGGGTGGCTTCTTTCATCACCCAATCGCCAGAGGAACGATATCTGCAGTTACTAAACACCGGCAAAGAAATCCTGCAAAGAATGCCGCAACATTATATTGCCAACTTTTTGGGTATCACCCCCGTTTCGCTTTCGCGGATAAGAAGAAGATTGATTGTTACCAGGTAACTTATCCTACATTTTATTCGCGCTTCAAATCATCTAATCACTATTTTCTTATCTTTTGTTAACGTTTTAAGTATCAGGGCTGATCTACTTTTGTATCACACTAAAACAGAAAGATTATGCATACTATATTAGGAGCCGGCGGACCAGTAGCAAACGCGTTAACCACCGAATTATTAAACCACAATGAAACCATCCGCCTGGTAAGCAGGCGACCATCACAATTTACAGGCGATAAACTGAGCTGGAAAAAAGCCGATCTGCTTAACTACTCAGAATTATCGGCGGCAGCCAAAGGCGCAACCGTTATTTACTTATGCGCCGGTTTGGTTTACGATAAAAACATCTGGAAGCAGCAATGGCCGGTGTTAATGCGCAATGTTATTAATGTGGCTAAAGAAAATAACGCCCGGTTGATATTTTTTGACAACGTTTATATGTACGGTTTGGTTAACGGCCCAATGAACGAAGAAACGCCTTACAAACCCAGCAGCGTAAAAGGACAGATCCGCGCGGGTATAGCCAATATGTTAATGGACGAAGTTAAAGCCGGCACATTAAGGGCCAGCATTGCCCGTGGAGCAGATTTTTACGGCACATCGCCCACCAACAGTTTTTTGGACATGATGGTGCTTGATAAATATGCTAAAAAACAAAAAGCACAATGGATAGGCGATCCAAAAGCAAAACATAGCTTTAGTTACATACCTGATATGGGCAAAGCGCTTTATTTGCTGGGTCAAAACCCTGATAGCGATAACCAGATCTGGCACATGCCTACAGCGCCCGCCATTATCGGTAAAGAGCTTTTGGAAATAACAGCAGCCATTTATAAGGTTCAGCCAAAATATATGCGCATTAATAAGTTCCTGTTATTTATGGCCGGCTTGTTTACCAAAGTAATTATGGGTACGGTTGAAATGTATTATCAATATAACCACGACTATGTTTTCGACAGTAGCAAGTTTGAAAAAGCCTTTAATTTTAAACCAACCCCTTACCAGGAAGGGATAAAACATATGGCTGAGACTTTGTATAAGGATTGATGTAAATGTGATTAGATGGAGCCAGGTGTGTCGAAACGGTATACCAATTTATTTTACCCTTTCCCGTTTCCTCACATCCCAACTAATTCGCACATTTGCATATCTGCACATCCGCATATCAAAACATCATGATCCATAAAAAAACACGCACCTATATACCTGCCGACCTTGAAATTAAATGGGACACGCTGGAACCGTTGTATAAAGACTTAGTTAGCCGCCAGCTCAACTCGGTTACCGAGTTAGAGCATTGGCTGCACGACCGCAGTGAATTGGAAGCCGCTTTGGAAGAAGATTTTGCCTGGCGCTATATCCGCATGACCTGCGATACCAATAACGAACAATTGCTGGCCGATTTCCAGTATTTTGCTACCGAAATAGAGCCTAAAACCGCGCCTTACGGCAACGAGTTAAATATCAAGCTGGTTAAAAGCCCGTATTTTGATGAGTTAGATGCACACAAGTACTTTGTTTACCTGCGCGGTATTAAAAAGTCGTTGGAGCTATTCCGCGAGGAGAATATCCCTATCCAAACCGAGATCCAGGTTGAGCAGCAAAAATACCAGTCGATAAGCGGATCGTTATCTGTACACATCGGCGACAAGGAATATACTTTAGAGCAGGCCGCTGTATTTTTAAAGGATACCGATCGTGCCAAGCGCCAGGAGGTTTGGGAAAAGATCACCTTCCGCCGCCTGGAGGAAAAAGAAAAGTTGAACGACCTGTTTGATCACCTGCGTGTGCTGCGCCATAAAGTGGCCGTAAACGCGGGTTTTGAAAACTACCGCGATTATATGTTCCAGGCGTTGGGCCGTTTTGATTATACGCCGCAGGATTGCTATGCATTCCATGAAGCTATTGAACTTGAGATCGTACCTATCCTGCGCGAGCATGCACAACAACGCAAAGAAGCTTTAGGCCTGGATACTTTGCGCCCATGGGATATGGACGTCAACACATCGGGTAAACCTGCCTTAAAACCGTTTAATAGCGGCGAGGAGCTGATAGAAAAGTCTATCCAATGTTTCCGCAACATCAACAGTTATTTAGGCGAGCGTTTGGAGATCATGAAGGATAATAACCTGTTTGATGTAGAGAGCCGCAAAGGCAAGGCACCGGGCGGATATAACTACCCACTGTCAGAAACCGGCGCGCCGTTTATTTTCATGAACTCGGCCAACACCTTCCGCGATTTGACCACTATGGTACACGAAGGCGGCCACGCAGTGCATACCTTTTTAACTGCCGATTTGGAGTTGAATGATTTTAAACATTGCCCGTCAGAAGTAGCTGAATTGGCTTCTATGTCGATGGAGTTGATATCAATGGATAAATGGGATGTATTTTTTGATAACGAAGAGGACCTGAAACGTGCTAAACGCGATCAGTTGGTCGATGTCTTGAAAACGTTGCCCTGGGTAGCGGTTGTCGACCAGTTTCAGCATTGGATCTATACCAACCCCGACCATTTAGCATCAGAGCGTGCCGAGGCGTGGCTGAAAATATATGAGCCATTTGGCGCAGGCTTTGCCGACTGGAGCGGATTGGAAGAGGCAGAAGCTAATTTATGGCAGAAGCAACTGCATATTTTCGAGATCCCGTTCTATTATATTGAATATGGTTTTGCGCAATTAGGAGCTATTGCTGTGTACAAAAATTATAAAGAAAATCCGGAGAAAGCATTGGAGCAATACTTAGCTGCCCTAAAATTAGGTTACACTAAAACAATTAAGGAGATCTATGAGACAGCGGGCATTAAGTTTGACTTTAGCGCCAGCTATGTTAAAGAATTGGCAACCTTTATAAAGGGCGAAATAGAAAAATTATAGCATAGCCGGGATGAAACAAATATGAACCAGGCAGTCAATTTCTTTTGGACCATACTTTGTTTCATCCCCGTTATTGGTTTTTGGCTCACCGCCGATTTGTTTACCTGTTATGTTTTTATTGGGGTAAGCGCCGCAAGCCTGCTATTGCCTGCTAAGTTGTTGCAGTTAAGTAATCAGCATAAATTTTATGAAAAGCTGGGTATTAAGCTGATACGCAAGTTTGTACAAAACGGCGAGTATATTAATGCATTCCTGAAAAAGCGTAATCCTCAATATAAAATAATCCGCGGGAAGTTAGGTGCCACCGGCTATATGAAAACGGTTATCATGTATGAGCGGTATCATTTTTTGTGCTTTATATTTTTTTTACTAACGGATATTTTGGCCGTTATTTCTGGTAGATATAGCTGGGCTGTATTTATATTTTTGGCTAATATCGTTTACAATGTTTGCCCGATTTTATTGTAGCAATACAACCGCGTAAGGATAGATAATTTAACAAAACTTTAACATTTTTAGTGCCATTTTAATGTCTTAAAACCGCTACAAAAACGGTTTTGGTACGGTTTTGGGACAACCGTGTGTATGAAAAAGACACTTTTAATTTCCGCAACACTTATATTATCTGCCTTTACAGCATTTAGCCAGCAGGAATTAACTCCGGTTAAAATTGACAGCCTGGTTACTGTATCGTTACCTTCTGCTTATCAAAAATCTGATACTTTGGGTCAGCAGGTATATTCCTCAAATTCTACATTAGGATATGTAGTGGTTTTGAGGACCCCTAACGCTAAAAACACAAAGCCTTTACAAAAAGAGCGCGACCTGGATAAAGTACTTAAAGACAAGGTAAAGAGTATCCAGGCCGAATCAAGCTATGCAAGCGCGCAGTTTGTCCGCGACACTACTATCGGCAAGTTAAAAGCTAAAACGTTTACCTTGCAAACCGATAACGGACAGGGTGATATACAATTAAGAAATATTGTGTTACTGTATACCAATGCAGCTACCTATATTTTTGAGTATGTGTATCCAAACGCGCGTAAAGAGGTTGTAGCCGGCGAGTATAAATCATTTGTAAACTCGATCAGGTTATCGCCTGAATTACAGCGAAATGATCAGTATATATCAAACGCTAAAGGCATATCGCCTGTAGTAATTACCAGCATATTGGTAATTGCCGCATTAGGCTTAGTTGTGTTTTTAATAATATACATCCAAAAGAAAAGAAGATTGGCGTACGAATAAATTATTTGTTTAACAGTCCCCTGCTCCATGCGGGGGACTTTAAAAATTCGAGGTTCTCTGTCCAGTAGAGCCAACTAACAGTAACCACCACGCCTATTGCCGAGCCTGCGGTAACATCCTCAAAAAAATGCTGACTCAGGTACATGCGCGAGTAGCCAATCAACACGGCAAGTAACAATAACGGCAATCCCCAAAACTTATTTTTGCACCAGTAAGCTAATATTAAAGCTGTTGAGAATGCGGTGACCGTATGCCCTGATGGGAAACTATGAACGCTTAATTGATCTGTGCCTGGCACAAAATGGATCTTGGCCAACTGATCCTGGAAATACAATTTTGGCCTCGGCGCGTTTACAGCAAACTTTAATGATTGTGCCACAATACCCGAGCTTAAGGCATAACTGCCCGCCAAAACAAATGCTTTACGATAACTGAATAACAATATTATTGCGCTCAGGATTATAGTTGTCAGGCCATCGCCAATATTGGTTATATGGTGTGCTATATAATCGCCCCAGGCCCAATTGCTGGCGTTTACGGCGAAGTAGATTTCTTCGCGGGTATAAGTTAGTTTGATGATTAAACAGGCGGCTATTAATACCAGGTAGGGTATAAAAAAATATCTCAATTTGTATAGAATAGCCTTTATTCCTAATTTCATGGGTGCAAAGTAAGCATATACTTATATCTCAACAAAAAAATGGTTATGTTTGGTTCTGCACAGCAAATTAAGAAGCATGTCCAATAGCGTTTTTCGTAAAAAATCAATCAGTAAAATATTAGCAGACGTTGCCAGCGGCTTTAGTGATGCCGAGCATACAGGAACCCATCTTAAAAAAGAATTAAACGTACGCGACCTTACCCTGATGGGGATAGCAGCAGTAGTTGGCGCAGGCATCTTTTCAACCATCGGTGTAGCCTCTTTCGAGGGTGGACCGGGTGTTACCATATTATTTATAATTACAGCTATTACCTGCGGATTCTCTGCTTTATGCTATGCTGAGTTTGCCTCACGAATCCCGGTAGCGGGCAGTGCCTATACCTATGCCTACGCATCATTTGGCGAATTAATAGCCTGGATAATTGGCTGGGACCTTTTAATGGAATATGCTATCGGCAATATCGCGGTAGCCATATCATGGAGTGAATATTTTGTTAACCTGCTGGAAGGTTTTAATATCCATATGCCGCAATATTTAACAATGGATTATTTTACCGCCTTCCGTGCGCATGAAAGTGTGGCGCAGTTAACAGCCAGCGGACATTTGGCAGATATTACCGACAGCATGAAAGCTCACGCAATGGCCTGGACCAACGCCCCGGGTTTTGGCAATATTAAATTGATAGCCAATATACCTGCCCTGGCAATTGTTATTGCTATTACCTACCTGGTTTACATCGGCATTCGCGAAACCAAGAAGGCCACCAACGCTATGGTTTATTTAAAAATAGCTGTTGTACTGGCCGTTATTGTTATCGGCTTCTTTTATGTAACCCCTGCCAACTGGCACCCATTTTTACCGAACGGATTTAGCGGCGTGATGAAAGGCGTATCGGGTGTATTTTTTGCCTATATAGGTTTTGATGCCATATCAACTACCGCCGAGGAATGCCAGAACCCGCAACGCGACCTGCCCCGGGGTATGATCTATTCGCTCATTATCTGTACGGTATTATATGTTTTAATTGCCCTGGTGCTTACCGGTATGGTAAGTTATAAAGACCTTAATGTAGGCGACCCTTTGGCATTTGTATTTAAACAGGTTGGCTTAAGCAAAATAAGCTACGTAATATCTATAAGCGCGGTTATAGCTACCGCCAGCGTATTGTTGATTTTTCAATTGGGCCAGCCAAGGATCTGGATGAGCATGAGCCGCGATGGCTTATTGCCTAAAGCATTTTCGCGTATCCATCCTAAATATCATACACCATCATTTGCAACTATAGTTACTGGTTTTGTGGTGGCTATCCCGGCTTTGTTTATGAACTTAACAGAAGTAACCGACCTAACCAGTATAGGCACCTTGTTTGCTTTTGTATTGGTTTGCGGAGGGGTTTTGTTATTGCCAAGAGAAAGTGCGCATAAGGGCCGGTTCCATTTGCCGTATATCAACGCTAAGTTTATAGTGCCGGTGCTGTTTGTGGCAGGTATGGTAGGTTTTTGGAAACCAATTACAGAGCTATTCTCAGGCGAGAACGCGCACGAGAACTTCCCGATGTTTCTGTTCATTTTATTGGCGGCGGTATTAACGGTGCTGGCCTTTATAAAAAACTTATCGCTGATACCTGTATTAGGTTTAATGAGCTGTTTTTACCTGATGACACAATTAGGCTATACCAACTGGCTGCGTTTTTTAATATGGCTGGTTATAGGTTTGGTTATTTATTTTACTTATAGCTACAAGAATAGTAAATTGGGTAAACAAATTTAATGTACAGGTACGCATTAAGTAGTTGACAAATAACTAAGTATAAATAAACAAGCACACAAACACCTAAGTGTATTTTTTACACTAAGATAGCTACTAATTCCAAATTAATTTGCACATTTGCACATCCGCATATTGCAATTAAAATGAGTTACATCGAAATTATAGGCTTCATGGCCGCTTTTAGCACCACTGTTTCGTTTTTACCGCAGGCTGTTAAAACTATCCGTACCAAAGACACCTCGGGCATCTCTTTATCCATGTACGTGGTTTTTACAGTGGGTACATTTTTATGGCTGATATATGGAATAATGTCTCCAAGTGCACCTGTAGCAGTTGCTAATGCGATAACCTTTTTATTTTCGGCAATAATATTAGGCTATAAGATCAGGTATAAATAATTTACAACTGCATAGCAAACGACAATCCAGGTACACCATCTTGATAGAAAGGCATCAGCATAGCGCTTTTACCTTTTTTATCGGTGTGGGTTAACGCGTTCCGCAGATAAGGATATATCAGGTAAGATAATTTGGTAGATATAATACCTACGCCTGCCCCGGCTACTACGTCGCTGAACCAATGATCGCGGTTATACATCCTAAACACGCCGGTAGTAACTGCAAAAGAATAACCGATGGCGGTATATATATATGACTTTTCTGAATATTCTTGTGCTATAAACTCGGCGCCCATAAAAGCATTCGCGGTATGTCCCGAAGGAAACGAATAGTAATCGGCACCGTTGGGGCGTAACCTGTGAGTTAGTTTTTTTGTTGTAAACGTTGTTATACCCAATATTCCTGCCGAAAGACCCAACAAGGCGGTACGGTCTATAAAGCGATTTTTACCGGTAACACCAACCAGGTTTAAACCATATACCATAGCAACCGGTGCATATTGGAAATAATTTTCGGCTTTTGAGTGGAAATTCGGGCTGGTTTTGTTCGTCTCCGTTTGCACATAATAATCTAACCTGCGGATAGGGTGAATGGCAAATGATAAAGCGCCATAACTCACAGCAACCGCTGCGGGTACGAAAGACCAAACTTTAGACCGCAATTTTTTTACCGTATCAGGGGCGGTAAAAAGGTCCTTCTTAATAGTATCGACAATTTTTTTTTTGGTGGTATCAGTTGCCTGCTGTGCACAAACTTCTACAGAAATAAGGCAGAAAATTGCTATTAATAAATGCTTCATAGATATAATAATAGAGATTGCAAAGTTATTTTTACAATCTGTATTAATACTGAAGAAATATTAATTTAAAATGTTTTTAACATTTAACAACTAACGCGAGTAATTTCCACTGTCTCCGGCGCGGCCAGCATCAATGGTACTTTCTCTATCGTTACAAAACTCAGGTCGAGCCCAAAGCCCCGCTCTTCTGATAAGCTTATTTTTTTAAGATAAGCGTAAAATGCCATAACTGCTTTCTCATAAAAAGAAAGGTTTTGTGAACGCGAAAGCACTTTCTCAATTACCACGAATCTAAAATCACCAACAATTTTATGTTTGTTTAACGATTGGTAACGGCTGGTAATATCAACTTCACCGTTTTTAACAAGGTCCTCAACCACGCGCCTGAACAGTAAGTTTATTTGCTGCTCAATACGGAAACCTAATTTAAAGTCAATCCTGATCAATTTATTAGGCACCAGTACATCAACCTCGTATTCTTTTTTATAAGGCTCATCCACCACGTCAACGTGCACCAGCCAGTACACATCGGCACGCTTAGGTTGCTTTTGCAGGATGGAATAAATAATTTTCGATTCAACTTCCGAGTTAAAGTTAGCGCTGGTTAAATACACCAGTTGCGACGCGTATTTAGGTACGGTCTCGTCATCGCTTAGTTCTTTTATGATATTGTAATACTCATCTATCTCAACAAACTTAACGTAGCGGTTCCTGATCTTACGGGCAGTGTGCCAGGTCCACATAACAGCAAATAAAAACGCGCCTATTGATAAAGTGAACCAGCCACCGTCTTTAAATTTGTTTAGGTTACCATATAAAAATGTGCCTTCTATAAGCAGGTACATGGCAAGGAAAGTGTTCACCATATAATTTGGTACTTTTTTACGGCGTAAAAACCGCGACACCAAAATAGTGGTCATTAACATAGCTACCGTAATACTTAAGCCGTAGGCGGCCTCCATACTGTCAGAATGTTTAAACAATAGCACCACACCTATACAGCCTGCGCATAACAACCAGTTAACGCTTGATACATACAGCTGGCCTTTTTGCTCGCTCGGGTAATGGATCTTTACTTTGGGCCAAAGGTTTAATCTTACAGCCTCAGCAATCAATGTAAATGAACCTGATATTAAGGCCTGGCTGGCAATAATAGCGGCAATGGTAGCAATACCGATACCGTAATTTAAGAACCACACCGGCATTATCTGGTAAAAAGGGTTAAGCAGGTTAAGATCAAGTATCTGCCCGTTATGCTGTAATAGCCAAACCCCCTGGCCCAGGTAATTCAGCACCAAGCAGGTTTTAACATACACCCAACTGATCTGTATATTTTTACGGCCGCAATGGCCCAAATCTGAATATAAAGCTTCGGCACCAGTAGTACACAGGAACACAGCACCTAAAATTATAAAAGCATGATAAGTATGTCCTGTTAACAATTTAAACGCGTAATACGGGTTTAATGCTTTTATTATTGTTGGGTCCTGCACTATATAGGATATGCCCAATACACCCATCATGGTAAACCATATAAACATAATAGGGCCAAAAGCTTTGCCTACCATTGATGAGCCAAACTGTTGTATCAGGAATAAAACCGCAATAATGGCTATTACTACCGGCTCGGTATGTAAACTGGGGAACCTTGGCAGCAAGCCTTCAATTGCAGCTGATATGGTAATTGGTGGTGTAATAATACCATCGGCAAGTAAGGCACAGCCGCCAATTACTGCCGGCACTATCAGCCATTTGGCTTTACGGCGCACTAACGAGAAGAGCGAGAAAATACCACCCTCGCCTTTGTTATCGGCCCGTAAGGTTATTACCACATATTTTAAAGTTGTTTGCAACGTTAGCGTCCAGAATATGCAGGACACCCCACCCAATACCAAAATATCGGATATAGCATTTTTACTACCAACAATTGCTTTGAACACGTATAACGGAGAGGTACCTATATCTCCGTAAATAATTCCTAAACTGATAAGGAGCCCAGCGGCTGTCAGTTTTTGTAGATCTTCTTTATGATGCGACACTATCTTTGTTTAAAACGCACAAAATTATTAAAATATTTGATTAGAACTTATAAAATGTAAAAACGTATAAGTATTTAAATTGTTAGGCGTTAAACCATCTTTGTTAAATAGTGTTAAATAGTGTAATAAAAGTATGGATATTGAAATTGATGAAATCTTTATTTATACTTTTGTAAACGAAAACTAATTATAACGCATGAGGAAAAATTTTACCTCCACTTATTCATGGATACTAATAATTGCAATAGCAATATCCATGAACTGTGCGCTTGCTACGGCGATGCAGCTTCCCAATCACGACTCGATAAATTACTCGCCTTTTAAAAAGAAAGTAAAAAAGAACATATTATCATTTACCCTGCCGCCCATAAAGCCTGGAGTTATATCAAGTACAAAACTATCCGTACCACGGGCCGACGATAAATTATTAAGCAGTGTAGAGGTTTATCCAAACCCTATAACCGATCAAATCAATTTAAAATATATGTTGTCGCGTAACTCAAACGTCACTATAAAAATGGTGGATGTATTGGGTAATGATGTAATGGTACTGTTTTCGCAAAGGGTTGAACCCGGCGAACAAGTGCTAACCCGCCCTGTTAATCCTAAATTAAACCGCGGCTTTTACTTTATCCGCGTGGTAGCCGGTACCGAATCAATTATCAAACGGATCTCTATTTTATAATTATTGAATTATTGATTGAGTGAATTATTGAATTAATTCCTATTAACTTTACCATTCAATAATCTGTAATTCAATAATTCATTCATTATACTACATGAAGATCATCGCTATTGGCCGCAACTATGCAGAGCACGCCAAAGAACTAAATAACCCAGTACCAACTACCCCGGTAATATTTTTAAAGCCCGATACCGCTTTATTAAAAGACAACAAGCCTTTTTACCATCCTGATTTTTCTGAAGATATCCATCACGAACTGGAAGTGGTTTTGAAGATTAGCAAGGAAGGAAAGCACATCAGCGAAAAGTTTGCGGCAGGTTATTATGATGAAATAGCATTAGGTGTTGATTTTACCGCCCGCGACATCCAATCGCGCCATAAAGAAAAAGGCTTGCCGTGGGAACTGGCTAAGGCGTTTGATAACTCGGCCCCCGTTAGCAACTTTGTGCCTAAAACCAATTTTACAGATATCTACCAGCTTAATTTCCATTTGGATGTTAACGGCCAAACCAGGCAAACGGGCAATACAAGTAACCTGCTGTTCTCGTTCGAATACATCGTCGCTTTTGTATCCCGCTATTTCACACTAAAAAAAGGCGACCTGATATTTACCGGTACACCGGCAGGTGTTGCTAAAGTTGCTGTCGGCGACAGATTAGAAGGTTACCTGGAGCAAGAAAAGCTGATCGACTTTTACGTAAAGTAAAAGCCGTGCCAGGTTTGTTCAACCTGCAGTTACACAGTAATTTAATAACTTAGCCAGCGTTATGCCGAAACAAGTTCTGCATGACGGCGTTAATATATAGCACCTATAATTAGTTTAATGAATAAGTTTTTTTCTGCCCTCCTGTTAATATCCTGCTATACATTCAGCGCCCACGCACAAACTATACAAAGTAAACAATACCCAAAAAACTTTTTTCGTTACCCGCTTGATCTTCCGCCATCTACCGCCGGGGGCTTTGCCGAATTAAGGCCAAATCATTTTCATGCCGGGTTAGATTTCAGGACAAACCAACGAAGCGGCTATCCCGTGCATGCCGCTGCCGATGGTTATGTATCCCGTATAAGGGTGCAGTTTGGTGGTGGCGGCAATATTGTTTATATCGATCATCCCAACGGATATACAACAGTTTATATGCATAACCAAACCTTTAGCCCGCAAATAGCTAAAGTACTACGCGACTACCAGTATGCGCACCAATTGTACGATGTCGATTTTAATTTACCCCCTGATCAGATAACAGTTTGTAAAGATGATGTTATTGCCATATCGGGCCAATCGGGCGCTGTGGCCGGGCCGCATGTCCACTTCGAGATCAGGGATACCAAAAGCGAACAAACTATCAATCCGCAGCTATTCGGCATTACCATTCCCGATGGCATACCACCGGCAATAACCGCCGTGGGTATTTACCAGTTAGATGGGAAACCTTTTAGCGAGAACACGCCGCGCCAGTTTTTGGCGGTTGCCGGCGCAGCCGGTAGCTATCACCTAAAAGTGCCAAAGGTTATTGAGCTTAGCGGCAGTGTAGGTTTCGGGATATCAGCTACCGACAAAAACAGCGCATCAGTTAACCCTAACGGCGTATATTCAATTGAATTAAAGCTGGATGGCAAAACGGTTTATACCTTTGCTGCCGAACGGTTCGCGTTCGATCAAACCCATGCTATTAATGCGTATATTGATTACCCAACGTATTTAACCGCGCATCGCTTTATTCAGAAGTGTTTCGTACCACCCGGCAGTAATATCTCGCTTTACCCGCAATCTGTAAACCGGGGTATCATTAATTTTAATGACGACAGGCAGCACGATGTAGAATATGTAGTTAAAGATGTTGCCGGCAATACCTCTACAATTACTTTAAAAGTACAATCAAAATATGTGTTCCCCGCAACTACTGTATTAAAGTCGCCGGAGGCGGCTTTTCGCTACAATCAACGCAACGAGTTCAGTACCGATAAAGTAAAGATCATCATCCCGCAAGGAAATTTATATGATGATGTTGATTTTAAATACGAAGCGCTGCCCAAAAAGCCTAACGCTTATTCTATCACCCACCACTTACATAACCGGCTTACCCCTATTCATGACAAGTATGATATCTGGATAAAGCCGGACGTTGACCTGGGCGACAAAAAAGACAAAGCGCTTATTGTAGGTACTGGTGGCGTATGCGATAGTTGCGTTTATGACAATGGCTACATTAAGGGTAAGGCCCGTGCCTTTGGCGATTATTATATCACACTGGATGAAACCCCGCCTTATGTTACGCCGTTGAACATCCGCAGCGGCGCTAACCTGTCGAAAGCTAAAAAGATCTTTATACGGATAGGCGATAATCTATCAGGCGTAAAAACTTACAATGGCCGGATAGATGACAAATGGGTGCTGATGGAATGGGATTATAAAAGCAGGATACTAAGTTATACCTTTGATGATAGCGTTGCAGCCGGCAGGCATAAATTTGAGCTGGTGGTTGGCGACGCTAAAAACAACTTTTCACAATACAAAGCAGATTTTATAAGATAATGGCAACACTAAAAGCAGGCGACAAAGCCCCCGATTTTACCGCGAAGGACCAAAATGGCAAAACAGTTTCGTTAGCCGATTTTAAAGGCAAAACCGTTATCCTTTATTTTTATCCAAAGGACGACACCCCGGGCTGCACTGCCGAGGCCTGCGATTTCAGGGACAACTATCAATCGTTGGTTGGTAAAGGTTTCGAGGTTATTGGTGTAAGTACTGATGATGAAAAATCACATAAAAAATTCGAGACCAAGTATAATTTGCCGTTCCCGCTGATAGCAGATACCGATCACAGCATAGTAGATGCGTACAATGTTTGGGGCGAAAAAAGCATGTATGGTAAAAAGTTTATGGGTACCATACGCACTACATTTATTATTGATGGCAATGGTATTATTAAACAGGTAATTGATAAGGTGGATACCAAGGCGGCATCACAACAGGTGCTGGATTTGTTGTAGCCCCACCCCGGCCCTCTCCAAAAGGAGAGGGGGCTTTAAAATTATTTATTAAGTTTGTTTTCAGCTTTGCATCGAGGTCCCTCTCCTTTGGAGAGGGATTTAGGGTGAGGCTAAAAAAATAATAATTACTTTAGCGCCAATAGTTGTTTAAAACAAAAACCCTAAATAACTATTATAGTAAAAAATATATTACACATGGCCACACAGGTTGAAGATGCAGAGATACTAAGTAAGTTCCAGGACGAAAAGACCCGGAACGAAGCATTTAACCTGCTCCTTGCTAAATATCAGCAAAAAATTTACTGGCATATCCGCCGCATGGTTATTGATCATGATGACTCAGATGACTTGGTTCAGGACGTTTTTATAAAGGTTTGGAAAAACCTTGCAGGTTTCCGCAGCGATTCGCAGCTCTATACCTGGATGTACCGTATAGCCAGCAACGAGTGTATCACCTTCCTTAATAAAAAGAAACAACGTAATAATGTTTCTATCGAGGACGAAGCTTATAACTTAGCAGATACATTGGCCGATTCAAGCTATTTTAATGGCGACGCGGCGCAAAAAAAATTACAGAATGCAATAATTACCCTCCCCGAAAAACAACGTCTTGTATTTAACATGAAGTATTATGACGATATGAAATACGAGGAAATGTCGCAGGTTTTGGGTACAAGTGTCGGGGCCTTGAAGGCATCGTTCCATTTGGCAGTTAAAAAAATAGAGGCTATTTTATTGGCAGAAGATTAAATTTAAATTGTGATTAAACCTTTTCATCTAAATTTCATCTATTAGGTAATCATGGCAAGCGATATAGAAAAAAAAGAATGGCTAAATGATTACGCACAGCTTAAACAGGTGGATATAAAAAACCCGTTTACAGTGCCTGTTGGCTATTTTGAGGGGTTGGATGAACGTATAACATCAGCAATTAAACTGGACGAATTGAAAGCATCAGTTCCGACGGAGGGCTTTAGTGTACCCGAAAATTATTTTGAAGAACTAAGGAATAACATACAAAGCCGTATAACGGTTGAAGAAGTTTTAGATATAACGGCCAGCGGTTTAACCGTTCCTGAAAATTATTTCGAAAACTTAAGCAGCAACATACAAGGCCGTATAGCAGTTGAAGAAGTATTAAATACCGAAGGAAACAATTTTACAGTTCCGGCAAATTACTTTGAAGAATTAAGCAATAACATACAAAGCCGTATAGCGGTAGAGGAATTATTGAATACCGAAGAAAACAATTTTACCGTACCTGCAAATTACTTTGAGGAGCTAAGCAGCAAAATACAAAGCCGCCTGGTAATTGAAGAAGCATTGGTTAATGCAGCAGATACGCTTACTGTTCCTGAAGGTTATTTTAACAAGTTAAACAAAGACATTTTAAATAAAACAGTTAACCAGGATATCGTAAAACGCAAGAGCGTTGTTATCAGGATGATCTCTTCGACCGCGTTTAAGTATGCAACTGCTGCTTGTTTCCTGTTGATGATAGGTACCGGTGTATTTTTACAAATGCAATCGCCGGAAGCTATACATGATCGTTCGTTTTTACATAAAGAATTATCGGCTATCCCGGTAAGTGATATACAGGATTACCTGGAAGAAAATGTTGATGGTGGCGATACCCAGCATACCGTTACTTCTGAGAGCTTGCCTGTTAGTGCAGCCGAATTGAAAGCCGCTTTACAAGATTATACCGACCAATAAGATATGATTAAGAATAAGTTGTTCAAGCATGTTTTTGTTGTGTTGGTGATATCATGTATCAGCTATTCGGCTTATTCGCAAAATTCGCGTATGCAATTGCGCGAGCAAAAACTAAATAGCGGCAATAATGCGGTCCGTGCACAAAACTCCGGCATGCGCCGTGTGCAGGTGGTTAAAGAAGCATTTTTAAACCAGCAGCTTGCACTTACCCGTGCACAGGCCGAACGTTTTTGGCCAGTATATCGCCGCTATCAAAATGAGCTGTTTGAAGTAAGGCGTTTAAAGCGCCTTAATAATTCGGACGCGCAGGCTAATGGTGCCGAACAGGTAAAAAAGGATTTGGATTACGAGGCCCAGTTGGTTGACATCAAAAAGCATTATAATGAGGAGTTTATGAAGATACTACCTCCCGAAAAAATAAGCCAGTTAATTAAAAGCGAACGCGAATTTAATGATGAGCTGGTACGTAAGCTTCACGAACAAAACCCGGGCAAACAGGAGTAAAATATTTTTAACTAACAATAAAAAGGCTTATCGCATAAAGTGGTAAGCCTTTTGTATTTTTGGGAGATATGTTAACCCTCCGCCAATTATTTTTAGCCAACAATGCACAAACTACAGATTTCCCACTGTTATTAGAATTTGAGCGTGCCGAAGGCGTTAATCTTTATGATACGGCAGGCAAAGCCTATATCGACTTGATATCGGGCATAGGTGTAAGTAACCTGGGCCATAGCAATCCGTATGTTATCAATGCAATAAAACAACAGGTTGATAAGTACATGCACCTGATGGTATATGGCGAGTATGTGCAAACCCCGCAAGTTCGCTTCGCCGAAAAACTGGTGTCTATCCTGCCCGATAACCTGCAATCCGTATACTTTGTAAATTCGGGTGCCGAAACAGTTGAAGGTGCTTTAAAATTAGCTAAGCGTTTTACCGGCAGGCATCAAATCATATCGTGCCATAACTCCTACCACGGTAGTTCCCATGGAGCCTTAAGCGTAATGGGTAATGAGGATTTTAAACAAGCCTATCGTCCATTATTGCCGGGTGTTAATTTTATCCGCTTTAATCATATTGATGACCTGCAATATATAACAGATCAAACTGCCTGCGTCATTATCGAAACCATACAAGGCGAAGCAGGTATCCGTGTGCCCGACATGGCCTATATGCAAGCCCTGCGCAAGCGTTGTGATGAAACAGGCACCTTATTGATATTAGATGAGATCCAGGCCGCATTTGGCCGTACAGGTACGCTTTTCGCTTTCGAGCATTTTGGTATTGTGCCGGATATTTTATTGCTGGCTAAAGCTCTTGGCGGTGGTATGCCGCTAGGTGCTTTTATATCATCAAACAAAATAATGGGCGCGCTAAAAGAAAACCCGATACTTGGGCACATTACCACCTTTGGCGGCCACCCGGTTTGTTGCGCAGCGGGCCTGGCTGCGCTGGAGGTATTGTTGAATGATAACCTAATAGCACAAGTCACCGAAAAAGAAACTTTAATGCGAAGCTTACTGGTACACCCTACTATAAAACAAATCCGCGGTATAGGGCTGATGCTGGCTATCGAGCTTGAAAACTTCGATCTCAACAAAAAAATAATAGACCGTTGTATTGAACGCGGTGTAATAACCGACTGGTTTTTACATTGCGATAATTCCATGCGCATTGCCCCTCCCCTTATCATTAGTGATGACGAAATTAAAACAGCATGCGCGGTTATAGTAGAGGCAATAAGTTATTATTGTTAAGCTACAGTAAAATTCCTCCTTCTCTTATTTCCATAGCTGTTTCCACAAATCTTGGTATGGTTTATGCAAAATGTAGAGTACGCTGTTAAAAAGTGCACTTAAACGGTATAAATAACATTTTTTCAGTGAAAATGCACGGTTTTTTAGTCAGTTTACTATACACTAACCGAAAAGAGCTACTAACACCATGACCAGCACTATCACATTACCAAAAAATATGAAAATAGCATACATCTCAACCTATCCGCCCCGCGAATGCGGTATCGCTACGTTTAACCAAAATTTAATGCGTGCCATTGGCTCCAATTTCCCTGACCGGGGAAATTTATTAAAAGGAGATTTTGTAGTAGCGCTAACTGATTCGGAAGATGTTCATGAATACGAATATCCTGAGGAGGTGAAATATGTCATCCGTCAAAATCATCAAAAAGACTATATAAGAGCCGCAAACTATATCAACACCAGCACCGCCGATGCAGTTATAATGGAACATGAATTTGGCATTTATGGCGGTGAAAGCGGGATCTATATTTTACCATTATTAAACAGGTTAGAGAAACCATTAATATCTATTTTACATACAATACTTAAAGATCCAAGTTATGTGCAGCGCGTTATCATCAGGGAGATAGCAGAGCAATCTGCCAAGATCATCGTGATGAGCCAGCGTGCTGTAGAGTTCTTAACTACTATCTATGATATCCCGGCCGAGAAAATACAAATAATAGAACATGGTGTACCCGACCTGGAAGCACCGGAAGATAACCCGGTAAAAAACTTAACTCCGTTTAAAAACCACCGGGTGCTTTTAACTTTCGGTTTGATAAGCCGTAACAAAGGCCTGGAAACCGTGGTACGTGCGTTACCGCGGATAGTAGAAAACCACCCGGACGTTATGTACGTTGTTTTAGGTAATACCCACCCCGGCGTAATAAAAAACTCGGGCGAGGAATACCGCGACCATTTAAAAACACTGGCTAATCAATTAGGTGTGTCGCAAAACCTGTGTTTTGTAAATAAATTTGTAGCCGAAGAAGAATTAATTCAATACCTGTCGGCTGCCGAAGTTTACGTGACGCCTTATTTAAACGAAGCACAAATAACCAGCGGAACCTTATCTTATGCCGTTGGTGCAGGTGCTGCTGTTGTATCAACACCATACTGGCATGCTACCGAACTATTGGACCATAACCGCGGCCGTTTATTTGATTTTAAAAATGCCGATGCTTTGGCCGATATCGTAATTGAACTATTGGACCAGGACAGGGTGTTGAAAGAATTAAAACAAAACGCGTACGAATATGGCTTGCATTTACGCTGGCCGGTTGTAGGCGCCGAGTATATTAAAGTTGCACAGGAAGCCTGCTACGAGCATGATTTCAGAGATAAGATCTTAAAGAACAGTATTGTTGACCCTGAGATAATGCCAAAATTCAGCCTTACCCATGTATTACGTTTAACCGACGATACTGGTATAGTTCAACACGCTAAATATGGCATTCCTAATTTAAAAGAAGGTTATTGTTTGGATGATAATGCGCGTGCATTGATCATGGCCATTATGGCTCATAAACGCAGTAACAGTAAGGAAGCATTTGAATTGCTGCCCATCTACCTTAGCTACATTCACTACATGCAAACGGATGATGGTAATTTCCGCAACTTCCTGAGCTTTGACAGGCGTTACCTGGATGAAATAGGATCCGAAGATTCATTTGGCCGTACCATCTGGAGCCTGGGCTATTTAATAGCTTATGCCAGCAGTAACTCATATAAAGAATTTGCCACCGAGATCTTTCAGCGATCATTCCCGCATTTTGGATCTTTGAAACATTTAAGGGGTATGGGTAATGCCATTATCGGTATAGCGCTTTATCTGCAAATGCATCCTACGGATGAAGGTATGATGAATGAACTGGCAAGAATGACCCAACCATTGGTTGATGCTTACGAAAAAACCCGTAGCGACGACTGGGAATGGTTTGAAGAAGGCATGACCTATGATAATGCCATCCTTCCGTTAGCTTTACTACACTCTTGCCAGGTAACAGGTAATGAGCGTGTTAAAGAGATAGCTTTAAAAACTATGGGTTTTTTGGATAACCTGACCTTATCAAACGGCTATTTAAGCCCGGTTGGTAATGATGGCTGGTATTATCGTGGTGGTAAATTCCCAACGTTCGATCAGCAGGCTATAGAGACGATGGCGATGGTGTTGATGCACTTCCAGGCTTACCAACTGTTCCGCAAGCCCGAGCATATCGAGAAAATGTTTTTATGCTATAAATGGTTCCTGGGCGAAAACACTTTGCGTGCGCCATTATATGATCATGAAACCAAAGGTTGCTGCGACGGCTTATTGCCAACCGGTATAAACCGTAACCAGGGTGCAGAAAGTACATTAGCTTACTTAATATCGCATTTAACAGTGCTGCAAGCGTTTGAGTTGGAATACGAGTACAATCGGTTTTCGAACAAACTGGTAACCGCTAAATAAATGAAAGTAGCAGTATTGGCCCCCGTAGCCTGGCGCACACCGCCCAGGCACTACGGCCCGTGGGAGCAGGTTGCATCAAATATTGCTGAAGGCTTAATTAAGCTTGGCATTGATGTTACACTTTTTGCTACCGGCGATTCTATTACTGCCGGCAAGCTGGATGCTATTTGCGAACAAGGTTATGAGGAGGACCGTACCCAGGACGCCAAGGTGCTGGAGTGCCTTCACATTAGCAATTTAATGGAGAAGGCAGGCGAGTTTGATATCATTCACAACAACTTTGACTTTTTGCCGCTAACCTATTCGCGGTTAATAAAAACGCCTGTTATCACTACTATTCACGGGTTTTCGTCTGAACGGATTATTCCGGTTTATAAAAAATATAATTCAATCGGTAATTACGTATCCATAAGTAATAGCGACCGGAGCCCCGAGCTTAATTACTTAGCCACAGTTTATAATGGGCTTGATCCCAAAGATTTTGAACTAAATGAAAACCCGGACGATTACTTGTTGTATTTCGGAAGGATCCATCCACATAAAGGAACTGCCGAGGCTATCGACATCGCCAAAAAAAGTAAACGCAAATTAATAATAGCCGGTATAGTGCAGGACGAGGGATATTTTAAAAACAAAATTGAACCCCAGCTTAACGACCAAATAACCTATATTGGCAGTGCCGGCCCTGAAAAGCGAAACATTTTATTAGGCAACGCTTCGGCCTTACTACACCCCATAAGTTTTGATGAACCGTTTGGAATGAGTGTTGCAGAGGCTATGCTTTGTGGCACCCCGGTTATTGCTTTTAACAGAGGGTCAATGCCTGAATTGATTAAAAACGGTGAAACCGGTTTTTTGGTAAATGATATTGATACTGCCGTTGAAGCTGTTAAAAGCCTAAGGGATATTAATCGTGTCGATTGCTATACCTGGGCAACCACCCAATTCTCATGCGATAAGATGGTTGCTGATTATTTGAATCTTTATCGTAAGATTTTGAGGTATTAAACTCGCTTGATATTCAACTAAGCAGATAATTCAATATTGTTACCTAAGATATTTTCTTTTTGATCTTGGTGAGACTGTTCATCATAATTCATTAATGGCCTTAACGTGGCTTCCTGCGATTGATGGCTGTCATCAGCGTCTTCATGATGATAGTTTGATAACTGTATATGCTCGGCATATTTGTAACCAAGTCTTTTATTCTCTTCGTCGATAAAAGTAAACAGATCGCCCAGGCAAGCGTGAACGGCCTGCAGGTATTTGTAGTTGGTTGATGTAAGGCATTTACCCACGTCATCGGGGCCTTTGCCGGGTTCGCAAAAGTTTAATTTGGTAATTATACCATTAATTAATTCAGCCTCAAATTTGCCTTCGTTATGCCAGGCAAGATTATTTTTTATTTCTCTAAAATGATCCATGGGGTATATAAAATTATCGCCATACAAATTTGTTAAACAGTTACCTAATTAATTCACTGTCACTATTTGTATTACAAGGGATATGCCAAATCCAGCTAAAATAATAAAAGGCCCTGCAGTTAATTCTGAGGGCCTTTTAGATTAATAAATCTTAAATATCCGCGTATAGTATTTAATACATATTGGATAGCACTTTAATATACATTAAGCCGGTACTTTCTTATCCAGTTTCTTTGTTTCCTTGGCGTCTTCTTTAAACTTAGCTATTAAATCATTCAGATCGATCTCGGCAAATGAGGTTGAGTAATCTGATAAACCATAAGGGATAATCAGTTTACCATTATTGATAATAGAGCCGCACGAATAAATAACGTTCGGTACATAACCTTCGCGTTCGTCGCTGTTAGGTATCAATATAGGCTCTCTAAGCCTTCCAATCTCTACTTCCGGGTCATCCAGCTTAAGCAGGCTTGCACCCAGCACATACCGGCGCATAGGGCCAACGCCGTGTGTGATCACTATCCAGCCGTGCTCAGTTTCAATCGGCGATCCACAATTACCTATCTGTACAAACTCCCAGCTAAATTTGGGCTTTTGCAGTAATATCGGTTTCTCCCAGATATTGATCTTGTCAGAGTACATAATGTAGTTATTGCAACCGTCAATCCGTGATATCATTACATACTTACCATTTATCTTACGTGGAAATAGCGCCAGGTTTTTATTTTGAGCACCGGCACCATATAACGGCATTATCTTAAAATTATAAAAATCAGTTGTTTGCAGCAATTTAGGCATTATTAGGGCGCCATCATAAGCAGTATAGGTGGCATAATAAACACGGCTGCCATCCTCGTTTCTAAACTCAACAAACCGTGCATCTTCAATACCCTTACGTTCATATTCTGATATCGGGAATATCACACGATCCGATATATCGGTGTCCAAAGAAAACACAATCTCGTAGTATGAATCGGCAAGCCATAATACCTTATCATACTCCAGCTTTTTCATATCGCTTTCCTGCAATTTTTGCGAATCGGATATGATACGGCGCAGGTTAGAATATTCAAAGTGATGATCAAGTTTTGATTCCAACTCATGCAGTACATCAATGTTGATCTGTGTAATGGCAGCCTTATCAAAAAACAGTTTTTTATTGTAAACCGCATTACGCACAATTTCGGCCTCGTCAATATAATTACCTGCCGGTAAAACGGTAATGTTATTATTTTTGTCGATCAACGCCCGGCGGAACGTGATAGACGAAATATGCCCCTCACCTACTGCCCGAAAGCTCATAATAACCCGGCGCTCGCCCTCCGACAGTTCATTTTGATCAGGGTCCTGTACAATAGACGGGTTAAAAAATGCCGCCGACTCTATTGAATACTCATGCGTAAAATACGACCCAATCAATAACTTACGGTATACGGTAAGCGTATCATAATCAATATTTAATTCTGTAAAAAGCGGTTTTAATTTGCTGCAATGGCGGTTTAAAACACGAGTTATATTACGGTGGCGCTTAGAGTACTCTTGCAGCAAGGGAGAGATAATACTGAATGCTTCTTCCTCACTTATATTTATAACACGTTCTAAAACTTCTTTGGCGCGATCATTTCCATTAAAAAAGAATCTTGCAATAACACGTTTGGGATCTGGATTAACTCTTACGGGTTTACGTTCAACAGCTAACTTCATATATAATTTATGCGTTTTATAGTTAACACTAACTATTGTAAATTGATTTGGATAATTTGATTTTACTTGTTTGAACTTATGGTTGAGTAAGTTAGAGCGATTGGCGAGCGGTTTGTTTAATTATTTACTAAATATTTATTGGGAAAAGCACACGCTCAATCTTCAGCAGCCTACACCATGCTGTTACGTTTAATAAGGTATGATTTAAGTATGTTATAATATCCGTCCTGTATAGGGGCATCAACTATATCGATATGGTATTGCGCGCATTTTAATTCAAGCTGGTGCTTATAATGTTGCAGTGAGGTTTGATATGCCTGGCGAATTTTGCCGGGGTGTACCTTTACTTCGTCGCCACTTTCTATATCGATGAAATGATGCGGGCGGTTGTCAAAATTAAAGTCAAGTTCTTTTTGTTTGTCGTTAACATTAAATATTACCACCTCATGCTTATTATATTTTAAGTGCTGAATGGCAGCAAATAAGGCGTTCATTTTTTCCGAGTCAAGGTTGTTTTCAAGCATATCGCTGAAAATAATGATTAACGACCGCTGATGCACCTGCTCTGCTATCTGGTGCAATACATTAGTAATGCTGGTTGAAGTTTTTTCCTTCGGATTGTTATACAGCTTCTCTAATTCAGCATAGAGGTAAAACAAGTGGGTCGAGGTTGATTTAACCGGGCTTATCCAATCCACTTTATCTGAGAATATGCTTAGTGCAAACGCGTCGCGCTGTTTTTTAAACAGGTACATTAATGATGCAATGGCGTAGATAGAGAACTGCAGCTTATCCATCCCCTTTTCAGGAAAATTCATGGATGATGAGCTATCAAGCAATAAATAACAGCGCAGGTTGGTTTCTTCTTCAAACTGTTTTACAAACAGTTTATCGGTACGGGCCATCAGCTTCCAGTCGATATTTTTTACCGACTCACCGTTGTTGTATAGCCTATGCTCGGCAAATTCAACCGAGAAACCATGGAACGGACTTTGGTGCAGGCCAGTTATAAAACCTTCAACCACCTGGCGGGCCAAAAGCTCCAGGTTGGCCAAATGCCTTATTTGCTGATCGTCGTTTAATTGCCCCATGCTGTATTATAAAGGAACAAAAAAAGCCTTACAAAATTGTAAGGCTTTTTAAAAACTTTAATATATAAATGAATTAAGCTAACTGAGCATCCAATTTACCGGCTAAAACCGATTTTGGAACTGCGCCAATTTGTTTGTCTACAATTTCGCCATTTTTAAAGTATAATAAAGCAGGGATATTGCGGATACCATATTTTACAGATATGCCAGGGTTGTTATCGACATTTACTTTGCCTACAACTGCTTTACCGTCATAATCTTTTGCTATTTCTTCTACTACCGGGCCAACCATTCTACAAGGGCCACACCATTCTGCCCAAAAGTCAATTAGTACAGGTTTATCTGATTTAAGCACCAACTCATCAAAGTTTGCGTCTGTTATTTCTAAAGCCATGATATTTTTATTTTATTGTTGTACAAATATATACTATTCAAATTGCTTGCCACAAATGCATACCTGACAAACTGACAAAGAAATTACTAACAATAGGCGTGTTTATAACACTGTGATTTTAGGGTGACAAATATCAATTCAACACCGCGGCGCTATTGGTCACACTCAGTATGTCAGCCATTAAATCATCGCTTGGGTTTACCTTATAGCTTTTTGACGGCATTTCGATTAACATGGCCTCATCCCTTATCTTAAACCTGAGGGTACAGTTTTTCATGGGGTATTTTTGGTTATTGGTTTCAATAACGTCCTGTATATTATTCAAGAGCTGATCGCTAAGCGAGTTCAATTCTATAAACACGGTAAGCGATTTGGTTAACTTATCACGCATTTCTGATAGCAGGCTCATGCTGACAATGCGCAGGTCCCAGTTATCCTTCTGGCGAAATTTCTCTTCGATATTCCCTTTAATATGCAGGAAATAGCCGTTAACCATCAGGTTTTTAAACTTGATATAATCCTCGCCAAACATGGCAAACTCGTACGACTCATTATAATCTTCTAACACAAAAGTGCCAAAGGGCTTGCCTGTTTTGGTCATTTTATGCTGGGCATTACCTACCAGGCCGCCAACACAAACCTCGCCGCGTTTACGCAGCTGGGCAAATGCCGCCATTACTTCTTCGCCCCCTTCACCCGACCGGGCCTTCTGCATGTTTTTTAACTCGCTGATGGTAGTATTACAATACTTTTCCATCTCAAGCTTATAATTATCCAGCGGATGGCCGGTTAAGTATATGCCGATAACTTCCTTTTCGTACTTCAGCTTTTCTATCAGTGGCCATTCCTCACACTCGGGCATAGCCGGTTCGGGGATATAGGATGCTACCGACCCGCCAAATAACGACGACTGCGTGGTGCTTTGCGTATTCTGGTAATCGTTAGCATATTTAATTAAACGTTCAACACCTGTTAATATGCCGTTCTCTGTCTTAGCAAAGAATTGTGCCCGCTTAAGTCCAAACTCATCAAATGCGCCGCCCATTACCAGGTTTTCGTATGATTTGCGGTTAACACTGCGCGTATTTGATCGTTGTGCAAAATCATATACAGATTTATAAGGGCCGCGTTCTGCACGTTCTTCAATAATACTTTCAACCGCTTTATCGCCTACTCCTTTAACACCGGTTAAACCAAAACGCACCTGTCCCTTTTTGTTAACTGCAAACGCCATGTCCGACTCGTTAATATCCGGACCCAAAACCTCAACCCCCATGCGGCGGCATTCTTCCATAAAGAAGGTTATCTTCTCCATGTTGTTCTGGTTATTTAAAACCGCCGCCATATACTCGGATGGGTAATGCGCTTTTAAATAGGCAGTTTGGTATGCCACAAAGGCATAACAGGTGGAGTGCGATTTGTTGAACGCGTACTGCGCAAAGGCTTTCCAGTCGGTCCAGATCTTGGTAAGCTTATCTTTCGGATGGCCCTTTGCTATTGCCCCGTCCATAAACTGTGCCTCCATTTTGTTTAGTACCTCAATTTGCTTCTTACCCATGGCCTTACGCAAAACGTCAGCATCGCCTTTACTAAAGCCTGCCAATTTTTGCGACAGAAGCATCACCTGCTCCTGGTACACGGTAATTCCATAGGTTTCGCCCAGGTACTCTTCCATGTCCGGCAGGTCAAACTCAACAGGTTCATAACCGTGTTTACGTTTAATAAACGATGGTATGTACTCTATCGGCCCCGGGCGGTAAAGGGCGTTCATGGCTATTAAGTCTTCAAACTTATCGGGCTTCAGGTCGCGCAGGTACATTTGCATGCCGTCACTTTCAAACTGGAATGTACCATTGGTATCGCCGCGTTGGTATAGCTCAAAAGTTAGCTCGTCATCCAGCGGGATATAATCGATGGAGATCTCTACCCCATGATTTTGTTTGATCAATCTCAAAGCATCTTTTAAGATAGTAAGGGTTTTCAGGCCCAAAAAGTCCATCTTAATTACACCTGCATCTTCAATTACACGACCGTCATACTGGGTAACCAATAAGTCGGAGTCCTTTGCCGTGGCAACCGGCACAATATCCGTTAAGTCATAAGGGGCAATAATGATACCCGCCGCGTGTACACCGGTATTACGTACCGATCCTTCCAGTTTTTCAGCTTCGCGAAGTACGATGCCTTTTAAATCTCCTGTCGATTTATAGATCTCGGCCAGTTCTGGCACCTGTTCTATGGCTTGTTTTAAGTTGATGCCCAAAGTATCGGGCACTAATTTCTTTAACGCGGTAACGTCAGACAGCGGCATATCCAGCACACGGCCCACATCCTGGATACTTGTACGTGCAGCCATAGAACCATAGGTAATGATTTGGGCTACCTGGTTCTTACCATATTTTTCAACTACGTAATCAATAACTTTCTGGCGGCCGGCATCGTCAAAATCCGTATCAATATCGGGCATTGACTTACGATCCGGGTTCAGGAATCTCTCGAACAGGAGGTTATACTTCATCGGGTCGATGTTGGTAATGCCTGTACAATAGGCCACCACCGATCCGGCTGCCGACCCACGGCCCGGACCAATAAACACACCGATATCCCGGCCATGCTTTATAAAGTCCGCTACAATTAAAAAGTAACCGGCAAAACCCATGGTGCGTATGGTAAACAACTCGAAGTTGATGCGTTCTTCAACCTCCGGTGTAATATCTATATAGCGCTCTTTAGCGCCGGTAAAAGTTAAGTGCTTTAAATACTCCCATTGGTTAAGCGTATCCGCATCCGGCGTACTCTCACTATGGATCTTGAACTCTTGCGGGATAACAAAGTTGGGCAGCAGGATGTCACGCTTAAGCTTTAGCACTTCTACTTTGTCAACTATCTCGTTGGTATTATCTAATGATTCAGGGATATCATGAAACACCTTACCCATTTCGGCCTGCGTTTTAAAATAAAACTGGTCGTTAGGGAAACCAAACCTGTAGCCTTTACCACCCTCCTCATCCGTAGCTATGGGCGTGCTTTGCATATCGCCGGTATTTACGCATAATAAAATATCATGCGCGTTACTATCCTGCTGATCCACATAGTGTGAATCGTTAGAGCAAATAACCTTTACATTATATTTCTTGGCGTATTTAAGCAAGGTATTGTTAATGATCTCCTGCTCGGGGATCTCGTGGCGTTGTACCTCTATGTAATAATCTTCGCCAAAAAGGTCAAGCCACCATTTAAATTCTGTTTCGGCTTCGTCAGGGGTTCCCCTTAAAATAGTTTGTGGTACCGATGCACCAATACAACAGGTAGTGGCAATAAGTCCTTTATGATATTTTAAAATAAGCTCTTTATCTATCCGCGGCCATTTACTGTACAGGCCTTCCATGTAGCCGTAGCTGCAAAGCTTAACCAGGTTTTTATAACCTTCGGGATTTTTAGCCAATAATAGCTGGTGGCGGCGTACATCCCTCTTTTCTTTGGTAAATTGTTTTTTATGCCTGTCCTCCACTACGTAAAACTCGCAGCCTACAATTGGTTTTACATTGTGCTTACCTGCCTCGGCTACAAACTTAAACGCGCCAAACATATTACCATGGTCGGTAATTGCCAGGGCCTTCATACCATCGCCGGCTGCTTTTTTAAATAATTTTGATATATCGGCGGCACCGTCAAGTAATGAAAACTGGGTATGTACGTGTAAGTGCGAAAAATCAGGCATTATATAATAATATATTTTTTTTGACGAATACAAATCTACCAAAAAACACGTGGGCGTTTATTGGATGTTGAAAACTCAGTAATTACTTTCTGTTAAACCGAATGAGATAATTAAGTATAAAACTTAAACATTTTGCACGCTTATTGTTTAATATACAACAGTAACGACTTAAACTTTGAAAATAATATAAAATTGGGACGATTTGGACGTATAGCTCTAAAAACTATTCTTTGGATAATTGCAAGTGTCATCTTTCTGGTGTTACTTGTAGTCATTTTAATACAGGTACCTTCTGTACAAAACTTTGTAAAAAACAAAGCGGTAACTTTTCTGCAAAATAAAATTCATACTAAGGTCGAGATCGGCCATATCAGTCTTGGCCTGCCAAAGCTCCTGGTTTTAGAGGATGTTTATTTTGAGGACCAGAAGAAAGATACGCTTATTGCCGGCGATAAATTGAAAGTTGATATCAGCATGCTGCAGTTGCTGCATCATAAGGTGGAGATCAACGAGATTAATCTGCAAGGCATCACCGCCAAAATAAGCCGCGGAAAAGACAGCGTGTTTAATTATGACTATATCCTAAAAGCTTTTACCGGCGAGCAAAAGAAAGAAGTTAAGCCCGAGGATACTACGTCCACCATGAAATTCTCGATGGATAAGATCATCCTCGACCGGATAAATGTAACTTATAAGGATGCTATAAGCGGTAATGATGTAAAATTCCTGTTGGGGCATTTCGACACCCGGATCAAAGACTTTGATATGGATAAAATGAAATTCACTATCCCAAAGATCAACCTATCCAACGTATATGCCCAGGTTATCCAAACTGCTGTAACCCCACCACCGCCCGATACCACTACTACCCCGCTTAATATGGAGCTTAGTTTGGGTACCATTGATATTTCGAAAGTACGTGTGGTTTACCGTACGGATGAGATGGCTGCCAATGTAGATCTGAGCAAGTTTTTGGTAGAGATGGATAAGATCGACCTTAAAAACCAAAAGGTAGGTATTAAAAGCATCGACCTTAATGATACCAAAGCCATACTAACCTTTGCAAAACCTAAAACGGTTAAAAAGGAAATTGTTAAGGCGCTAAAGAAATTAGATACCCTTACGTCAAACCCAAACAAAACAGGCTGGAGCGCTACTTTAGGCAGGATAAAATTTGTTAACGACGAGATTAAATTTGATAACGAAGCACAAGCACCAATTGTCAAAGGCTTGGACTATGCACACATGCATATCACCAAACTGAATGCCGATGCCGAAAATATTGCCTATAACCCTGATTCTCTTTCCGGAAAGATCAATTCGTTCACGTTTAATGAAAAGAGCGGGTTAACTATCAACAGGTTTCATACCGCCTTTTTTTACGGGCCAACTAATGCTTACCTGAATGACCTGCTGGTTGAAACACCGCGCACTATTATTCAAAAACAGGTACAGGTTAGTTATCCGTCTATCGCGGCCATCACCAAAAATATAGGCTTATTGCGGGTTAACGCTAATGTTGATGGCACCAGGATCAGCTTAAAAGATGTTTTGTTGTTAATGCCGACAATGGCCGGCATGGAACCCTTTAAAAGTTCGCCAAACTCGGTGTTTGCTATTAACGGTAAAGTACAGGGACAGGTAGACAACTTAAATATTCCTTCGTTGGAGGTCCGCGGACTAAGCAACACCCATATTAAAGCATCAGCTAAATTAAGGGGCCTGCCGGATATGAAGAAAGCTTATTTTGACGTTAACATAGCCGACTTCAATACCAGCGCTACTGATATAGCCAAGCTGGTTCCTAAGGGTACCATCCCGGCAAATGTCAGCATACCGGCCAGCATGAACCTTAAAGGCAGCTTTAAAGGCGGCATGACCAATTTTAACACGAAATTAAACTTACGTTCAACTTACGGCGCCGCCGATTTGATTGCTTCGCTGAAAAACGGCGGCAGTAAAACCGGGGCCACTTATTCGGCCAACATCAAGGCTAATAATTTAAACGTTGGCGCGCTAACCAAACAGCCAAAAATGGTGGGTATGGTTTCGTTATCGGCAAATGTTAAAGGCCGCGGGCTCGATCCTAAAAAAGCCAGCCTGCAGTTTAATGGCAACGTGGCCCAGGCTTATGTTAAAGGGTATAATTATAAAAATTTGCAGCTAAAGGGTACGGCTGCCAATGGTAATTATACGGTGGTATCTAAGATGAGGGACGCAAACATCAGCTTTACATTGGATGCTAAAGCCAATCTGAATAAAAAGTATCCATCAGTAAAAGCTAATTTAATGCTGGATAGCATTAACCTGGAAGCATTGCATTTTACCACTACACCGATGCGCCTGCACGGTAAAGTTATTGCTGATGTGCCTACCGCCGATCCGGATTACCTGAACGCTAATATTAAAGTAACCGACCTGCTGGTGGTAAATAAGGACCAGCGCATAAGGGTTGATTCTATCAGCCTGGTATCAACCGCAAATGCCGATAGCAGCTCGTTACGTTTAAAAACACCGTTTATGAACGCACGGCTGAGCGGCAAATATAAGCTTACCCAGGTTGGCGATGCCATGCAGGATCTGATCAACAAATATTTTGATATGAGCATGGGCAGCGCGGTTGCCAAAACTAAACCGGTTAACTCGCCGCAACAATTCACCTTCGCGGTGCGGATACTGAAAACGCCGCTGCTTACCCAGTTTGCACCATCGCTTAAGCAAATGGACCCGGTGAATATTACAGGACGTTTTAATAGCGCGACCGGCGAATTTGTGGTTAACGGCACCATCCCTAAAGTAGTGTATGATACTTATATTATTAACAATGGTAAGCTTACCATTAATACGGCTAACAACGCGCTTAATTATGCTTTGACAGTAGATGAGATAAAAATGTCATCTACATTAGATTTGCTTTTCCCAAGTATCAGCGGCAGCGCCCAAAATAATAAGCTAAACCTGAGTGTGCAGGTGCGTGATGCAGCAAAGAAAGAACGTTATCGCATTGCTGGTGTATTTAGCGCGTTGCCAAATGCTTACCAGTTTAGCTTTGTGCAGGATGGGGTAATGTTTAACTATATTCCATGGGCGGTAAATGCCGACAATTACTTCCAGTTTGGCGGCAAAGGTGTGTTGGCCCACAATTTTAACATAACCAATGCTAACCAGGTATTAAGCGTTAACAGCACCGGCACCGCGTTTAACTCGCCCATTAAAGTTGGCTTCCGCGATTTCCATATCGAAACGTTGACCCGAATGGCGCAGCAGGACTCATTACAGGTTGGCGGTGTTATTAATGGCGAGGCCAATATCAGTGACTTCCAGAAAGCCATGAAGTTTACAGCAGATTTAAACGTTACCGATTTCAGCTTTAAAGGCGATACCGTAGGCAACATAGCCCTGAAAGTAAATAATCAGACAGAGAACGCTTATGCTGCCAACATGAGTATTACCGGCAGAGGCAACCAGGTTGATTTGCAGGGCGTATACTATACCAGTCCCGAAAGCAAGTTCGATCTTGACCTGAACATTGTTAAGCTGAACATGAAAAGCATAGAGGGATTTAGTTTTGGCGCCATCCGCAATGCTAAAGGAACTATTACCGGTCAGCTTAAAATAACCGGCAATACATCAGCGCCGGTGGTAAGAGGCGATGTGCATTTTAACGAGGTAGGCTTTAACGTCACCATGCTTAACTCGTACTTCACCATGCCTAAAGAGACGATAACCTTTAATGAGGATGGCGTACTGTTCCGTGATTTTACATTGGTTGATTCAACCGGGAACAAAGCTATTGTTACCGGTACTTTGTACACCAAAACCTTTACCAGCTTTAAATTTGGTATTGATATTAACGCCACCAACTTTAGGGCGGTTAATTCTACCCAGGCCGATAATAAACTTTTCTACGGTAAGCTATATATAGATACCCGCATCCAGGTCCGCGGCACGCAGGAATCACCAAGGGTTGATGCCAACTTAACCGTGAATGATAAAACAGATATGACCTTTGTTTTACCGTCAAATGATCCGGGTATTGAAGACAGGCAGGGGGTTGTGGAAGTTATCAATCAAAACGCGCCGAAATTGGATTCCATCCTATTGGCTAAACAGCTCGACTCGCTTAAACAAAGCAACTTACGCGGGTTGGACGTTAACGCAACTATCAAAATAAACAAAGCCGCCAACTTTAACATCGTAGTTGATGAACGCAATGGCGACGTGGTACATATAAGAGGCGAAGCAAATTTAAATGGCGGTATTGACCCAAGCGGCAAAACTACTTTGACTGGTACTTATGTGGTGGAACAAGGATCATACAACCTGGCCTATGCAACGGTAAAACGCACCTTCAACTTTAAAAAAGGCAGCAGCATTACCTGGACGGGCGACCCGACTACAGCTAATGTTGACCTGACAGCAGTTTATGTAGCTAACGTACCGCCTATTGACCTGGTAAATCAGCAAATAGGCGATGACGGTACCAATCTTACCATGTACAAGCAAAAGCTGCCGTTTAATGTAAACCTTAACCTGCGTAATGAGTTGATGAAACCCGATATCACTTTTGATATTGTGCTGCCTGATAGCAGCTATACCGTATCGCCGGATGTGATTGCGACTGTCAATACGCGCCTGGCACAAATACGGCAGGACCCTAACGAATTAAACAAGCAGGTATTGGGTGTATTGGTGCTGGGCCACTTTATTGGCGATAACCCGCTGCAAAGCCTGGGTGGTGGTACCAGTATAAATGGTGCAATCCGTAACAGCGTGAGCAGCTTATTGTCTGATCAGTTAAATAAACTGGCGGGAAACCTGGGTGGCGGCGTACAGTTAAGCTTTGGTTTAACATCGGGCGCTGATTATTCGAGCGGCGTTGAACAGAACCGCACCGATCTGAACGTCGGCCTATCCAAACAATTCCTGAACGACAGGTTGACAGTAACAGTTGGCAACAACTTTAACCTGGAGGGACAAAATCAGCCGGGACAAAAAACAACCGACATTGCCGGTAACTTATCTATAAACTACAAGCTAACGCAGGATGGCCGCTATATGCTGCGCGCCTATCGCCGCGACCAGTTTATTGTGGTTGAAGGGCAGGTGATAGAAACCGGCCTGGCGTTCTCTTTAACTTACGAGTATAACCGCTTCATAGAACTGTTTAAACGAAAATCTAAAGCCGAACGCGATTTGCAGAAGGAATATAAAGAGAAGGAAAAAGAGAAAAAGAAAGAACAAAAAGCGGCTGAGAAAGCACACGACGAAACTGTGGCGCCAGTTGTGCAACCGGCGGACAAACCAGCCGAACAAAAACAAACATCAAACTAACTATGGCCAAACTTAGATACATACTTTTTATTTTATTTGCTGTATTTGTAAGCGCCTGCAGTAATACCAAATACCTGGCGCCCGGCCAAAAGCTATACACGGGTGCACGGGTGAATATCACCGACAAACAAAACACTAAGAAAAGCGAAGCCAAGGCATTAACCACTGATCTGGAAGAATTACTGCGCCCTAAGCCAAACACCAATATCCTGGGTTTGCGTTATAAACTTTGGATCTATAATAAAACCCGCACCAATAAAGTAAGAGGGCTTAAGCATTTCCTGAACACTAAATTAGGCGAGCCGCCTGTTTTGGTAAGCAATGTTGATGTGGTAAAAAACGCAAGTATTTTAACCAACCGACTTCAAAACGAAGGGTTCTTCGTGGCTAACGTTAGCGGCGATACGGTGAGTAAAAAAAAATCAAAAGTAGCTAAAGCGGTATATACGGTACAAACCGGCCCGGCATACCATTACCGCAAGGTTATATTCCCTACGGATAATAACGATTTAGATACTGCAGTTGCCGGTACCGCTAAAGAAAGTTTTTTAAAAGTTGGCGACCGCTACGATCTGGATGTGATCAAAAACGAACGTATCCGTATTGATGCCCGGTTGAAAGAAAAAGGTTTCTTTTATTTCGGTCCTGATTATTTGATCATGCGGTATGATAGTACCATTGCCAATCACCAGGTGGATATCTTTGTTAAGGTGAAGGAAACCACCCCCGACCAAGCCCGCTGGATCTACCAGATCAGGGATATTTATGTTTACCCTAAATATAGTTTAAGGGATACTTCGACGAAGCTCGATTCGGCCGAGCGTTATCGCTGGTATAACGTTATCGACCCTAAACACAGCGTAAGAGCATTTATGTTTAAAAACGCGGTGCTGCTCCATCCCGGCGAAGTTTATAACCGTACAGAGCATAACAAAAGCCTGAACCGGTTTATTGAGCTGGGTCCGTTTCGTTATGTAAAAAACAGGTTTGAGGACGTAACACCCGATTCGGCTAAACTGGACGTGTTTTATTACCTGACCCAATACAAACGCAAATCATTACAAGCCGAGATCCTGGGACGCCAGACCTCCGCCAATTTTAACGGTACGCAATTTAACCTGACCTTCCGTAATAAAAACACATTTAAAGGCGGCGAGCTGTTTGCGGTAACCGGGTTTGTAAGTTCCGATATCCAGTTTGGCGCACGTAACAACGGCTATAACGTTTACCAGTTTGGTATCAAGCCATCGCTGTCATGGCCAAGATTTATTAGTCCCTGGGATTTTAAAACCGATGGTGCATTTATTCCGCATACCATTTTAAATACTGGCTATACGCTTATTGACCGTAGTAAACTATATAAGCTTAATTCGTTCAATGCATCGTTTGGTTACCAATGGAAACCCAACCTACACAAACAGCATGAGTTAAACTTATTAGAAGTAATGTATGTTAATGCGGCCAGCGTAAGCAAAATATATACTGATAGCATTGCAAAAACCCGTAATCCTGCCTTACAGCACGTTATTGATAACCAGTTTACTTTTGGACCAAGCTATAGCTATACGTATACCAACACAATGGAAGATGCCAGGGTTAACACTTTCTATTATAACGGAAAGATCAGTTTATCGGGTAATCTTTATGGCATTATTAGCGGGGCAGACACCTTAAGCGGAAAAGTCCGCAAATTATTCGGCACTCCATTTAACCAATACGTTAAGTTGGAGAACGAGATTAGGTTCTACCATAAATTAGGGCCGGCAAGTAAAATTGCCACCCGCTTACAAGTTGGCGTTGGTTTGCCTTATGGTAACTCAACCGTCATGCCTTATACGCAGCAGTTCTTTATTGGGGGCGCTAACAGCCTGCGTGGTTTCCAGGCAAGGTCGTTAGGCCCGGGTGTTTACAACCCACCTCCAAGCGTTACGGGGGGTACACAGTTCCTGCCGGACGAATCGGGAGATATAAAGATAGAGGCTAACTTAGAGTATCGCCCTAAACTATTCAGTATAGTTGAAGGCGCCTTATTTGTTGATGCCGGTAACATCTGGCTGTTAAACAGCAAGAGCGTTATTCCGGGGGGGGCTTTTGGCAAGAATTTTATCAGCCAAATGGCTGCCGATGCCGGCGCGGGTTTACGCTTTAACCTATCAGTATTGATATTACGTACGGACCTGGCCTTCCCTATCATCAAACCACAATTGCCACCGGGTCAGCGCGTAGTAATTAACCAGATAGACTTTAGAAGCGCCGAATGGCGTGGTCAGAATTTGATCTTTAATTTGGCTATCGGGTATCCTTTTTAATGAGTGAATTAGTGAATTGTTTTTAGGTGAATGTAACTATAATTGTGATAAGGTTTAGGTATTATAGATAGCTTGCCATTAATGTTTTATGCCAATCCTTATATAGTTTATGATAGGCTACTGCGTGTATAAGGATGATAAAAAACAGCACTGACGCTACATTAACAGGCATTCCGTTATAGTCTATTTGATTTGGTATTAACTTAGCTCGTTGTAATTTCATACATACTAAAGAAACATTTGTCCATAACAGCATCGGAAAAAAGAGCATAAAGATATTTCCAAATGGCCTTATGGTTGTTTTTGCATAATCCATTATTAGGGTTTTTACCGGCGCGTTTGCTATTGTATTAACAGTTTTCCTCCCAACAATAGCTGCCGGAATTAAAATTATAAATGAAGTTATAACTTGCCCTATAACCGCATTAAACCACTCATACTGCATCAACAGATAATATCCAACGGTAGCCGCGATTATAATTAACATGAAATAAGATGTTAAGCATTGGCCCAAGCATCTAAAGTAATCGAATATATATTCTTTGATAGCTATTTTTAAATATTTAGCCTCAATTGATTTTATGGCCTTCGCTCCGCCCAGGTCATTTTCAATGATGTTGTTAACCGCATCAAAAAATGGGGCATCATCGGGTACTCCCTCTAATGCAGTAAGCACATGATCATACAACTCTTCATACGTTTCTTGCACGTATGTTATACTTTGTAGCTGTGCTTTTATAAAGTTTTGCTGCTCCTGGTTTGGCTTCATTTTACAGCAGGTTTAAGATTTAGCAATAACTGCAACTGATCTATAAAAGCTTCGGCTTCGGTAATTTTGTTAGTTACTTCTTTGCCGCCCTGTTCTGTAAGGCGATAGTATTTACGCACCCGGTTATCAACCACCTGGGTAAAAGTTTCCAAAAAGCCGTCGGCTTCCAGTTTATGTAAGGCAGGGTATAATGCGCCCTCAGTAAGCAGTACGTCGCCTGCCGAAATTTCTTTTACCTTTTGCGTAATTTCATAACCATACATTTCTGTATTGTCTTCTAACAGTCTTAATATAATGGTTTGCAAAGTGCCTTTTAATAACGGGTTTGTGCTCATAATAAAACAAACATATAAATAATTTATATACATAACAAACTTATGTATATAAATTTTAAAGTTTTTGCTTAAATAACTTTTTAGTAACTTACCTCATACATAAGTCGATAAATGAAAACACTAAAATGGTTTATAGCAGTTTGTTTTATAGCGGTTACATTAAGCGCTTTTGTTGCCGGTAAAAAGGCCAGGATCAGTATCGCGATAGCAGATACAACCGGATTTAAAGTAGATACACTGGCGCATGACCTGGTGGTGCCATGGCAATTAGTTTTCCTGCCTGATAACAGCCTGCTGTTTACAGAGCGTAACGGCAAATTACGCATTTTCAGGAATGGTAAACTGGTTGATAGACCCGCCTTTGTTATCCCTGATATCCCGCAACGCAATAAAACAGGATTGCTGGGCCTGGTGCTTCACCCGGATTTTATTCATAACCGTTTGGTTTATATGGCGAATGATTATTGGCAGGGTACTAAAATGCGCCTGCAAATTGTACGTTATGAGTTCAGGAACGACACTTTAATAAAACCATTGGTTATAAGGGATAACATCCACGCCAACCAAAACCATACCGGTTGCCGCTTAGTTTTCGGTCCTGATAAAAAACTATACATCACTACCGGCGATGCCGACGAAGCTATTTTAGCGCAGGACCTGAAAGCCCTTAACGGCAAGATCCTGAGATTTAATGATGACGGTACCATCCCTGCCGATAACCCTTTCATTAACAACGACACGGCCCGCAAAGAGATCTGGACCTACGGCCATCGTAACCCACAGGGATTGGTATTTCAGCCCGGCACTAATACGTTGTTCGAATCAGAACACGGACCAACAGGCGGCGATGAGATCAACATCATAAAAAAAGGCATGAACTATGGCTGGCCCATTATTCATCACCAGTTAACTAAAGAGGGCATGTTAACACCACTGGCCGAATTTACACCATCCATCGGGCCAAGCGAGGCTATGTTTTATAAAGGCGACAGATTTCCGCAGTTAAAAGGCAAGTTGTTGGTAGCCTGTATGCGCGGCGAGGGCATTTTGATACTTACACTTAATAGCGACAAGATAGTTGGCCAGGAGATTATATTTAAAGAGAAGTTCGGCCGGATCCGCTCGTTAATTACCGGCCCCGATGGGTACATTTATATGTCAACCACAAACGTTGACCCGGCAGAGGGAAAACCAAGGCCTGGCGATGATCTGATACTGCGACTTCGCCCATCCGGAACAGAAAATACTTTATTCTCATCCCAGAAAATCTAAGCTAATAAGGTTGCTCAAACCAGAGCGGTAAAAATGACCACACCAATACTGATACAGCAAATGTGCGCCAGCTGCCATGGTAATGATCTGAAAGGGACAGATAAAGGTGCCAACCTTATCAGCGTTGCCTTAAAACATGGAAGTGGTAAACAATCGATAGTTAATATTATAACAAATGGTGTGTTAGATAAAGGTATGCCTGCCTGGAATGGGGCAATCAATAAAGTTGATATTGATAAGATTGCGAGTTATATTGTGGCGAAAAGGAAAACGGTAAAGAAGTAACTTTCTCCAATCCCTCATTGCTGACGTAGTAAGAAATATAGGATCACCCAATATATCTCGCCATCCAAACAGTTGCACCACACTCTTCGTCGTCAATAACATGCTTTATAACTTCAAAATTGTGGGTTTTTAGCAAATCTTCATATTCAGCAGTATCTAAAGACCCATGGAATAAATTTTCGCCGCCATTGATGCCCCATGCTTCGCCGTGCGCTGTCCCGGAAGTGAAAAGTAAAATACCACTGGGCTTAAGGTGCTGAGCAAAAAGTGAAAACATAGCCGGCTGATCTTCGGCGGGTAAATGGAAAAAACTATTCCAGGCAATTATAGCGTCGAACTTACGACTTAACTTAAGCTGGCGCATATCCTGTAAGATAAATTCGGTTGCAGGGAAATTTATTTTGGCAATAGCTAAGATCTCACTACTGGCATCAACACCGGTAACATTAACATTTTGATCGACAAGGTATTTAAGGATAGGCACACCTGTACCGCAACCCAAATCTAAAACGGATGCTTGTTCAGGCAACCGACCTGATAAATCATCAAGATACTTTTTCTCCAATAAAACCACGTTACGGTTTGCAGCAAACCAGTTGGCTATCTTGTCGTAAACTTTGTAAACGTTTTGTTTTTCGTTGTTCATTAATCAAATATGCTAAAAAAGTGCTGTTTGCTTGCGTTTATATACCTACAAACACTATACCTAAATAATTTATATACATAATATACTTATGTATATAAATTTAACTATACTTGCTTAATATTTTATAAACTTAAACTCTTAAAAAATGAAAAGATCACTATTTATTATTTTGCTGGCAGCTATTACGCTGAATGTATCTGCACAAAAATCGCATGAAAAAACTTTGAAACTGTTTAAATTAATGGGAACGGAGCAAGCTATGGACGCTATGTCAGGTAACATGACGGCCATCTTTAGCCAGTCTCCTACAATGTTCGGCGGCGATCAGAAAAAGCAGAAAGAATTGGCCGCTTTTTCTCAAAACGAAATAAAAAAACTAATGCCCCAAATATTGGCCGACATGGTGCCTGTTTATGAAAAACATTTCACCCAGCAGGAAATTCAAAAATACATTGACTTTTACAGCACTCCCGAAGGTAAAAAGTTAGCGAACTCTGCACCTGTGCTTCAAAAAGAAATGATAACTAATATGATGACAAAATATATGCCCCAGCTACGAAGCAACCTGACCGCTAAAATGCAGGAGTTAAACAGCAAAAGGAAATAGCCTTACAAACAAAAAGCCGTCCCAACATACGTCGGGGCGGCTTTTTTAATAATTCTTATCCCGATAGCTATCGGGACAAAATCTTATGTATCTATTCTCGCGTATTTCGCGTTTTTCTCAATAAATGCACGGCGCGGAGCAACCTCATCGCCCATTAACATAGAGAAAGTATGATCGCACTCGGCAGCGTTTTCAATGCTTGCTTTTTTAAGGGTACGGCGGGCAGGGTCCATAGTGGTTTCCCATAATTGCTCGGCGTTCATCTCACCCAAACCTTTGTAACGCTGTACGTGCACGCTGTCTTCTTTACCGGCACCTTTAAGGCGCTGGATAGCAGCGAGACGCTGATCTTCGTTCCAGCAATATTCAAACTCTTTACCTTTTTTAACCTGGTAAAGTGGCGGCGATGCAATGTAAACGTAACCAGCCTCAATCAGCTCCTTCATATAACGGAAGAAGAAAGTAAGGATTAGTGTTGTAATGTGCGAACCATCCACGTCAGCATCCGTCATGATCACAATTTTGTGGTAACGCAGCTTGGTCAGGTTTAATGCCTTATCATCTTCGGGTGTACCGCGGCTTACGCCAAGGCCGGTAAACATGTTCTTTATCTCTTCGTTCTCGTAGATCTTATGCTCCATGGCTTTCTCTACGTTAAGGATCTTACCACGTAACGGCAGGATAGCCTGGTACTCGCGGTTACGGCCCTGCTTGGCGGTACCACCCGCCGAGTCACCTTCGACAAGGTAAAGCTCGCATAATGCCGGATCGCTGTTAGCGCAATCAGACAGCTTGCCTGGTAAACCAGAGCCACCCATAACGCTTTTACGCTGCACCATTTCGCGTGCTTTACGCGCGGCGGCACGGGCCGTAGCTGCCAATACAACCTTGCTCACAATCATACGGGCCTCTTTAGGATGCTCTTCCAGGTAATTACCTAAAATCTCGCCTACGGCCATATCAACCGCACCCATTACTTCGTTGTTACCCAACTTGCCTTTGGTTTGGCCCTCAAACTGAGGCTCCTGTACTTTTACAGAAATTACAGCGGTCAATCCTTCGCGGAAGTCATCTCCTGTAATTTCAACTTTAAGGTTCTTTAACAAGCCTTCTTTATCGGCATAGCTTTTTAAAGTACGGGTTAACCCTCTGCGAAAACCTGCAACGTGTGTACCGCCCTCATGCGTGTTAATATTATTTACGTACGAGTGTACGTTTTCTGTATAGGTATCATTGTATTGCAAAGCCAGTTCAACCGGGATGCCTTGTTTTATACCATCAACATAAATAGGCTCAGGGATGATAGATGTACGGGTGCCATCTAAAAACTTAACAAACTCGCTTAAGCCGCCGGTCGAATAGAATTCTTCTGTTACTAAAGAACCATCTTCGTTAGGTTCGCGCTCGTCGGTTAACGTTAACCTTATACCTTTATTCAGATAAGCAAGCTCGCGTAAACGGGCAGCCAGCGTATCAAATTTGTATTCGGTGGTCAGGGTAAATATCGTCGGATCCGGCTGGAAGGTTTGGGTGGTACCGGTACGCGCTGATGTACCAATTTCTTTAACCTCAAACAAAGGCTTACCCTCTGAATATTCCTGGGTAAACATTTTGCCTTCGCGCTCAACAACCGTTTTCATATGGGTTGATAACGCGTTAACGCAACTTACACCCACACCGTGCAAACCACCTGATACCTTGTAAGTGTCTTTATCAAACTTACCACCGGCGTGTAAAACAGTCATTACAATTTGTAGCGCCGATACTTTTTCTTTAGTAGTGATACCTGTCGGGATACCACGGCCGTTGTCGACAACGGTTATAGAGTTGCCTTTATGGATAGTAACATTTATAGTATCGCAGTAACCGGCTAAGGCCTCATCAATAGAGTTATCTACAACCTCATACACTAAGTGGTGCAGGCCTTTTACGCCTGTATCGCCGATGTACATGGAAGGGCGCTTGCGCACCGCCTCTAAACCTTCTAAAACCTGTATATTATCTGCTGAGTAATTCGATTTATCTATATTTTCTTCGCTCATATTTTGGTTGAAACAATAACTCACAAAAATACGCATTTTAAGCCATATTACCACTACTGTTGATAAAATGAGCGGTTGTTAATATACTTAAGCGTAGCTCAAAAATGGCTTGAAAATCATACTGGGATATAACGAGTTAGGAAACAGGTTTTTAAAACAACAAAACGCCAAAATCAATATTGATATCTGCTATTTTTAAACCACAGGTAATTGATTAGGATACTTAATATGAAAGTTTATCTTTGTGAAAATTTTATTAAAAAATGACGATGCGTCAGTATCTTCAAACATCAAAAAACAAAACACTTTAAATGAAAACCACGGGTTCTACATTAACAAAAATCACATTGGGTTTATTAGTTGCGGCAAGCGTTGCTGCCTGTAATAACAAACCTGCTGCTACACCGGTTGCAGCTACAACCACTACTACTACAGCAGATAAGGGCACAACTGTATATATCAACTCTGATAGCTTAATAAGCAAGTATGACTATGCTAAGGACATGCAGAACCGCCTGACCGAAAAAGGTAAAGCAGCACAAAATGAAGTTGCATCAAAGGGCCAGGCCCTGCAACGCGAAATTGCTGAATATCAAAAAATAGCTGCTACCCTGCCTGCAGATAAACGCCAGACTACCGAGCAACGCCTCGGCCGCGAACAACAGGAGTTTCAAAAATTCCAGCAAAGCGAATCAGCTGACATGCAGGAAGTGCAAGCTAAGGAAACCGGGAAGCTTTTTGATAAGCTAACCGAGTTCTCTAAAAACTACGCTAAAGAAAAAGGCTATAAATTGGTATTAACTTATTCAAAAAGCACCCCGGGTGTTTTATATGTAGATCCAAGCCTTGACATAACTGCCGAAGCGCTTAAAACATTAAACGACGCCTACGCGAAGGATAAAAAATAAGCTAATGTGCATTTAAATACTAAAAGGAAAACCCCGGCTGTAAGTTGGGGTTTTCCTTTTTATGGAGGGAAAGAAGTATGACGAACAACGAGAAATTTATGCAGATGGCCATCGACCTGTCTGAGTATAATGTTAAAGAAGGACAAGGCGGCCCGTTTGGTGCCGTAATAGTGAAAGACGGCATGGTGCTGGCCCGCAGTGCCAACAAAGTGGTACCTAATAATGATCCCACTGCTCATGCCGAAGTATCGGCTATACGCCTGGCCTGCCAGGAGCTGGGCACTTTTAGCTTAGAAGGCTGTGAAATTTATACCAGCTGCGAACCCTGTCCCATGTGCTTAGGCGCCATTTACTGGGCAAGGATAGATAAGATCTACTACGCCAATACCAAGGCTGATGCCGCAGCAATAGGTTTCGACGATCATTTTATCTATGAAGAACTTGACCTGCCTATGGAGAAACGCAAACTACCCTTTGTACAAATGATGCGGAATGAAGCATTGGGAGCTTTTAAATTATGGAGCGAAAGCGAGAGTAAGACAGACTATTAATTGGTGAGTAGTAATTTGTTGATTAGGTGCGTGGTTATTCAAACTAAAAACTTAATCAATTACTCACTCAATAAACTCAATCAACCTTCTTCTCAAAAAAATCATCCTGCAAACCGTCTATCTCGCGCCTGTCGCGTTTGGTGGGGCGGCCGGTGCCACGGTCGCGTTTTAGCAGCGGGGCATGGAACATGGATTTAAAGGCCGGTGTTTGTTCAACCGGTGTAATGTCTTCATAGTAGCCTACGGCTGTTTTAGCGTCGGTACGGCTTTCCAGTAAACCGGTAACCCTTATTATCTTTCTGTCCGGTCCTTTTGATACCTGGTAAACCTCGCCCAGCTTAACCTCGTGCGACGGTTTAATGTTGTTGCCATCCAGCTTAACCCTGCCAGCCTTACAAGCATCAGATGCCAGCGTACGTGTTTTAAACAGGCGAATGGACCAGAGGTATTTATCTATACGGAGTTTTTCTTTTTCGGGCATGGTGATGAATTTGCACTATGCAAAGTTAATGTTTGAATGATGCTTAACGAAACAAACACGTCCGTAGTGCCATTAATTTTTGTTTCACCATTGTTGTTTCGTGAAACAAAACCCGCCCGAAACGCGACATTATATAATACCCTAATTAAAAGCCAGTTAAATAAAAAACACACTAAAAAACCCTGACCAATAAGTTGTTTCATTTTGTTTCATCCGTTTTACGCAATAATTTGATTTACAATAACTTAACCTAAATTGTTGTTTCATGTGTTTCATTTGTTTCGCATTTTCGTGAAACAAACTTATTTGCCCGGCGATAAACTATCGTGTTAAGAATCACGGCATACGGACAAACAAATTATAAAACAAATCTCCCTAAAATTCCTTTAATTTGTCGAAAGTTTAATTATACCGATGCAAGACCTTAAAAAATTAATCGAAGCAGCCTGGGAAGACAGGAACCTGTTGAATTACAAAGAATATATCGACGCTATTGAGACCGTTATTGAGCGCCTTGACAAAGGCGAGATCCGTGTTGCTGAACTAATAGGCAACCGCTGGCATAATAACGAGTGGATAAAGAAAGCAGTAATACTATACTTCCCTATCCGCACAATGGAAGAAATCAAAGCCGGGCCTTTTATGTTTCATGATAAAATGAAGCTAAAAACCGACTATAAAAAAACAGGCGTACGTGTAGTGCCTGGTGCAAGCGCACGTTATGGCGCGTTCCTGGCAAAGGGGGTTATTATGATGCCAAGCTATGTAAACATTGGCGCGTATGTTGATGAAGGCACTATGGTTGATACCTGGGCCACTGTTGGCTCGTGCGCGCAAATTGGCAAGCATGTTCACCTAAGCGGTGGTGTAGGCATTGGCGGTGTTTTAGAGCCGATACAGGCTTCGCCAGTCATTATTGAGGACAATTGTTTCTTAGGCTCAAGGGTCATTGTAGTTGAAGGTGTACACGTAGAAAGTGAAGCCGTTTTAGGCGCTAACGTGGTTTTAACTGCATCAACCAAAATTATTGATGTTACAGGCAGCTCACCGGTTGAATATAAAAGCCGTGTTCCTGCCCGCTCGGTAGTGATCCCGGGTTCATATACTAAAAAATTCCCTGCCGGCGATTTCCAGGTTCCGTGCGCGCTCATTATCGGCAAACGCAAAGAATCAACCGACAAAAAGACATCGTTAAATGATGCTTTGAGGGAAAATAATGTAGCCGTTTAACAGTTTTGAGTGATGAGTTTTGAGTACTGAGTTTTAATAACTCGATCAAAACTCACCACCCATAACTCAAAACTCACAACTAAATGAAGATACTGGTAAGATTGCCTAACTGGCTTGGTGACGTAGTTATGAGTACAGCTTTCATCGGGGCGGTTAAACAGTTTTACCCGGCGGCGCAGGTTGATGTTATTATTAAAAAAGAGCTGAGCGCAATCGCGTCACTTATCCCCGGCTTAACCAAAATCCATTCATTTAGTAAAGACGAGTTTAAGGGCCTTGGCGGCGTTTACCGTTATGGCAAACTGCTGCGTGTAGAAAACTATGATATCTTTTTTACCCTACCCGATTCGCTATCAGCAGCAATAATGGGTAAAGCTACCGGCGCAAAACAACGCATTGGCTTTAGTAAAGAGGGCGGCTTTTTTTTGCTGACCAAAGTTTTAAAAAGGCCAAAGAACGTTCACCGGGTTGATGAGTACTTGTCCATATTAGCGCAATTGAATGAAATGCCGGTAACAGGCCGCAAAGTTTCGTTACATGCTACTGACGGAAAACCAAACGGGCTTATCCTGCTTAATTTTAATTCGGAAGCCGAATCGCGACGAATGCCGTTGGATAAGGGCAGGGCATTATTAAAACTGTTAACCAGTACTTTTACCGAAGCCCGGTTTGGCTTAATAGGCGGACCAAAAGACGCTGTTTTTATAGAGCAACTATTGGTTAATGCCGGCAACCAGGACCGAATAGAAAACTACACTGGCAAAACAACATTAGTTGGCCTTGCCAACTTAATGGCAGGCGTCAAAGTGTTGTTAACCACAGATTCTGGCCCGGCACATTTAGCCAATAGTTTAAGTGTACCGGTTATTGCCCTATTTGGTGCCGGCAATGAAAACAATACCGCGCCCTATAATAAAACTAACTTAACCGTACTGCGGGCAGGCCAGTTAAACTGCGAGCCATGTGTACGTAACGAGTGCAAACTATATGGCATACCCAAGTGTATGGAACTATTAGACGAACAAAGAATTATTAACGCCTTAAGCTTATATTTAAACCATGCTTAGAGACGAAGTTGCCAAAGCTTTTAAAGTTGTGCAGGATGGCGGGATCATCCTCTACCCTACCGATACCATTTGGGGGATAGGTTGCGATGCCGCAAATACCGAAGCCGTGCAAAAGATCTACCAGCTTAAACAACGCAGCGAGACCAAAAGTATGATCATACTGCTGGATACCGATAATAAACTGGCAAGCTATGTACAGGAAGTACCCGAGCTTGCATATAACCTTATTGAATATGCCGAGAACCCGCTAACGCTGGTTTTACCTAGTGCCCGTAATATATCTGCGGCGCTGATAGCAACTGATGGCAGCGTGGGTATTCGTGTATCTAATCACCCCTTTTGCCAGGCTTTGATACAGCGTTTGCGCAGGCCGTTGGTTTCAACCTCGGCTAATATCAGCGGCAAACCATCGCCCCAGTACTTCTCGCAAATAGAGCAGGAAATTATTGATGGTGTTGATTATGTGGTTGATGTGGACCAACACAGCATGGAAATTAAAAATCCATCAACCATAATGCGCCTGGAGCCGGATGGCCGTTTTGAGTTTATAAGGCGTTAGGTGTAAGTAGCGATGTGTTTAAAAGTCATCGTTATGAATGTGCAGGTGATCCATTTTAAAATGTGGATCAGTTGAATCACCTAAAACATCTAAATATTTAATTGTCAACCATTTAATAAATAAAGCGGATCACTTTGGATCACCCTTATTCGTCAGGATATTTAGCTATAACATTTAATTAATTTATTGAAAATGAAATAATTGAAAATTGGCCATTTTTTGCCCTATTTTGATGAGTGGATCAGTAAATGTGGATCACCCTTTCGGGACAAAAACGGGTAATTTTGTTAGCTTTGCACTTCAATGAAGCAACATCTAAAACATCGCGTATTTACCGTTATATCAAAGCTTGCCGGCGAACATAATTTGCAGGTATATGCTATCGGCGGTTTTGTTCGCGATATTTTTTTAGAGCGCCCGTCAAAGGATATCGATATCGTTATCATAGGCAACGGGATTGCTTTTGCCGAAGCTGTCGCGGCTAAATTAAAAGTAAAGCTGGCCATATTTAAAAACTTTGGTACGGCATCTTTAAAATACCAGGACCTGGAGGTTGAATTTGTTGGCGCCCGTAAAGAATCGTACCGGCTTGATTCGCGCAAGCCGATAGTGGAGAACGGCACATTAGAAGATGACCAAAAACGCCGCGATTTTACCATTAACGCTTTAGCCATCTCCTTACACCCTGATACGTTTGGCGACCTGATCGATCCGTTTGAGGGCATAAAAGACCTGGAAGCAAAGCTGATACGTACACCGCTTAACCCTGTCGAAACTTTTTCTGACGATCCGTTACGGATGATGCGCGCCATAAGGTTTGCATCGCAGTTAAATTTTAAGATAGATGGAATAGCTGTCGATGCTATAAAAAACAACAAGGACCGCATAACTATTGTATCGCAGGAGCGTATAACGGATGAATTGAATAAGATCATTTTATCACCCAAGCCATCAATAGGTTTTAATTATTTGTTTGACACCGGCTTACTGCATAAGATCTTCCCGGTTATGACTACGCTGTATGGCGTAGAATATATTGACGGCAAGGGCCATAAAGACAATTTTTACCATACACTGCAAGTGCTGGATAACATTTGTGAAACCACCGAAGACCTTTGGTTACGCTGGGCAGCCATATTGCATGATATTGCCAAACCGCCAACCAAGCGTTTTGAGCCGGGCCACGGCTGGACTTTCCACGGACATGAGGATAAAGGCGCACGCATGGTGCCCAAGATCTTCGCACAGTTAAAACTGCCGTTGAACGAAAAAATGAAACTGGTGCAAAAGCTGGTGCAACTGCATTTAAGGCCTATAGTTTTATCGCGGTCGATAGTAACTGATTCTGCCGTGCGGCGGTTGTTGTTTGAGGCAGGCGATGATATTGAGGGGCTAATGTTGTTGTGTAAAGCAGACGTTACTACCAAAAACGAGTACAAAGTTAAAAAGTACCGAAACAACTTTGAGCTGGTTCAGCAAAAATTAAAAGATGTTGAAGAGCGGGATAATATCCGCAACTGGCAGCCCCCGGTTACAGGTACGGATATTATGGAATTATTCGGTATTAAGGAAGGCCGCGAGGTTGGAATTATCAAAAATAAGATCCGCGAAGCGATACTGGAGGGCGAGATCCCTAACTCGCGCCCGGAGGCAATAAACTACACAATTAAAAAAGGCGAAGAAATTGGCTTAAAAGTTGTGGCAAACACAATCACAAATTAAAACATTATTTTTACAGTAAAAATCTACCACAAAATACACAATGGCACTATACAGATTTAGAGTTACTTTTGAAGATTATGATGATGTAAGCAGGGAGATAGATATTAAATCGACCCAAACATTTGAAGATCTTCACCGGGCTATACATCAATCAACAGGTTATAATTCAGAATATTCTTCATCTTTTTACATTAGCAATGATCAATGGTTAAAGGGCGAGGAAGTTACTTATCTGCCTAACCAACGAAGGATTGACCGTGGCGTGGCCCTGATGGAAAAAGTAAAGCTAAGCAGCCGCATTGACGATCCGCATCAAAAATTTTATTACACTTTTAATTTCGACCGCCCTTTTGATTTCCATGTAGAGTTGATGAAGATCATTCTTGACGAAACACCTGGCGTTACCTATCCTGCTATCATTAAATCAACCGGCGATGCGCCAAGGCAATTTGTTACCGTGGCTGATGCCGCAACCGCTGCAACTGCCGAAACAGGAGCAGATGACTTTGATTTCTTAAGCGAAATGGGCATGAACCATGAGGATACAGAAGATTTCTCTGAAGTAGATGAAACCGGTGAAGCTGTTGCAGATGAACACGAGGAGGCGGAAGAGGATGAATTTGGCAGCGAATTTGCCGATGACGATAATTTTGAAGACGACAGCAAATCGCACGACGATTATTAATTAGTTGATGGTTCATGGATAATTGGTTAATAGTACCTGTGTTATTTATTAACGAATTGCTATAGGTATGACCCATGAATCATAAACTCATAGTTATTGCCGGGCCTACCGCATCGGGTAAAACCGCCGCGGCTATAAAGCTTGCACAGCATTATAAAACGGCGATTATTTCGGCAGATTCGCGGCAGTTTTATCGCGAAATGGCTATTGGCACCGCAAAACCCAACTGGCTTGAGCTTGCGGCGGCAAAACACTACTTTATTGATTCGCATTCTGTAACTGAACCTTTCTCTGTTGGCGATTTTGAAAAACAGGGCCTGGCGTTATTGGATGAGCTTTTTCAAAGTCATAATATAGTGATATTGGTTGGCGGCTCGGGCCTATATATTAAAGCCTTATGCGAGGGCTTTGATGACATGCCACAGGCGGACGTGACCGTAAGAGAACAGCTTAATACTGAATTTGCCCTGAAAGGCATTGCTGCCTTGCAGGATGAATTAAAAACTGCCGACCCGGCTTACTATGACGAGGTTGACTTGCAGAACCCACAGCGTATTATAAGAGCTTTAGAAGTTTATAGAAGCACCGGTAAGCCTTTTTCATCATTCAGGAAATCAACTATTAATAAACGCCCTTTCGATACTTTAAAAATTGGGTTGGACCTGCCACGCGCGGTTTTGTATGACCGGATTAACCAACGGGTTGATGAAATGATTAAAGATGGATTAGTTGAAGAGGTTAAAGAACTTATACCCTACCGCAGCCTGAATGCATTAAATACGGTTGGTTACAGCGAAGTTTTTGACTACCTGGATAATAAAACCGACCTGAACAGAGCGATTGAACTGATAAAACAGAACACAAGGCACTTTGCAAAAAGACAGCTAACCTGGTTCAGGAAAGACAAAACAATTCACTGGCTTCAGCCTGATGATATTAAACCTGAAATAATAACAGGCTTACTTGATCAGGCGCAGTAAATATTGGCCGTAGCCACTCTTAATATATTTTTGGGCTATTTCTTTAAGCTGTTGTTTATCAATAAATCCCATACGGTAAGCAACTTCTTCAATACATCCTATTTTAGTATCCTGGCGTTTTTCAATAACACGTACAAATTCGCTGGCATCGCTTAGTGAATCAAAAGTGCCGGTATCTAACCATGCTGTACCCCGGTCCATTACCCCTACTTGTAAAGTTCCCTGTTCCAGGTAAAACCTATTTACATCGGTTATTTCGTATTCGCCCCGTGGCGACATTTTTAAATTCTTGGCTATATCTACAACAGTATTATCATAAAAATACAATCCCGGTACTGCAAAATTTGATTTTGGTTTTTCAGGCTTCTCTTCAATAGATAAAGCTTTAAAATCCTCATCAAATTCTACAACCCCATAACGCTCCGGATCGGCAACCGGATAGGCAAAAACAGCCGCTCCGTTAACATCGTTAAAGCTGCGTATCAGTTTGCTAAACCCACTGCCGTAAAATATATTATCGCCTAATACAAGCGCCGCTTTATCATTACCTATAAATTTCTCGCCTATTACAAAAGCCTGCGCTAAGCCGTTTGGTACCGTTTGTACAGCATATTCAAAATTGCAGCCAAGGTCTTTTCCATCGCCCAATAATCGTTTAAAGCTCTCATTATCTTCGGGTGTAGTAATAATCAGGATATCTTTTATACCAGCCAGCATTAATACTGATAACGGATAATATATCATCGGTTTATCGTAAATAGGCATTAACTGTTTACTTATTGCCTTTGTTATTGGATAAAGCCTTGTACCGGACCCACCGGCTAAAATTATTCCTTTCATGTATATTAAGTTATTGTCGGAGTTTATGTATACAGCTTATAAGGCTATCTCTCCAATACGGTATTTCTATATTAAATGTTTGCTTTGCTTTACTTTTGTCCATTACCGAATAAGCCGGACGTGTGGCCTTAGTTGGATATTCATCCGTACGAATAGGAATTGCCTTTACTTTCGTTTCAGAAATATCAAATATTGCACGGGCAAAATCAAACCACGAGGTTACGCCCTCATTACTATAATGATAAGTTCCAAAAGCTTTATTTTGACTATTTATAACGGTAAAAATAAATGTTGCCAGGTCAATAGCATACGTGGGTGTACCAACCTGGTCGGCTATAATTTTAAGCTCATCACGCTCATTGCCCAGCTTTAACATCGTTTTTACGAAGTTACTGGCATATTCTGAGTAAAGCCACCCCGTACGAATGATAAAATGGTCGTTTAAAATGGAAGCTACGCCAAGTTCACCATTTAATTTTGTTTGCCCGTAAACACTGATGGGCTTTGCTTCATCTGTTTCTGTAAGCGGGTGGGCAATATCGCCTTTAAATACAAAATCTGTTGAAATATGGATTAGCACAGTTCCATGCTTTTTGCACTGTGTAGCTAAGTTTACAGCACCTATATTATTAATTTTCTCTGCCAGTTCAATATCATCTTCAGCTTTATCCACCGCAGTATAAGCAGCGCAATTAATAGCGTAAGAGGGTTTATATTGTTCAAATAATTTATCTAAGCCTTCTACATTCAAAATATTTGCCTCGGTCTCCAACGGGAAAATAATATTGGTTGTCCCTTGTAACGATGCTACATTTTTTATGCACTGCCCTAATTGGCCCGAAGCACCAAAAACTATAATATTATTCATTTTTTGCAGCTATTTTTAAGTAAGTTTAATTTAACAGTCATTTATTTTTTGACTATTTTTTTAATAGCTTTTGTTAAAACAGGCGGCGTTAAATCTATAAGTATGCTCTTTAATGTCACCGGCTCTTTAACAGTATCATCAGCTATCCCGGCACGGGATACGAACAGGGTTGAATGTGGTTTTTGACTTACTTCACTTTTTGGGCGTCCGTTACTATAGTAATATAGCGCTATTGATTTTCTGCTTCTGTCGGGCGGGCAGGTGAGCGGATCGGGATGCCCATGATATGAAAAATCAGTAGTCGAAAAAATAGCTATCCTGTTAAAAAGAGGCAATATTTTTCTTTCTGCCTTTTGCATATTTTTATCCCAAAGTTCAAAATGGCCGCCGTAACTTTCGTCCCAGTTTTTGTTTAAATATACCAGCAGGTTTATGCGGCGATCAAGCATGGTAGGTTGATGCTTATTAAAATCGGCGTGTACTTTTAGTAACCCACCAGGTTTAATTTCATGATATCCTCCTCCTTCGAAATAAGGATCGGGCATTAAAGTTTCTTTTATGCCTGTAATTTCCTGCAAAAACTCCAGCATAGGTTGTGAATTTAAGTAATGCACAAACCCTTTGGTAGTGTCGCTAAAATACTGCTCGCCTTTAGCGGCAAGTTTTTTTTCGTTATGGTTGTCGTAACTTATAATATCATTTTTTTTTGAAAGGTCAGGAAAATCATCTAAAACTTTAGTTAAAATTTCTTCGTTAAAAAAATCGTCAATAACGATGCTTGGAAATGGTTTAGCGCTTAAATACTCTTGTTGCTTATCCCTGGCCAGTTGCTGAAGATTCTTTATACGGGGGTTAAGATAATTCATAGTTTTAAATTATTGAGCTGCTAATATAATAATTATACAACTGATGATACCCAATTTGACAGCAATTAAAACTACTTTTGGCAAAGTATTATTAAATAAAATGACGCTGAACAGAATTTTAAAACTTATTCTTAAACCTATCATATTCGTTGGTTTTCCATTTACATTTTTAGCAGCAGTTTGGCTTAAGTTAATCAGGAAAGTAGGGATTAGCTTTTTAGACGAAAAGATATTTATGCAGGTAGGTATGCTACCTGTTATTGATCAGTATTATGAACCACTGATCAACCCAAAAAAACATTTAGTAAAATCATTAAGGGATGACAGGGAATTGCCCGGGATAGACCTTAATACTACCGAACAATTAGACCTCCTGGCAAAATTCAATTATAACGATGAGCTGCTTAAATTCCCGGTTGAAAAAAAAGCAGACGGAGAATATTATTATAACAACGGTTTTTATGAAGCGGCAGATGCTGAATATTATTATAGCATAATAAGGCATTTTAAGCCTAAGCAGGTTATTGAAATTGGCAGCGGTTACTCTACGCTAATGGCGCAAAATGCTTTCGCACAAAATAAAGTTGAGGATGCAAATTATAGCTGTAAATATGCTTGCGTAGAACCTTACGAGCAGCCCTGGTTAGAGAAACTTGATGTTGAAGTAATTAGAAAAAGGGTTGAAACTATTGATAAAACATTTTTTCGGCAACTGGAGGCCAATGATATTTTGTTTATCGACTCAACCCACATGATAAGGCCCCAGGGCGATGTGCTTTTTGAATATTTAGAGATACTCCCTATACTTAAACCGGGTGTTATTATCCAAATACATGATATCCACATGCCTAAAGATTATTTAAGCGACTGGATATATGAACATCGCTTCTGGAACGAGCAATACTTGTTAGAAGCGTTTTTAACCTTTAACAATAAGTTTAAAATTATTGGCTCATTAAACTACCTTACGCATCATCACTATAAAGAGTTTGCTGCTAAAAACCCAATTTTTAGCACCCAGCCGGGGCGCGAGCCGGGAGCTTTCTGGATGATTAAAACAGCTTAGCGCTGCTGTACAAATACAGTTTGTACAACTACCTATAAATAAGTTAAATTTGCTGGAGCAATAACCTGTAAAATTTGAAACAACGCTTAATTGGCTCTTATAAAAAATTAAGAGCAACCAACGTACTGTCCAATTTTTTCAACTTAAGCAGTATACAGCTATCTAATTTATTATTGCTGTTTATTACCATCCGCATTATTACCGGTAGTGTAGGGCTTGAGGGTTTTGGGATGATAATGGTTGCCTACAGATTTTCTATACTTACTGGTACAGTTATTAATTATGGTACCGGTCAATCAGGTGTTAGAGATACCGCTTATAACATTACAGACATTAAAAAACTTAGCGCAGTATTTTGCAATACACTATTTATCAGGACATTGATCTTTGTGTTTTTTTCAATCGGGTTATTTGTGCTTTACTGGTTTCATATATCATCCTATTTTTTCATACTGCTATCCGCCCCTATTGTTTTGGCCGAAGTTTTTAATCCGCTATGTTTTTTTATCGGTGCTGAAAAAATAAAGCTGTTTAATATATATAACCTGGTGGCAAATGTTGTAGCTATAATAGCTATACTGCTTTTTATAAAAAGCCCAAATGAAGCCGGGTGGGTTAATTTTATTTTAGGGATGAGCAATGTCATCACCTATTTAGGTTTGTTAATTTATATAAGCGTTCATTTTAAACTTAAATTTTTACTGCCCCGGAAAGCCGAAATACTTAAAATCAGCAAGAATAATTTTTATTTAACTATAAACAATGTATCGGCTAATCTGCAACAATCAATCATAATATTTGCGTTAGGATGGGGCGGGTCTGATTTACTGGGTGCCTATTCATTGTGCGACAGGGTTGTAAGCCAGTGCAGAAATCTTATAAATACCATCGCGAATGCCTTTTACCCTAAAGCAGTACATTTATATAAAGAAAGCCTGGAACTATGGACTGTTTACAGGAGAAAGACCAAATACCTGTTAGCAGGCCTATTTTTTGCCGGGGCAATGGTTATATTTATATTGGCTGATTTTATTGTATTTACGTTATCAAAACAGCATGATGCAAACTCTATTTTACTTTTAAGGGTTATGGCATTTGTACCGGTTGTATCAGCCTTAAATGTCATAAATATGCTCGATCTGCTTTTGAAGAACAATACGATTTACTTATTCAGGATATCATCAATATTGTTTGTAGTGGCTGTTGGAATGGCATTTTTATTATCCGCGTCAAACAATTACTTATTCATAGGCGCCTTTACGTTGATTGTTGAAATTTGTGCCCTGGTGCTATCAGAGTACCTTATTAAAAAACCTGCTATCAATAATGACTAAGCCGGTTGCTTTAATATTGCTTAATTGGAATACACCCGTACATACGGCAAATTGTATTGCGTCATTAAAGCAATATTGTGATGAGCTTTTGTTTGATATTGTGGTTGTTGACAATGGGTCGACAGATAATTCACTTACATTATTAAAAACCCAATTTCCAAATCTGGCATATATTGAAAACAATGAAAACCTGGGTTTTGCCGAAGGTAATAATAAGGGCTTAGCTTATAGTATAACGAAAGGCTATACCTATTCATTAGTAATGAATACAGATACGCTGGTTGATGAAGATATTGTTTCAGCCCTTAGTGCACATTTAAATGATCATCACCAGGCAGCAGCAGTACAGCCTGCCATATATTGGCTGCATGATAGAACCCGGGTGTGGAATGGCAAAGGTGGTTTTAATCAATTATTGGGATTAACCTATTCTGATAAAACGCTTCCGACCGATAACGCGAGCTGCGAAATTGCAAAATGGGTAACAGGATGTTGTATGCTTATTCGTAACTCGGCATTAACCAAAAGTGGTTTGTTTAACAAGCAGTTTTTTTTGTATTATGAAGATGTTGAGTTATCCTACAGGTTACGCGGGGCGGGCTATGAACTCCATTACCTACCCTCAACCAAAATGTATCATGAAGCCGGTGTATCAGCAAAAGTCGAAAGAAAAGAAGGCTTTCTGAGCCCGATTATTCATTACTACGTTACCCGCAACAGGATATGGTTTTTGCGCAAATACGGTAACATGATCTTCTACCCTGTTTATTTTATAAGCGGGCTTTTATATTATGGGGCTGCGTGGTTGTATTTTAAACTCAGAGGCCGTAATGAAAAAGCCGGCTTTTTAGTTAAAGGTTTAAAAGAGGGTGTTTTCACGGCAAAAAACCTAATTTGGCCTCATAATAACTAATATTAATCAGTAGCATGTTAATTTTCCCACTCATTTTTATCACTTCGTTTATTGTGGCATTGAGGGAGGTCTATAAAGGCAAGGGGGATGGCATATTTATATTTTTAATTTTTGGTCTGTCCCTTTATACCACGGCTATGTCTGTGAGTTTTATGCTCGGGCTAAAAAGTATTATACCGGTATTCCAGTTTTTTAAAGAGATATTGGTGCTGTGTGTACTTACATTAAACATATTATCATTAAGACAAAGGCCACGTTTCCATTTGTTAGATTATCTTATTTTCGCATTCCTCGGTTATACTTTTATCTACGCCATCTTACCAATAGGTGAGCATACTTTTTTTGAAAGGTTACTTGCGTTTAAAAGCACCTCGTTCTACATAGTGGTGTATTTCACCGGGCGTTTCTTTGATGCAAGGACCATCTACATCAATAAGTATTTTAACTATGTGATACTGTTGACTATTGCAGCCGGTGCTGTGTTGGTAGTTGAAGTAATGATGTACCAGCAATTACAATTATTTACCGGATTTGCAGAATATTGCTATTATTTTTTTAATATAGAGCCTGCAGGTTTGTTTGGGCTAAGTACAACTTTTGATTCGGACAGCGGTTTGCGGCGCTTTGCCAGCTTTTTTTCAAACCCGCTTGAGCATGCCGCCGCAACCTTATTAGCACTTGCCGTAATTGCAGCTTTGTTTACACGCGATAATAATAGGTTTAAACCTACTAAAATGGGCCTGCTGGCTTTAGCCGCAACGGCGCTTTCTATAACTTTTGCTATATCACGTGCCCCATTGGCTGCATATTTCTTTATGATATATATTTATGCGCTTATAACCAAGAAAAAATATATTACTAACGTAGTTCACCTTGGTGTTGCCGCAGGGGCGATTTACCTGTTCTATTTATTTACACAGTTTGATGCCAATAATAAATCGGGCCTTATCGCGGTTTTAATGAATACCATTGATTTTAGCGACCCCTCAAGCGTTGGGCACATCGTACAATGGGTAGAGGGCATTCTGGCAATGGCACAAAGCCCCATGGGACTTGGGCTGGGTACATCGGGCCGCGTAGCCGGCACTTTGGGCGAAAACGTAGGCGGAGAAAATCAATTTATAATTATTGGGGTGCAAGCTGGCATAATTGCACTATTTTTATATTTGGCCATATATATCTTATTTGTTAAAACGGGTTTAAAGTGGCTTAACCAGCTAAAAGGAAAAGAAAGAAAAGTATGTATGGCTGTTTTACTGATAAAAATTGGTTTTTTTATCCCGATGTTAACATCCGAAGTTGAGTCATCATCTTATCTTTCTTACATGAACTGGTTATTATCAGGCTTATTTGTAAGTATAATTATGCAACAACATTCCACCCCATTGCAACCGGCGCCAAATGATTGAAAAGCTGATAAGTAAACTAAAAAACGACCCTAACTATAAGTTGGAAACATCGCACTCTAACCGCGATCTTTTTGCCGTGGCCTGGGTTAGGTTTTTCCAGCTGATACGTGGCTTATTTTTAAAATTCTTTTTTAAAAGATCGACGGGGTTAGTCTTTGCGGGTACTCATGTTAAGGTAAGGCATGGCTATCAAATATCAGCCGGCAAAAATTTAATAATAGATGATAATGTAAGCATCAACGCGCTATCAACCAATGGCATAACAATAGGTGACAATGTTTCTATAGCCCGCGACTCGATACTATTCTGCACCGGTGTTATTGCCCATCGTGGGGCAGGTATAACCATTGGCGACAGAACCGGTATTGGTGCACGTGCTTTTTTAGCCGGGCAGGGCGGCATTACTATAGGTAATGATGTTATAACCGGGCCTAATATCCAGGTGTTTTCAGAGAACCATAATTTTGACAATCTAACCCAGACTATAAAAGAACAGGGCGTTACCAAGCAGGCTGTTATAATTGGCAATAATTGCTGGCTGGGTGGCGGCATTACTATATTGGCAGGTGTAATGTTGGGTGATGGTTGCGTTGTTGCTGCCGGCAGCGTGGTTAATAAGTCGTTCCCGGCAAACTCTATAATAGCCGGTGTACCTGCCAAATTAATTAAAAGTCGCGAAGCTCTTTAATATGCCCAAACCATTAACCATAGCAGTTGATGTGCGCGACCTTCAGGTAGCCAAAACAGGCACAAAAACTTATTTAGAGGAGCTTTGCAAAGCGTTTAAAAAAATAAACGATCCTTCTATACGCTTTTGTTTTTTAGACACTGTTATCCCGGTTTATACAGGCAATACAAAAACACTTAAACTTATTGAGCATTTTAGGTATCAGCTGTGGAAACAACTGGTATTACCTCTAAAAGCATTTTTCAATAAAGCCGATATAGTTTTTTGTACCGATAACTTTGTCCCGATCCTGCACCTGGGTTATAAAACTATTCCCGTTTTTCATGATGCTTTCTTTTTTGAAACTCCCGAAAATTATGGAAAGTTATGGCTATGGCTCTATAAAAAAACGGCCTTGCCTGGCGCAAAAAAATCCGCCTTTATAGTTACTCCAAGTCAATGGGCAAAAAAGCAGATCAACCATTTCACACATATCCCTAACGATAAATTAGCGGTTGTTTATGAAGGACCAAAAACGTTAAACCCAGGTAACGCAATAAATACTGACGATCTTTTAAACTCACTTCAATTAAACCCCGGCAACTACATTTTACACGTAGGCTCCATGTTTAAGCGAAAAAATATCCCCGCCTTGATACGGGCTTTTAGCCAAATAAAAAAAAAGGGATACCCGGAATTAAAGCTGGTATTGGCAGGAACCTTGTCTGTAAATAATCCGGAAAGCGACCGTCAGTTAATAACGGATACCATTACTACTTGCCAATTAAGTAAAGATGTTATATTAACCGGGTATTTAGCGGATGAATCATTGGGTAAGCTATATGATAATGCTCTGCTGTATGTTTTCCCATCAATAAACGAAGGTTTCGGCATACCTGTGCTTGAGGCATTTAGGCATAATTTACCTGTATTGGTGGCCAACAATACCTGCCTGCCAGAAATTGGAGGTGATGCTGTATTACAGTTTGATCCATTTGATATAAATGATATCTCCACCAAAATAAAATTGGTGCTGGATGATGAGCAGTTACGAAAGGATATGATGGTAAAAGGACAGGAGCGCCTTAAAAACTTCTCGTGGCACCAGGCGGCGTTACAATTAATTGAGCTATTTAAAAAAGCTGTTTAACTATTTAAAAACACTTCTACGTGTTCATCAGCAACATTTTCCCAATTAAAAACACTTAATGCGCGCTCACTGGCTCTTTGCGCCAAAGCAAGCATTTCAGGATAATGTGTTTCACAGTAATTTATCTCTTCGGTTAACGAACTTATATTTCCCTGCTTAAACATCCTTACTGTATCTAAAACGGCGTATTGGTTTTCTTCTATATCGCTAACTATCATAGGTACATTAAGGCCCATAACAGTTAGTACAACAGGTGATAATCCTTCCACGTCCGACGGCTGGATATAGCAATAAGCATTACTCATTAGTGTATTAGTATCGTCACCGTAAACATACCCCGGGAAAATTACCTGGTCGTTAGCCATATCCAGTAATTTCTTTTCATAAGGAGACGGATTCGGTGAGCCGCCAATTAATACCAGTTTTTTATTGGAATTTGAATTTTTAAAGGCAGGGACCAAATAATGAAGACCTTTATCTGGTATAAATCGCCCAACAAATAAGTAATAGCTACCTTTTTCAAGGCCATGTTTTTGCAGGATATCCGTATTGTCATTAACGGCATCCACCTCACTGCCAAACGGTATAAACTTAAATTGTTTGTTAAATCTTTCTTCAAAAAGTTTTTTGGCAATTACGTTATCAAATATCACCTCGTTAGGTAAATGCGCAGTGATGAAGGCTGCAAACCTTAAATATAGTTTACCATACCAGGGCCATTTATCGCGTTTCCAATCTACCCCATCCTGGCTAATAAACACCTTTTTGCCAAATAAGCGTAAGGGTAATGCCCAAATACTGTTACCCCCGTTTTGTATATGTACAACATCGGCAGTATTATTAACTATTATATCAAAAGTACATTTAAAAGAATGCAGTAGGGTATCAAATCCTTTTTTACCGGTGGTTTTAAAGGTCTTTATTTTTACACCTTTAAATTCGGTAACATCAACAAATACATCGGGATATTGTCTGTTGTATGCAATAACGGAGTGCCCTCTGCTAACAAGACGTGGAAATAATTCAAGTGCAAATTTATCCGCCCCGGCGGCACCTTTTGCCAAAGGGATCGATCGGAAGCCAAAAGCAGCAATACGCATCTTCGAAAATAAAATTTATAAAGTAATATATTCTTTTACCGGATAAATATTTTTTTCTTTTAAGTAGTCAGCGTAATAATCATTAACATATTCTCTTAGCGCAATTTTCCAATCGCGCATAATATTCATATTTCTTAATTCCAGCTTTTTGTTAATCAGCCGTTCTGATGGCGGTCTTGGAGCAAAATAGGTGTCTTTAAAATAGCTTGAGGAAACTTCGCTAACGGTAACCTCATTATCAAGGCCAAGTATTTTTACCAATTCTTCTGCAACCTCGTACCTGCTGGTTTCGCCATTGCAAACCATGTTATAAAGGCCCCAATATTCACGTTCCAATAATAATTTAACGTTTTTAGCAAAGTCAACAGTAAATGTTGGCGTGCCGTCCTTATCATTTACAACATTTAAGTTGCGATTGCCGTTAGCTAATTGTTTAATAAGCTTGTTTATAAATTTCTTGTCTTTTTCTGGGCCGCCACCCATCATCCAACCGGCACGGCAAATTATATAGCGTGTTGCATTTTCGCGTACATAACGTTCGCCCATATATTTAGATCTTGCGTAATGCCCTAATGGATTTGGCTCATCCCAATCATCATAAAAATCTTTGGCACCATCAAATATCCCAGCGGTACTGATGTACAATACAGGAATATTTAAATTATTAGCTATAAAAACAGCGTTTTCTACAGATGTAGTATTGGTAAGATAAGTATCGTCTAAGTTTAGTTCGCAGTATTCAAGGTCTGTGTACGCACCTAAATGAAAAAGATAATCAGGTTTAAAAGCTTCAACATCTCTTTTATATGCGTCAAAGTTTCTAAAATCTAAAAAGCTAAGCCATTTTTCATTTACATCTTTATCTGTACATTTAACTTCGTAATCATCTTTAAATATGCGATAAAAGGCTTCTCCAAGCATTCCACCAGCACCAGCAATGTAAATTTTTTTCTTCATATTAAATGTTAACACCATAATGGCAACACCTGGCAGATGTTTAAGTTGCGATAAGGGAATTTTACTTCACCTTTCAAAACTAACCTTTTTTGAGCCATTAGCAGAATATTTTTTAAAAAAACCGTCTATTAATTTAAACAATTTGATCAAAAATTAAATTGTTTAACACTTTAAATATTAAGTTGATTAATAAATGTCGTTAAAGATAAAAAATTGGCAATTGCTACCTTCACCTCCCATATCATGATTTTTATAGTATGATATGGATTACATTTTTAAGACGAGCGCAGTAGATTATTAATCCAAATTTTTATTTTTTATAATTTATCTATACTTACATATAATACAACCATCTTTAGATTTTGTTTGTATTAATGTTGATTTTCTGAATAAACTGCTTATTAAATGAATATTCTTGTTGTAAACTGGACGTGGTACCCAAGTGGAGGAGATTGGACATATGTGGACAATGTAGTAAAACTATACCAGCAAAGAGGGCATAATGCAGTACCATTTTCTATGAAAGATGACAGGAATTACCCCTCTGAATATTCTGATTACTTTATTGAAAATATTGATTATAAGAAAGTTAATAAACATAGCTTAACCACTGGTATAAAGGTGGTTATGAAAAGTATATATTCTGTAGAAGCGCAGACAAATTTAGAACGCCTGCTAACAGATGTAAAAATTGACTTTGCACATATAAATGTTATTCATCATTACATCACCCCTACTATTTTAAAAATATTAAAGGAAAAGGGTATCCCTATTATCTGGACATTACATGAGTATACCCCCATTTGTCCTGAAAGTACATTTATAAGTCACGGCCAAATATGCGAACGTTGTTTTGGAGGCGCTTTTTACAACTGCATAACTCACTCGTGTAAAAAAAGCTCTTACCTGGCCAGCACAGTCGCAGCTTTGGAAAACTACGTACATAATTACTTTGATTATTATAGTTATGTGGATTATTACATATGCCCCTCGGTTTTTTTGTATGAAAAATTTAAATATTTTAATTTCCATACTGATAAATTGGTGCAGCTATACCATGGATATGATTATACCGGGATTGAAGCAGCAAAGTTAATTCCTAAAACCGACACTGAAAGTTATATAGTTTTTGTTGGCCGGCTTGAAAAAATAAAAGGGGCGCATACTGTACTAAACGCCATGAGGGATTGCCCTGATATTTCCATAAAAATAATTGGTGATGGCACACAGGAAAGTGAGTTAAAAATGTTTAAAGACAATAACCGATTGAAGAATGTCACTTTTTTAGGTAAAAAAAGTAAACAGGAAACACTGCAAATAATAAATGGTGCGCAGTTTTCAATTTGTGCATCAGAGTGGTATGAAGTTTTAGGCTTTACCGTGGTTGAAGCCATGGCCTTAGGCAAACCGGTTATAGGATCAGCTATTGGCGCAATACCAGAGATGGTTATCAATAATTATACTGGCTTATTATTTGAACCAGGAAATCATAAACAGCTTGCCGGTTTGATTAAAACATTATACGCTAACAAAGTTCTTCTATTACAAATGGGTAAAAATGCACAGCAGCATATCAATCAACTTATAGATACTGAAAAACATTTTACCGGCTTACAAAAACTAATTCCGGGACTATGACGTTTACAGCATACTAAGTTGGCGGGTTGCCAAACAACATTTACTCGTATAATATTTTATATTTGCATCAATTAGATCTTGATTATACATGCGCATTAAATACCTGTTTTATATCTTATTTCTTTGTTCAATACTAATAACTAACCGTGCTGCTGCTCAATCAATGAGCGACTTAAGAAGCATGAAAGTTAGCCAGGCAACTGATGGGCAAATAGTAGAGGCCTGGAAAAAGCTGCAAGCCTCTGGATTGTCTGAACAGGATGCTTATAAAATGATGGGTAAAAATGGCGTTCTGCCTGAAGAAGTACAAGCTTTTAAAGACAGGGTGACCTTACTGGGTTTAAATAAACCAACAGTACCAAAAGCATCATCATCAACAGAAAAACAAAAAACCGGTTCTGCAAGGGATATTAATGATTTGGTAATAAAGCCAAAACCACTTGAGCACCCTATAAACAATACTGCACAGGCAGTATTGGAAGTGTATGGTACGCAATTTTTTAAACAAGCTATTACTTTCGAGCCTAATTTTTCAATAGCAACCCCCAAGAGCTACGTATTAGGGCCCGGCGATAAAGTTATTATTCTGGTAACCGGGCTAAATGAAAAAAGTATTGAGGCGACAGTGAGCCCGGATGGCAACTTACAAATCCCGCTTGCTGGTATTGTTTATGTAAATGGCTTCACAATTGACCAGGCTACTGTCTTAATAAAGAGGAAACTAACTAAAATTTACCCTGCCTTAAGTTCAGGACAAACGCTATTAACTGTAAATTTAGGCAGTACCCGTAGTATAAAAGTAACTGTAAAAGGCGAGGTAAAAACTCCCGGATCATTTACCCTATCTTCATTAGCTACATTACCAAATGCTTTATATAACTCTGGTGGACCAAATACAATTGGTTCATTAAGATATATTAGGCTGATACGAAATAATAAGCTTTATAAAACGATAGATTTTTACAGTTATCTGCAAAATGGTATACAAGATGGCAACATACGTCTGGAAGATCAGGATGTAATTCAAATACCTGTTTACAAAAAGAGGGTAAGCATTAGTGGTGAAGTTAAAAACCCGGCTATTTATGAGCTAAAAGAAAACGAACATTTAGACGATCTGATAAGGTATGCAAGCGGATTTACTGATGTGGCTTATACAGGTATTGCTAAAGTTGACCAGATTAATGAACTGCAACACGAAGTAAAAGATGTCCCTTCTAATCTTTTCTCAAATTACACACCACATAATGGCGATAAAGTGCAAATAGGTGCAGTAACCAACCGCTATACCAACAGGGTTGTGCTTGAAGGGTCAGTTTATCGCCCCGATGTTTATGAGCTCACTGCGGGCCTTACATTAAGCCGGCTTTTAAAATTAGCGCAAGGATTAAAGCCGGAAGCCTATATGGAACGTGGTTACATTAACAGAACGCTCCCCAATCTGGAAAAGCAAAGCATACCATTTAAACCCACTGATATACTTAACGGCGTAAATGATATAGCGTTGTTACGTGAAGATAGCGTTGTTATCATGGATCGCGAAGCATTTATATCTAACCAAAAAGTAACAGTTAGCGGGTATGTTAGGCGCCCATCTATAATTACCTATCGCAAAGGTTTAAAATTGGCTGATGTTATTGCCATGGCAGGCGGATTTGCCGATGAAGCAGCCGATCATCATATTGAAATAAACAGGGTTATTAAAAATGAATCTGACAGTGTAGCTAATCAGCAAGTTAATACATTCATCGTGGACATGGCAAATAATAAGGATGCCAGTATAGAGTTAGAACCTATGGATGTAGTTAACGTTCCACGTTTAGTTAATTACCGCTCACTGGGCAATGTGGTTGTTAAAGGTGAGGTTGTATTCCCGGGTGATTATCCTGTACAAAAAAGAAACGAAACCGCGCTTGAATTTTTACAACGAGCCGGTGGCGTAACACCTTATGGATCAATTGAAAATGCCCAGATTTATAGAAATGGTGTACGCGTTAATCTTGACTTGACTGCTAAGACTAATATTCCTGAAGCTAACAAGAATATGATATTACTACCTGGCGATAGTGTGTATGTACCGCGTGTGATATCATATGTTGAAGTATCCGGAGCGGTAAATAATCCACAATATATAAGCTATAACGGACACAGATTTAAATACTACATTAACGCTGCTGCGGGTACCACAGAAAATGCAAGGTTAAAAGGAGCATATATTCAATATCCCGATGGCTTGAATCAACCGGTTAGACATTTCCTGTTTTTTCGCCATTACCCTACGGTTAAACCCGGTAGTAAAATTATAGTTCCTGAGAAGGCTCCTGATAATAAATTTAAGATTGGTTTTGGCGACCTGGGGAGTATAGCTGGCATTTTAACAGCATTGGTAAGTATTGTAGCTATTTTACACAAATAACAATGAGCCAGGAAAATACACAATACCCATACGAGCCAGAGTTTTCTTTCAAAAAATTAATAAGTGAACGCATTGGCGATATAAAGTTTGTACTACAGTATAAACAAACATTAGTTTTAGCGTTAATTATTGGCGGGTTATTGGGTGCTTTAACAACATGGTTATGGTCACCAACTTATACTGCAAGATTAACTTTTGTAGTAGATGATTCAAAGTCAGCAGGTGGTAGCGGTGGTTTATCTGCCTTGGCAGGACTAGCTGGCATGGATTTAAATGCACTGGGTGGGGGTAGCGGTGTGTTAGCCGGCGACAACGTGCAAGAACTTGTAAAAAGCCATAAACTTATTAAAGCAACGCTTGTAACGGCTTATGACAGCACGCAAACGCTTGCAGACAGGTATGCGGCTGTATATAAACTAAATAAAAAATGGTTAAAATATAGTCCTGATGGCAAGATAACACGTTTCCCATTAAATGGCACTCAAAATACCCGGCTACAGGATAGTTTGTTGCATGAGATGACCACACTTATACTGGACGGTGAATTTGGAATAGCAAAAACTGATAAAAAGCTTGGTTTTTTTGAGGTAAACGTTACTATGAAAGACGAAAAATTAGCTCAGCTATTTTGTAACCGTATGATAAAAGCAGCTACCGATTTTTATATTAATACAAAAACCAAGCGGTTGAGATATAATGTGCAACGCTTACAACAACGCGTAGATAGTATCGGGGCTATGCTCAATCATAAAACATATACATCAGCGGCTGCCAGTAAAGGCATTTTAGATATAAATCCCGCTTACACAAGCCCAAACGCAGACATCGAGGTAAAAGAGCGTGACAAAATTTTGTTAACCACTACCTATACAGAAACAGTTAAGAGTCTGGAAACAAGCAAAACTATGCTTGCACAAGAAACACCAACAGTTCAAATTGTAGACGAACCGGAACTTCCTTTAAAGAAAAATCGAATTAAATACTATTTAATAATACCGGTAGGAGTATTATTATCCGGAATATTGTTTAGCTTTTATGTCCTGGCAACCAGAAAAAGGTCTAAAATCTAAAAGTCACACCCAATTCTCCGTGAAAATTATACACATCGTTATGTGGTATATAATATTTTGAGGAATCATAATCTTTTAACACCCATTCATAGTTTAATGATTTAATCTGTTGTAGTTTTGCATTAAACAATAAATTCTTATAAGTCCACTCTCCTTGCAAAGCAAACGCAAAATCAACCCATTTACGACTGTTCCCATTTATATCAGGAAACGCTGATCCAGCAAAATCAACATCATGCTCATATCGCTCAAATCCAATCCCCAATCTTTTTAATCCCGACACCCAACTTATATCCATTGATTGTAAATTCCCTCCAGAACCGGTACCGGCCCCAAGAACTTGTCCGTTGTTGGTATGACCTTGTTCTACTTGATAATGAATATACCACCCTCCTGCATCTCTCACAAGGCGATCTACGCTTTGAGACAATTGTGTTATTTCGCCGCTAAATAGGAGATGTTGATTATTGCTACCATTTATTGGTATCATTTTCCTTAGTCCAAATAGATAAGTTCTTGAATGATCCGGTGATTGAGCAAAATCAGTTAAATTATATGAATTATCATTCAAGCCATATTCAAAATAAACCTCTGCCTGAGCTTTTATGAATAACCATCGGGCATAAAATGAAGTATACTGATCCCGGGGAAATGGATCACCAATTCCAGAATCTATACCTCCTACGGTACTTTGTTTTGAATAAGGTGTAAAAAATGGAAAATATCCTGAAAAGCCTTTTATATCTTTCCCGTAAGCATCAAACGTTCTAATAAGTCCAATAGTAAAACCAGGCATCCACTTGGGATGATAATTAATATTAAAACCCGCAAAATAACGCCAGTCATTTATTTTAGGGGCTAGCAAATTTGTACCATCTGGCAAAGAGGTAGTTGCTAAATTAGGTAATCCGGAGTTTTCCAAACGCCCTGCTATTATCTGCCCCTCGATATATCCAATATATGTTTTAATGGGTCGAATAGTATTGAGTGTAAAATGTTTAAACCCGGGAGCGTTGTTAGTTAAAATCAATGCATTTCTAATACCAGGCCCCCACCACAGATTTTCATTAGACAAACCTGCCGCTATTGGACCAACCGTCAATTTTATACTACTCTGTCCCCAAAATGCGCGATGATACGCACCACTTCCATATCGTTCAGGATTATCAATTAGATTATGATATAAATAGTAATTTCTTAAATCCTGGCCTGTATGTCCGGAATCAAACCCATCAAAATTAAGATTATTTGCATATACATATTCAGGACGTAATTCTATACTTAATGGGCCAAATTTTAAATAAAAGCCACCACTTACCTTTGTTTGATAGCCTTTAGCAGGTATCATGGCACCATCATTCCATCCATATGGATGATCTGAATTAAATTGTTGCTGCCAGGTTAATGGCAAAATTTTAAACTGCCCTAAACCTTTAGCAAACGTTATTAAATTAGATGCTGTCCAATTATCATGCTTTAGCGCACTATCAGAATCATTAAGATGTGAAGAAGATTCGATAAAAATGGGACGCAAGGTAAATGACAAGTTTGTATCAACTTTACCAAGTAATTGTATTCTCCTATAATAATCGTCAAGAACAGGCATCCCTACGGGAACCGATTGCGCATATACAATGTTTGGTAAAAACAAGCAGTTTAGAGCAATAAACGCACTTAATAAAAACAGAGAGTTTTTCATTTAACTACAATACTTAAAATCTGTATAATATCCCTGCCTGAACCTGCAGATTAAATACGCTTAATTGATTTACAAATCCGGGGTCATTTCCATTTTGTTTTAAAGCCCATTGATAATCTAAAGATTTAATGGCTTGAATTTTAGCATTAAAGATGAGATTTTTATAGTTCCACTCGCCGCTAGTCGCTATGGATAGATCTACCCAATGTTGAGAAAAATTTTGACTATCACCAAAAGTATAGAAATAAAAATCATTATTATGAACATAACGTTCGAATTGCAATCCCAGTTTTTTTAATCCTTTTATCCAACTTATATTAACCGACTGGAGATTCGCACCAGGTCCAACACCTGCACCTAACACTTCTCCATTGTTTGTGTAGCCTTGCCGGATGCTTTTGCTTACATACCATTCTTGTCCGTCTCTGATTTTGGCAATAGACGTTTCTTGTAATTGAGTAACCTCAATTCCAATCAAAATATTTTCATCCTTCGAACTATTAAATGGCAAAATTTTTCTTAGTCCAAAAATATATGCGCGTGAATCCTCCGGCAACAACGATGACTGATATAAGTCATTAGATGCGTTATTGTGTCCCCATTCAAAATAGACTTCGGCATGCTCATGTGGCCATAACCACCTCATGAATAGCGAACTTCGTCTATCTTTATTTTGGTCAATAGGGGCATCAGGGGCAGTTGATGACTTAACAGGAGAAAAAAATGGAAGATAATCTTTAAGCCCATTTAAGTTCTTACCATACATTTGCGAACTTTGATCAAATCCTAAAAATAAGCCTGGCACCCACTTAGGCTGCCAGGTAATTATAACACCTGATAAATATCGCCAGTTATTTGGCTTAGGAACATATAAATCTGTACCAAAATATTTATTATCAGGCTCCAGTGGCGGGAAGCCCGAATTACTTAAACTACCAGCTATTACCTGGCCTTCAAAAGATCCGATTGCTGTTTTTAAAGGTCGTAACGTATTTAAAGTAAAATGCTTAAAACCAGGGGCGGTATTACTCATTAATAAAGAATTTCTTATCCCGGGGCCCCACCACAAATTCTCTGTAGATAACCCTACTGATACCGATTTGAAATTTAATCTTAGACTGCTCTGGCCCCAAAATATTCTGGCGTAAGCGGATGTTCCAAACCTTACCGGCAAATCAATATTATTATAAATATCATAATACCTGGCAAAAACTACATCATATTGATTTTTGTTGAATGTTTCAAATTTCGAGTTTGCTGCTAAAACTACTTCGGGCGAAAATTGCACACTCAATATGCCATATTTCGCGAATACTCCCATACTTATCAATGTCTGCAAACCTTTAGAAGGTACCATTGCTCCGTCATTCCATCCATAAGGATGATCGGTATTAACTTGAGTTTGAAAGTTTAAAGGCAAAAGATTTACCCGCATTTTCCCTTTTTTACTTATCCATGAATTTTCAGCATGTATCTCATTATATTTTGAACTGTCAGGATTAAATGGTTGTATTCCTTTATTTATATAATATGGATTGATGGGTCTAAGAGTAAAGGAAACATTAGTATCAATCGCACCCATCAGTTGTGTTCTTCTATAATAATCTTCAAGTGGCGTACCAACAGGTAAAGATTGTGCAACAACATCAAGTTTTGCGAGAAATATAAATACCACTATAAGCTTAACAAGCCTCATAAAGTAATTGCTTTTATACTAATATTATCTACAGACCAACTTTTTTCGCACTTTGGATTAGGATAATTTTGATTTAACTTATCTAAACACTGTAATAACATTGACTGATTAACGTGTTTGAACGTTTTTGTGATTTTGTACATTGTTGTGCCATTTGGAGAACTTAGCATGCTGCAAACACCTGGTAAATCCGCCCTGTACGAGCCCGAACGCGGATTGTGATTACTGTTAGGATAATCATCGGGATAAGATTGAGGTGGGCAAATATTACCCGCATTACAGCCAAAATTCGAAAATGTGGTATTAATGTATAAAGAATTATCGACAAGCATCTGCCATATATCTGGTCCGTCAGGCAAAAGCTGGCCACGCCAATTGTCATGTATATATAAGTCAAAAGAAATTTTAATCAGATCATGCTTAGGTAAATTACCAATCTTTAAAATAAAATTACCGTTATTATATTGACCTAATACTGCAGAGTTATTGTACTGGCTAATAATACCATTACTTATACCTGATAAATTATTTCCTTCAAAATCATTATTGTATACTTCTATCTCTTTTTTAACTTGAGTTTTACAAGAGATTTGAAACAACATCAGAAAAACCAACAAGAACGAAGTTCTATTCATTTAAAAGTGATTGAGTTATCATATCCAATTCTTCAAAAACAGAATTTTTGCTTTTAAACTCATGTACCATCAGCTTCATAGATTTAACAACTTGTATGTCATCATTATTTTTTGCATGGTCTATCAAAGAATATATTTGTCCTTCGATCTCATTGAACAAATACTCTCGCACTTTGCCTATCATTATTTTTTCATGATGTGTAGGCATCGTATTTTCATGGTCATTTAGTAATTCCTCAAACAATTTTTCGCCTGGTCTTAATCCTGTATATTCAATTTTGATGTCTTGATTAGGAACCAATCCGGCTAAGCGGATCATACGCTTAGCCAACTCGATAATTTTAACAGATTTACCCATATCAAAAATATAGATCTCTCCACCTTTACCCATGCAACCAGCCTCCAATACCAAACGACAAGCCTCTGGTATAGTCATAAAGTAACGGGTTATTTCCGGGTGAGTAACTGTAACAGGCCCTCCCTTTTCTATCTGTTGTCTAAATCGTGGTATAACAGAACCATTTGACCCAAGTACATTACCGAATCTCGTAGTTATAAATCTGGTGTTTGATTTTTTATTATTTAAATGACTTAATCCGTTGGTAAAATTAAAGTCTTTATTGCTTATCGATCTGTTTAACGATTGTACATAAATTTCGGCAATCCGTTTTGATGCGCCCATCACATTTGTAGGATTTACTGCCTTATCAGTAGATATCATTACAAACTTCTGAACCGCATATTTTACTGAAAGATCAGCAATGGTCTTAGTACCCAAAACATTTGTTTTGATGGCCTCAGAAGCATTATCCTCCATCATAGGAACGTGCTTATATGCGGCAGCATGGTATACATAATGGGGTTTATAGGTTTCAAACAAATAGTCCATTCTTTTCTCATCTTTCACATCTCCCATAAAAGCATGAAAATTTGCTTGAGTATTCATTTCTTCGATCTCTAGATAAAGATGATGTAACTCAGTTTCAGATTGATCACACATTATTATCAAATCTGTATCAAATTTTATTAACTGCCTAACTATTTCACTACCTATTGAACCGGCAGCTCCGGTAATTAATATTCTTTTCCCTTTAAGCTCTTTTTGAATGTTGGCAATATCAATTTCAATTGATTTTCTGTTTAGCAGATCTTCGATATTTATTTTTTGTATTTGCGTTGATTGTAATTTACCGCTTGTCCAAACATCATGAGAAGGGACACTTAATACTTTTATATCGTTTTCAAGACAGATGTCAACAACACTGTTCTTAAGTTCAAGCGGGATAGTATAAGATGCAAAAATAATTTCGTCTAATTTATGTTCTTCAATTAATTGAGGCAAATCTTTTGCGTCCAAAATTGATATTCCATCTATTGTCTTCCCTACCTTTCGTTGATCATCATCAACAAAGGCTATAATATTTTTATTAACCTTTTGGTCATGATCAAAAGTTCTTTTTGCAGCCACACCGGCTTCTCCGGCACCATATATAATTACTCTTTTCTTATCTAATTTCAAATTTTTAATATAGAGGAAAAAGTATTTTATGATAATCCTGTAAGTAACCATCAATAAAAAACAGGCCAGGCAATTAATAATTAATATAGTGTTTGAAATTAATGGGATATTATAAAAAGCTATAGAAACAGCGTTAATTACAAAGAAAACACCGTTACTTATAAGTACAGCAGTTAAAATTCGAAAGGAATCCTGGGCACTTGTGTATCTTATAATGCCTGCAAATGTTTTAAGTGTACAAAAAACTACTGTGCTTAATATAGCTGATATTAATAAATTGCGATCAAATTCTGCATGATTTAAATTTTTAAAATCAAAATTAGATTTGATTAAATACGCAGCGGTTAATGCTAAAAAACTAATTATTAAATCAAGTGAAAAAATAAGCCAACGAGGAACTATGTTTATTTGATTGAATAAGGTAGGCGATGTATTCATGGGCAAAATAAATAATTACTATTATTTAAGTACTGTAAATATACTGTGTTTGTAGTTAAATGTACTTAATTATTGAAAAAATGCAAACACAAATAGCATACAAATAATTTAACAGCAACAACTAGCATAATAACATATCAATTTTTTAATTGTTTTATAGATTATATAAATCACTAAAATTGATGAGATATACATTAATCATTTTTTTTTAGATTAAAAAGTTTGCCTGAACCCTCAAAACGGATACGTATTAAAATAAATATTATCGCAGTTATTGCAACTGATAGAATTAAATTAATAACTGATGTAGGATTAAATCTTATCAAAATAAAATTAATAACTCCCTGAACAATGCCATAAGCCATAGAAACCAACAAGTGTGGTACTTTTTTTTCATTTGCCCAGAATTGATAAAAATGACTTCTGTGGGCTTTAAAAATATTTTCTTTTCTATATGCCCTGAATGTAATTGTAGTTACTGTATCTAAACCATACACCAACAACATAAGTAAGTAATTAAGATTACTTGTTTTGATTATCAACTGCAAAAGAAAAAAAAGAATAATAAAGGCTAGGCTGACGCTGCCTACATCGCCAGCAAAGCATTTGGCTTTGATACGAAAATTAAAGAAATTAAAGACAATCAAAGATAGAATTGAAATAGTTAAGTAATTTTCGTTTGTAAATACAGTAACATATCTGTTAATATAATAAAACGTGATTAACGTTATCAGGCTATAACTACCAGTAAGGCCATTAATACCATCCATAAAATTGATGGCATTAATTGAGCCGATAACTAAGAAAAGCCCTAAGATTATAAAATACATACGTTGGTTATACATGCTTACCTGATAAAATAACAAAGCAACTGCAGCCAAATGAAAAAGTATTCTTATTATATTACTTGCAGGCTTAACATCATCAACAAAACTTATAAAACTTATTAATAAAAGCCCAATCAGAAAATATTCGTATTGAAAACCCCAATAAGCACCAGCAAATAATAATGCAATACTAAATATAACTCCTCCACCTCTAATTGTAATAACAGTATGTGAACTACGATGATTGGGTTTATCGATAATATTGAAATTATTTGCTATTTTAAAATATAAAAGCTCAACGGCAAACAATATTAGTAATGAGATTAAAAGTATAGATAGGTTCATAGATCTCGTATTAATATTAAGTAATTTAACTCGTTAATTAACGTATCCCTATTTTAAAACCGCTTAACACTGGTGTGGGTTTCCACCCTAATAACTTCTGGGCTTTCGTATCGTCGAAAGTTAAATTTGAGGTTATTTTGACAAGCTTATTAGAGTTTATTGCGGCTTTTGTCCCACCTAAATCACCGATTTTGGCAATTAAGTTTGCTACCCACATAGGGATATTTAAAGGCTTGGATTTATTTAATTGTTGGGCAATTACCAGTGACAGTTCTGAAAAGCTGGGATGATAGCCATCTGTTAAATTATAAATCCCTCCTATGTTGGCAGCAACAGGAATTATTTTAGCAACATCCTCTGCAAGCACTATACTTTTTTTTGCTTTGCCTTTTGCTATGTTAAAATAGTAACCCTTGTCAATACCCTTAATCATTGCTTTTAGGTTACCAGGCGGGTTGGGGCCTGCAATTAAAGGAAGCCTTAAAATCGTACAAATTACTTGATTTTTTTTACACCAGTCTTGGATAATTCTTTCAGCTTCAATTTTGCTTTGGCCATAGGCGTCCTTGGCTATTAAAGACGCATTTTCGTTTATTAAATTCCCTGTTTCAATTCCATAAACCGCTACAGAACTTATAAAGATAAAAAATTGGGGTAAATTAGATAATTTTTCAAGTGCCTTTAAAAGGCGCATTGAACCATGTAAATTAATATCAAAAAATATTTGTTTTTCAGCTTGTGTTTTAGGAATAGTGTGCGCTTTCCCTGCGGAGTGTATAATTAGATCGTAAGTATTAAGTAAAATCGGTTCAGAAATACTAATATCTACATTAATTGTGCATCCTGATTTGCCGAGTGTATGGATAACATGAGAATCTGAAAAAGCAGAATAAATATGTTTTCCTAAAAAACCGTTTGCTCCGGTTAAAAGAATATTCATCATAAATCAACTTTGATATATCTTAATTTAAACAATGCTTCTTTGTTAATTTTAACTCTTTCTTTGTCAAAAAACCACCCCCATTTATTGAAATAATATATTGCAGACTTTATTCCAATCCAAGTTAGCCGCCATGATTTATGCGAACCTTTCTCAAAAGAGTGTATTATTGAAACTTTAGGAAAAAACACAGTTCTATATTCAGCATTAATTAATCTTCTACATAAGTCTGTTTCTTCTCCATACATAAAAATACTCTCATCAAACAAACCAGTTTTCTTTAACGAGTCTGTTCTTAAAAACATAAAACAGCCGGAGAGATAAGGTACATCCATAATTTCAGTATAATTAGTGAATCTTAATTCAAACTTCTGATTTCTTTGTTCAATCATTGATTTGAATGGATTAAATCTTCTACCTATCCAATCATATGGGGTAGGCAATAATTTACAAAGGTATTGAATAGAACCGTTGGGATAATAAACTTTGGGCATTACATTGCCTACATTTAAATTATTATCCATGAACTTGATTAGAGCTTCTATAGTACCCGGTTTAAAATATACATCAGGGTTTAAAACCAAATGGTATTTTGCTTTAAAAGCAAATGCTTTTTTTATAGCAATATTATGGGCTGCTCCAAAGCCAGGATTTGAAGGATTATGTGTGTAATCAACGCGAGGGTCAAAAACTATGTTTTTCAGTTCATCTGTTGGTGAATTGTCAATTATATATAATTTACTATCAATTTTTATATTCAAAAAACTTGTAATTGCTAATGTAATAGGCTCACGTTCATTTTTGTAAGTTACTAGACTACATGATATTTTATAATTCATTTTATTTATTGCATTAACTTTAAAACCATAATTATCTATTAAATCCATGCAATATTATTGCAGATAGCATTGCCATACGATATTTCAATTTCGTATATATAGTATTATTACTTAAACTACCTGTATTTGATGCATTTAATTGGTGCCGTCTGTATAATAGTGATGGTTTTGAAATAAAATTAATTTTACAATGTAATTCTGCTATTAATCCAATCCATTGATCATGCATTGGCAAATTTGAAGGAAATGGCAAAATCTTTTTTTTTAATGATGTGTTGAATGCCATACAACAACCGACATAGGTATTTTTCTTTAAGTTTTCAAAAAAACCTTTTTTTGTTTGTAAACTTTCAAATAACGTATTTCCATATTTGTTGAGTTTATCATCAACAACAAAGGCATTTGTTAAAACTAAATCTGCTGCCTGTAAGCCATCTATTATTTCTTTTAACCTATCGGGTAACCACACATCATCCTGATCTGCTAAAACTATGATGTCGCCTTTGGAGTGCCTAATTGCATTTTCTATATTATATATTGGCGACCTAAATTTATTACCTTCAAATATCTTTATCCTGGGCTCTGATAAGGACTTAATAACTGTTAATGTTTGGTCTGTCGAAGAATCGTCAGATATTACAATTTCATCGTTTGGTAATAGCTGGTATAAAATTGAATCTAATTGCTCTTTAATATAAAATTCACCATTATACGTTGGTATACAAACTGATATTTTTTGCATTAAAAAATGTGTGAAATGAAAATAAATACATGTAATTTACTTATTATGTGTCATCCTATATATAGCCAATACTAACCAAACCACAATGCAATTTTAACAAATTTATCTATTAAAAAACTTTAATATATTTAACACACGATAGTAAATAAATGAACAAAGCAATCTAAAAGAAGGAAGTATATTATATTTTAACAATATAACAATTGCCTCTTTTCGGCTATTTGCAGCTGTAGTAATGTTAGTTGATGCACCACCAAGTTCAAACATAACAGCCGGTTGGGTAGTAATTCTTAAATTTTTCCAAATATCGCTACGCAATAGGAATTCAAAATCAGCTAATATTTTATATTGGGTATCGTATTTAAACTCTTGATAAATTTCTCGTTTTATTATAAGGCCTTGGGTATGTAATGGATTACCTCCTTTAAAACTCCTTCGTGATATTTCTTTATTTTTAATTTTAAAGCGTTTAATTATTTCATTTTCGTTTTTGTAATAAAATACTTCGCCCCAAAAAGCCGCATTACCTTGTTTAGATAACTCTATAAAGTTTTCAATCACAAAATCATTTGTTAAATAGTCTCCTTGTCCCAAAAACAAAATAAAATCTCCTTTCGCCTTTTCAATGCCTCTATTTAACGCATCGTATATCCCAGCATCATCTTCCTCATAAAAATTAACGCTTTCCGGATATAATTCTCTGAAGTTTACATTACCAACATTATACCGTACTTGAACGATAACTTCAAAATCATTTGAAGTTTGCCTGAGAACAGAAAAAATAGTTTTATTTAATGCAGAGTCCCAATTTTTTGCTGCTATTATTATACTTAAAAACATTAATTAAAAGATTAATCTTTATTGATAAACAGCATACTTATATAGTAACGAAATTAGTAGTCATCATAAATTAATTAAAAGCTTGATCATTCCCATGCTGGGATCAAAAAAATGTCCATGAGCTAAAAACTGGGTACAACTTAATTTAGTTATGTAAGCAAAGTATAACCTTACGCTTCCCGACAGAAATATAACCAACATTAAAAGCCCCATATATTTGGATGGATAATTGAGTAAATAGCATCTAAAAAGATAAATTCCTAAAATTGGCAAAATTGCAACATATAACCTTTGATAAATTGAATCCGAACCTGGAAAAACAAACATGATACCCAATATCGGAAAAAACAATACTAAGAAGAATTTATTAAGGTCATCTGTGTTTAATTTAAAGAATGAATAAAGTAAGATTGCAGCGTTAACAATAACAACTATAAACACCCTTATTTTACTCTCTGTTGTTCCTTCAAAATAACCAGTTATTGCACTTACGCCGGTAGATTCAAGTATAGTAATGCCGGTAAAATAGAATAACGAAACCAATGCCGAGACACTCATTAAAAAAATGAAATATTTAAACTTAGTGTTAGTAATTTTCTTGTTTTTATAAAAGTTAAAACAAAAAAACAGGAATACAAAAAAGATAAATGATAGGTGGAATAATGGTGTAATGTAAATCAAAATAAAGCCAATTTTTTTTCTCTTTACCATGGCTACTCCTATTCCAATTAAATAGATCAAAAGGGCCAGTTCTTGCCGCCATATATGAAATAAACCGTCTATTGAAGCAGGTGTAAGAAAGAAAAAAATAATTACGAACAAAGCAAAATACTTTTCTGATAAATACCTGAACCCCGTAAAGAGGCATACAAACAATATCAAATAGTAAGAAAAAAGAAAATCATTACTACCAGCATTAAACAAATTTATTAATAGCCAGCACAGCAAGTGCCATAAAGGTTCAGTACCTGATGGAAACGAGAAAAACCTTAAAAAAATATCATTTATACTAAGATAATCGTCCGAATGAAAATAGATAAGGTAATTTGGAATATCATCAGAACTTGCAGCCCAAACAACACCATACTCCCTGCTATAAAAAAATAAAGCAAATGATAGTGATGCAGATATAATATATGGCCATTTTGGTATATCAGTATACAAGGATACAATTGCAATAATAAAAATTGCAAGAAATGGATTAACCAAAAAAAATACAGCTATGCAAAATAAACCTGAAACAAAACCATAGTCAAGTTTTTGCGATTTACTGAGTGATAATACGTATGGTTTAGCTAAGTTTAAATTAGTTAACATTCATTTAACATTAGTTATATTAATAAACAACTAACTATTTGCGGTAAAATGTGGCGTCTATCTGAAGCTGCTTACCATTTTTAATATCATAAAATACAGGCGTAATACTCCACAATTCAAATCCAAAATTTTTAATCTTGGCAAGCATTTCTTCATAAAGCAATTGCCCTTCATACAAAGGCACCAAAGATATTTCAAGTTGCATGCCCTTTACTTTAGGCATTATTGCTAAAGCGCCGTTTAATACCATTTCTTCATATCCCTGGGTATCAATTTTAAGAAAAAGCACATCATTATTGCCTAAATATTCAGGGGCAACGCTATCTAATTTTTTAAGGGCTGCCTTTTCAATGCCTACATATACTGAAGTTGGTTCTGCTTTTTTGTGTATATCAAGCATATTAAGTATCGAGCTGCTTTGTGAGTTTCCTGAAATTTGAATATCAACTTCGCCATCTTCGCTACCAATAGCCATCTTGGGTGCAACTACCCAGTCCGGATCGTTTTTACTTAAATTAAGCAGTTGTTTATATGCTGCAGATAGTGGTTCAAAAGACACTAACTTACCCTTATACCCATTGTCTCTAAGGTGTTTACCAAATTGGCCAATATTAGCGCCAATATCAAATACCACGGTTATATCGTGTGCGGCTAATGATTTTACAAAGTAAGCCTCATATGTTTTTTCGGGATTATAATGTGTAATTTCTGCACCTAAAAAATGAAATATTGATCTGATAAGTTTACGCATGATCTAAAATACTTCTAATAGCATTGATTACATCGCTCACATCTTGATCTGTTAATTTGGCCGATAGTGGTAAACTTAAAATATTTCGCCCCGCATTCATTGCGTGGGGAGTACTTTCCGGTTTCCAGCCAAATGTATCCTGGTAGTAAGGATGCTCGGGTATACTCATGTAATGCACACCAATACCAATATTATAATTTTTTAATTCTTCAATAAATTCATCACGACTATAACCGCATTTTTCTTTCTCTAACAAAACAGTAAATAAATGATAGCCGTGTTTGGTGTCATTGGCAGTAGCCATAGGCAAAGTTATAGGCAAGTTTTTTAATTCCTCTAAGTATCTAAACCAAATCTCTTCTCTCCTGTCCCAATATTTATCTACCTTTTTTAACTGGTGGATGCCTATACTTGCCTGCAAATCCATCATGTTGTATTTAAAGCCACACTCAACAACTTGATAGTGCTTGTAACCATCATCGCCAAAACGCTTCCAGGCATCTTTGGTCATGCCATGTAAGCCCAAGGTCTTTATGCGCGATGCGTAATCTTTGTTAGGTGTTAAAACCATACCGCCCTCACCTGTTACTATATTTTTGGTAACATAAAAGCTAAAGCAACCAAAATCGCCTATGTTACCGGCTTTTTGGTTTTTGTATTCGGTTTCAATAGCATGTGCGCAATCTTCAATTACAATAAGTTTATGCTGTTTGGCAATATCCATAATTTCATCCATTTCGCAAGCCCTGCCCGCAAAGTGTACAGGTATAATAGCTTTTGTTTTGGAGGTAACTTTTTTCAATATCTCTTTAGGATCTATATTTAAGGTATGCGGATCAATATCTGCCAATACCGGTGTACCGCCTGCATGTATAATTGCGTTAACTGTAGCGCAAAATGTAAGAGGTGTAGTAATAACTTCATCGCCTGCGGTAATACCTGCTGCAATTAAACTTAGGTGAAGGGCCGCAGTACAAGAACTTAACGCTACAGCATAATCGGCATCTTTATATTGCTTAAAGTCTTCTTCAAATTGAGCAACTTTTGGCCCGGACCCTAACCAGCCCGATTTTAACGTTTTTACTACCTCTTCAATCTCATCATCCTCTATCAATGGTAGTGCAAATACAAGAAATTCATCTCTTTTTGCTATTGTAGCATTTTTCATATGTATACGTTATTATTATTAAATATTTGTGGCTTTGTTGCGTTAAAATAAAATGTTACAATATTAACATTATTTCCTTCTACAACTGCTTTAATATTAATTTCATTAAAGTAAGGTTCAAAAACCATTTTAACCTCTTCGATGGTTTCAAATTCGGTTTTATGATCAATATGTCCATTAGCTTTTGGCAGCATACCACAAATTGACATATTGTTTTTACTTGAGCCAACTAATTTTTTAATAATTTCATGAATATCATTAATTGTGAAGTAACATATACCCGCATTCCAAACAACAACATCATAATCAGTTGCTGGTAACGGTTCTGTAATGACATTAACTTTTTGAAAATTTATATTATCCCGCTTAAAAAACCTTTTTGCGTAATTAATAGCGTCATCATCATAATCTACAGCGTCTATATGCATTGCTACATCTGCAAAAAAAAGAAAACTGTATGCCCCGTCACCACAACATAGATCCAATACCTTGGCGCCTGGTTGCATAAGCTCACGTGCGTAAGTACCTCTTAATGTAAAGCTCCACTGTGACGGATCAAAGCGCCAATTAGTATAATTTATCTGGTGCTTAAAAAACATAGGGACATCAGGATTATATTGCCACTCTTTTATAAAAAGCAGTTTCGACAGAAAATACAGGACTTTAGAAAAAAACCAAATTAAATAATCAAGACACAATAATTGCAGGCCGATCCAAATTAATTTTTTTATGATTTTTTTTAAAAACATAATTATATATTATCGAAAAAAGGTGTAGAAAAAACATTATATCTATTCCTAATTTTACGCTTTATAACAGTCAAATAAGCATTAAATACCACTTTAATATTAGATGATAAAAGGGCTTTTAACGAAGTATTTTTTGGATATACACGCACAAAGTTAAATCCTGGATCTGTTTTGTGTACCAAATCAACAGTCTCTTTTAACTCGTTAACATATTTACCGTATATAAATTTAATAGTTTCTTTTGAATATGGATAACTTCCCAATTCATGCGTTCCGTCCGCGTAGCGCCCATATTGGTGATAATGATAAAAAATTACCGGAGTATCATTAACACACACCTGCCCTTTTTTGTTGGTAACATTATAACTGGAAACATTCCAGGGTGCTACACCGGCGCCAATATTGGTGATGCTTTTTACACCTTTAAACAATTTAGGCCATTCATTTAAACAAGTTTGTCCGGGGTAATATTCTAACCGATCTCGTGAGTAAGTAAAGCAATTTTGTTTCCAATAATTTAAAACCTGGCGTGATCTTTCGTCATTTCTAAATGCATTAAATTGCACACAATTTTCGCCAGCAACGGCCGTATTATCAAACTCGGGCGTAAAATTATGTGGCACTAGTGAAATAGAATCATTACCTAATTCTTCTAATATAGCTTCGGGGTCTGAAAAAAACAGGGAATCGGCTTCCAGATATATTACAATTTCGGCATCAAATTTATCTATTATATAATGGCAAATTATAGGTTGGCAAACCCAGCAAAACTGTCCTTTAGTTGTACGGTTTTGTACTGCAACCAACTCATCAGTCATAATATCATCCAATTTTACCGGCACCATGCCCGGTAAATTCATTTTTGTTAATAAATCATATGATTCGTCATCCATACATAATGGATAAAACTTAAATTCTTTTGAGGAAAATTTAAGAGACCTGAAAACTGTAACCCCCTGAAATAGATAATTTTTATCGAAAACCGCACAATAATGTCTCATGAAATTTTACTTAGCACGATAATCCTTCTAAAACGAAACACCAATTCCTCCTCCCGGATACCAATGCTCTTCCGGCTTTTCATCAAAAAAGAGAAAATTCCTTTTTTGCTTAATTGAAAAATCAGATAATTTACTAGTAACATGTGAGTTATCACCTAATATGATGGACTTTTCAGAGATTTTCTCTTTTATTGTCTCATATTCTCTCGCTTCATAATCTGCTGAATGATCACTGTCATTTATAAAAATATCAATATTAAAGTCCATTTTTTTTAAACTCTCAATGGAATCTCCATATATGATTTCGCCAAAGTTTTTATAAATACCATCAAGTAAATACCCCGCTTCTGGACGAAGATCGGTCCCATAAAACCGTCCCGGAAAACCTTCCTCACTATTTTTTTTGAGGGCACTACATAGCAACACAGATCCTAATCCCTTGTCAACACCCGTTTCAACAATAACCTCAGGTTTTAATATTCTGACAAATGCATACCAACCGAGTCTCTTACCGAATTCGACTTTCTTATCCGCTACACGTTTTTCTTCATAAGGAAGATTTTCAATCTTTTTCAATACATAATCAATTAATTCTGCATCTGCCTGAGGTTCCATTAAAACATTAAAACACTCATCATACGATTTTTTTGTAATAACGCTTATAAAATTAGCAAGATATTCTAAATTTGTTTTAGTTAGGTTAAAGGTAAAATTCGTGTTTTCATTAGAACTAAAAAGCCAATTGAAAATCAATATATATTTATCGTTATAATAAGAAGTTGCAAACTTAAGCCGTCGAAAAAAACTAACGATGTTGCGCAAAAAAAGAATTCTTTTTAATATTTGTCTCATGAAATTGATATTTTTAATAAAGTTTTAAAGTTAAAAAACTAAATAGCCGTTTAAAAAAAATATTTCTATTTAGTTTTTTATAAAATTGAATAAGTTCATTACGAGCATCAATGCTTTCAACAGCAGGCGTCTGTTGCATGATTATTGGTTTGTCGGCCAAGTGAGCATCATAATAATTAGTTTTAGTAGAGTGCGTTCCGTTTCCGTCGAAACCTATATTTTTCACGAGGCTAACATTAGGATATATACACAATCTTTTGTTAACGAAATTTATAGCATCCCATCTAATTGCCCATGAATTATTTTTACCTGAAATTTGGTCCTTGAGCATTTGTGTATATTTTATGGAGCCGTCTAAATCAAACTGTTTTGTAAGCTTTTTTTCTTTTAGATCTAACAGTATTTTACATCCATCTTCTTCAAAGATATTCCATGCTCTTGACCATGTTGCCCAACCCCAACAGGAAAAATTCCTTAAAAAAAAAATTTCTGGTAATTTTTTCTTTATTGGGTACCAATATCCGCTAATACAACCTACGTTGTCTACGTCCTTATATAGTTGAAGCGCCTCATTCATGTAACACAAAAAGAATGGGGCAGTTACAATATCGTCTTCCAAAACTATAATCGAACCATATTTATTACAAATTTCTGTTACAGCTGTTATAATTGAATTGGATAAGCCTTTGTTATGTGCTTGTTCAATCACCTTAACTTCTTTAAACCGATTTTCGTTTTTGGCAATTATCCTGGTTTCCTTTATTTTTTCAAGAGTTTCATTGCTTGCACCAGCTTTTTCACCATCACAGTATATATATAGTATGCTTTGCTTTGCTTCGGGGTTAGCTGCAAGTGTGTTTAGTGCTATTTGTGTTTTAGCAGGGCGGTTATACACAAATAAAACTATAGGGGCTAATAAGCTCATTAATCTTCCAGTTTGTAAAATACAGTATTAACTGTTTTAGCAAAAATTTTATACCCCTTGCTTTTTAGATATTTTCTCACAGCACCGCTTTCAAATATAGCTTCCAAATCGTTACTTAAATCTTCGGCTAATATTACCTTTGGTTTTACTTTGTCCCAATCAATCGATTTTAAGACTTGAAAGTCTAATCCTTCTACGTCAATTGATAAAAAATCAACCTCTTGTTTGTCACTTAAATGATTGGATAGAATATTATGTAATGGTTTCGCTTTAAGCTTTTTTTCCTCGATTATATAATACCCATCAACATTATTTTTTTTTTTGGCTTCTTCTTCAGAAAATGTATTTAATGCCGATTCGTTAAAAATATAATATTTTAATTCTTCTTCTTTATCAGAAACCGGACATTCAATATTAATATCCATAGGGCGTATTTTTTCAAAAGAATTCATACTACCAGGCATTGCATCTATATTAATTCCTCTCCAACCCTTAAGATAGAAAAGATATGTATTAGAAAATCTTGTTGGGTGGTGAGCTCCGACATCAATAAAAAACCCCTCATTTTTATAATTAAAAATACGCTGTAAAATCAAATCCTCGCCTTCTTGGGAGTAAGATGTAATTGAATAGGAATACTTATTCCGTATCAATTGTTTAATAGATGTTGGCAAAAAAAAGCTTCCTGCTTTAACTATATATCTTTTTAAGTACATAAATTTAATTTAATTTTACTATAATTCCTTCTAAAAGAAAGGATAGCTATATTAATTATATTAATAACAAACCGGATAATACCATGCTTCAAGATTAACCCTACAATGCCTTCGAATAGTAATTAACAAAATCATCTCTATAATTAATATACTCCGATTGATAAATGTGATTCAAAAAATCGTCGCTAAATAAGTTACCCTTGAATGATGCGAAAATAGTAAAAATATCACCGTCTTTATCAGCTATTTTTTCCAAAAAAGCTTGGTAATAAAAACTGAATATGTTTTTTTGGTCATAATCAATTTCAGGGGCTTTAATACCCTTTAAAATTAAAAAGTACTCTTCTGTTGTTAAACAGGTGTGTACAAAATTAAAATTCGCATATATATTATCGTACAAAGCGACTACAGGTATTCCAAAATAGGCCATTTCTACACCAATTGTACCTCGTGCTGTACCTATTAGGTCAGGCCTTAGTTCAACAATATTTAAATTCGAAACAGATTCATCTAAAATATAAAAATGAGGACTGTTAAAGCTATTTATAAGTTCAATAGCTACGTCTTTAGCACCTTCAACACCATTTGGATGGGTTTTTATAAATACACTCGTATCCTTTAAATCTGTAAGTGCATTTAAAGTTTGTCTTAAAAACTCATACAAATCAGGAAATTGTAACATCCGGTTTATGTGGGGCGAATCATAAAAATCATGAACATATAATACAATATTTCGTTTTCTATATTTGAATTTGTCCGTAAGTTCTTTACTAAGCTTGCCGCCTGTATATGCGGAGCTTCGCATATAACTTGTTGCCGCATCAATTGTGCCGCTAAACCTCGATTCTAACCGGCTTTTTGCCTGATCTATTCGAGTTTCATCAAGCAGTTTTGATGATGAAAAAAGTGTATGATCTATTTGATGATAAGGAAAAAGATTTGTTAATTTTTGAATAACATATGATGTAGAGCCAATTGTATATACATCTATATTATTATACATACAAATGCGTGCGGGTATACCATGTTGAATATAAGAAACATAAGTATTCAAAAGACACTTAATTTTATTATTCTGTATAAAATTAGAGAAGTTATAAAATAAATTTAATGCCAACTCTATTGTATAGAAAACGTTTTCATTAATTTCGGCAATCGTAGGTTTATGAAAAAAACGCAAATAACTATCGTAAATTAAATCGCCAACTAAAATATCGTCAAATTTTAATAATAAAAGTTTTTCTCTATCATTTGGCCCAAGTTGTGCTTTTATTTTGTTCAATTGCTGTTTTATAATCTTCTGATCTTTATACTTCTCATCATTATTAAAAACAACTTCATTTCCAAAAGACAAATAAATCTTTTTGAGTATATTTATACCTAATGATTCAAAAATTAAATATAATTTTTGTGTTTCCCATGTCCAGTTAACATCAACTTTGTACAAATTAACAAACAAGTTGTTTTTTTCGGCAATGGTCTTACTTGCAGCAGCAAGTTTTATTGTATAATCATAGGTTTTAACCATTTGTACCAGTAAAATCCCATCTGCATTTTCCTTTACAGTATTTGCCTTAAAAAATGCTAGCGATTTTACAAACCATTTTTTTATATCAGTTAGTTGTTCTGATTTATATAATTTAAAAAAAGTAGAAATTGAGGACATTAATGAAATTTTGAACAATTTATTATTGAGATATTTAGATAGACGTATGTAAATATTAATTAAAAACAACTTCAGCTAATGGTTTTTCACTTAAATATTTATTTAAATAAAACTTAATGGAATTTAGGGAAATCATAAGCTCAGTATTTGTTAATTAGTTGATAATTTAATTCTGCAATTTGCCAATCTGATAATGTGTCAATATCTTGGACTTCGGTTTCGTCTAATATAATATATTCGGTATTTTCAGTAAATAATGATCGATCTATCCTATTTATTGTAAGCCAAAACCATTGGCCGGTGTCATGATAAACAAGGGTACGATCTTGATCTGGCATCTACATATTCAAGCCAAACAATACTAATTTTATCCTGCTAATTGATATCTGTTGAACCCGTTATTTCATCAAATAAAACACTCTTAATGCAATGTCTATTGAACATACAATAACGGGTTTACCATTAAAAGCTTTAATATTTATACGTGGTATAGGTTTGCTGCCCCCCTGGCCGGTATTATAGCAAGGTTAGATATACTAAGCAATTATATTCCATGATAAAGGAGTCCCTTGTTTTATTTCCACTTTTGCTTTTCGCCCCAATACCTGGTCGAAAAATTTTGTATGTAAACCAAACGATGGGCGTTTTGAGGCCAGATTTTCTTCTGTAAAAACTTCTCCTTCCTTAACATCTTTAATAATATATAATGATCGTTTATAGTTTAAACTTTTTACCTCTGATGTTTGAATACCGTATTGAATATGCCCCAACGCATAAAATGCTCTTTCACATTCAACAACCAACGCTTCCAATTCGTGAGGTTCCAGGGAAAATGTAGAATCAACACCGCCCTCAGCCCTGCTTAAAGTAAAATGTTTTTCAATTACGCGTGCCCCTAAAGCCACCGCCGCCACAGATGCACCAATGCCCATAGTATGGTCTGACAAGCCAACATGGCAATTAAAAAGATCTTTTAAATGAGGGATGGTTCTTAAATTTGTATTTTCAGGGGTTGCAGGATAAGTGCTTGTACATTTTAGTATGATTAGATCAGTGCAGCCATGGTCTCGCAGTAGCCTTATTGATTCATCTATATCTGAAATATTAGACGCTCCGGTAGAAATTATTACCGGCTTACCGGTTTTGGCAACTTTTTTTAAAAGTATCCAATCTGTATTTTCAAATGATGCAATTTTATAAGCCGGTACATCTAAGCTTTCAAGAAAATCTACCGCAGTTGTATCAAAAGGTGAGCTAAAAGCTATCATACCTTTTGAGCGTGCGTGATCAAATATAGGTTTATGCCATTCCCACGGTGTATATGCCTGGCTATACAAATCATGCAACTCACGGCCCTTCCAAAGCGAATTTTCATCTTGTATAGTATGTGCCCCCTTTACAGTAATTGTATCTGCAGTATAGGTTTGTAGTTTAATAGCATGTGCTCCTGCCGCATGTGCTGCATCTACAATTTGTAGGGCACGCTCTAATGAGTGGTTATGGTTTCCGCTCATTTCTGCAATTATAAATGGCTTATGGTCTTCGCTAATTGTAAAGCTTTCAATTTTTATTTCCTTAATCAACATATTCATTAAATCCTTTGTAAAAATTTTTCCCGTTTTCCGGCGGAGTATAATCAGGTATATTTTGATCTAACCTGTCAAGTATACTCCAAATTAAATCCTGGAAGCCCATTATATGCCTAAACATAACAGTGCTTGAAAAACGCGGGTTAATTTCAAATACACATGGCCCTTTGTTCGTTAGTCTTAATTGTACATTAATACTGCCTTTTAAATTTATTTTATCTGCAATTTTATATAATACTTTTTCAATATCATTATTTTGCACCACTGTGCCAAATCCAGAAAAACCACCAGTTAACTTTCGTCTGTATATAAGTTGTCTAACACTATTATTTCTGTCTCTAAATAGTCCGCAGGTATATTCTTCATCAATACTTCCCACTAATTCTTGAGCAATAAATTCCGGGTACCTGCCTTTATAAAAGTTAAATGCTTCAGCGTCTTCTACCACAAATATAGACTTACTGCCTGATCCATTTCTGCTTTTTAAAATTAAGGGCAATTGGGGTTCATTTAGTTTTGCAACAATTGTTGTTTGCGGGTATGGGAGTTCTGATTCTTTAAGGAAGTTTACAGTAGATAATTTATCAAATCCAATATTCATAGCGTGTATATTGGCAGTTATTAAAACCTTTCCAAAAATTTCCTTTTCTATGCGCTTCTCTGCAAAAAAACGAAGTTCAGGCTCAGAAATTGGCAGTATAATATCGATCTCGAATTTTTCTACAGCTTCTTTAAGTTTTTCTAAATAAATCGTAGACCGACAAACCGGCAATTGTATACAAGTATCGAAAATGAAAATACCAGCATGATCCAAATTCATGTCCGCACCAACCACATTTTTAAACAACAAATTGCTCTTTAGTATTTTTCCAATACTTTGCCCAATATCTCCGCCGCAACCTGTTACTAATATGTTATACATCACTTAACTTTTACTTCTCACTAAAATCGACCGAAGATAATCAATATCAGGATCAATTAATTCAATTTCTTTAATTAGCTCGCTGGTGTTATAGACTGTATTCTTGATTTCAAAAGATTTATTTTTAGTATCAATTATTGCCCAAGATGCAATTCCTCCGGCATATCTTGACTGCCCAACTGAACCAACATTTATTAAAATGCTGTTTTTATTTCTATAAGCGAAAGGATAATGAGAGTGGCCAACCAGCACAAAATCAAAACCTTCCTCGTCGCATTGCTCTAAAATTTCTTTTTTTGTGTCCGGATATAAATATTGATGACTATCCATTGGTGAACCGTGACACATTTTTATTTTAACATTATCTATAATCAAATCCATAGTGACAGGAGCTGTTGTTATATAGTCAATATCAGTTATTGTCATTTTATCAAGTGCTTGCCTATGGCCGCTTCCATATTTATTCCTGATTTCCTCGAATGTTACTTCACCATTTTTAAGTTGCAATAAAATTTCTTCATGGTTACCTCTAATAAACTTATAATCCCATTCAGTAATTAATTGCCAAACCTTGTCTGTATGATAATAATAGCCGCAGATGTCTCCTAATACTAAAAGTTGTTCTGCTTTATTATTTGTAGCGGTTTTTAGCACTTCTGCTAAAGCGTAACTATTTCCATGAATGTCGGATATTACAGCAATTTTCATTTGATATTATTAAAAATGTCGCGTGCCGCATCTTGTGGCGATTTAAGTAAATTATCGTCTTTAAGCTTTGCAAAATTTTTATTTTCTGGAAAATCTGAATTTCGGATCGTAGCCTGCATCTGAGTATCTAAAACCCCGGGGTCTATATTAAATACACGTATGTTGCCATTTTCTAGTTTCAGAGTATTGAAGAACATTTTTACAAAAGCTTTAGAAGAGCAATAAAGCGACCAGTTGGCAATTGCTTGATTTGCCGCACCGCTACTAATATTTACAAAATCCAAAATATTCAATGCAAACTCTTTAACTATAAAATTGGCAATTAAGACCGGTGACGTAACATTTACCTTTATTTGAGTTAAAACATCGTTTTCTTCGAATTTTCCTATCTTAGCTATCGGTAATATCGTACCTACGTTACTGATAAATACAATATGGTCGGTTATCGATAAGATTTTTTTTAAAGCCCCTAATTGCTCTATAAGTTGTTGTTCCTCAAAATCTGTGTGTAAATGGTAAAACTTGGGAGATCTTTGTTCTTTGTTTGCTTTTCTTGATATTGAAATTACCAAAGTATCTTCCTGGCTTAACGCAAGATTCGCTAAAGCTGCACCTAAACCTTTATTAGCTCCGGTAATAATATAGGCCTTGCTCATTATAATTCAGAGAAAATTTTTAACATCCTTTTGCCGCTTTTGCCATCTACTATAGTGTTTGGTTCATATTTCGCTTTTAATGCAATATCTAAGCTTATTTTTAACTTACTGCTACTAAAATCACCACAGTTCATTACATTCTTAAATTTTGAAAACTCTCTTAAAAATACGGTTTGATTATCAATATATTTTCCCGTGATTATAATATTTTTTGCTGACAAGCATTCAAATAATATGCCGCTAGCAGGTACTATCGCCAACTCCGCTTCGTGCATAATTTCGACCATTCGCTGTGCACTTACACCATTGTAAAAATGCACCCGAAAATCTGTTATACTTGCCAAACTGGTATGATATAAATAAGAACTACCTACAACAACTATTATTTTTTTAAATTGCTGATATCTAATCACCTCCAGTAATGTCGTATAGGTTAGGTTGTTGATATCTGACCCTCCAAAGCATATAAAAACAGTGTTTATTTTAAGAATAACCCTCTTTTTTAATGCACTATTTAAAAACTCGGGTCTTAATAAAGCGTAATCGGGTCCTAATGCAAATTTTGTATAGCCCTGATAACGGTAATCCTTGATTTTTATCCCTGGCGCGTGATTGATAACCAGATCGGCAAAAATTTCTTTATCGTGTAAATCATCAATTACCACCAAAGATCTCGCTTTTGCTTTTATAGTTAATTGGTAATCTGATTTAAAATGATAAGCATCTATAACAACAATATCATCTTTACTGATCATACTGAAAAAATCGGACTCATTCTCAATCACTTTTAATGCAAAAGACGCATGAAATGTTGAAATTACTTCATCAGGAATGCTTAGGCATACAAAACATATGTTAAATTTATCTTTTAACATATCGGCCAATGCAAGGCAACGCACCAAATGCCCTAACCCTATTTTAGGCGATGCATCCACTCGTATATAAACTTTATCTTTCAAAAATAAGCTTGTATTTAAGTTCGGCTATTTTCCAGTCAGATTCTGTATCTATATCCTGTACTTCTTCTTCTTTTAATATCACTATACCAGAATTATCTGAAGTTAATGACTCTTGATGAGTGGTCTTAAACCAATACCATTGACCGGCATCGTGGTAAACAGGTTCAAGGTCCTGAGAGCGGGTTTGCAAATATTCAGGCCAAACCATCTTTGATTTTCCTTCCTCGGTTATGTAAATGCCACGCCATATTGGGTAGCTAAATTGCACAGCCGGGTATACAGCAGACAGGTTTTTTTTATTGAGTTTTGCTACCCCCTCTTTTAAGTGAGCTATATTTACCAACGGCGCTGTTGGATAGATGCAACATGCGTTATCGAACATTAAGCCAGTCTGCCGATATTTATTCAATACTTCTGTTATCACGCTAAAGGTGGTAGAGTAATCGCCGGCGTTGACTTTGCTGCGTAAAAAAGGAACCTTAGCACCATATTTTATCGCTACATCAGCAATCTCCTCATCATCGGTAGACACCATTACTTCCTTAAACAAGCCACTTTCTAATGCCGCGTTGATGGAATAAGCAATTATAGGCTTACCTAAAAAAGCTTTAATATTTTTACGGGGTATCCGTTTGCTTCCGCCCCTGGCCGGAATAATCGCGAGGTTATTCATTGTAAAACGCGTTGATCATACTTATAACATATTCTTGTTCGTCAGATGTAAGAGTGGGGTACATGGGTAAACTAATGCAATGCTTATAATAATTTTCGGCTGCAGGCATATCCCCCTCCTTCCATCCAAACTGTTTATAGTAAGGCATTAAATGGCAGGGTATATAATGTATTTGCGCATAAATTCTATTTTCTTTTAAATAATTATATAACCCTAACCTATCATCAACTTCCAAAATATATAAATGATAGGCGTGGCCATCTATAACACCTGATTGTCCTTTTAAAAAAGATTTTCCGACAAATGCAGCATTGTAAATAGCTGCAATCTCTCTTCTCTTTGTCAAGCCATCTTCGGCTCTGGATAATTGGCTGTTGCCAAGTGCTGCCTGAAAATCTGTTAATCTGTAGTTATAGCCCAGGGTCTGCATCTCCATATACCAGCCAGGAAAATCTGCACCTTCTGCTTGGCTTTGGCCCGCAGCAAAATTTATGTCATTTTTAAATAGTGATAGATCTCTTGTTATGCCATGTGTGCGGAGCATCAATAAGCGTTTGTATAGTGCTTCGTCGTTAGTAGTGATCATTCCACCTTCGCCGCAGGCTATATGCTTAACCGGATGGAACGAAAAAATGGCAAGTTCTGCAAAGTTACCATTACCGCATAATTGCATTTTACTCTTACTGTCTGTAACATAACCACCAGGCGCATGGCACGCGTCCTCAATGATCCACAGATTATATTCGTCTGCAAGCGCTTTAAACGCTTCCATGTCTACCCCCCTGCCTGCAAAATCAACCGGGATTATTCCTTTATATGTGCCTTTTGGTGATTTTTCAAGCAGCGCGCGAACTGAATTAATATCTAGCAAATAAGTCTCAGGATCTATATCAGCAAAAACAACGTCGCCACCACAATACCGAACACAATTGGCCGATGCGGCAAAAGTTATAGGTGTGGTAATTACTTTATCATGCTCTTTAATATTTAATGCCATTATAGATAAGTGTAACGCTGCAGTACCATTAGCTACCGCAACTGCATACTTACTGCCTATATACTCGGCAAATTCTGTTTCAAATTGTAAAATATGGGGTCCTTGTGTTAAAAAATCGCCTCGTAAAACGTCATTTACAGCTTGTATATCTTCGTCTGTGATATTTTGGCGGCCATATGGAATTGACTTCTTCATATTAAGGCTTGAATGTTGGATCAACATGTTCTGTAATTAAATCCCTTAGGCTATCAATTGTTTCCCACTCAGCGTTTTCTCCAGATGAATAATTAAACCCTTCAGGTACTAGTTTAGCATTAAATTCCTTAATATAATCATCCAATTTCCAACCTGGTACTTGCGGCAAAATAACATAATATTTTCCTAAATCATAGGTTGTAAATGAATCTGAACTGGTAATCATTTCTTCGTGTATTTTTTCACCCGGCCTTATGCCACTAATCTTGTACTCACATTCAGGGCCTACTGCTTTTGCAACATCCATTATTTTATATGATGGAATTTTGGGCACAAATAGTTCACCTCCCCAAGCTGTTTCTAAAGCGTGTAATACCATATCTACACCGCCTGAAAGTGAAATATTAAAACGAGTCATATTTGGATCAGTAATAGGTAAAACTCCTTCTTTTTTCTTTTTCAGGAAAAAAGGTATCACCGATCCGTTTGACCCCATAACATTGCCATATCTAACAACCGAAAATTTTATGTCTTTATGTCCTTTAATATTATTAGCAGCGATAAACAATTTATCAGAAGTTAATTTTGTAGCTCCGTAAAGATTAATAGGCGCACAGGCTTTGTCTGTAGATAACGCTACAACCTTGGTAACTGCCGATTCTAATGCTGCTTTGATTACATTTTCGGCACCACCAATATTAGTTTTTACACATTCATCAGGATTATACTCTGCTATGTGTACATGTTTCATAGCTGCTGCGTGTATAACGTAGTCAACACCCATAAAGGCACGCTTTAAACGTTCCAAATCTCTTACATCGCCTATAAAATACCGTATGGCCGGGTATTCACTTGTAGGATAATCCTGAGCCATTTGGAATTGCTTTTGCTCATCTCTTGAGTAAATAACCAGCCTTTTCACATCAGGCCAGTTTTTAAGAATTGTTTTTGTTAACTCTTTCCCTAATGATCCGGTTCCACCGGTTATTAATACAGATTTATTTGAAAGCATGAATTATCAATTTATTATTAAAAGATTCAGATATACTAAATCCATATTTTTTACTAAAGTAATGTTTTAAAATATTAGTTTGTTTTATAGTTACCATGTGAAGCTGTTCCTTAATTGGACTGACGAGTTTTTTATAGCGTATTTGTCTCGTAGTTTCATTATATTATTTCTATATAATTCAAAATCAGGAATATACTCCTCATAATTTTCAATAATATCCGCCATTTTATCTGTGTATTCGCTAATATTATTACAACAAATACCTATTGGAACATCAGGAGTATTGAAAGTGTTAATACAGTCATTATCAAAATGCAGTATTGGTTTAACATTTGATAATGATTCAATAATTGTTCCGCTACAGCCAAGCCTGTATTTTTTTTTATTATACATAATCAAAAAAACATCTATATCCTCAGCATATTTTTCCATATCTATACGGGTAAGCGGTTTACCTTGGCTTGGGAAAGTAATATTTGGAAAGTTCGCTACGCCCATCCCTATAATACGTATTTCATATTTTTTATTAATATTTTTTTTGGAAAGCTCATGCCCAATGTTGTGCAACATTAAAGCATCACCGTAACCAAAAATTCCAAATCTCACATAATCATTTTTGGGCTGCGGAGTTGCCTTAACAAAATTTGTAGGAAACATTACCAAATTGATGTTTAACTTATCTACATCAATATATTTTGCAGCATTTTTAATAATATGCGGCGATAGCACTACATATTTAAAATCATTCGAATGATTAAAAAGTAACATCGCCTTTGTAGATAACCATTTGGAAGGATTAATTTTTAACCGGTTTAACTTAGAGTTTATTAATCTTACACCGATCTTAAATTTCCTTGGGTAATCTGCTAATTTAATTTTTCTTATTTTTTCCAAATAACTGCTACTGATAGCATTATTAAGATTTGGAATTGATAAGTCCGGATCATGTGCTTCACCTTTATCGGAAGCAATGTTTTCAAAATCGCCGTGCAGTACAATTGTAAATTTGAGATGCAGATACTCAACATGTAACTTTAATTTCTTTATCAGGTAAATAATAAGCGGGCTGTAAGAAAGAAAAAATATTTTATCTACTTTTAAATTATTTAATTCGTTAAATATTTTTTTTAACAAAAAATAATATCTTACTGCACCACTTAAGGATGAAGAATCTTTAAACTTAATAGGTATGTATTCAATATTTTCAATAATTATTTCATCATGCGCCAATATTGCTTTAATAGCGCTAATGTGCGAACTATCGGCATAAAATCTCAATGGTTCATCGGGATAGGCTAACCTCAATGCATAAATAAACCCGCTATTTACTTTTTCGTGGCTAAATTCCTTACATATTAGTTCACAAATAACTATCATAAATTTTCCATCATTATATCCGCCAATTGATAAAAATTAACCTTAGGCTCCCAACCTATACTTTTTATTAATGCCGGATTGCTTACCAACGTGCTATATTCGGGAGTAAAATTTGCGGATATAGTTACATATTTCTGGTAATCTTTATTTATTTTTTCAAAGCAGTACTTGGCCCATTGCTTAATACTAAACGCTTCGCCACTACCTATTACTGCCTCAAAAATATCGTTTTGATTTACCAACTTCCAAACTGCATCAACCACATCGCCCGCGTAATTAAATTCTTTTTTCACATCAATGTTCCCCAGTTCCAGCTTTTCAGATTTTCCTAAAGCTACTTGATTAACCGCATGTGCAATTTTTTGATTTACATGCGCTACAGATCGTAATTGACTATCATGGTTAAAAAAGTAGCCTACATATACAGGTAAGCCGAAAGTAGATCTATAATACCTGCCAGCATATACCGAGTGTATACGCGATACAGAATAAGCGCTACTGGCTTCAAAAGGTGTTTTTTCATCAATAGGCAGGCTCTTATTTTCAAACTGCATAGCGCTGCCCGATAAAAATATTTTACTTTGTGGCGAATATAATTTTGCCGCTTCAAGTACATTAATTGTGCCTGTACTGATTGCTTCGTGATTTTCAAATAAAGCTGCGTGACGGGTAGTAGAGTTAGCAGCAAAATGGAAAATATATTCAGGTTTATGCAGCTTTACAATTGAACTAACAAATTCATTATCTGCCACATTTCCAATTACTGTAGCGTTTGATCGTGATACCCCTATTACTTCTATTTTTTGTTTTTGCAACAAATTCGAAAGAAATTTTCCGTCCTGTCCATTACTACCGAAAATGAGTGCTTTCATTACTATTATCTTTTCAGTTTGTACCATTTAAATAAAAATACAGCGTTAGTCTTAAACAATACGCTGCATTTAATACTATTTATTGGTTACACAATTTCGATTTCGGGCAGTGGGAAAATAAATTTACCGCCGTTTTCTAAAAATTTTTGTTCACGCTCCAATATGCTGTTCTTAAAATGCCATGGTAAAACCAAGAAATAATCGGGGTTCATTTCCCTGGCTTCTTTTTCTGAAATGATTGGAATATTGGTACCAGGTGTAAAACAACCAAATTTCTCTTCATTAACTTCAGCTATATACGGTATGTGCTTATTGGTAAGGCCGCAAAACTGCAAAAGCACGTTGCCTTTTGTACTGGCGCCATAACCAAAAACTGTTTTACCATCCTCAACCAAGGCTAATATTAATTCAGTAAGGTTTTTTCTGTGCCTAAAAACACGCTCCTCAAAATCGCGATATGGCTTTGGGGTATCCAAGCCCATTTCGTCTTCCTGTTTTAGCATCCAACTAATAATAGGAGCATTTGATTTATATTTAGCATTGCTTTTGCAAGCAGTTACAGCAAAACTACCACCGTTAATTGCGTTCATCTGCACATCAATAACACGTAGACCTGCGTTTTCTAATATATTTTTCACCACCCTAAACGAGTAAAACTCCAAATGCTCGTGGCAAATTGTATCGTATGAGTTAGTACGTAACATGCTCGGCATATAGCTTTGTTCAAAATGCCATACACCATCATCTGCTAATACCGATTCAATATCCCGTACAAAGTGATTGGGGTCCTCAAGGTCATAAAACATGGCTATTGAGGTAATTATTGTTGCTTTTGAACCTGCAAATACAGAATTAAAAACATCAGCCGAAAAAAAATCGGGTAGTAATGTAATTTCGTCTGTATAAAATTCTTTGAACTTGCTGCCGGTTGGATCAATACCTACTTTCCGGCATTTTGATTTATAGGCTTTTAATGATGTTGCGTCATTACTTCCAATGTCAATAACCAGATCGCTATCCGTAGGTTTAACCAGTTTTTCAAGAAAACTAATTTTATTCTGCAAATGCTTAACCATCGAATTATTGAGGCCGGACCGGTAGCCATAATTATCGCCATACATTTCATTTGAATCATAAGATTGTTTCATTTGAAGAAGGCCACTATCTGGGCACCATACCAGGTCTAACGGACCTTTACTTACTTCTTCGTCTGTGCTTTTAGGAAAAACACCCGTTAAATATTGTTCGCCCAAAGAAAGAACGGTAACCAGGTTTTCGCTTCCACTAATACGGCATTTAGAAATTTCTTTATACATAATAAATTATTTGGGTAAAATTAAGAAGTTGCAGGCATCAACCACTTTTGAGAACTTATAATCAATGCTATTAACAAAGTCTACGTAATCTTGAAAACATAAATTGTATTTCTCTTCAAATACATATTGATATTCAAACAAAATTGGCATTCTATTTCTGTTTATAGTATTTATTGCACCTTTTAATGCTTTAAGATCTCCACCTTCAATATCAATTTTCATGAAACTAATAGGGTCTTGTATATTTAGGCTATCAATAGTTATTGACTTAACCTCACGACCATTTTTTGCTGTGTAATCAACACCATGCGAACCATAGGTTTGATATTTTTCAAAATCTTGAACAGGGAAAAATAAAACCTCGCCATCTACATCATGTACTGCGCCAAAATGCGGAACTATAACCCCGTCTTTATTGTTAGCTTTAAAATTCTTAACAGCAACAGAGTAAACAAAATCATCAGCGTCAAATGAATGAACATGTCCATTCTCCCCAACCATGGTAGCATAAAGAATACTCATTTGTCCAAAGTTGCAACCAACGTCAAGCACTGTTGACCCTGCTTTTATAAATTTCGAAGCTAGGTTTACAACATTTTCATCAAAAACAGTATTACCTTTTATTGCTAACGCAATTTCATCATTAACCGCGTCAGTAGGTAAATAATAGTTGCCGGTACTTGTTTCGTAGTAAGACAACCTATCGGTTTTGACAGATTTTTTTTGATTAATATCGGCGACATGGCGGGTTATATTTAAGCCAACCTTATTAAATGCATTTTGAATAATTTTTTTCATTTTAATTTTGAAAGTTTAATCTATTGAAAAAACGGGAAATAATTTAATTTATATTTAATTTCTGAATTACGAAGGCCAATACTTTTAGCTGGTGTACCTGCAAAAATATTAAAATCCGGTATATCCTTTGTTGCTACCGATAACGCCGCTAATACAGCTCCTTTTCCGATTGTTACACCAGGCATAATCATTGCTCTCGCACCAATCCAAGCATAATCTTCAATAACTACAGCTTTATAAAAACAATTAAAATCAGGGTCATTTACTATATGTGAAGAGGTAAAGATATAGGTTTCAGCTGTTATAGAAACATTGTTTTTTATAATTATTTCTCCTTTAAAAATGCAATTTCTACCCAAAACTGTATTGTTGCCAATATCAATATTGCCTTCAAACCTGCATCCCATATGAATAAACGTGGACTCTCCAACTTTAACTCGCATTATTTTTTTTAAATACAGAATTCGAATAGTATTACTTGGAAAATTTGTTAACCAATCATTATATAAATAATTTTTAAAAGCCTTAAAGAAATGAATGGTGCCATTATAAAACTTAAGCAAAAAAATATAAACCCTAAGCAGATATTTTACTGGGATGGTTGTTTTTCTTTTCCTTAATGTATCTTTAATAGTCACCAAAGTTATTCTTTGTATATATTATATATTTTTTGCAGTCCATTCATGTTCTAAATAAACATGCCCATATATGGGTAACGTTGGTAGTAAACTAGGAGACTCAATTGTTTCAGGCACATCAAAGCTTAACAAATCTGTATTGTAATAATAATATTTAATTAGCTGTAAACTAATTCCAAAACCAAGCCTGTATTTACCTGAGCATAAATTAAAGTTATGGATTAAACAACTTATCACGTTTTTTCCTTTCTTTATTTCGAACTCAATATTTTTTTTGGTTTTTGAATTAGATGCAAATACAAATCCACTAGTGTCTTCATGTGATATCATTATTTCTATACCAACTTTAATATTTTCATCAAGTTCACCATCCAATTCAATATCTACCACTAAAGGTTTATAAGGTAAAACGACTCCTTTTTCGTCACTATTTAGTGAGATTTTTGATATGGTTACGCCAATCTCTCTTACCTTTATAGGTGAAAAAGTTTTCTCAGTCTCAAGTGTGTAAGCATAGTTTTCTATAACGGTGTTAATATCACCATCCATTTTAATTGACCCATTTTGTAGCAAAATCCCTTTATTGCAAAGTTGCTTTATTGCCGACAAATTATGGCTTACAAATAAAATTGTCCTGCCATCTCCATGGCTAATATCACTCATTTTGCCAAGGCACTTGGTTTGAAATTCTGCATCACCAACGGCTAATACTTCATCAACTATTAAAATTTCTGATTCCAAATGCGCCGCAACAGCAAATGCCAAACGTACATACATGCCAGATGAGTAACGTTTTACGGGGGTATCAATGTACCTCGCTACTCCCGAAAATTCTACTATTTCATCAAATTTGCGCTTTATTTCATGTTTACGCATGCCTAATATGGCACCGTTTAAATAAATATTTTCGCGACCAGTGAGTTCCGGATGAAAACCCGTGCCAACCTCAAGCAAACTGGCAATACGCCCGTTTATTTTTATTTGGCCGCTGGTAGGTGATGTAATACTGCTTAAAACTTTAAGTAAGGTACTTTTACCTGCACCGTTTCGCCCTATTATTCCAACCGCACTACCTTGTTCAATTTGAAAGTTAATATCTTTTAAACTCCAAACCACGTTTGATTCACCCTGAGATGTACGATCATTAGTTTCGCCAATTTTTAGAAACGGGTCTTCTTTGCCCCTTTTTAAGGCCCACCAGCGCTTTAAATCATACGCCAATGCACCTGTATTAAACTGGCCTAACTGGTACGCCTTTGATAAATTTTCGACTTCTATTGCCAGGTTACTCATTATATAGTATCAATAAAATTCTTTTCCACCCTATTAAAAATATTAATCCCTAATAGCACTAATACGAACGAAATTATAGTAGAATATAATAATCCTTGTACATCAAATGTACCTGATCCTAATAGACCCTTTCTAATACCTTCAATAACATATGTCATGGGGTTTAGCGATATAATGGTGCGCATAGTACCCTTAAGGCTTGATAATGGATATACAATGGTTGTTGCATACATTAACAACTGTACGCCAAAAGTTACCAACAATGATAAGTCACGGTATTTAGTGGTTAACGCGGATATGATCATCCCTAATCCTAACCCTTGCGAGGCCATTAAAACAATCAGCCATGGAAATGCCAGTATATACCAGTTAAAATGGAAAGTTATATCAGTAAACACAAGGTAGTAAGCCATTAACAAAACCACTAAAAAAAATGTAACCCCAAACCTTACCAGGTTTGACATAACGATACTTAAAGGCATTATTAATCGTGGAAAATAAACTTTTCCGAAGATATCGGCGTTATCTTTAAATACTGTGGAAGTTTTTAATAGGCACTCTGAAAAATACGTCCAGGCAGATATGCCTGCCAGGTAAAATAACGGTCTTGGTATGCCATCACTTGGTATGCCTGCTAAATTGCCAAATACAAAAAGGTAAACTGCCATTGTAAATATTGGTTGTAGTAAAAACCAAACAGGACCTAAAATAGTTTGTTTATAAAAAGCAACAAAATCTCGCTTAACTAATAAAAATAACAGATCACGGTAGTTCCAAACATCTCTTAGTTTAAGGTCAAACTTTTTTGTATCTGATCCGATTACTTTATCCCAATTTCTATTATCCACCTTGTTATGCTATTATATTATTATATTAAAAACCAATTGGTATTATGTTTTATTGTATTTTAAACGGGGCTTATCGTAAAATATCAGTCAATATTTTTTTAAGAATCAAAAAAACGCATATTAGCATACCCGCTAATATGCCTCCAACCATTAAACTGTTGCGTTTACTCAATTGAGTTTTATCAAGGGGTAAAATGGGCGAGTCAATGACTTGTATTAACGGGGTCTCTTTCCTTAATGAAATTTTAGATATTTCCAAGTTCTTAACTAATTCTGTCAAAATTGCGGTATTAGCTTGTACATCTACTTTGCGACGATCAGTTGGTGCCCTAAGTACTTGTAATGATGGATTTGGATTTGGGTTAAAATCGGCAGATGAAGCCGCCCCTGTTATGGCCGAATTAAGTTCGCGTCTAATTGAATCCACCTGTTTTTGCAAAATTTGCACGTTTTGTACAGATTTACGAGTTTTAGTATCTACATAAAAATCAGACACTGTTTTTGCTAAAACTTCTGCAAAGTACTTGGCAAATAATTCATTAGGTGAGTGTACTTTTATTGTTATTATACTTAACTTTTTATCAACTTTATCAACTGACAAACTACTTTTAACTATATCGTTATAAAAAGTTCCGAGAATACTATCCTGTTGTAAGTTAAATTTAGTGCGATCTGCGCCAGGCTGAAAATCAATTCCTTTTAATTTAGGTTTGTCGTCCCATGATTTACGGTATTTATTAAATGCTATATAATATTGCGCTAATGTTTGTTTCTTGTTATATATAATAATTGGTGTCAATAACGTTTTCTCTACAATAGATCGCGACTTCATTAACCCTAGCAAATTATCGCCAGCAAAAGCCCCACCACCACTACCTCCCAAGTCAATCCCAAACTGGCTTGCTAAACCTGCTGCTGGGCCTACGCCTCCAGATTTATCATCCTCAAGTGCAAAACTTAGTGCTGCTTCATAAACAGGCTTTTTTGAATAAGCATATCCTACTCCAATAGCACCGCCCAAAAGCCCTACAATTAAAATAATAACCCATTTTGATAAAAGGTAAAGCCACCACTCCTTTAACTTCAGGATCAGATCTTTCAACGATGCTTTATCAGGGTCATTATTAACCTGTTCAATATTATGCTGAACCATTAGATCGTTTATTAAATTTATTTATTTAAGCTTAATATTCCTAAAATTATAGCGCCTAATGATGCCAATCCGGTAGTGTAACCTAATATTTCTTGCGCTGTATTCCCTTTTGGATCTGGTTTTTTAGGCACATATATTTCACTTCCTGGTCTAACCCTAGGATGAATATTAAAAAACAGAAATTTACTTGTTCCTTTGACAGTCCCGTTTGGATACATAACATAAGCCCCCCTTTTTAAGGCACTTGGCGAAAAGCCGCCTGCATTTAAAACATACCCCTTAAAATTTTTATTATTATTATAAACTACAACACTTGGAAAAAGGACTTCGCCATTTACCCTAACAGTTTGTTGTTGTTTGGTTATCCTCAAAACATCGCCATTTTCTAATATAAGATCCTCACCCGTACCTGGATTTTGCAATATCTTTTTTAAATTAATACCTACAAAATTATTTCTTAACTGGTCTTCATCTACATTGGTAGAATCTTTATACGTTTGTTTTAATCGTCTTAACCGGTTAGTGCGCTCTTGTTTGAGAACAGTCGTGTCACTATAGCTTTTGGTTTTATCAATACCCAATACTGCTGCATTTTCACGTTTCAAACTACTACCATCAACGTCGGCTGATTGTGTCAGTCCACCTGCACGGGCCACAAGGTCAGAAATTTTCTCATTTTTCTTTTGTATCGTATAATAGCCCGGGAATATTACTTCGCCCTCAACTTTAATTATCTTTTGAGTTTCATAACCTGGTAAACTGTACACCGATACGATATCAAATGGTTTAAGAGAAAAATTAACATCTTCAAATTTCAAATTAGCATCAACATTCACACTAAATACTTGTGCCACCCGGCTATTTTTTTGGCCAGGGTCGCTATCAAAAACACGTCGCGATACTTCAATCCGTTTAGCGCTTGCACCTTCTCCAAACCCTCCGGCTTTAATAATCAGATCAGCTACTTTCATACTGTCTGCATAGGCAAAATCGCCAGCATTTCTTACCTGTCCTTTTATGGTTACTGTGTATTTATCATGTAGTTCAAATACCGAAGTAATTGAAACGTTATCTTCTCTTTGTAATACAATATCAGCAGAGGGGTTTGCTAATATATCCTGAACGTTAAAAGATAGTTGCTGCGTAGAATTGTCGGCATTTAACCTGATGATACTTCCACGACCTGTAAAAGCATCTTCTCTTAAACCACCCGCGTTTCTAATAAGTTTTGATACGGTAAGACCGTCCTGTAATTCAAATTCTCCAGGCCTGAAAACTGCACCACTAATTACAACTCTGTTTTCATATCTATCTAATATTCTTGAAACAGTGTATTTGTCGCCACGTAGTGGTATATATTTGTTATAATCTGCTTCAATTATATCTTTAAATCTATGTTGTCTGTCGCTAACCTGATCTACTTTAATACGAGCTGTGTAGGCCTGATCTGTAAAGCCGCCACTATAGCTTATAATATCCTGTAATTTTTCTCCAGGTATAGTTTCAAATACTGCCGGTACCTTCACTTCTCCCTTTAACTCAACATGTATTCCGTAAGGGGGCACGTGTATAATATCCTGATCACGCAAAACTATATTACTTTTCCTGCTTCCGTTTACAATAAAATCATACAGATCAAGCTTGCTGACAACTTTGTTATTTCTTATAATTTCTATTTTTCTAAATGAGCCTATATCACTAGGTCCTCCCGCCGAAAACAAAGCATCAAATGCTGTTGATAATGATGATAACGAGTAGGTACCCGGTTTAATCAATTCGCCCTGTAAAATAACATTAATAGTTCTGATATCGCCCAATGTAACGTGTACTGATGTTCCTCTGTCAATAGCGTAATTATTTGCTGCCAAGCGACTTTTTATAGCTAAAGTAGCTTGCTCAATAGTTTTTCCGGCAACGTTTAATACACCAACCCCGGGTATGTTAATATTTCCTTCGGGCGATACAGTAAGCTCCCAGTTAGCTATGGAATTGCCATAAACACTTACACGAAGCTTATCATCAGGGCCAACAATATAGTTTAACGGCGTTGCTAATTTTAAATTAGGTTGAAAAGTATTTGCTTTACTATTTCTAAAAAGACTGGCTCCAAATATTTTAGATTGATTGACAAACAATGGCGCTTTACTATCCTGCTCATCATTATCTTTTAATGCGTTTACTTTACGCGATGATTGATTACCAGAAGTATCGATGCCTGTGTTACTGCCATCTTTTTTCCGTATTTCGGCTATTCTTGTTTGTAAACGTTGTGCTTGGGCGGCAGACAATCCTCTAGTTTGCGCCATTTGCAATAATTGTCCATCGTTTAGGCCTTGCGATTGCGCATTTTGCAGTACTGCTTTTAGCTGTGCGTCGGAATAATCATCAACATTAAAAGTTGACAAATTTTGTGGGAGTGACTGGGCAAAGGCTGATGAAAATGCTACAAGGCTGAAAATAACAACCAGTATAGATAAGTAGATTTTTAATTTATTCATTATATTATGATAATCGCAGTAGTTTTCAAAAAACCAAAAAACTGCAATTTGATTATTAATAAATTTACTGCAATAATAAGCAAATTTAATTATTTAGCGGCTATGCAACTGCCGCTGTAATGATTTCCCTTGCAATTATCCTATGTGTTTTTCCAGAAAATCGTCATAAGCTAATTTAATGCCATCTTGTAAGTTAATAGTGTGCTTCCATCCTTTACTGTGCAGTTTACTTACATCCATTAATTTACGAGGTGTACCATCAGGTTTACTTATATCGAAATTTATTTCGCCGGTATAACCGATGATATTCTTTATCAACAATGCCAAATCTTTAATTGATAAATCGTCCCCGGTGCCAACGTTTACAAGCCCTTCTTCATCATAATTCTGCATGAGGTAGTAACAGGCTCCTGCCAGATCATCAGCAAACAAAAATTCGCGTTTGGCTGTACCTGTGCCCCAAATAGTAACTGCTGCAATATTTTGTTCCTTTGCTTCGTGAAACCTGCGAATCAAAGCAGGTAACACGTGGGAGTTTTGCGGGTGATAATTATCATTATATCCATACAAATTAGTGGGCATTACAGAGATATAATTACAACCATATTGCGCTCTATAAGCATCACACATTTTTATCCCGGCAATTTTGGCAATTGCATAAGGCTCATTGGTTTCTTCAAGTAAGCCCGTTAATAAATACTCCTCTTTAAGCGGTTGGGATGCCATTTTTGGATAAATGCAACTTGAGCCCAAAAACATTAATTTCTTAACCCCGGTTACATACGATGAATGAATAACATTATTTTGGATTTGTAAATTATCATATAAAAACTCTGCTCTGTAAGTGTTGTTAGCTATAATTCCTCCAACCTTTGCAGCTGCTAAAAATACATAGTTGGGTTTTTCGTTTGCAAAAAAATCGCCAACCTGCTGTTGATTCCGCAAATCCAGTTCTGCCGATACCCGGGTAATTATATTTGTAAACCCCTCTTTTTCCAGTTTACGATAAATGGCCGAACCAACCATACCCCTATGACCTGCAATATATATTTTGGAGTGTTTTTCCATTATTGATTATATATTTTTGAATTTTAAAGTTTCCTCCAATAAAAAGTTCATTCTGATATATCTTAGAACGCTTTTTCATCACCCCTTATCACATTCCAAAAAGTAAGAAATATAATTTTAAGGTCAAGTAAAAACGACCAGTTTTCGAGATACCATACATCAGCTTCTACCCGTTGAAGCATGTCCTCGGTAGTTTTAGTTTCACCTCTAAAGCCACTAATTTGCGCCCAACCGGTTATGCCGGGCTTTAAAAAATGGCGTACCATAAATTTATCAACCAGTTGTGAATATTGCTCAGTATGGCTTATCATATGTGGCCTCGGCCCAACAACCGACATATTACCTATCAGCGTATTAAAAAATTGTGGAAATTCATCTAAACTTGTTTTACGGATAAATGCTCCAATAGGTGTAATGCGTGAGTCTCCGCGTTTCGCCTGTTCCTTATCAGAATCATTGTTAACACGCATGCTTCTAAACTTATAACATTTAAACGGTTTATTGTCTTTGCCGGATCGTGTTTGCACAAAGAATACAGGCCCGCGCGATTGTAATTTTATTATAATAGCTAATATTGGGAAGACCCAGCTAAATATAAATATTATAACAAACAATGAAAATACAATATCAAATACCCGTTTAATTAACCTGTTAGCCATACTCTCCAAAGGTTCTTGCCTGACTGAGATAATGGGGATGTGATCGAAATTTTGCACAAACATTGACCTTTTAGGATTAATATAATATTCAGGAATTATTTTGAACCGTATTAAATGTTTGTCTGCTTCTGTCATTAACTGCTCTATGCGGTTAGTTTGAGAGATTGGCAATGCGCAAAATATTTCATCTACGCCATTTTCAAGTACATATTCAATGCAATCATCAATACTACCTAAGTATAAACCTATAGCCGGTATGCGCGATGCTTTATCATCAAAAAAACCTAACACTTTGTATCCACTATGTTTATTATGTTCAAAATATTCAAAAATATTCATGCCTATTGGCCCGGATCCAACAATAATTATATTCCTGGAGTCCATCAATAGGTTTCTTTTACTCTTTCTGATAAGCAGGAATATAAACTTCCAAGAGCCAACCAAAAAACCAAATAGTATAACCGAATAAAGTAAATATTCTCTTGTGATTAAATAGAACCTGGCTCCTATTATAATTATGATGAAAGATATTAAGGATACAAATAGCAGGTATGTTTTAAAAAAACCCTGATAGGTACGTATAGAATCTTTGTTTAATACCCGCTCATATAAACCCGTAATATTTGTTGATAGTACCCAGATAAGGTTAAACATCATTATTATAGGCAAATATTTACTGGTTGCTATTTGTAATCCAGGCCCATCAACTATTAAATAGGCTATAAGCATGCTTACATTTAACAACAAATAATCGATAAACAGATTGAGTATTTTTATAAATGCAGAGTATCTGTAAACCATATCTCTATTAATTACTACCTGTTTAGTTTATTAATTTCATCTAATGTTGCTACTGCGCTACCAAATTTTGCCACCACAACTGCAGCTGCACTATTTGCAAAGTCACAAGCTTCAGATATTGATAAGCCGTTAGCTAATGCAAAGCTTAAAGAAGCAATCACTGTATCCCCGGCACCGGTAACATCAAAAACATCAAGTGCTTTAGTTGGCTTTTTTGTTAACTTATTATCATTATAGATACCTATACCGTCTTCTGATAACGTAACAACTACTGTTTTGCAAGCCGTTGTATCTGCAATTTTTTTGCAGGCGGCCTCTAAACTAATATCGTCTGTAATATTTATGCCTGATGCCAGCGAAGCTTCTTTTCTGTTTGGCTTAACCAAAGTAACTCCGTAATATTTTGACAGATCCTTATCTTTAGAGTCTACTATAGTTATAATATTATTTGTGTTACAGAGCTCAATTACATTTTTTACTAAATGAGTACTTAATACCCCTTTGCAATAATCAGACAGTATTACAACATCAAGCTCGGTTACCTTGGTTTTTAAAAAATTAAATATTTCATCAGCAATAATATCATTGCAATAAACTTTGTCCTCTTTATCCAACCGTATCAGTTGGTGCCTGTTTACAACTATCCTGGTTTTAATAGTGGTGCGTCGCTCTCTATCTTTTACCTGGCAATAAAAGTGGGGCTTGATCTTTTCAAGCTCATCTGTTACTATCTGGCTGGTATCGTCATTACCACTTATGCTAATTATCGAACCGTCGCAACCAAAAGCCTGTAAGTTCTTAAGCACATTACCCGCCCCGCCTAAGCTATAGGTTTCACCAGATACATCAACAATCTGTACCGGCGCTTCAGGCGAAATACGATCACATGAACCATTAATGTAATGATCCAGCATCATATCGCCTATAACACAAATTTTTACTTTTTTGTCCGTTTGAAAATTGAAGAAAGACATTGGTTATAGATAGATTAAATACAAATATCGTTAAATAGGGATGAAAACCCTTATTAAGCCTGCCCCATTGTTCCACCAAAATTCATCGGGAAGGCCGATGGCTCTTGTTGTACTTTAATACGGCCATTTGCCGCTTCATATTTTTCTATATTATCTTCAAGTGCCGTTAACAGCCTTTTGGCATGTTCAGGAGTGATGATTATACGCGATTTTACTTTTGCCTTTGGCGTTCCCGGCATTACACGAATAAAATCAAGTACAAACTCCTGGTTTGAATGGGTAATAATTGCAAGATTTGAGTAAGTACCTTCCGCAATTTCTTCAGAAAGCTCAATATTTAACTGATTTTCGTTTTGTTCTTCCATAGCGCTAAAATAGCAAAAGCCTTCCGTTTTCACGGAAGGCTTGCTAATTATTATTTGCTTATTAAATATTAAGCTTCTACTTCTTCAGCTTTTGAAGCCATCAGGCGATCAAATTCTTCCTGTGAACCAACGCGGATATTTTCGTACTCGCGTAAACCTGTTCCGGATGGAATTAAGTGACCAACAATAACGTTTTCTTTCAAGCCTAACATGTTATCTTTCTTACCTGCAATTGCTGCTTCGTTAAGAACCTTGGTAGTTTCCTGGAACGATGCTGCTGATATGAATGATTTTGTACCTAATGATGCACGGGTAATACCTTGCAACATTGGGCTTGATGTAGCTGCTATAGCATCACGCACTTCAACCAATTTCAAATCTTTACGTTTTAAAATTGAGTTTTCGTCGCGTAACCTGCGTACAGATAGTATCTGGCCAGCTTTTAAGCTGGTTGAATCACCTGGCTCAACAACAACCTTTTTGTCAAAGATATCATCATTTTCCAGCATGAAATCCCAACTGTCAACAGCCTCTTTCTCTAAGAAACGGGTATCGCCCGCATCTTCGATAGCTACTTTCTGCATCATTTGGTGAACAATAACTTCAAAGTGTTTGTCATTGATCTTCACACCTTGTAAACGGTAAACTTCTTGGATACCATTTACCAAGTACTCCTGTACTGCAGCCGGGCCTTTAATAGCCAGGATATCAGCAGGTGATATTGAACCATCGGACAATGGCATACCGGCCTTCACAAAGTCATTATCCTGTACCAGGATGTGTTTAGACAATGGCACCAGGTATTTTTTAACTTGTCCGTCTTTTGATTCGATAGTGATCTCACGATTACCACGTTTAACACCACCTAAAGTTACAACGCCGTCAATCTCGGTTACTACTGCAGGGTTTGATGGATTACGTGCTTCAAATAACTCTGTTACACGTGGTAAACCACCGGTGATATCCCTGGTTTTACCTGTTGAACGAGGTATTTTAGCGATGATCTGTCCTGTTTGTAGTTTCTCGCCTTCATCAACTGCGATGTGGGCTCCTACCGGGATGTTATATCCTTTAATTATGTTTCCTTTAGTATCAGCAACTTGTATAACCGGGTTTTTAGTTTTATCCCTGGTATCAATAATTACCTTTTCGCGGTGACCGGTTTGCTCGTCAGATTCTTCACGGAAAGTGATACCCTCTAATACAGCTTCAAACTGTGTAACACCGGCAAACTCTGATATGATTACAGCATTGTATGGATCCCATGAACAAATACGGTCGCCTTTTTTGATCTTGCTGTTATCTTTAATGTATAAATATGAACCGTAAGGGATGTTGTTGGTTACAATAACTTTATTGCTTCCTTCTTCAACTATACGGAACTCGCCAGAACGGCCTAATACAACGTCAACAGCACCTTCTTCGGCAGTTTGGTAAGTTACAGTACGAACGTTTTCAAACTCGATGATACCATCAAATTTAGCGTTGATCTGTGACTCGGCCGCAATGTTTGACGCGGTACCACCCACGTGGAATGTACGTAATGTTAACTGTGTACCCGGCTCACCAATTGACTGTGCTGCAATTACACCAACAGCCTCGCCTTTTTGCACGCGTTTACCGCTTGCCAGGTTACGGCCATAGCATAGTGCACAAACACCACGTTTGCTTTCGCAAGTTAATACCGAACGTATTTCTATTCCTTCTAAAGGTGAGTTTTCAATTGTTTTACCAATCTCTTCAGTAATATCATGACCGGCAGATACTAACAGCTCGTTAGTAATAGGGTCAAACACGTCATGTAAAGATGTACGGCCTAAAATACGATCGTATAATGGCTCAACAATATCCTCGTTGTCTTTTAGTGCAGTTGTATAGATACCTCTTAAAGTACCGCAATCAACCATACCAACAATCATATCCTGTGCAACGTCATGTAAACGACGAGTTAAGTAACCAGCATCAGCTGTTTTTAACGCAGTATCCGCCAAACCTTTACGTGCACCGTGAGTTGATATAAAGTACTCTAATACCGACAAACCTTCTTTAAAGTTTGAAAGAATAGGATTCTCGATAATCTCACCACCTGAACCTGATTTCTGAGGCTTAGCCATCAAACCACGCATACCTGCAAGCTGACGGATCTGTTCTTTTGAACCACGCGCCCCAGAATCCAACATCATATAAACCGAGTTAAAGCCCTGGTTATCGTTACTTAGGATGTCCATCACATTCGCGGTTAAGCGGTTGTTAATACGGGTCCAGATATCGATAATTTGGTTATAACGCTCGTTGTTGGTAATAAAGCCCATGTTGTAGTTACCCATTACTTCTTCTACTTGTTTAGAAGCTTGAGCAATTAAAGTAACTTTTTCAGCAGGGATATTGATATCCTTCAGGTTAAATGATAAACCACCCTGAAACGCCATTTTAAATCCTAATTCCTTAATATCATCAAGGAACGCGGCAGCGCGAGCCATACCGGTAATTTTTACTACTTCACCAATAATATCACGTAATGACTTTTTGGTTAACAGTTCATTTATATAACCTACTTCGGCAGGTACGTGTTGGTTAAACAACACCCGGCCTACTGTAGTATCAATAATTTTATTTACAATTTGTCCGTCGCGCTCTTTAACGTTAGTTTTAACTTTAATGAAAGCGTGAAGATCTAATTTGCGCTCGTTGTAAGCAATAATAACTTCTTCGGCACTGTAGAAAGTTAAACCGCTACCCTGTACAACACGTGTTTCATCAGTTTTACGGCCTTTTGTTATGTAGTACAAACCAAGCACCATGTCTTGTGATGGTACAGTGATAGGCGTACCGTTAGCAGGGTTTAATATATTGTGCGAAGCAAGCATTAATACCTGAGCTTCTAATATTGCAGCGTTACCCAGTGGTACGTGCACAGCCATCTGGTCACCGTCAAAATCCGCGTTAAAGGCGGTACAAGTTAACGGGTGCAGTTGGATAGCTTTACCTTCAACCAGTTTTGGCTGGAATGATTGTATACCTAACCTGTGTAGCGTAGGTGCACGATTTAATAATACCGGGTGTCCTTTTAATACGTTTTCTAAAATATCCCAAACTAATGGGTCTTTACGGTCAACGATCTTTTTAGCAGATTTTACTGTTTTAACCACACCACGCTCAATCATCTTGCGAATGATAAATGGTTTAAACAATTCGGCAGCCATATCTTTAGGTAAACCGCACTCATGTAATTTAAGGTTCGGGCCTACAACAATTACAGAACGGGCAGAGTAATCCACACGTTTACCTAATAAGTTTTGACGGAAACGGCCTTGCTTGCCTTTCAGGATATCTGAAAGTGATTTCAATGCACGGTTACCTTCAGTTTTTACCGCGTTAACTTTACGTGAGTTATCAAATAACGAATCTACAGCTTCCTGTAACATACGTTTTTCGTTGCGTAAAATTACCTCTGGTGCTTTGATCTCGATCAAACGTTTTAAACGGTTGTTACGGATAATTACACGACGGTAAAGGTCATTTAAATCTGATGTAGCGAAACGGCCACCTTCAAGTGGTACCAATGGGCGCAACTCTGGCGGGATAACCGGAACGATCTTAACGATCATCCACTCAGGGTTATTCTCGATACGTGTTTTTGCACCACGGAAAGCCTCAACAACCTGTAAACGTTTTAAAGCTTCGTTTTTACGTTGTTGTGAAGTTTCGGTAGCTGCCTGGTGGCGTAAGCTAAATGACAATTCATCAAGATCAATACGTTTTAATAATTCTTCCAAAGCTTCTGCACCCATTTTGGCTACAAATTTCTGTGGATCCTTATCGTCAAGGTATTGGTTCTCTTTCGGAAGAGTATCTAATATATCCAGGTATTCTTCTTCAGTCAGGAAATCCATTTTGTTGATTCCGTCGCTTTCTTTAATACCAGCCTGGATAACTACATATCTTTCATAATATATGATCAGATCAAGTCTTTTTGTTGGCAGACCCAATAAGTAACCAATTTTGTTTGGCAACGAACGGAAATACCAGATGTGAGCAACCGGAACCACCAAGTTGATGTGCCCCATACGCTCACGACGTACTTTCTTTTCGGTTACTTCAACGCCGCAACGGTCGCACACTATACCCTTGTAACGGATACGTTTGTATTTACCGCAATGGCACTCGTAATCTTTAACCGGACCAAAAATACGCTCGCAAAATAAACCATCGCGCTCAGGCTTATAAGTCCTGTAGTTAATGGTTTCGGGTTTTAAAACTTCACCACTTGAGCGCTCCAAAATCGCCTCAGGCGAAGCTAAGCTGATGGTGATAGTAGTAAAATTACTTTTGATTTTATTATCCTTTTTGTAAGACATAGTCTCCTTTTTTTTAATTATTGAAGGAATAAATTATTGAATTATTGATTTTAAATGAGTGAATGAACTAATCAATAATTCATTCACTCAATAATTCAATAATTACTCTAAAGTGATATCTAAACCTAAACCTCTTAATTCATGAACCAATACGTTAAATGATTCTGGAACAGAAGGTGTTGGCAAGTTCTCACCTTTAACAATAGCCTCGTAAGTTTTGGCACGGCCAACAACATCATCCGATTTAACGGTTAATATTTCCTGCAGGATGTTTGATGCACCAAATGCTTCCAGTGCCCAAACCTCCATCTCACCAAAACGCTGACCACCAAACTGGGCTTTACCACCCAATGGCTGTTGTGTAATTAATGAGTATGGACCGATAGAACGCGCGTGCATCTTATCGTCAACCATGTGGCCCAGTTTCAGCATGTAGATAATACCTACCGTAGTTTGCTGATCAAACCGGTCGCCTGTTAAACCATTGTATAAGTAGGTACGGCCTGATTCAGGGATACCGGCTTTTTTAACCCACTCTTCAACCTCTTCATGGCTTGCACCATCAAAAATTGGAGTAGCGAATTTAATGCCCAGCTCTTTACCAGCCCAACCTAATACAGTTTCGTAGATCTGGCCTAAGTTCATACGTGAAGGTACACCCAGTGGGTTCAACACAATATCAACCGGTGTTCCATCTTCTAAGAAAGGCATATCCTCGTCACGTACAATACGTGCTACGATACCTTTGTTACCGTGACGGCCCGCCATTTTATCACCCACTTTAAGCTTGCGCTTTTTAGCGATGTAAACTTTAGCCATTTGTACGATACCAGATGGAAGCTCATCACCTACACTGATAGCGAATTTATCGCGACGGTAAGCACCCAGTTCCTCATTAACTTTAATGTTGTAGTTATGAAGCAATAATTTTATCTGGTCGTTTTTGTCATCATCAGTTGTCCATTTTGTTGGGTTGATGTTTTCAAAAGGTAACTCAGTTAAAATCTTTTGGGTGAATTTAACGCCTTTAGGTACCAATAGCTCTTTGTAAACATTGCTAACACCTTGTGATGTTTTACCGTTAACTATCTCAAATAACTTCTCAATTAAAGTGTTTTTAAGATCTTTTACAGCTTTGTCATGTTTAGCATCAAGCTTCTCTATCTGTGCTTTTTCTTCTGCCTTAGTAGTTTTTTTAGCACGGCTAAATAATTTGGTATCAATTACAACACCCGCGATAGACGGCGGAGTTTTTAATGATGCATCTTTAACATCACCTGCTTTATCACCAAATATGGCACGTAATAATTTTTCTTCCGGTGAAGGATCTGACTCACCTTTTGGAGTGATTTTACCTATCAGGATATCGCCTTCTTTAACCTCGGCACCAACACGGATGATACCGTCTTCGTCAAGGTCTTTAGTAGCTTCTTCTGATACGTTAGGGATATCCGGTGTCAATTCTTCTTCGCCACGTTTGGTATCACGTACTTCTAACTCAAACTCTTCAACGTGAAGAGAAGTAAAGATATCCTGTGATACTACACGCTCAGAGATAACGATCGCATCCTCAAAGTTATAACCTTGCCAAGGCATGAATGCCACTTTAAGGTTACGGCCTAAGGCTAACTCGCCATCTTGTGTTGCATAACCTTCGCAAAGCACTTGTCCTTTTTCAACTCTTTCTCCTTTTTTAACAATCGGTTTTAAGTTGATAGTAGTGCTTTGGTTGGTTTTCTTAAACTTAGTTAAGATATAGCTTCTTGAATCGCCTTCGAAAGAAACCAAACGGTCCAGTTCGTTACGATCATATTTAATTACGATCTGGTTTGCATCAACATACTCAACAATACCATCGCCTTCGGCGTTGATAAGGGTACGTGAATCTTTTGCCACACGGCCTTCTAATCCGGTTCCAACAATTGGTGCTTCAGGGCGCAATAAAGGCACTGCCTGGCGCTGCATGTTTGATCCCATCAGGGCACGGTTAGCATCATCATGCTCAAGGAACGGAATTAATGAAGCCGCGATAGATGTGATTTGGTTTGGAGCAATGTCCATCAGATCCAGTTTTTCCGGATCAATGATCGGGAAGTCACCTTCAAAACGGGCTTTTACTTTAGGTAATGCAAATACACCCTTATCATCATAATGGGCATTTGCCTGGCCTATTGTTTTACCGTCTTCATCCTCAGCAGATAAATAAATAACATCTTCCTGCACCTGTACTTTACCTTCAACCACACGTTTGTACGGGGTTTCTATAAAGCCTAAGTTATTGATCTTAGCGTGTACGCAAAGTGATGATATCAAACCAATGTTAGGTCCTTCCGGAGTTTCGATGGTACACAACCTACCGTAGTGGGTGTAGTGAACGTCACGAACCTCGAAACCTGCACGCTCACGCGACAGACCACCGGGGCCTAAGGCTGACAGACGACGCTTGTGCGTAATTTCTGCCAGTGGGTTGGTTTGATCCATAAATTGTGACAACTGATTTGTTCCGAAGAACGAGTTGATCACAGATGATAATGTACGTGCGTTAATCAGGTCGGTAGGTGTAAATACCTCGTTGTCACGGATATTCATACGCTCACGGATGGTACGGGCCATACGTGCTAAACCAACACCAAATTGAGCATATAACTGCTCGCCCACTGTACGCACACGACGGTTTGACAAGTGATCAATATCATCCACCTCGGCTTTTGAGTTGATTAATTTGATCAGATATTTTACTATCGCGATGATATCTTGTTTTGTTAATACCTTAGTTTCTTCTGATGTGCTCAGTTTCAACTTACGGTTGATGCGGTACCTGCCCACATCACCAAGGTCATAACGTTTATCAGAGAAGAACAAACGATCGATGATACCACGAGCAGTTTCCTCATCAGGTGGTTCGGCGTTACGTAATTGACGGTAGATATGCTCAACCGCTTCTTTCTCAGAGTTTGAAGTATCCTTTTGTAAGGTATTATATATAATAGTGTAATCACCACTGGTAGCGGCATCTTCTTTGTTTAAGATGATGGTTTTAACACCGGCGTCAATGATCATATCAATATGGTCATCTTCCAGCACGGTTTCGCGTTCCAGGATAATTTCGTTACGGTCGATAGAAACTACTTCACCGGTATCTTCATCCACAAAGTCTTCAACCCATTTCTTTAAAACCCTTGCAGCCAGTTTACGGCCAATGAACTTCTTAAGACCTGACTTGCTAACTTTTACTTCGTCAGCTAATTCAAATAACTCTAAGATGTCTTTATCAGAGTCATAACCAATAGCACGAAGCAAGGTAGTTACCGGGAATTTCTTTTTACGGTCAATGTAAGCATACATCACGTTGTTAACGTCTGTAGCAAACTCAATCCATGAACCCTTGAAAGGTATAACACGGGCCGAGTACAATTTTGTACCGTTAGTGTGACGGCTTTGGCCGAAGAACACGCCTGGTGAACGGTGTAGCTGTGATACAATTACACGTTCTGCACCATTAATAACAAAAGTACCTTTAGGCGTCATATAAGGGATGGTACCCAAATAAACGTCTTGTACAATTGTTTCAAAATCTTCGTGCTCGGCATCATTACATGATAAGCGAAGTTTTGCTTTAAGTGGTACGCTGTAAGTTAATCCGCGCTCAATACACTCGCGTATATCGTAACGTGGCGGATCAATAAAATAATCAAGAAACTCCAGGACGAAGATGTTTCTTGAATCTGAAATAGGAAAGTTCTCTGCAAACACTTTAAACAAACCTTCTTTGTGACGGTTGTCTGAAGTTGTTTCTAATTGAAAAAATTCCTGGAAAGATTGCAACTGCACATCCAGAAAATCGGGGTAGTCAAGTACCTTTCTGCTGGTTGCAAAGTTTACTCTTTGTGCTTTTTTGTTTGCCAAGGTGTTTTAATTTTAGTTTATTAACTGTTGGACGTGAGTTATCAGATGTGAGATACGAGATAAATTTTTAACATCTAATGCCTGATATTCGCCAATTTGCAAACAGCTGAAGATCTCGTTTCTCAAATCCACTGTCCCAAATCTATTATCAAACCTTTATAAACAGCAATAGACCCCGACCAAAAATGGTCGGAGTCTGATGCTTTAAATATTGTGGTTAAACTTATTTAACCTCAACTACTGCTCCGGCTTCTTCTAATTGAGATTTCAAAGATTGAGCTTCTTCTTTAGTTACGCCTGTTTTTACTTCTTTAGGTGCACCGTCAACAAGATCTTTTGCTTCTTTCAAACCTAAACCGGTTAAGTCTTTTACTAATTTAACAACAGCTAATTTTGAGCCACCTGCTTCTTTCAGGATAACGTCAAATGCTGTTTGCTCAGCTGCAGCTGCAGGAGCGTCATCGCCACCACCAGCAGCAGGACCTGCAACAGCAACAGCTGCAGCAGCCGGCTCAATACCGTACTCGTCTTTTAAGATCTGAGCTAATTCGTTTACTTCTTTTACTGTCAAGTTTACCAACTGTTCAGCAAATGCTTTTAAATCCGCCATTATATTATGTTTTTTACTTTAATGCTTTGTTTTTAATAATCAAACTTTAAGGTGTTTGAATTAACCTCTTTCTTGTAATGTTTTTACTAATCCTGCCAATGTGTTTTTGCCTGATTGCAGTGCAGATACAACATTTTTCGCTGGTGATTGCAATAAGCCGATGATCTCGCCAATCAATTGCTCTTTCGATTTTAATTTCGTAAGTGCATCGATCTGGTTGTCGCCGATAAATATTGCCGAATCAATATAAGCTGCTTTTAAAATTGGTTTATCACCACCTTTTCTTAATTGTTTAATCAACTTTGCCGGGGCAGTTGCTGATTTTGAGAAAAGTATTGATGATGAACCTTTTAATACATTATATATTTCAGTGTAATCGCCACCTGCTGCTTCCATAGCTTTTTTGATCAAGCTATTTTTTGCAACCTGCATTTTGATATCACTGTCGAAACATTTACGACGGATGTCATTAATTTTTGCAACCGTTAAATCTGAAGTATCGGTGATATAAAAATTACCGTATTCCTTCATTTGTTCAGAGAGGGCAAGAACAAGGTCGTGTTTTTCTTCTTTATTCATGATTAAATTCCCGCTACTGATTTTGTTTCTACTGTTATTCCCGGAGACATAGTAGAAGAGATATGAATACTCTTAAAATATGTTCCTTTAGCTGATGATGGTTTCAATTTAGAGATGGTTTGCAATACTTCTAATGCATTCTCATAAATTTTGTCAGCAGGGAAAGATGCTTTACCTATTGAGGTATGGATAATACCGGTTTTATCAACCTTGAAGTCGATCTTACCACCTTTTACCTCAGTTACAGCTTTTCCAACGTCTGGAGTTACTGTACCTGATTTAGGGTTAGGCATTAAGTTACGCGGACCAAGCACACGGCCTAATCTACCTACTTTAGCCATAACACTTGGCATGGTAATGATAATATCTACGTCAGTCCATCCACCTTCAATCTTGGCGATATAATCATCCAAACCTACAAAATCTGCACCTGCATCTTTAGCTTCTTGCTCCTTATCGGGAGTACAAAGAACTAATACACGTACAGTTTTACCGGTTCCATGAGGCAATGTTGCAATACCGCGTACCATTTGATTGGCTTTACGGGGGTCAACACCTAAACGCACATCTATATCAACTGATGAATCAAACTTAGTGTTAGTTAATTCCTTAACCAACGATGATGCATCTTGTAATGTATACGATTTATTAGCCTCAATTTTGGAGAGCGCCACTTTTTGATTTTTTGTTAATCTAGCCACTGTCTTAAACTGATTTGTATAAATTTAATTAATTCCAGGGTGCCGTACCTGATACGGTTATCCCCATACTGCGGGCAGTACCTGCTACCATTTTCATGGCTGATTCTACTGTAAACGCATTTAAATCAACCATTTTATCTTTAGCTATAGTCTCAACCTGCTCCCAGTTTACACTGGCAACTTTTTTACGGTTAGGCTCGGCCGAACCACCTTTTAAACCTGATACTTCCAATAATTGGATAGCTACAGGAGGAGTTTTAATGATAAAATCGAAAGATTTGTCTACGTACACAGTGATAAGCACAGGTAGCACTTTACCAGGTTTGTCCTGGGTACGTGCATTGAACTGCTTGCAAAACTCCATAATGTTCACACCTTTTGCACCTAATGCAGGTCCAATCGGAGGTGATGGGTTTGCAGCGCCGCCCTTTACTTGCAGCTTAACCATTGCACCGACTTCTTTTGCCATTTGCTTTTTTATTTAATTATTCAATGTTATAAAGTGGAAGCTATGTAACATTTGTTAGTCTGGTATTTAGTAGTCAGTATCAAGTATCTAGACTCTTACTTTCTATAGTACCATTATCTTCAATATCAAATTGCAACAAATATTCTTCCTTGATACTTGCTACTAAATACTTGATACTATTATTCTTTCTCTACTTGCATGTAATTCAATTCAAGCGGCGTACGGCGGCCGAATATCTTTACCATTACTTTCAATTTCTTTTTCTCTTCGTTAACCTCTTCAATCACCCCGCTAAATCCGTTGAACGGCCCGTCCATTACTTTAACGTTTTCGCCAACGTAATATGGAACATTCATGGTTTCGCCTTGCGCGCTCATCTCATCAACCTTACCTAAAATACGGTTAACTTCCGCCTGGCGCAAAGGGATTGCATTACCTTGTTTATCGCCCAGGAAACCGATAACGCTGTTGACATTTTTTATAATGTGTTCCAACTCGCCATCTAAAACAGCTTCCATTAACACGTAGCCCGGAAAGTAGTTACGCTCTTTAGCTATCTTCTTCCCGTCGCGCATCTGGTAATATTTCTCGGTAGGTATTAATACCTGTGGTACCAAATGGGTAATACCTAAGCGGGCAATCTCAGCATCAACGTATTGCTTAACTTTTTTCTCTTTACCGCTTATTGCACGTACAACGTACCATTTTAACTGATCACTCATTTTATTTGTATATATTAAAGTGAACTATAAAATTTATTAAGCAGAAGGCCTATTACCTGATCCATACCAAATATCAGCATGGCTATAATAATTGCCGCTATCAGTACCAAAACCGCGCTGCTTTGTAATTCGCGCCAGGTTGGCCAGGTTACTTTCTGGGTCAACTCGATATAAGACTCTTTAATATATTCAGATACGTTAGCCATTCTTAGTTATTTGCTATTATGCACGGGAACAAGGATTCGAACCCTGATCAAAGGTTTTGGAGACCTCTATTCTACCGTTGAACTATTCCCGTGTAAACCCTTAATCCCCGAAGGAACTTTATAATATTGATAAAGTACCAAGACAAAATGTCCTGGTACTTTACATAAAAATTAACCGTTATGCTTCGCTTTTAAGCGATTGAAATTATTTTAAAATTTCAGTTACCTGGCCAGCACCTACTGTTCTGCCACCTTCACGGATAGCGAAACGTAAGCCTTTTTCCATTGCGATAGCGTTGATCAACTTAACAGTGATGGTAACGTTATCACCTGGCATAACCATTTCTACACCTTCAGCTAAGGTAATTTCACCTGTAACGTCTGTTGTACGGAAATAGAATTGCGGACGGTATTTGTTAAAGAATGGAGTGTGACGTCCACCTTCTGCTTTTGATAATACGTAAACTTCTGCTTTGAAATCAGTGTGTGGGTTTACTGAACCTGGTTTGCAAATAACCATACCACGACGGATATCAGTTTTTTCAATACCACGTAATAATAAACCTACGTTGTCACCAGCTTCGCCACGGTCAAGGATCTTGCGGAACATCTCAACACCTGTTACGGTTGATTTTAAGTTCTCAGCACCCATACCTAATATATCTACTTGCTCACCTGAGTTGATTACACCACGCTCAATACGACCGGTTGCAACAGTACCACGACCAGTGATCGAAAATACGTCCTCAACAGGCATCAAGAAAGGAAGCTCAGTTAAACGCGGAGGAATTGGGATATAGCTGTCAACAGCGTCCATCAATTCCATAATTTTTCCAACCCATTTCGGATCAGCATTTAAGCCACCCAAAGCAGAACCTTGGATAACAGGGATATCATCACCAGGGAAATCATAGAATGAAAGTAACTCACGGATTTCCATCTCTACTAATTCTAACAATTCCGGATCGTCAACCATGTCAACTTTGTTCATAAACACAACCAATGAAGGTACACCTACCTGACGTGCTAACAGGATGTGCTCGCGGGTCTGAGGCATTGGGCCGTCAGTTGCAGCAACAACGATTATTGCACCGTCCATTTGAGCAGCACCTGTAACCATGTTTTTCACATAATCCGCGTGACCTGGACAGTCAACGTGAGCATAGTGACGGTTAGCAGTTGAATACTCAACGTGCGCTGTGTTAATTGTAATACCACGTTCTTTTTCTTCAGGAGCTGAGTCAATTGATTCAAATGAACGGGCTTCTGATAAACCTGCATCAGATAACACTTTCGTGATAGCTGCGGTAAGGGTTGTTTTGCCGTGGTCAACGTGACCGATTGTACCGATGTTTAAGTGCGGTTTACTGCGGTCAAACTTTTCTTTTGCCATGATTTATTTATTATTTGTAGGTTAATTTATATTCTTATTTAATGTATTCGTTACTACGTTGAGCCAACAATGGGATTTGAACCCATGACCTCTTCCTTACCAAGGAAGTGCTCTACCCCTGAGCTACGTCGGCTAATTTGTTAGCTCATTTGCTGTATCAACTAATGAGCCTCCAAGAGCGGAAGAAGAGGTTCGAACTCTCGACCTATAGCTTGGAAGGCTATCGCTCTACCAACTGAGCTACTTCCGCTTAAAATTAATGAATGACTGAATTATTGACTTACTGAAGTTTTAAATTTCAATAATTCATTAATTCAATCAATCATTCCCTGTGGGGGGAGAAGGATTCGAACCTTCGTAGCCGAAGCAACGGATTTACAGTCCGTCCCATTTGACCGCTCTGGTATCCCCCCATTTGTTTAATTATTGAGTTTCTTAATTATTGAATTGCTGAATTAAATCAATAATTCAATAATTCGTTAAATCATTAATTTAACAGAGCCTCCTATCGGGATCGAACCAATGACCTACTGATTACAAGTCAGTCGCTCTACCAGCTGAGCTAAGGAGGCTTATATACCTGATAGTACTGCTGATCAAACAGATCGTTCAAGACCTAGCCGCAAAAATGCTGCGGCTATTTACAAGGTTATATTATTTTTTATTTTAAAGAACCATTCCCTTTTGTTGAAGAAGTGCGTTACACACCTCTCCGAAAGGGATTGCAAATTTACAAATAAATAACGCTGTACAAAATTTTTTATCAAAAAAAACTTAATGACTTTTTCAGGGCAAATTTTATGGATTTTTTATGGCTGATTTACAGCGAGAAAGGTGGTAAACAATTAGAAAATTAACAAAAAATTAAAGTTATTTTAAGAACTCATTGGCCCAGTAGCGCTTGATTTTGCTTGCTTAAAATAGTTTTAATTCCTTTACAGTCTTCTTAAAGCGTTTATAAAGCACTTGCCACGACCGGTCCAAACGCTTTACTTTCATATGTCCCAAACCGAGGAAATAAACGCACAAAAAAATCGACGACCATTTTAGCCGTCGATCTTAAAAAATATAATGGGTTTTAAATATTAAAATTCCTCTTCGGTCGAGGCCAACACAGCCTTTTTAACCTCTTGAGCCGCAATCTCTTTCCGTTTTTTATGCTTCGCAATTTGTTTGCGCAGGCTCTCGATAGCCAAATCGGTGGCTTCTTCGAAAGTTTTACATTGCTCCTTCGCAAAAATTTGGTTGCCCGGTAACTGCAGTTTAATTTCGGCTATTTTATTTGCCTCGTTTTCTACGTTTTCAAGCTTTAAATAAACTTCGCCGTTTATAATGTTATCATAAAAGGTTTCCAGCTTATCTGCTTTCTTCTGTATAAATTCTAATAATCCTTTGTCTGCAGTAAAATGAATTGATTGCACTGTAATTTTCATGGTTCCTCCTTTTTATGCCTTTGGATGGGCGAGTTTGTAAATTGATTTTAATCTTTCGACAGAGTTATGCGTATAAATTTGGGTAGCGCTTAAGTTGGCATGGCCCAGTAATTCTTTTATCGCATTTAAATCGGCACCTGCATTTAGCAGGCTGGTTGCAAAGGTGTGCCTCAACACGTGGGGACTTCTTTTATTTTGGGTTGATATGTTAGATAAATATTTGTGCACAGTTAAATATATAAGCTTCGGATATGCATTAGCCCCTTTATCAGTAACGATCAATGTTAATGAATTGTTACCAAAATTTTCACTTTTCTTTAACTCGTTGTATTTCAGTAGCAACAAACGCAGTTCCTGGTTTAGCGGTATTATCCGCTCCTTATTGCGCTTGCCCAAAACCTTTACTGTACCCTCATAAGCGTTAATATCGGTATCTTTAATACCTAATAATTCGGACAGGCGCATGCCGGTGCCAAACAACATCTCAATGATCAGTTTATCGCGGGTGCCTTTAAAGTCGTCGGTAAACACCTCGCCGTTATCCAGCATCTGGGTAAGGCGCGCGTCTTCAACAACAACAGGCAGGTTTTTGGGTATTTTAGGTGTGTTTATTTTTGATGCCGGGTTAATGGTCAATACCCCCTCCTGCACTAAAAACTTAAAGTATTTGCGCAGCGTGGCAATTTTACGGTTTATGGAACGCGCGGATAACCCCTGGTTCATGAGCTCAACCATCCAGTTACGGATAAGATAGTGCGAAATTTCCTGTGGATGTGTTATTGTTTGATCAGGGTGGTTAAGGAAACTAATAAACTGATCAAGGTCTGACTGGTAAGCAGATACAGTATGCGGAGAGTACCGTTTTTCGAATTTAATATATTGAATGAATCGGGCTAAAAACATAAAAACTACTTGCACATCCGGATAGAATGAATGTACAAATAGTTTTATATATGTTTACAAGAAAAACTTAAAATTCTTTTTACAAAGAATTAAACAGTTGTTTCAAGGTTCATGTTTTGCTTGTAGATGGCATGTTTGATCTCGTGACGACGAGATACAGATTTCTTTTCGAATGCCTGACGACTGCGCAGTTCGCGTAAAACACCAGTTTTTTCAAATTTCTTCTTAAAGCGTTTTAACGCTTTGTCTAATGATTCGCCTTCTTTAACGTTGATTATGATCATAATTCCAAAATACCTCCTTTCAGGGACGGCAAATGTAGGGATAATGTTTTGATTTACAAACAGGTTTTTTTGATAATTATTAGCATTAACTTAACCATGATCTTAGCGACATAATTTTCACCCACTTGCCTTGTTCCTTTTTGTAAAGGGCAAATTCTCCTTCTCCGCAAAGATCCCCACAACCGTACCCGTAGTAAAACAAGCAATAAGTATCGTTGCGTAAAAAAATTGGTGGTGCAAAACTGTAAAGCCTGTCTATATGCCTAGCTTTTAAATAAGCCCATCCCTTAAATATATTATCGGCAAAAATCTTATTTACTTTATCAGTTGGAATTAACTCAGCGCCGTTAATTATATGTTCGGGCCATTTATAAACTGCCATCTTTTTCAATTCATTTTGAATAAACAGCATTTCATTTTGTGAGAGAATTAATGTGTCTATCATAGGTTTTCCTTTTTCGGAGACAGCCTTTTGGTTGCCCCTGTACTTTGGTTGCGGCATAGGTATTAAAATTTTTTTGTTATCATCATTAAGAGCATTTTGACTCATCCCATAAAACACTCCCGCTTTATAAACCTTCATCGCCTCGCGCATTAAATTTATAGCTCCTTTGCTAACACTGTCTTCATAAGCAAACTTAGGTGTCGGTAGTGCATGCCGATAATTCATACCTCTCGAAGTCAAAAAGGCTTCCATTTCAATACTATCAGCAGAACTTTTTGCCTTTAATACTTCATTAATAAAGGAAGGAACTTTTTTACTATTTTGAGCACTAGCAAGCTTGGCTGAAAGACAAACAAAAACAATAGCAATTAAATATTTCATATTATGGGATTAGGCAACCCTAAATTACAATTAATTCCAATGTCCCCGCACCCAAACTTTTTCATCCCAGTTATGTTTAAACTACCTATATTTAACTTCGTAAAATCCAGTCTATCTAATTAATTAAATGAATACAGCTACCGGTACCCAAACATCGCACAATAATTACTTACAAGGTGGCGGCGAAATGGGGCAACTTACCCGCGAGTTTGATTGGAGCAAAACCGTTTTGGGCAGCCCAAATAACTGGTCGCAAAGCTTATTAACTACAATCAGCATTATATTAAACTCGCGCTTCCCTATGTTTTTATGGTGGGGACCGGAGTTAATACAATTTTATAATGATGCCTATCGCCCCAGTATGGGCCAAAACGGCAAGCATCCCAAAGCGCTGGGCCAACGCGGTGCAGATTGCTGGCCCGAAATATGGCCGGTTATTAAACCATTGATAGACCAGGTAATGAGCGGGGGCGAATCAACCTGGAGCGAAAACCAGCTCATACCTATCTACCGCAACAATAAGCTGGAGGACGTTTACTGGACATTTAGCTATAGTAAAGTATTGGATGAAACCGGTAATCCCGGGGGCGTACTGGTGATCTGTAACGAAACTACCCAACAGGTACAATCATTCAATAACCTTGAAAGCGCTAAAAACGAACTTGAGTTTGCCATCGAAGCCGCTGATCTGGGTACCTGGGACCTTAACCCGAAGACCTTAAAGTTTATAGGTAATGATCGTTTAAAAGATTGGTTTGGTTTACCTTATGATACAGAAATTGCATTAGAAAGCGCTGTTGCTGCGATGGTTGAGGAAGACCGCGAACGTGTAAACGAGACTATCGCAAAAGCCATGGCTAAAGGGTCGGATGGCAGTTATAATGTTATTTATACTATTCAAAATCTAAAGGATGGCGCCCGGCGTATTGTTGAAGCTAAAGGCAGAGCGTTGTTTGATAGCGAAGGGAACGTATACCAGTTTAGTGGTATACTACAGGATGTTACCGAAGCGTTCCAACTGCAGGTGCGCAAGGATGAATTTATCAGCGTGGCAAGCCATGAGTTAAAGACACCTATTACATCGCTTAGCGCCTCGATGCAGATCCTGCAGAAGCTGGTTAAAACAGACCCTGCATCTGACAAGGTGCCCATGTTTGTTAACAAGGCAAGCAACAACTTAAGTAAGCTGGTACACCTGTTAGACGATTTGCTTAACGTTACCAAGATCCAACAGGGCCAGCTGGCGCTAAACATAAACCGGTTTGACATAGTTGAACTGATACGCGATTGTACCGAACACATTAACCCTACCAACGACTATGAGTTTGTTTTTATGGGCGACGAGGAGCTGATGATCTATGCTGATTACCGCCGGATCGACCAGGTGATGATCAACCTTATAGGCAATGCCATTAAATACTCGCCGTCCTCAAAACGGATAGAGATAACGGTTATGCATGACGATGAGCGCGCCACCGTTTGTGTACGCGATTTTGGCATTGGCATCAACCCGCAAAAGCTGCCGCATTTGTTCGATCGTTATTATAGAGTCGATTCATTTGGCCACCAGTTCTCCGGCCTGGGTTTAGGATTGTATATAAGCTCAGAGATCATTACCCGCCACAACGGAAAGATTGGTGTGGATAGCGAAGTTGGCGGTGGCAGTAACTTTTGGTTCAGCATACCTATGGATGATACGTTAGCTTTGTAAACTCCGCAAGAAACGGGTTTCACGCCGTTCTGCAAGCCGGTACATTTGTATCAATAAATGATAAACATCATGGAAACGCAGAACGAAATTGATTACAACCGGATAGCTGAAGCTATTGAATTTTTAAGGCTTAACCACAAGCGCCAGCCTACTTTAGATGAAGCCGCAGCGCACGTACATCTAAGCCCATTCCACTTTCAACGTATGTTTAAGGATTGGGCGGGCGTAACACCCAAGCAATTTTTACAGTATCTGAGCATTGAGCACGCCAAATCTATTTTAAAAGATAAACAGGCATCGTTGTTTGACACCGCTTTTGAGACAGGCCTGTCGGGCACCGGCCGCCTGCACGACCTTTTTATAAAAATAGAAGGCATGACACCCGGCGAATACAAGAATGGCGGCGAACAGCTAACCATTAACTACAGCTTTGCCGAAAGCCCGTTTGGTACGCTGTTAGTAGCATCAACCGACAAGGGCATTTGTTATATGGCTTTTGTTGATACCGATAACGACACCGCCTTTGCCGAGCTGCAAAAGCATTTCCCTAACGCTACCTACCACCAGTTTTTAGATACCATACAGCAGAATGCTATGTTCATCTTCACGCAGGACTGGAGCAAGCTAAGCGATATTAAGCTTCACCTTAAAGGTACACCCTTCCAGCTCAAAGTTTGGGAAACGCTTTTAAAAGTGCCAATGGGCGGCCTGGTTACTTATGGCAGTTTGGCGGGCAGCCTGCAAAACCCTAACGCAAGCCGCGCAGTTGGTTCGGCGGTGGGTGATAACCCGGTTGCATTTTTGATCCCCTGCCACAGGGTGATCAAATCAACCGGCGAAACGGGACAATACCACTGGGGTAGCCAGCGTAAAAACGCCATGATAGGCTGGGAAGCGTCGAAGGCATTTGCAGCCGTATAATCGACTTGTTTTGTTTCACGAGAATGTGAAACAAATGAAACACCATTCCGACTTAACTGCCTGATAATAATTCATTTGCAAAAAAGCGGTGAAACAAAATGAAACAACTTTTGCGTCAGTAATTTTATGAGTAAAATACAGGTAAATATCTTATTTTCAATTAATTATATAAGGAATATTTTAGTAGAGGGTGAAACAATATTTATATGATTAACCATACCGATATGGGTAATAAACCCTTCACCCGTTTCCGTGTTTTACAGACACTTATTGCCAACGGTAAAATAACTTTAGGCGGCTACCGTAAAAATAAGATCTACGGCCTGCTTAACTGTGGTTCGGGCAAGCGGATGAAAACAGAGAACAGGGTGTTTTTTACAAACCAGCAGGAAGCTATTGCCGCGGGCTACCGGCCTTGCGGCAATTGTATGCCTGAGCAATACAAACAATGGAAACAAACTAATGGAACTATTTAATACAGATAATACCACTAACCTATTGCCTTATGATGGCATAGTTAATTACTACGGCAAAGTGCTGGGTACTGCAAAAGCCAATAATTACCTGGATATTTTACTTAACACTATCCAATGGAAAAACGACGAAGCGGTAATATTTGGCCGGCACATTATCACTAAACGCAAAGTAGCCTGGTATGGCGATGACGGGTATAGCTATACCTACTCAAACACTACCAAGCAGGCGCTTGGCTGGACCAAAGATTTACTGGAGCTTAAAGCCCTGGTTGAACACCTAACCGGCGAGAAATATAACTCATGCCTCCTTAATTTATACCATGACGGCAACGAGGGTATGGCCTGGCACAGCGACGACGAAAAATCGTTAGGGAAAGATACGTCGATAGCATCCCTAAGCTTTGGCGCCGAACGCAAATTCGCGCTCAAACATCGCGTTAGCAAACACCCGGTAGCGCTGATATTAGAGAATGGCAGCTTATTGGTAATGAAAGGCGCAACACAAAGTAACTGGCTGCACAGCCTGCCAAAATCAAAAAAGATAGCTGCGCCCAGGGTTAATTTAACTTTCAGGACGATGGTGTAAACTGCCGCACGGTAAAAAAAGTCTATCAAAAATGTAGACTAAGTAAAATCTGCTATATTTGTTTCGATGAAGACGCTGCGCTACAGCGGATATTATTTTGTTGCGTAAATAGTTTATTACTTCATTAAAATTTCATTCGCTATCCTTATCTTGGGCTTATGGCTAACTATTACAAACCGCTGCTTCTTAAAATATTTTTATTTGCCGCTATCCTGCAATATGCCTCGCCTGTTAAGGCCCAGTATACCAAAAATCACCAGTTAAATTTCCTGGCCGTTGCCAACACGCTAAAACCCGGCAAAGCTGATACAGGTACTGTTAAAAATAATATTGCCTATGCTCCCCTACTGTCATCGCCTGTTAGCCGCGCTAAAAATATTTTTAGTGATGAGGCCCTGCCATTAATAAATGCAGAAGTAAGCATCAGTAAACCCCAGGAACGCAAGCAATTGATGGGTTATTTAAAAAATATTACCAGTGATGATGAAGTGGTTTATAACCAATCGCGTACTAAGTTTTTGTATAGATTAGGCAATGTTTTTACAAAACTGCGGTTGTATCCGCTGGCTATGAAATGCTATTTAAAAACAACCAAGATAAAACCGGGCGATGCTACTGACACTTTACAACAACCTAATAGCAAGTACCTGGCCATTAACAGCACTGACGATTCGTTACTGAGCAGGCAGGCTTTATTGGCTTCCGCGCCGGGATTCGATAGTAAAAAAAGCCCGGTAACCAGTTACAAGTATATAACCAGCGCGCTTGATGATGGTAAAAAAGCTGTGGCCTATGCCATGCTGTTCCATGTTAAACAACCCGTGCCAGGTAAGCGCAAAATATTTGTTGGGGGGAATACGGGCCATACCTTTATAACACTGATAAAGTATAATGCCGATTCTACCTATAGCTCTTTCTCCTTTGGCTTCTATCCCAAAAAGCGTAATCCATTATCGGCTACGCCACTGGTACCCACAGCATCGTCAGTTTTTAAAGACGATACCGATCACCAATGGGATGAAGTACTGGGCAAGTTTATATCTAAAAAACGCTTTGAAAAGATCTTGCTGCTTACTAAACAGTATGACCACCTGGAATATCATTTAAGTAATAATAATTGTACCGATTTTGGCCTTAAAGCCGCGCAGCTGGCCGGCATAGATGTAAATGATACTACGGGAAAATGGCCGCTGGGTCACGGTAATAATCCTGCAATAACCGGCCAAAGCATTTTAGAAGGCAAAGTTACCAATGCTGATACCGGCAAAGCCGAAGGTGTATTTGTTAACAATACGGTTGTAGAGCCGTAGTTATTTATCGTATATAAATAGGTTTGTCATCCTGAACGAAGTGAAGGATCTTCTAAACGCGATAGATAGCCTGGCTACCTGTCAATTTAACAAGATCCTTCACTTCGTTCAGGATGACAACTGGTATTTGTGGTGTTTATCTCAATATTTCCCTGCCGATAACTATTTTCTGGATCTCTGAAGTACCCTCACCAATAGTACAAAGCTTGGCATCACGATAATATTTCTCAACCGGGAAGTCCTTGGTGTAACCATAACCGCCAAAGATCTGTACGGCTTCGGTAGCGCATCTTACTGCCACTTCGGATGCGAAGTACTTTGCCATGGCCGATTGTTTGGTTACGGGCTTGTGGCGGTTCTTAAAGTCGGCGGCTTGCATAATTAACAGCTCGGCTGCTTCTATTTCGGTCGCCATATCGGCCAGCTTAAATGAGATCCCCTGAAAATTAGCTATCGGTTGCCCAAATTGCCTGCGCTCTTTAGCATAACCAACTGCGGCCTGGAAAGCGCCTTTGGCAATCCCTAATGATAGCGCCGCGATAGAGATCCGGCCACCATCCAACACTTTCATAGCCTGCTTAAAGCCCTCGCCTTCTGCGCCCAATAAGTTTTCTTTTGGTACGCGGCAGTTATCAAATACCAGCTCGGTAGTTTCGCTCGCGCGCATGCCCAGTTTATTTTCTTTTTTGCCATGGGTAAAGCCCGGCGTTCCTTTTTCAATTACTAAGGCTGATATGCCGTTCGAATCGCCTTTATCGCCGGTACGCACCATCACTACCGCAACATCGCCACTTTTACCGTGAGTGATCCAGTTTTTTGATCCGTTAACGATATAATGATCGCCATCCAACACAGCGGTTGTGGTCATACCCAACGCGTCCGACCCGGTATTGGCTTCGGTTAATCCCCAGGCACCTATCCATTCGGCTGATGCCAGTTTGGGCAGCCATTTATGTTTTTGCTCTTCGGTACCAAATGCCAGGATATGGCCGGTACAAAGCGAGTTATGCGCGGCTACTGACAAACCTATAGAACCGCATACTTTAGCAATCTCAACTATAACCGTAACGTACTCGAAATAGCCGAAGCCCGAGCCGCCATATTCTTCGGGCACCAAAACGCCCATCATACCCAATTCGCCTAATTTTTTAAATAGTTCAACCGGGAAGGTTTGTGCTTCGTCCCATTCCATTACATAGGGACGTATATTTTTTTCGGCAAAATCTTTAGCCATCTGGCCAACCATTACCTGGTTATCATTAGAAGAAAAACTGTATCCGGCAGATACATCGGTTAACAAAGCGTCCATATTTTATAATTGGTTTACAGCAAAGTAACGGTTAAAACGGGGCATTAGTTTCATGTTTGCCCGCCGTAAAAAGGGACTGTTTTGGTATATGGTATAGATAATAGGTTTAGCTGGTTTAAAGGTGTTTATTGGGGAACAGAATATGATGAAAATAATTTGCATTAAACAATAATTAAAAATAACTTGCATTGTATTTGCAATGTATCCCCCCTTGTAATGGCTGTAGTAAGCCATATTCGCTTTTCCATGTAAGATCAATAACTGATTAACTGATTTGTTATGACACAGATTGAATTTGCGGTATCGTATTTAAGCGCGGTGCAAAAAAAACACAAGGACTATTTTGAACGAGCCAAAGTAAGCATCATGAAGTGCGTACGGATAAAGGGGGAGAAAAAAATCACCGTGCATGTTATTAAAGATGATCTGCCTTTTGAGATCCAGCATGATATCGAATTGATGTATTGGCAGGATTGATGCAAGATATACCCAATAGTGGCGTAGCCACGGCCAATCTTGTAGCCCCGGGTTTCAACCCGGGGGAAATTAAAAACAGAAGAAAATGAGTGCCGTAGGTACGGCGCATATAATATGGGTCGTACCTACGGCACTCGGTATGTTGGGTTAGTGCTGTCAACGGGTTGAAACCCGTTGTTACAAAATGGACCGAGCCGATGGCTCTTTTATTCTACAGCTGGTTAAGCGTTTAAGCATAATATTGAATAATGTTTTGGCAGGATTAAACAAACAGACCTACCTAATCAGAGGCGTAGCCTCGACCAATATTGTAGCGCCGGGTTTCAACCCGGTGAAAATGTAAAGGTGAAAAACGAGTGCCGTAGGCACGGCGCATATAATATGGATCGTGCCTACGGCACTCGGTATGTGAGTTTGGTGCTGTCAACGGTTGAAACCCGTTGTTACAAAATGTGTCGAGCCGATGGCTCTTTTATTCTATAGCTGGTTAAGCGTTTAAGCATAATATTGAATTAATGTTTTGGCAGGATTAAACAAACAGACCTACCTAACCAGAGGCGTAGCCTCGGCCAATATTGTAGCGCCGGGTTTCAACCCGGTGAAATCAAAAAAGGATATAAACGAGTGCCGTAGGCACGGCGCATATAATATGGATCGTGCCTACGGCACTTTGATATTTGGGGTTGGTGCTGTCAACGGGTTGAAACCCGTTGTTACAAAATGTGTCGAGCCGATGGCTCTATGATTCGTACAAATAACCTTACCATCCGAGTTTTATTCATATAAACCCTATTGAATTTTTATTTCTTCAACCCCACCGGCAGCGTCGCCTCATTCTTAGCCTTACCCCTCAACACATTACTGGTTGCCTGCGCCAACTGCAGATACCAATCTGACGGCAGCGACAACCCGTCCTGATCTAACGACAAAAACTTCTCATTAACCGGGCGTTCGGCAGCAGTTGGGGCGGCTTTGTACATGGCGGTACCTTCGTCAACCTCATCATACATGGCAATGTAAACCATGTTTACCCCAGCATTGATAACATTGTAGGATTGATGCCAGTAAAACTCACCGCCACGACGCGGGATCTGGTTAAACAGGCTCTTGCCCCGCCTTAAATTATACCATGAAAAACCCGGGAAGATCACCGGCAGGTAATCAATTTTATGCGCATCGCAATAAGCTTTGTCGGGGATCACAGTACGGTCGCGGAATTTATCAGCGCCCCGGTCATCACCAAAACGGCCAACGGCCCATGGGCTGATAATATCCATTTTATTATAAACGGCTTTCCACTCGTCGGTATGGGTAAGCCAGGTATCATTGATGCCACCCATTATGGTAGCCTGGTATTTTTTAGGCGCGTTTTTATGGAACCAGTCCAGCAATGAATCCGACTGTGCAACGGTAGCAAATTGGGTATGGTCAAACCCCAACCCCCAGATAGATAGCAGCGGCTTACCATTATGGTGCAGGTATGATTTACCGGTGGTTACTTTTAGCGAGTCGACGAGGTACATCCAGTCGGCCATCAGGTCCTTTTTCCAGTTTGGCCCCGCGCCTGATATATCATACATGATACAGTATACACGTTTATATTTTTCGCTGGCTTGTTTAACATTGCGCACCACCTGGTTAAAATGACGGGCACCACCGCGTCCTTTAATATCGGTAACAAAACGCTGCTCGAAAACGCCGTCCAGGTCATGCTCCATCATCCATTTAAAATGCAAATCAACCGCGCCATACTTGTAAGCCGAGTACAGTTTAGCCGGCGAACCATCAGGGTAGGTCATGTTGGTGGCTTCGGTTACATCGGCCGGGTATTCGCGCATATCGGGCCATACATCAAAGTTGGCGTTTTTAGCTTCGGGCACACGGCCGCCAAACCAATGCCGCCAAACGTTATTGTTCGATCCATCATTCGGCGTAGCGTGCCAGCCCTGGTAGCCAAACATTACCTTTTTGTTAAGGGTAGTAGTGCTGGGTACATACTTTTGGGCTGCGCATTGCAACGTCGCCAGGATAAATAATTGAATAATGGTTATCGACCTCATGATTATACGGTAATGTTGAATATCCTATGCTGTGTCAGGTGTGTCAGCTGTATCAGGTGTGCCAGGTGTTACACCTGTACCTGATACAGCTGACACACTTAGTTAATACTCTGCCAGCACAATTATTTTATCACTTATTGGCGCTATCCGTTCTTTCCCGTTTAAAAACCCAAGTCCTACCACAAACGAGAAACCACATACAACGCCACCCATTTCGTGTATCAGGTCGCTGGCCGCGGTAACGGTGCCGCCGGTTGCCAACAGGTCGTCATGCAGTAAAATATGCGCGCCGGGCTCAAAGGCATCGGTATGCATTTCAATAGTGGCGGTACCATATTCCAGGTCGTATTTTTTCTGGCGGATGGTATAGGGCAGCTTACCGGCCTTACGCACGGGTATAAAAGGCACTCCTAATTTGGTGGCTAATGTCAATCCAAATAAAAACCCGCGGCTCTCTACCCCAGCTATCGCGTCGATGCGATGGCCCTGCAGTTTGGCCACAAAAGCATCAACAATGCCCTCACATAAAATTGGGTCCTTTAGTATGGTGGTAATATCTTTAAACACAATACCCGGCTTAGGAAAATCGGGCACATCACGTACGGCTGATTTGATTTGCTGTTCTATCATTTAAAAACTATATATGGTTCAATTTTACGCAAAATTATGTCATCAAGGATGGCAATATTTTTCATATCGGCAATACCTGTATAACTACCGTGCTGTGTACGGTACTGGATAATGGCATTGGTTTGTTTATTGGTGAGGTATGGGAACTTGCGCAAGCCCTCAAAATCAACCTCGTTGATCTTAATTTTGGTGATATATGTCGTGTTAATGGTCACCTGGTTCTTTATCCCGGCAAACTTGGCGGTATCTATACCGTAAACTTCTTTAAGCTGATCTTTATTTAAAAACCCGCCCAACCGCTGGCGATACTCCACTATCCGCGCGGCGAAAGCCGGGCCGATACCATGGATCCGGGTTAGCATGGCCGAGTCGGCGGTATTTAGCTCAATGGTTTCACCGGCAGCAAGTTTGTTGGATGTGTAACCTTCGTCGGGGATATTAATATAAGGTGCTATGCGCTTATAATCATCGGCAGTTATGCTGTACATTTTCTGCACATCTTCTTTGCGGTTAAAATGGCCGCCTTTACTTTCAAAATGTTTGATGGTGGCTATCTGCCGTTCGCTCAGGCCCAGTTGTTTCCATTGTTCGGCGGGCAGGTTGTTGGGATTAAAAACAAAGAGTATTGGTTTGGCTATTTTATCGTCGGATAAAGGTTCGCTGCTATCGTAACCTGTAGCGTCGCCGCCTTTTGCCTGCTTCAACAGGGTTGTATCTTTACCGAAACCTTTAAAATCGATAACCTTATCCTGGTGAAAATGTTCATATATATACGGTGCAGCCAATATTAGCGCGATAACGATGATGAGTATCACCATTCCGTTCCACTCTTTTTTAGTGATGGAAAGGTAATTTTTTATTCGCGATATCATTTGTCCGGTTAAAATACGCCATTAAAGTAATAAATTTAGAACATATTTATCGCCATACCTTTACTTGCTCAATGAAAATCATAACTACCGAAGAATTTGCCAAAGCTACCAGGCTGGACAGACTAAAATTACCGGGACTGGCTTCGTTCCTGATGGAGCTAATGAAAATAAACCAGGTGAACGAGCTTTTTGAGCAGGCAGAACATAAACAAGGCATTGAGTTTATCGACGCTATACTAAAAGGCTGCGGCGTTGAGGTTGAGTTTGACGAAAAGGAGTTAAAGAATATACCAGCAACCGGTAGTTTTGTCGCGATAGCAAACCATCCTTATGGCGGTATTGAAGGACTGGTATTTTTAAAAATGCTGCTAATGGCCCGCCCCGATGCAAAGCTGATGGCTAACTTTATCCTGAAAAAGATCCCTAACCTTAGCAATTATTTTATAGCCGTAAACCCGTTCGAGAATATTGAACATTCATCAAGCATAAGCGGCTTAAAAAGCACCTTACAGTTATTGGCCGATGGCACACCGATAGGCATCTTCCCGGCCGGCGAGGTATCGACTTTTAAACTGGATAAACAGGAGGTTACCGACAGGTTATGGCACCCGGTAGTGGGTAAGATCATTGCCAAAGCTAAAGTGCCGGTGGTGCCTATATACTTCCATGGCAATAATGGGTTGTTATTTAACTTGCTGAGCCTGATACACCCCACCCTGCGCACAGCCAAACTACCATCTGAGTTATTTAACAAACAGGGACAGACCATAAAGCTGCGCATAGGTAAACCCATTAAGGTTGGCGATATCCTTAACAATAATAACAGTGTCAGGCTGCTTAATTATTTAAGGGCCCGTACGTATGCTTTAGGCTCGGGATTAGAGGAAGAGAAAAAACTCTTTAATCCGCGTAATCTTTTCAAAATAAAAAAAAAACAACAGGACATAGTTAAAGCTATAACCCCCGAAGTTTTAGAAAAAGAAGTTGACGGGCTGCGCGAGAACTATACCGTTTGGACCGAGAAAAACTACGAGGTATTTATTGTACCTACAGCTGCCATACCCTGCATTATCCGCGAGATAGGCAGGTTACGCGAGGTTACCTTCCGTGAAATTGGCGAGGGTACAAATAAGTCGACCGACCTTGATGAGTATGACATTTACTATCACCACCTTTTTATTTGGGATACCGAAGCTAAAATGATTGTAGGCGCATACCGCATTGGTTTGGGCGACGAGATATTTTACAGCCTGGGTAAGGATGGTTTTTATATTGCCGAGCTGTTTAAGATCAAAGAACAGCTAACCCCAATACTACGCAAAAGCCTGGAGCTTGGCCGCTCATGGATTCGTAAGGAGTACCAGCTAAAGGCCCTCCCGTTGTTTTTACTTTGGAAGGGGATACTAAAGTATTTAATGGATAACCCGCGATACCAATATTTGATAGGGCCGGTTAGCATCAGTAATTCGTTTTCTACATTTTCAAAATCGCTGATAGTAGATTACATTAACAGGAACCATTTTGACCATGAACTGGCGCAATTTGTTAAGCCGCGTAAAAAATTCAAGGTTGATTTTTCGAGTATTGATGCCGATGTATTGATGGAGGGCGCGGATACCTTTAAAGGCCTGGACCATTTAATATCACAGGTAGAAACGCAGCATATCAAAGTACCGGTACTGCTTCGCCAGTATATCGCGCTTAACGCCAAAATCATCGGCTTTAATATTGATCCTAAGTTTTCAGATTCGCTGGATGGTTTCCTGATTTTGGACCTGGAGAATATCCCGCAGGATACGCTGGATATGTTGGGAAAGAATATGTAATCAACCCATCCTCTTTTTGTCATCCTGAGCGAAAGCAAAGTATCTTATCGCGTTATCAGGTATGGTTTATAAGATTCTTCGCTATGCTCAGAATGACAACGTGTTTTTTAATATTTGATTTTAAACTTCTTCAACACCAAACTTAACAACCACACAGGGGCGGTCAGCATAAACTTAAACTCATCGGCGAAGGTTGGTTTGCGGCCCTCTATGCGGTAGCCTATAAACTGGAATATATTGGCTACAATAAATAGAAATATGCATACTTGTGGCAACAGGTAGCCTTTACCGTCAAACGCCTGTAATTGTACTATACCAAATATGAGCACAAACAGCAACAATAACATGATGTATGACAACAATGGCGATAGGCGTTGGTAGTAATAAATAATGAAAGCAATTAAAAACGATGCCCAGTTTAGATAACTGTTATATACCCCCAGGAATTTTAACTGCGGGAAAGGCAACGACCATACAAACCCCACCACGCTAAATACAATTACCGGCACACAGATATAATTGATAATACGGTTAGCCGGCTTTTGGTGAAAGCTGTCGTATTGATCAATTATTAGATCAATTGGGCGTTGAGGGACTGTTTGATTTTTCATGGTTTAATCCAAAATCTTTTCGCATTATAAGAAATAAGAAAGTCTTTATCGTTGATATACCTCCCAATAACTTCATTGGTTTTCACATTGTTAAATTTCGACAGGTAATAAAACACGTTTATCAAGTCCCACTTATTTGTAATTCTCTCACATTCAGCAATAGCTATATCTATTAAACTATCTTCTTTCTTGATCTCATATATAAATGACGCTACTACTAATCGATATATTGGATAAGGCCGTGTCTCCAATAAATCATATAGTAATGGCAATGACTTCTCTGATTTTAAATACGATAACGTCTCAATTATTAAAGCATCATTGCTTCCATTCGCAAGTTCGTCTATCAATAAATTTTCTATTATCTTTTTTGAGTCAACATCTAATTTATCAATTATCATTTGGTTGCTAAAACCATTCCTGTGGCTGTAGTCGCTTGGTGGAATAATGTTAGCATACAATTGGGCTATCGAAGTATCCATAATGTCTGTCGCTTATTTACTAAAAAAGCGACGGTTGCCCATCGCTTTTGTTTTTTTAGTTACTATACTATTACTTAGCAAACGCTACCGCGCGGGTTTCCCTGATAACGGTAACTTTGATCTGGCCCGGGTAGGTCATCTCTGTTTGTATCCGATTTGATATGTCGGCAGCCAATACTTCTGATTCTGCATCGCTTATCTTTTCGCTTTCAACCACAACACGCAGCTCGCGGCCGGCTTGTATAGCGAATGTTTTTTCAACGCCAGGGTATGACATAGCCAGCTCTTCCAGCTCTTTTAAACGTTTGATATAACCTTCAACCACCTCGCGGCGTGCACCTGGTCGCGCGCCCGATATGGCATCACAAACCTGTATTATTGGCGACAACATTGAAGTCATTTCTATCTCGTCGTGGTGAGCGCCAATGGCGTTACACACTTCAGGGTGCTCTTTATATTTCTCGGCTAATTGCATACCCAAAATAGCGTGTGGCAGTTCGGGGTTGTCATCAGGTACTTTACCAATATCATGCAGTAAACCGGCACGTTTAGCCAGCTTAACGTTAAGGCCTAATTCGGCAGCCATGGTGGCGCAGAAGTTAGCCACCTCGCGCGAGTGCTGCAGCAGGTTTTGTCCGTAGGACGAACGGTAGCGCATCCGGCCAACCATACGGATCAGCTCAGGGTGCAGACCCGTGATACCCAAGTCGATCACGGTACGCTCGCCAATCTCTACTATCTCTTCTTCTATTTGTTTTTTGGTTTTAGCAACGATCTCCTCGATCCGTGCCGGGTGGATACGGCCATCAGTTACCAAGCGGTGCATTGCCAAACGGGCTATCTCGCGGCGTACCGGGTCAAAGCCCGAAAGGATGATAGCTTCCGGCGTGTCATCAACAATTATCTCAATACCGGTGGCTGCTTCCAGCGCGCGGATATTACGACCTTCGCGGCCAATGATACGGCCCTTGATCTCGTCGTTCTCAATGTTAAAAATAGATACGGTGTTTTCAATAGCGGCCTCAGTAGCGGTACGCTGGATGGTTTGGATAACGATCTTTTTAGCTTCTTTAGTAGCCGTTAATTTCGCTTCGTCAACAATATCTTTGATCTGCGCCATTGCTTTTGAACGGGCATCTTCACGCAGGTTATCAATTAATTGGTTCTTCGCATCCTCGGCTGAAAGGCCTGCAATGCTTTCCAGTTGTTCAACATGCTGGTTTTTCAACACGTCAACTTCTTCTTGTTTTTTAACCAGGATGTCTGACTGGCGCTCCAGGTTTTGCTTGGCTTTATCTATTTCGCCCTCTTTACGATTCAGATTCTCTAATTTAGAATTGTACGATTGCTCTTTCTGCTTAACTTCATTTACACGCTGATTAATGTCATTATTCTTGGCATTTACCTCCTGCTCGTGCTCGGCTTTCATTTGCAAAAAGCGCTCTTTCGCTTCCAGCAATTTGTTTTTTCTCAAGATTTCCGCATCGTTCTCTGCATCTTTAAGGATCTTTTTTACCTTATTCTGCGCATGGGCTTCCTGGTCTTTAAATAGCTTGCGCAGCAGGAAACGCCCTACGACAATGCCGGTGGGGATGCCCGCAAGCAGCCCGATTATAATGTATAAGAATGCATTCATTTTATATTAGGTTATTGTTTGGTATGGTATATAATAAAAAAACCGCGACTAAACTTTACGTGTCATGTATTTTAAAAACTTCGTTACAGATATTTTAGAATCATGGGTTACCGTTAAACTGTAATGAGTAACGCACGCCTTCCTGATCCGTAGATATTGAAGTGTTAAGTTTTTAATAGTGAAACATAAAATTCAACCGCGGTTAAATCTTAATTGGCTCTGTTATTATGTAAAGAACGTTTATTACGACTTTGAAAAAAATTCGGTCAGTAAATTATCTAACTGATAAACTTTATCGGCTACTTCCGAGTCCTCGACAGTAACTTTTTTCTCTGCTTTTAATGATGACGTTGCGTAATGCAACACACTCATTGCCAACAGATCCTGTTTATCCCTAACCGCGTAATTTTCCTGGTATTCTTTTATACGGTCGTTTATTAACTTAGCTGCCCTACGTATTATTTCTTCCTCTTCCATGTTTACCTTTAAAGGGTAAACTCTGTCAGCAATATTTATTTTTATTGAGATTTCTCCCATTTGAGCTTGTTCACTTTATGTACTACTTTTTCAGCAATACAATGCACTTATCTATTTCCTGCACAAATTCGTTAATTTTTTGTTTAATGTCAACACTTTTTTCATTTGTTTCTGAAAAAGATTTTGCAAGCTTCACCGCGCGCATCTTTTCGTCCAGCTCTTTTGTCTTGTTTTTGCTGGCATTTAAAGCAGATGTTAGTGTGTCATTTTCCAACTTTAACAAGTCGTTTTCCTCCTGCAAAGCAGCACAAAGTTCTATGAGTCTTTCGGTTTTCTCAATGACGTTACTTAACTGCGCAGCTGTTGATGACATGTATTTTAATTATCGATTTATTGGATTACTGAATTATTGAATTCCCTTTTAATCAGTAATTCAATAATTCACTCATTCATTAATTACTTCCTAATCTCCGCTCCCGCTTCCTTCTCTAAGTTATAAATTAATTTTTGCATGATGGCATCAATCGCTTTATCGGTTAAAGTTTTCTCGGCATCCTGGATGATGAAACTTAGCGCGTATGATTTTTTACCGGCAGGTAGCTTGTCCCCCTCGTAAACATCAAATACGTTAATGTCTTTTAACAGCTTGCGCTCGGTACGCTGGGCTATTTGTTTCAACTGGCCAAACGAAACCGATTTATCTATCAGCATCGACAGATCACGTTTTACCGCCGGGAACTTCGAAATGTCCTGGTAAACAATTTTGTTTTTCTTAACAAGCTGCATGATCTGGTCGAAACTAAAATCAGCATAAAAAACTTCTTTGTCCACGTCGGCTTTTTTCAAAGCGTCTTTAGCAACCGAGCCGAATTTTACCAGTGTCTTTCCGTTCTTAATATAGTTAAGTCCGTAAGCCATTTTTTTGCAGGTGCAATCCTCGATGGTTACATCCGTAATGTTAAGTTTTTGCAGGATGCCATCTACTATCGCCTTTAAATTATAAAACGTAACTGCTGTCGCTTTTTGGTTCCATTGTGCCGATGCTGTTGCGCCGCTCATGAAAATAGCGAAGCGCTGGCTCTCGTTATACTTATCGTCTTTAGTGCTGTAAACTTTACCGAACTCATAGAACTTGATATCAGCATTCTGGCGGTTTTGGTTATAGGCGATTGCTTCCAGGCCGGAGAACAGCATGGTTTGGCGCATCACGTCCAGGTCAGAGCTTAACGGGTTCAATATTTTTACTGCGGATTCCAGGTCGCTTGAGTAAGCTGACTTAGTTAAAGAGTTAGACATGATCTCGTTAAACCCATTGGCAGTTAACAAGTCACTCAGCAGGTTCTGTACCGTATCCTTTTCGGGCTTAGGCGATGCGCTAAGCGACGCACGAACCTGCGTTGGTATATAGATATTATTGTAACCGTAAATGCGCAGGATCTCTTCTATCACGTCCACATCGCGGGTTACATCCACACGGTAAGGCGGCACTTTTAAAATTAAGCCTTCGGCAGATTCGCTTACGATTTGGATATCCAGTGCTTTAATAATTGCTACTATCTCTTCGTGCGGAATAACCTGGCCTATCAAGCGATGAACGTTACTGTAGCTCAGGTCCACATCAAATGGTGCAACCGGGTTAGGGTATAAGTCGATGATGTTGGATGAGATCTGCCCGCCGGCAATTTCCTTGATTAATAGCGCGGCACGCTTTAAAGCGAAGATCACCATATCCGGGTCGGTACCACGCTCAAAGCGGAACGAGGCATCCGTTTTTAAGCCATGCCTTTTAGCTGTTTTACGTACCGATACCGCGTTAAAATAAGCGCTCTCTAAAAATATGCTGGTGGTGGTTTCTTTTACGCCCGATTCGGCACCGCCAAACACACCGGCAATACACATTGGCGCTTCGGCATTGCAGATCATCAGGTCGTCGGCAGATAGCTTGCGCTCTACACCGTCCAAAGTTTTAAATATTGTGCCTTCAGCGCAGTTCTTTACAATTACTTTATTGCCTTTTATCGCGTCGGCATCAAAGGCATGTAACGGCTGGCCAAGATCATGCATTACATAATTGGTAGCATCAACCACGTTGTTTATCGACCTTACGCCGATAATGGCCAAACGCTCTTTTAACCATTGCGGCGATTCTTTAACCCCGATACCCGAGATAGTTAAACCCGCATAACGCGGACTTGCAGCTTCATTCTCCACCACAACTTCGATAGGACGGTCTGTATTATCAATTTTAAAAGCAGAAATATCAGGTTTGGTGATGCCTATCTTCAGGAAAGCAGCAATATCACGGGCAGTACCTAAATGCGATACCGCGTCTGCACGGTTGGGGGTTAAGCCAATCTCGTACATGTAATCATCGTTCAGCTTAAAATAGTTTTTAGCCAGGCTGCCAACAACGGCATCATCAGCCAAAACCATTATACCGGCATGGTCGGTACCCAGGCCTATCTCGTCTTCGGCGCAGATCATCCCAAGGGATACTTCACCACGGATCTTTGATTCTTTGATCAGGAACGGCTCGCCGGTAACCGGATGCACCGTGGTGCCAACAGTAGCAACAACCACCTTTTGGCCCGCAGCAACATTAGCTGCGCCGCAAACAATTTGCAGGTCCTCCGCGCCGCCAACATCAACTTTGGTAACTTTCAGGCGGTCGGCATTGGGGTGTTGGGCAGTTTCTTTAACGTAACCAATTACCAGGCCTTCTAAACCGCCGGGTACAGCCTGTACTTTCTCCACGCTTTCAACCTCTAAACCGGTACCGGTTAATATGGTCGAAATTTGTTCGGGAGTTTTATCAGTATTAATAAATTCTTTGAGCCAATTATAGGATATCTTCATTACAACGAAACGATAATCGGCAAAGATAGGATTTGGAGCGGAAAGGCGAAAGCCTATTTAAGCTTAAAGCAGAAAGACCAAAGCTAAAAGCTTTTAATCTCGCTTCGCTTTGGTCTTTCTGCTTTAAGCCTTTAGCCTACTATTCGTCGTCGCCGGTATGATCGTCATCATCTAAATTTAGCGTGTACGATGGCTCTGAAGCTTCGTAAGCCTGGTCTAACGCGTCGATATCGGCCGTTTCTTCGCCTGCTTCATATTCAGCTTCGCTGTCAAATCCGTTCGAGTGGATATCCTGCTGGCTGGTTTGTTCAACATCTTCGTTTTCGGCGTCGTCTAATGGTATTTGGTCGTCTGGATTTATCATGATAATTTGTTTTGTTATAGAACGCCATAAGGCATTCGGTTGTTTTAAATAAAGGTAGCCAAATTTCTCCGGCTACCTTGTCATTCAAAACCAAAAATATGTCCCCTCAGGGTCTCTCGACAGAGGACCCTGAGGTATGAGCAAAGCTCAAGTCGGCCGCACAGTCACGCAGGGTCCTCTACGAGAGACCGCTGCTGGAACGTTGTATAATTAAAACCTGCTGAAACCGCCGTCCAATACCAGGTCGCCACCGATCATGTATTTCGAATCGTCAGACGCCAGGTATAAATAGCCTTCGGCAATTTCTTCAACATTACCCAGGCGTTTTGCCGGTACAATACCTGCCATGTAAGCTTTCATGCCGTCAACCTGTTCCACAGTCATTCCGTTACGCCCAAAAATCGGGGTTTCAATAGGGCCGGGAGATAACACGTTAACACGGATCTTACGGTCTGCTAATTCGGCCGAGAAGCCTCTTGCCAACGAAGTTACCGCAGCCTTGGTAGCCGCATAAGCTGACGCAGTAGCCATAGCCTTATTACTTACTGCCGACGAAGTAATGATAACCGATGCGCCATCATTTAAAAATGGCAATGCTTTTTGTACCGAGAAGAACGCGCCTTTAAAATTGATATCGCTGGTAGTATCAAACATTTCTTCGGTATAATCTGCCAACGGGGCGGCTACAAATACACCGGCGTTAACTACCAACACATCAATTTTACCAAAGGTCTCGGTTATTTGCTCGTACGATTTTGTAATACTGCCCAGGTCAGACACATCGCTTACTATCCCTATAATGTCTCCGCCAATTTCGTCTACCACTGCATCGATGGTAGTTTTATTACGACCGGTAATAGCAACCTTTGCACCTTGTGCCACATATAACTTTGCAGCTGCCAGGCCAATTCCGCTGTTACCACCTGTAACTACGGCTACTTTATTTTCTAACTTTTTCATTGCTTTTATTTATTGATTTATCTAAATTTATCGATATGTTTAATTATACTGTTTCCTTTTTTTATTACCAGTGTGTTTATTTATCGATTTATTTAAGAATATCGATAAATAAGTTAAATTTTTTTATCCCTGTAATTGATTTAAAAAATCAACATAAGCAGCAAGCACTTCTTTATTAACCTTGTACTTGGCATTACGGCCATCTTTCTCGGCTATTAAGATCTCGGCATCAACCAACTGGCTAATGTGGTGCGAGATGGTAGACTGCGCCAGTTCTATATTGCTTCCAATACAGGCACATTGCATCCACTCGCCATCACTACTCTTAGCCATCTCCATTATTTTTAAACGGTATGGATCGCCCAGTGCCTTTGAAATACGTTCTACTTTTTTATGATCTAAAATCATGATGCAAATATATCGACGGTTTTCGATTTAATATTCAAACTATTGTCATTTAAATTATAGCCTCATCCGCAAAGCTATAAAAGCCCTCATTGGTCACAATTAAATGATCCAGTACTTTTATATCAAGCAGCCGGCCGGCGTTGGCTATCTTCTTGGTAAGGTCAATATCCAGCTGGCTCGGCTTTAAATTGCCTGACGGATGGTTATGCGCCATTACTATTGATACCGCGTTATGCTGCAGGGCAAGGTTGAAGATGATCTTTGGGTCGGCCACGGTTCCGGTTAAGCCGCCTTTGCTTATTAATTCTTTAGCAGTAACCTTCCCGGCCTGGTTGAGCAGCAGGATCCAGAATTCCTCGTGGTTAAGGTCCATCAGGAATTTACGCAAAATATTGTAGGCATCTTTACTGCCTTTAATACTGTCCAATACCTTTACCTCCGTCTCGTTACGGCGGCGGCCTATTTCAAGCGCGGCAATAATAGAGATTGCTTTGGCTTCGCCGATGCCTTTAAACCGCGAAAGTTCTGCTATGGATGCTTTACCTAAATTATTAAGGTCGTTATCGTAATGGTGTAAAATACGTTTGCTCAGCTCGACCGCGCTCTCGCTGCGGCTGCCCGATCCTATCAGTATGGCAATCAGCTCGGCATCCGTCAGTGCACGGCGGCCCTGGCCGCTCAGCTTCTCGCGCGGACGGTCCTCTTCGGCCCATGATTTTATAGTGAACTTGTTGTCGTAGTTTTCCACGAGGTTAAAGTAGGGATTTGTTTGGAGAAATAAAAAAAGTTGTGAACACGCGCCGTCGACTCACCCGGTCTACGCTTCGCTGGACCACCCTCTCTTCGCCTTTGGCGGAAAGAGGGGAATAAAATAAAAAAGAACAACCCTCTTTCCCGCTTGCGGAAGAGAGGGTCGCGCACGAAGAGCCGCGGGGTAAGTCAGCGGCGCGCGTCCCTACCGCCAATGCCGCGTTAAGGATTGAAGCGGATACCGGCCTGCGCCTAAGGCCTGAAGGCGTATGAGCGGAAAGCCTGACCCGAAGGGTAACGCCCAAATAATCGCAAAACAAAAAAAGGCGATGAGCTCTAAACTCATCGCCTTTCGGGATTAAAATATTTTTAGTCAGCTATTAGCTTAACGCGTTTACAAATTTAGTAAGCTTCGATTTATTGTTTGAAGCTTTGTTTTTGTGGATAACGTTTTTCTTAGCTAAACGGTCAAGCATAGAGATCACTTTTGATAAAAGAGGAGCAGCATCAGCTTTGCTGGTAGTGGTTCTCAATCTCTTGATTGCGTTTCTTGTAGTTTTAGCCTGATAACGGTTACGTAAGCGCTTCGCAGCGTTAGACCTGATCCTTTTTATTGATGATTTATGATTTGCCATTTTTAGCTTGTTATTCTGTTCTTATTTAAGGACTGCAAATATAGGGTCTTTATTTTAAATAACAAATGCCTTTTTGAAAATAATTTTCAGATGGCATTTTATATATAAATATGTCATCCTATGTTTGTAAGGATGCTTTGATTTACATTTTCTTTTGACAAGTTATTTCCTAAATTTACTTCACATCTATCAACCAACAACATCCCATGAAACAAAAATTCCATTACGCCACCATCAGCGAAGCTATAACACAACTAAAAGCCCAGGGCTTTACGCTCGACTTTAATCTCCATAAAAATCGTTTTAAAGTTGGCGAGCATGAATATACCGCCGATGAGTTTGAAATTGTAGACCTGTACCGCTACGAAGGCCCATCAGACCCGGCAGACGAAGCCACAGTTTACGCATTAGCCAACAAAGCCGGGGTTAAGGGTATATTGGTAACCGGCTACGGCCCGTCTGCCGATGAAGAGTCGGAAGAAACTTTAAAGCACTTACATTATAAATATCACCAGGATCAGCAGTAACAACGGATATCGTAATTAACCTTTATATGCCGGTATTGTTACTCATTGTAATCATAATAGTTGTAATCCTATTAATATCAAGCCTGTCTAACAACGGCTCAGAAAAAAAGCTGGCTAAAATACGCGAGCGCTGGGGCAAGCCTATAGTGGCCAATCGCCGCTTTAACCTGATCTCGGCTTATTTAGACAATTGCGACGACGGCAACTATATTTCTGATAATACCGCCGCCGACCTCGACCTGGATGATTTGTTTACCTACCTGGACCGTACCAACTCCAAACCCGGCCAACAATATTTATACAAACAACTACATACATCAACCGTTGCTGAAACTTATTTTGATAGGCTTGAAAAGCAAATAGCGCATGTTAATCGCGATAAAGAACTGCGGGAACTTGCCGAATTAAAGTTATCAGACCTCAACAATTCTAACGCCTATTACCTGCCGGGATTGTTCAGTAAACTGCAGCAACCTTTGTATAAACCCGTGCTCAAGGCTTATATCAGTATAGCCCCGTTTTTAACTGTAGGGCTTATTATAAGTCTGGCTATAAGGCTAAACCAATATTCGTTTGTGTTGCTTTTGATAACGGTTATTGCCAATGTAGGCATCCATTTTTTGAATAAAATGAAGACGCTGGGCTACACCCCATCATTACCCCAGCTTTTAATTTTATATAATGTGGGCGACTGGCTGGCCGAAAAGAAATTATTAGAAGATACTAACGACGTTAAAAATAGCTTAGCCCATGTGGCTAAGCTTAAACGATCGTTAAGGTTTATCAATCTTCAAAACAAAATAGACGCTGACCCTACCGATGTTGCTTTTTTAATAAGCGAATGGTTTAAGATCCTGTTACTCCTGGAGCCTTTTATGTTTGTTACTTCTATAGACAGGGTAAACAAATACCTGGTGGATATTAAGACACTTTATGAGGCTGTGGCCAGGGTGGATATGGCTATTGCTATCCAATCAATAAGGGAAGGCGCATTATATTATTGTAAGCCTCAATTTGCTAACGCCCGCGATAATATCGTGATTAAAGATCTATACCATCCACTAATAGATAACTGTGTACCAAACTCTATAAATATTGATAACCGGCAAGGCGTTTTAATTACGGGGTCAAATATGTCCGGCAAGACAACATTTATCAGGGCAGCGGCTATAAACGCAATAGTAGCGCAAACCATTAATACCAGCTTCGCCCGCGAATATTGTTCGCCACCGTTACAAATATTGACCAGTATCAACATGAGTGACGACCTGGGCGAAAGCAAAAGTTATTTCCAGGCAGAAGCGTTGTCCATCAAAACTATGATTGACGATATTAAATCGCGTCAACCCATAAACAGCCTGGTTATCATTGATGAGATTTTTAGAGGCACCAATACCATCGAGCGGGTTGCGGCGGCAAAAGCCGTGCTCTCTTACTTTATTAAAAACAAAGGCTTTGTATTTGTATCAACCCATGACCTGGAGCTTGCCGAACTGCTTGGCGAAGATTATAAGGTGTTTTCGTTCGAGGAAATTATGGGCGATGACCAATTGATATTTGATTACAAGATTAAAGAGGGCTTGCTTAAAAACAAGAACGGGATAGCTGTTTTACAAAGACTGGGGTATCCGGATAGTATAATTGATGAGGCCAATAAGTTGAGCGTTCAATTACGCGCTAAGTATGATCTGTCCTGATAAATTGATATTAAACTTATCCGCTAATCTTCTTATTTTGATACTTTAAATCGAATCATAGAAAATGAAACTATCCGCCAGGATCATCACAGGACTATTATTAATTACACTCTGCTCGTCTTGGGGATTCTTTGCGCATTACCGCGTTAACCGGTTGGCTGTTTTTATCCTCCCTAAAGCCATGTCGGGGTTTTACAAGGCCAATATCGGTTTCATTACCGAACATGCCATAAGCGCGGATAAGAAGCGCTATGTGGACTCGACCGAGGCCCCTCATCACTTTTTAAATGCAGATCATTTTGGCAAGAACCCTTTTCGCTTAATTCCCGAGCGTTGGGATGACGCGGTGGTTAAATATTCTGAGGACACGTTAAAGAAATACGGTACCGTACCTTGGACCATCCAGTATAATTATTATAAATTAGTTAATGCATTTAAAGGGCATGATACCACAGGCATCCTGGTCGCGTCAGCCAACCTGGGGCATTACATTGCAGATGCGCACGTGCCGCTGCACCTCACCCAAAACTATAACGGGCAGCTTACCAACCAAACCGGCCTGCATGCCCTGTGGGAAAGCCGCATACCCGAACTTTTTGCCAATAATTATAATTGCTATGCCGGCAAAGCACGCTATATCGAAAATCCGTTAAAAGAAGCTTTTATTATTTGCCGAACATCGTTTAACGAGGTTGATTCGGTTTTGCGGATAGAGCGAATTTTGAATAAAACCTATCCTACTGCCAAAAAGTACGCTATGGTAATGCATGGTAAAAAAGCCATTAAGGATTATTCGGCTGCTTATAGCCTGGCTTACCAGCGGGCAATGCGGGGCATGGTGCAGCGGCGCATGCGCTCGACGGTGTTAGCTGTGGGGAGTTATTGGTACTCGGCCTGGGTTGATGCCGGGCAGCCCGATCTGAATAAATTAATTAAACAACCTTTAAGTGAGGCTGAGATGCATAAAATTCAAAAAGAAGAAGCTATTTTTAAGGCAGGTAAAATAGCACCCTACCTTAATTAACTTAACTATGAGAGAAAAGATAGCCCGCGCAACCAAAAAAACCGACTCAATTACCTGGCGCAGTCATGAGCCATCGCGTATTGAAACTTTTAGCGATGCCGCCTTCGCGTTCGCGATAACACTTATTATCGTATCGCTTGAAGTACCTACAAAATTTCATGAACTAATGGAGACCATGAAAGGTGGAGTTAGCTTTGCACTGTGCTTTGCATTATTATTCAATATATGGAACAGCCAGAACGTGTTTTTTAGAAGGTATGGACTTACAGACAGTTTCACAATTGCTATAAATGCTGTATTACTTTTTGTAGTTCTGATTTATACCTACCCTTTAAAATTTCTATTTGAATTAATAACCTCCCTACCGGCGAAACAGGCCACCATGATAGAACCCGGGCAAATACAGCCACTAATGTTAATTTACAGCGCAGGGCTGATAACTATTTACTTGTTATTTTTCCTGATGTATCGCCATGCCGAAAGATGGGCAGAGCATCTGAAGCTTACACCGATTGAACTTTATGAGACCCGGACAAACAAATACATGAACGTAATTTGCATGGCGATTGGCCTGGTAGCTATTAGTATGGCGCTATTAGTCCCTGGAAAAGCAGGAATGTCTGGCTTTGTGTATTGCACTTTCCCTATAGCTTACTCGACTTGGTTTGGATATCGCGGTAAGAAAAGAAGGAAATTATTTCCGAAAGAATAATCGTAAACGCAATGTTTTGCGTTTCGCTCTACGGTATTATTACTTTTTACCGCTCCTAAAAGCTGCAATAATCGGTGGGATAATCGATACAATAATAATAGCAATACCAATCAGCGAAAAATGCTCCTTAAAAAAAGGCACATTACCCAGCATATAGCCCGCGAACAGGAAAAGTACTATCCAGCTAACACCACCTATAATATTGTATATACTATAACGTAAAAACGGCATCCGCCCTACCCCGGCCACAAAGGGGGCAATGGTACGTATTATAGGCATAAACCGGCTAAATATTACAGCCTTGCCGCCATGCTTATCAAAGAAGGCTTTGGTTTGCAGGTAATAATCCAGCTTTAGTATCTTATTTTTTTCTTTAAATACTTTGGGGCCAAGATAATTGCCTAAGGTATAATTTACCGTATTACCCAAAAACGCAGCTACGATTAGTATAGCGGCCAAAACATAAATATCCAAACCCGATGCACCGCCGGCTATTAACGCACCTGCCGCAAACAATAAGGAGTCGCCGGGTAAGAATGGGGTTACTACAAAACCGGTTTCAGCAAAAATAATGGCGAATAGTATCAGGTAGGTCCACCCTTGGTATTGGCTGGTAATTTGTACCAGGTGCTTATCAATATGTATGATAAAATCGAGGATCGCTTTTAGTATTTCCAATGGATTTAAATTGGGGCAAAAATATAAATATATCTGGTAACGGTTACCTGTTGTTTAAGATACCGGCGCCAAAGGCTACCGAGTCGGCACCATTAGCTATACCCCTGCAATATAAGGTATACACTTTTCCGTTAACAATGGTAACACTTTGCAAGGTCGAGATAACGGTGCTTGAACCAGTAGGCATTATTTTAAAATCATAATTACCAGCCGGCATTTCAACAAATGGCGATACCTTTTTATATCCTAAGTTCTTAAAGGCGATAGTGCCATTGGCAGTTACATCAAACCCGGCAGACCGTGGCGAAGCGTTAACAAAGCGCACCCTTCCGCGCCCGGCAGCTGGCGTTGCAGAGGTATCTATTGTAAATATGGAGGTTACTGTACTATCAGACCTTAAGCCGGTAACAAACAATGTGTACTTAAAATTAGATTTTAAAACTGTATCTAATGATATAAAATTGGTGCTCGATATCAACGGCGAGTACGACCTGATCTGTATTGGTGTATCCAGGTTATTTAATGAAAAATATCCCGACGGGTTAGGGTATGAAAATGGTGTATTATTTTGTTTGATGTAGCCTACCAATAAGTTTACAGGCTGCAAGTCGGGGCTTAGGTTTACCACCTGCATTTGTATTTTTGATTGTGAGGGAGAAACCGAACCACTTTTCCCGCACGAGGCAATAAACGGCACTATCATTATGCCTGCACAGCACAAAAACAGAAAAACCATAACCTTATTTTTATTACCCATTTTTACTGTAATGTTAAAATACGCGCGCCCAATACATTATTTCCTGTTCCATTTGATACACCTTTGAGATACAATGTATATAAATTATTACCGGCAAGCGTTAGTGTGCCCGAAGCTAATAAAGTTGTTGTACCTGATTGATATATTGACATCGCAACTTTTCCGGCTTCCATCGCTACAAAAGGTGTTGCCGATTTAAAACTACGGTTTTTATAGTTAAACCCGCTGCCAATGGCAATATCAACATTAACATTACCCGGCGACGCATTTACAAATCGTATCCTGGCTAATGCATCTATCCGGATCGTATCCGTTATCATAAACACTTTGTCAGGCGATTCGCCGGCAAAAAACATAGTATACCTGATTGTATCTTTTTTTATAGTAAAAGGAACGTTGACCAATGTATTAGCGCTGCCTGCTTTTTTAAATTGAAAATTCTGGTCGCCAACAATTACTGATAAATTACTTAATTGCCCAAAAGGATATAAGTTTGATGTATTATTTAAACGGGTACCGTTCTGGTAAAAGTTAAGCGTATCTGTACTTGCATTAACTACCGTTAATGTGGTTGATAGGTTACCGACAAACGTATCATCAGGTACTTTTGTACAGGCCGATAAACCTATAACAACAAAGGCGAAAACTAAAAGTACTGCGCTGATCTTCATAAAATAACTGCCGATGCTATATAACTGCTTATTGTAGGTTTTGTTATCCGGCTTAACAAAAAAGTCCGGTTTTTACGCCCGGACTATGATTTATATCTGTGTAAAATACATTTACTTATGCGTAGCTGTTAAGCATTACCGGCATTACCAGCATCAGCACGTCTTCGTTCTCATCACCGCCTTGTGGCAGCAACAGGCCCGCACGGTTTGGGGTCGACATTTCTAATGATACTTCTTCGCCGCTTAAATTTTTAAGCATTTCTATCAGGAAACGGGCGTTAAAGCCTATCTCCATATCTTCACCTTCATACTGGCAGCCTAAACGCTCGTGCGCCTCGTTTGCAAAGTCAATATCTTCTGATGATATATGCAACTCGCTGCCCGTTATTTTTAACCTAACCTGGTGCGTGGTTTTGTTAGCGTAAATGGCAACACGGCTTAACGAGCCTAAAAATGCCAAACGGTCAATGCTTAATTTATTAGGGTTATTTAATGGAATAACCGCTTCATAATCAGGGTAGCGCTCATCAATTAAGCGGCAAACCAGGTTAATGTTGTTAAATTTAAAGAACGCGCTGGTGCTGTTGTACTCAACTGATACATTTACATCGTCGGTTGGCAAAGCCGATTTTAGCAGCGTTAATGCCTTTTTAGGCAGGATGAATGAGGTTGTGCTTTCGGCTTTGGCATCTAACCTGCGGTAGCGTACCAGCTTGTGTGCATCTGTAGCTACAAAGGTTAAATACTGGCTTGATAACTGGCAATAAACACCTGTCATGGCCGGGCGCAGCTCGTCATTACTTACTGCGAAAATAGTTTTGTTAATAGCTTCTGCTAAAACAGATGCAGGTAAGTTTACAGATGAAGCGTTCTCAACCGTCGGGATCTTAGGGAAGTCCTCGCCGTTTTCGCCGCTTAATTTATATTTACCGTCGCCGGCGTTTATCTCTATAGCAAACGTAGCATCATCAACCGAAAAAGCCACCGGCTGCTCTGGCAATGATTTTAAGGTTTCTAACAATATGCGCGATGGGATAGCTATCCTGCCATTTTCTTTAGCCTCAACGGTTAAAGATGTAGTCATGCTGGTTTGCAGATCGGTGGCAGAAATAGTTAAGTTTCCATCCTTTATCTCAAACAAAAAGTTTTCCAGTATAGGCAATACGGTACTGTTACTTAATGCACCGCTTACAGACTGTAATTGCTTTAATAAAGTTGATGTTGAAACTATGAATCTCATATATAAATTTAGTGTTAATTAGTCAAAAGTATAAAATTTAATGAGCATACTTTCGCTTGCGCGTATAATGTTGAAAAATAGCAAATATTAACACTAATAACAAAGGAATAGTAGTATTAATAATTTGCCAGTATAATTTTTCGCCACGCACGCGGGCACGGTTCAACAGGCGCAGTTTGATCTCTTTATTTCGCAAAGCGATAAGGCCCGAGTCGTCGGTCATGTAATCGGCAATATTTAACAATAAGTTTTTGTTGCCAAAGGTTTGGCGGGTATAATGGTCATAACCTAACGGGTATGGCGAGCCATCGGCCGCTAAGTCATTTTTAAACACATCGCCATCACTTATCACAATCATTTTAGTGGGTTGGCTCTCATTTTTTATAGCTATATTTTCGCCTACGCCATCGGGCGCTGACCGGTTTTTAAAATCGGACGTAAACTTACCTTCCAGTAAAACACCGGTAACCTTTGGTACGCTTTGGAAAGCCTTCGGATCGGGCTCCTGCTCTATAGCCTGCAATGATAACAGGTGCGGCGCAGAGATTTTTTTATTATAGGGTGATGACGCTAAAAGAATAGTCTTTGCAATATCTTTAGTTTCCAAAATATCAATGGTACTTACAAATTCGCTGCGGATACCATCCAGGTTTTTGATGATAGGGTGTTTTGCAAGCGGCATAAATATAGGGTAGAACAACCAGGGCACCAATTGTATTTGCGCCTGCCCGCCAATACTGCCGGTGTTGATTGGTATTTGCGCCGCGCTGATATCGGCTATCAAATCGTAATTTATGCGGATACCGTATACAAACAGTTGGTCGTCTAAGTTTAATTGTTTGGGGAAGGCCAGTTGCTCGCCGCCGTGGCCCTGCAGGCTGTCCAGCTCGGCGCTAACCTGGTCAATCGTCCACACTATTTTACCGCCGCGCATCAGGTACTGGTCAAGTTTAAATTTTTCGGCTTCGGTAAATGGCTTATTGGGCTTGGGCACAACCACCAGTTTGATCTTCATCAAACTATCAAACGGTATAGTGTTCAACTCGATACGCCCCACCAAAAAACCGTCAGACAATCCGCTCATGGCGCCGTCTAACTGGGCATCTTTTAATTCATCATGCCCGATGGTAAACCCTATACGCGGCTTACCCTCTTTAGTCACTTTTTTTATGGCAGATGTAAAGGCATATTCTAAATTCTGGATGGAATTATTTAAAACTTCATCGGCGGTAAGCCCCATTTGGCTTTGCTGGTACAACAGCGTAACCGGCAGGTCCTTACCATTGGCAGATACGATAGCTGCCGGGAAGATGGTTTTCTGTGTTACACCGTCATCCGTTTTAACGCTAAGGGCAGTTGCTTCAACGCCGCGCGTATGTAAGTCGTTTACCGCCTGTTCCTGCTGCTCTGGCGATAATCCTTTCAGCGGGTCAATAAACTCAAACTGCAGCTTGTGGTGGCTATAGGCCTGCAGATCTATCAGCATATCATTGGTAGCGCGTTGCAGGCGTTTCATACCCCCGGTAAGGTCGCCTTTCAGGTAAACTGTAACCTTAACCGGTTTATCAAGGCTATCCAACACCTTACGGCTAACCGGCGATATGCTATAACGCCCCTCTTTGGTAAAATCAAAACGGGTAAATATGGTATTGCTAAATATCGCGACAGCAAACATAATACCCGCTGCACTTAGCATAATAGTTCTGTTTAAACTTTTTTGCTGCTGCCTTAACAATACAAACAACGTTAGCCAGATAAATGCGGCAGTTAATATGATAAAATAAGCCAGGTCTCGGGTATCTAAAACACCGCGGCTTACCGCCTGGTAATGCTCTGTTATACCCAGGCTTTGGATACCTGAGCTTTGCAACGATAATAATCCGCTTAACGAGTCAAATCCGCTGTAAAAAAAGAAACAAAGAAATATGGCTACAGTAAAGGCTATGATCTGATTTTTGGTAATTGCCGAGGCGAACAAACCTATGGCAGCAAATGCCGATCCCAATAAAAACAAACCGATATAAGAGCCAATAACGGCCCCGGTATCAATATTACCCTGCGGGATACCCAACGTGTAAACTGAGTAATAATAGACCAGCGTTGGCACCAACGCAAACAGCACAATTATTACCGTGGCAAAATATTTGCCCAATACAATTTGCAGGTGGGTTAACGGCCGGGTTAACAGCAGCTCGAAAGTACCGGCATTACGTTCCCCGGCTAACGACCGCATAGTGATGGCGGGGATAAGGAACATGAACAAATAGGGTGCCGTGCTGAATAGGCTGTCTAATGCTGCATAGCCATAATCCAGGATAGATGAATCCGGGAAAACCCATAAAAGCAGGCCCAGTACTAACAGAAAAACGCCAATAGTAACATAGGCTACTAATGAACTGAGATAAGCGGTTATTTCTTTTTTGAGGATACTATACACTGCAAAGCCTTAAACGCCGAATTTACAACAATATTTGCTAATGGTATTCAATCAAAACAAAAAAGCTCCCGGTTTGCCGGAAGCCTTTTGTGAGTAATTATAAATTAAAAACTATATGCTATACGTAGCGCTATCTGGCTAATTGTTGTACTGCCTTTAGACCAACCCTCATAACGTATACCTAAATCTGCGCCGCTACCAAATTCGACACCAATACCGGGCGCGTAGGCAAAAGCAGTACCGCCACCGCTGTTGGTTGATATAGCTGCTCCTAATTGTCCTTCGCCATAGACAATACTATTAAAGAAATATTTGATACCTGCCTTCAAAGGCACGAAGCCTTCGCCCGATGAGGCAACTCCAAAGCCTAAGGTTGCGGTTTTAAAATCATTATTATACGGTAAATAAGTATAACCGCCTGATACAGTAAAAAGCATCTTATCTGCTATAGGGTGATTATATTTTAATGACGCGCCAAAAGCAAAATCAACGAACTTGCTAAAGTCGCCTGTTATTTTGCCAGCCTCAAGGCCAATACTAAATTTGCCGCTTGTTTTTTGTGCTAAAGTACTTAATGTTGTACCGGCTACTAAAGCCAGGATAAGTAATATTTTTTTCATGGATATAATGGGTTAATTGGTATAGCACAAAACTATAAAAACGAAATTAATATGCAACAAGCTTACACAAGTCAATTATATTATTGATTGGTCAATTTAATAAATATATCTTCCAACGAGGTTTTCCCATTTGCTCCCTTTAGGTTTTTAAGGCTGTCATCAGTTACAATTTTACCTTTGTTGATAATGATAACGTGATTGCACACCGCCTCCACCTCCTGCATGATATGGGTTGACAGGATCACGGTTTTGGTTTTACCCAAATCTGTTATTAACTGGCGGATACTGATAAGTTGATTTGGGTCGAGGCCCGAGGTAGGCTCATCCAATATCAACACCTGCGGATCATGCAAAATAGCCTGTGCCAGGCCCACCCGCTGGCGGTAGCCTTTTGATAGCTGGCCTATTTTTTTATGCTGCTCGGGGCCAAGGCCGGTCATTTCAATTACATCGGCTATGCGTTTAGCCGGCTCATGCAGTTGATGAATATCCGCTATAAATGCAAGCGACTCCTTAACATACATATCCGTATAAAGCGCGTTACTCTCAGGCAGGTAACCAATACAGCGTTTAACTTCAGTGGGGTGTGTAGCCACATCAAATCCGCATACGTCGGCCTTGCCGCCGGTTGCGGGGATAAACCCGGTAAGAATCTTCATGGTGGTTGATTTACCCGCGCCATTGGGGCCTAAAAAACCCAGTACGCCCGGCGCTGCACTAAAGCTGATATTATTTACCGCCTTTTGTTCGCCATAAATCTTTGTTAAACCTTCAACACGGATGCTCATGGTTCAAATGTAGTAAAGCCCCCTCTAAATCTCCCCCGGTTGGGGAGACTTTTTAAAAACTTTTTTTATAGCCCTCCCTACCGGGGAGGGTTGGGTGGGGCTTATTTCTCTTTTACAACCACAAAAACATCCTCATTATCCTTCCGCATCAGGTATTTTTCGCGGGCAAATTTTTCGAGTTTCTGGGGATCAGAGGTCAATTCGTCAAGGTCCCTGGCAACTTTAACGTTTTGGGTTTTGTAGAAATCGCGCTGTTCTTTAAGGCCGTTAACCTCCTGGCGATACTGGTATTGAGACAGCAGATCGTTCTTATCAAAAAAAACCATCCATACCACGAATGCTACCGTACACAGGAAAAACTTATTTTTAAAAAGATCTATCAGGCGTTTCATACCGTTCAAACGTAATTTTTATAAAATTAGGTAAAAAGTTTACCTGCTGCAAATATGCTTATTAACTTATTAACAAAACCCAAATGTCATCTCGAGCATAGCGAGAGATCTATACATTTGCTACTTACGTGTGTATAGATCTCTCGCTATGCTCGAGATGACAAATTTATTATTTGATCACTATCTCCTGTTACCGCTTGGCCTGCCGCCGCTCATGCTGCCGTCAGACGATGGCTTACCGCCACCGCTGCCACCCCGGTTACCGCCAGCAGGGCGCTTATCGGCCCTGCCAAAAGCACGGCCACGTTTTTGTCCGCCGCCTTTGCCTTTCGGTTTATCCTTATTGGCGGCATGGTTAGCCACAATACTCTGCGGACTCATCACATACGGATGCTCAGCATTAACCGGGATCTCTTTGCCTATCAGTTTATGGATGTCTCTTAAAAATTCAATCTCCTCGGCATCGCAAAAAGTTAATGCAATACCACTTGCTCCCGCTCTGCCGGTACGGCCAATACGGTGTACGTAAGTTTCGGGGATGTTCGGGATCTCGTAGTTGATAACGTGGGTAAGCTCATCAATATCAATACCGCGAGCGGCAATATCGGTAGCAATTAACACGCGGGTAGTACGATTTTTAAAGTTTGTTAAAGCCCGCTGACGCGCATTTTGCGATTTATTACCGTGGATAGCCTCGGCAGTAATGTTAAGCTTATGCATATCCTTAACCACCTTATCGGCACCATGTTTGGTGCGGGTAAATACCAGCGCGGTTTTAATATCTTTATCTTTTAATATGTGGGCAAGTAAAGAACGCTTATCGTTCTTCTCTACATAATATAACTCCTGCTGAATAGTATCAGCTGTTGATGATACCGGCGTAACCTCTACCCTTTCAGGGTTGGTTAATATGCTATCCGCCAAATGCTGAATTTCTTTAGGCATAGTAGCCGAAAAGAACAACGTCTGCCTTTTAGCCGGCACTTTAGCTATGATCTTTTTAACATCGTTTACAAAACCCATGTCCAGCATACGGTCGGCTTCGTCCAAAACCAGCATTTTTATCTGGTCAAGGTGTACAAAGCGTTGCTGCATCAGGTCTAATAAACGGCCCGGAGTAGCCACTAAAATATCAATACCACGGCGCAAGGCATCAACTTGTGGATTTTGCGATACACCGCCGTAAATAACCAGGTGTTTCAGTCCTGTATGTTTACCATAAGCGGCAATGCTCTCGTTTATCTGGATAGCCAGTTCGCGCGTTGGGGTAAGTATCAGCGCCTTAATGGTTTTTTGTTCTTTGTGTTGTAGCCTGTCCTGGTATAATAACTGTAAAATAGGTATAGAGAAAGCAGCCGTTTTACCGGTACCGGTTTGCGCGCAGCCTAAAAGGTCGCGGCGTTGCAGTACAATGGGTATGGCTTGCTCTTGTATAGGCGTAGGTGTAGTATATCCCTCAGTTTTTAAAGCCCTGAGAATTGGCTCAATCAATTTTAAATTTTCGAATGACATGTATTGTTTCTTAATATTATATGCTAACGCGATTGCATAGCGGATCTGAAGAGTTTGTCGGTGATCAAAACCGTAAGCTAACGGGTATTAAATTATTTTTGCGAAGATACGGTTTTTAATTGGGATGTGGGTATTGCGGCTTCGTTACTGAAACGCGTCGACTCACCCGGTCTGCGCTTCGCTGGACCACCCTCTCTTCCGCAAGCGGGAAAGAGGGCTGTTTTTCTCTGGGTCAACCCTCTTTCCGCTAAAGGCGAAGAGAGGGTCGCGCACGAAGTGCCGCGGGGTGAGTCGACGGCACGTGTTTATTTTGGGCGTTGCCTAAGTTATTTTTTTTAACTAGTGTGGTGTTCCACCCCGTTCCATAGTGTTCCGGGTGTTCCACTTTCAAAAAATGGTACACCTAAACTCACAAAAAAAGCCCCCCGATAAATCGAGAGGCTTTTAGCTTTCTGCTTTAGCCTTTCAGCTAAAAACAGCTTATTTTTTATAGTATTTAAACGCTTTACCAATGAATTTTGCGCTCTCGCCCAATTCTTCTTCTATGCGTAATAACTGGTTGTACTTAGCTATCCTGTCTGAACGTGAAGCCGAACCGGTTTTGATCTGGCCGCAGTTTAAGGCAACAGCTAAATCTGCAATGGTAGCATCTTCAGTCTCGCCGCTACGGTGGCTCATTACTGAGGTATAACCGTTTGTTTGTGCCAGGCTAACCGCGTTAATAGTTTCGGTCAATGATCCTATCTGGTTAACTTTTACAAGGATAGAGTTTGCAGTATGGTCATCGATACCTTGTTGTAAACGGATAACGTTGGTTACAAACAAATCATCACCTACTAACTGTACCTTATCACCAATTTTGTCGGTTAATATTTTCCAGCCAGCCCAATCATCCTCAGCCATACCGTCTTCGATAGAGATAACAGGGTATTTAGCAGCTAATTCGGCTAAATAAGAAGCTTGCTCTTCGCTGGTGCGGATAGCGCCTTTAGGGCCTTCAAATTTAGTGTAGTCGTATTTACCGTCTTTGTAAAACTCAGATGCAGCGCAATCAAAAGCTAAGAAGATATCTTCGCCAGCTTTGTAGCCTGCTTTTTCGATAGCTTTAAGGATGGTTTCAACGCCATCTTCGGTGCTATCAAAAGTTGGAGCAAAACCACCTTCGTCACCTACTGCTGTAGATAAACCACGGTCATGCAGGATCTTTTTCAGGTTATGGAATACTTCAGTACCCCAACGTAATGCTTCAGAGAATGAAGAAGCACCAACCGGCATGATCATAAACTCCTGGAACGCGATAGGCGCATCAGAGTGTGATCCACCGTTAACGATGTTCATCATCGGGATAGGCAGCGTGTTAGCGTTTACACCACCAACATAGCGGTATAAAGGCTGGCGGCTCTCTTGCGCGGCAGCTTTAGCAGCAGCAAGCGACACGCCTAAAATAGCGTTAGCGCCTAAGTTCGCCTTGTTTGGCGTACCATCAAGGTCGATCATTAGTTTGTCGATACCGTTCTGATCGAACACATCAACACCTTGTAATTCTTTTGCTATAATATCATTTACGTTGGCAACGGCTTTTAAAACACCTTTACCCATGTAAACAGCTTTATCATTGTCACGTAACTCAACAGCTTCATAAGCACCGGTTGATGCACCAGACGGTACAGCGGCGCGGCCTAAAAAGCCATTTTCGGTCAATACATCTACCTCAATAGTAGGGTTTCCACGCGAGTCAAGAATCTGGCGGGCGTGAACATCAATTATTAAACTCATTTTTTTCTGATTAATTCGGTTTTATAACTTAGTGTAAGTAATACACTTAAAACGTTTAGTTTTCAAATATACAACTTCCATTAAATATGTAGGAATTTAACTTTAACATTAACATAAATTTAATGTTACAAAGGTTAATATACAGGGGTTTAGCCGAACCTGTTAAGGGTTGGTTCTGCCGGCAAATTAATCTCGGTGGCCATAACCATTATATGGTCTTCTTTGCCGGGCGATGTTATGATATGTGATGTTACATGCACTTGTATAGCCGTACCGTCTTTTTTAAGATGGGTCCAGATGCCCGAATCGTTGTACTGATTTTTAAAGTCCTTTATAACACTGTATACTTTACTCACATCTCTTTTCGGCCGGATGTCCAGTATCGTCATGTTTTTAAACTCTTCTAAAGTGTACCCGTATTTGGCAATAGCGGCATTATTAACGGCGGTATAATTAAGGGTACGGCGATTATAGATCCACATAGGGGACGGGTTGGCCTCGAAATAACTGCGGTATTGTTTCTCGCTCTCCTCCAACCGGCCATGGTACGACAGGATGAGTTTATATAATATGAACCCGGTTACCAGCACATAAACAAATCCTTTTATGCTGCTTATAAACAGGATAAAAGAAATATCTGTACCGCCTTTTGTAAGTTCTAACACTTTATCGCTTAAAGCGATCCACACTAAGCCGGCTACTACATACATAGCGGCTATTTTAAACGCACCTGACTTCATTTGCAAATTTATCGTTCCACCACACCTTACCTTTTAATGGCATTAAACCATTAAGGCGACCCCAAATTCCAAATGGCATTAAGAGAATATCGGCGCAAAGATAATGCAGATATTTGATTATCAGCTATTATAAAGTAAAATTACGTTGAAATTATAATTTAGATCATTAATCGCCGGTACTTGGCATGTGCTCGCGCGGTTTGGCGTTTTTGCGATTAATGCGGTACATAAATGTTAGCGCCAGATTGTTCTTATCGGCAGCAAAAGTGGGGCTGTAATTGTACTGGTTGAGCCAGCCGGCTTGTACGTTTATTGATTGATCAAACTGGTAGCCAAGCGCAGCAGAAAATCGGTTACGCTCAAAATGCGGGGCCTTATTATTAATAAACACCTCGTTGTCTACAGATAAACCAGGTTTTGGGCTCGATCTTTCTAACGTGAAGTAGAGCGGCGAAGATATCGCCTTAACATTAAATAAATATGTCTGTCCTTAAACTATTTAAAACCATTAATTATATAAGCATCCGCACATCGTATATATGAACATTTACAAATCTGCCTACTCCCACTTAAACGTTTTAACCGCAACAGCATAGATCACCACGCCCCAGATACACATGATCAGGATCTGGTGCGATACATCAAAAAGGCTTGCACCTTCAAAGGCTACTTTACGTAACGAATCGTTTAAATAAGTTAACGGCAGCGCCCTGCTTATTGGCTGCAACCACGCCGGGAAAACATTGATTGAAAAGAATGTACCCGACAACAGGAACTGCGGCAGGGTTATCATATTAGCTATAGGCGGTACTGTACTTTCGTTTTTGGCAATACCCGATACTACAAAACCAAACCCCATAAACACCAGCACCCCTATTAGCGAGAGGAAGAGCATATTAAGGACCGTTACAAACCCGTGCACCAACGTAAACCCAAATGCAAAGTGGCCTATAGTTATAATAAATAAGGCGCCTATCAGCGCGAAGGTTATCCGCGCTAGTGCCTCGCCAATTACAATGCTGTATCGTTTAACCGGCGTAGCAAAAAAACGTTTAATAACCAGGGTTATCCGCAGGCTTAAAAACACGAAAGCGGTACCAAATACACCCGTACTTAATAGCGAAAAGCCCAGCTGGCCCGGTAAAATAAAGTCGATAGTTTTATACTCGCGGGTTTTTACTTCAGATTCTTTGATGATGGCTGCCGGTGGCGGCGCGTCAGGCATGTGCGTATTTAGCTCATAAAATATATTGTTAAGTGCCGATTTCAGGATTCCCTCCTTATCGCCGGATGCCTGGCTGTATTTTATATTTACAGTAAAGTACGGCGGTTTAGTATTTTTCTGGATATTTAATATCGCGTCAATGCTTCCCTTTTTAAGGTTGGCTTCCATTTCTTGGGGCGTTTGGTTGTGGATCAAACGCACTACGCTCACCTTTTTTAACGCCTGGTAAACCGGGTTAATAGTATCATTGGTTTTGGCCACGCCTACATCAACAGATATAACCCCGCCCCCGCTGATAAAGCCAAACACCAAAATAAATATCAACGGAAAAAGCAGCGTAAACACCACCGATGACGGGCTGCGTACTATCGACCTGAAACTTGCCTTAGCTATAGCCAGCGTTGCTTTAAAATTACTGTATGGTTTATCTGTTTGGTTCATTGGTTTATTAGTCATTAGTTCATTGGTAGTTAATCGTTAACCTTTCGCTTTTATAAGTACTCCCCCTTCAGGGGGCTGGGGGGCTATTCCTCTCTCCACTCCTTGCCTGTCATATTAATAAACACATCTTCCAGGCTGGCAAGCTTTACTTTTTTAGGTGGCTCAAAGCCGGTTGCCACCAGCTTATCAATAAAGGCATCGGGCGTATCAACACCTATTATATTACCGCCGTCAACAAAAGCTACGCGGTCGCACAGTACTTCGGCCTCGTCCATATAGTGGGTGGTGATAACAACGGTGGTTCCCTGGTCACGGATCTCGCGGATCAGGTCCCAAAGATTGCGGCGCGCCTGTGGGTCGAGGCCAGTAGTAGGCTCGTCCAAAAACACAATACGCGGGTTATTTATTAATGTGGTGGCGATAGAGAAGCGCTGCTTTTGCCCGCCCGACAGGTCCTTATATTTTGCTTTGGCTTTGTCAGTAAGCGCCACTTTTTCCAGCATTTCCATTGGGCTGCGTTGTATGCCATACAGGCCCGAAAAAAGCTCAATCAGCTCTGATAAGTTTAAGTTGGGGTAATAACCCGCAGCCTGTAATTGCACACCTATCCGCTTTTTAATACTGCCGGCATCGGTATCAATATTAAAGCCATCAACGGTTATCTCGCCCGAGGTTTTTTCGCGCAGGGTTTCAATGATCTCTAAGGTGGTGGTTTTACCGGCGCCGTTGGGGCCAAGCAGTCCGAAGATCTCGCCTTCATAAACCTCGAAGCTGATGCCTTTTACCGCTTTAAAGTCGCCGTAATTTTTTACCAGGTTATTTACTGTAATTATGGGTTGTTTTGCCATAGCGTAAAAATGGTGCAGAAAATTGGAATAACCTAAGTTTTTAGCGAATTACTGCTTTTATTTACAGTAATCCGCATAAACTTAACATAGATAGGTAGTAGGTAGTCGTATTATTTTACCAGGTGGCCTAACAGGTGTAATGCCGCGATAGCGTGGGCAATAAATTTAGCAAGTACCAACATTGCAGGTTTTATTAAAAATGGTGCCATAGTTTGTGATGATTTATAGGTCAAATTTGCTCTGAAAATCAATTTTTGCACAGGGTTATTAGGTAAGATGGGGGATATTGTCGGTGAAATGGAGAATTTAGTCCGCAATTTCTGTAACCTGTCGGCGAAAATGGTAAGTAAGAATAAATGTGTCGGTGAATGAGGCAAGTTGACTGTACTGTGCCAGGTACAGGTGAACCACCTGGTACACCTGGCACAGCTGGCACACCTTGGACAGTTTACTTCTTACCCTTTTTCAGCTCGCAAAGCCATAAAATAGAAAAGACGCCCGATATCTCGGAGCGTCTCTACAGTATGGATTTTAATTTGTTTACTTCATCAAAAAAATAAAATCATCAAATAACAGAGTTATACGTTAGCTATTAATCTTTTTAATTCTTTATCTGTAATTATTTCAGTATCTGATTTATCGTAGATCGAAATCAAATTAACAGTCGTTTCTTCGCCGTCGGTTTCTAACTTAGCTATCAAATCAGTTTCAAGATAAGTTATTACTCGTGCACCTCCGCTTTTCCCCTTGCCTTTACTTGATATTTTAAGCCTTATCTTAAATGCATTACTGCCGAGTGATACACCGAGTTTTGGATCTGATAGCAATTGCTTTTCAAGATCAGCCAGATCTTTTGCCAGCGATTTATATTTTTTGAGCAGAGGCTTTGCTTCCTTTTTAAAGTTGGCAGTAACTTTAACTGCTACTTTCACTTAAAAAATCTGATAACGTTTGCAGGCTGTCTCCATTTTTTTGGCTTTCTTTAACTTCGTTAAGTCCATGGCGGATACCTGTTAAAATAGCCAATTTTTTACTTAGCTTTTTGTATTTAGCATTAATATCCTCCCACGTTTTAACCGGCACTAAAACACTTGTTTTATGCCCGTTATCGTCAATTATATATTTTACTGCGGATGACATTGTCTTGTTTTTTTATGCTAATTTAAGAAAAAACTTTTTACAGTTTACTAAGCATGTTAAACAAAGAGAGCCACCCAATATATCCGGGCGGCTCTGCATTATAAATCCTTATCAGATTTTACTTCATCAAATTAATAAAATCATCAAATAAATAACGGCTATCATGCGGGCCGGGCGACGACTCGGGGTGATATTGTACCGAAAATGCTTTTTTATCTTTTACACGGATGCCTTCTATCGACTGGTCGTTCAGGTTTACGTGGGTGATCTCTACTTTGTCCGATGCTCTAACCGCATCAGGCACTACCCCAAAACCATGGTTTTGCGACGTTACTTCGCAATGATTAATGATGATATTTTTTACCGGGTGGTTCAATCCGCGGTGGCCGTTAAACATTTTTTTGGTTGGGATATCATTAGCCAAAGCCAATAGCTGGTGGCCCAAACAAATACCGAACATTGGTTTATCGCTGGCCAAAATATCTTTTACAGTTTCAACCGCGTAAGGCATAGCCGACGGGTCGCCGGGGCCGTTTGATATAAAATAGCCGCTTGGTGCAAAATCTTGCTCCATTTCGGCAAAAGTGGTTTTGGCCGGGTAAACTTTAGCGTAAACGTCGCGGTCGTCAAAATTACGCAGGATGTTTTTCTTTACACCCAGGTCAAGCACGGCAACACGGTAAGAAGCGTTTTCATCACCGAAAGTATAAGTTTCTTTGGTTGATACTTTTGATGATAGTTCCAGCCCATCCATTGAAGGTACTTCGGCCAGTTTAGCTTTTAACTCTTCAAGGTCCAATATCTCTGACGATATGATGGCGTTCATTGCGCCCTTATCGCGGATATGGCGCACCAGCTGGCGGGTATCAATATCAGAGATGCCAACAATATTTTGCTCCTGGAAATAATCCTGTATCGACTCATCCGCCTGTTTACGGCTGTAAGCAATATTATAGTTTTTACAAACCAAACCCGCTATCTGGATATTGCCCGATTCTACTTCCTCGTTAGCAATACCATAATTACCAATATGCGCGTTGGTAGCCACCATTATCTGCCCGAAGTAAGATGGGTCGGTAAAAATCTCCTGGTAGCCGGTCATGCCGGTATTAAAACAAATTTCGCCGGCAGTAGTGCCAATCTTTCCGGCAGCTTTGCCATGAAAAACAGTTCCGTCCTCTAACAGTAATACCGCCGGTAATTTGGTGAAATAAGTCATCTGTTTAAATAAATTGAATGGTTAAAATAACGGCTGGTCTGGTGTGATGCGCCGTAAAATTGGATTGGAAATATGAAGTGAGAAACCCCTTTATTCACGGCTGCAAAAATAGGGAATTATTTCGGAATTCGGAAGTGGGATTTTGGATTTTTTATGTCATTTTTCCATTCTTAAATCCGAAATAAAATATCCTAACTTTGCCCTCAGCTTAAAGCCATCAGCATGTCTGTACATAAAGAAGTAAAAAGAATTACCACCCATACCCTGCAGGAAATGAAGAGCCGTGGCGAGAAGATCGCCATGCTTACCGCCTACGATTACTCGATGGCTGCCATTGTTGACGCCGCCGGGATGGACATTATATTAGTAGGCGACTCGGCATCCAACGTAATGGCCGGCCATGAAACTACCCTACCCATCACGCTTGACCAAATGATCTATCACGCTTCGGCAGTGGTGCGGGCAGTTAAAAGGGCATTGATTGTAGTCGACCTACCATTTGGCACCTACCAGGGTAACAGTAAAGAGGCATTGGCATCGGCCATCCGCATCATGAAGGAATCGGGCGCGCATGCGGTAAAGATAGAAGGTGGTGTAGAGATAGCCGAATCTGTAAGCCGGATCTTAACCGCGGGTATCCCGGTTATGGGGCACCTGGGTTTAACACCGCAGTCGATATACAAATTTGGCACCTATACCGTTCGCGCCAGGGAAGAAGTCGAGGCACAAAAACTACGCGACGATGCTTTGAAACTACAGGAACTGGGTTGCTTTGGTATTGTGCTGGAGAAAATCCCTGCTAAATTAGCTGATGAGGTTTCAAAAAGCTTAGCTATCCCAACCATCGGCATAGGCGCCGGCCAGCATTGCGACGGGCAGGTATTGGTGATCCATGATATGCTGGGCATTAACAAAGGTTTTAAACCAAGGTTCCTGCGCCAGTACGCCAATTTAGCCGAAGTAATGAACGGCGCGATAAAGAACTACGTTAGCGATGTAAAAGCTAAAGATTTCCCGAACGAGAAAGAGCAATATTAGATAGTTTGAAGTCGGAAGCCCTAAGTCTTGAGCAAGAAATACAATCAAGACTAATGACTTAATGACCAATGACTAATGACTAAAACTATGGCCAGACCTGAATTTAACTATACCAGCTACGATATTACCGATAAGGATGTACTTTATGAGGACAACCATCTTATTGCTATAAACAAGCGTGCAGGTGATATTGTGCAGGTTGACGATACCGGCGACGAGAGCCTTGATGAAAAGGTAAAGAAGTACATCGCCAAAAAATATGACAAGCCTAACGGCGCTTTCTTAGGCGTGGTGCATCGGTTAGACAGGCCCGTTAGCGGGGTTATCCTGTTTGCCAAAACCAGCAAGGCATTAGAGCGGATAAACAAGATGTTTAAAGCCCGCGAAATGCATAAAACCTATTACGCTGTAGTGCGTAAACGGCCTAATCCTGAAGCCGGAACGCTGGTGCATTACCTGATAAAAAATCCGCAGAAAAACGTTACCAAGGCGCACGACCGTGAAGTGCCCGGCAGCCAGCGATCTGAGCTAAACTATAAACTGGTTGGCGAGCTGGAAGGCTATTACCTGATAGAGGTTGACCCCATAACAGGCCGCCCCCACCAGATCCGAGTGCAACTGTCAACCCTGGGCTGCCCCATAGTTGGTGATAATAAATATGGCTACCCGCGTGGCAGCCTGCGTAAAAGCATTTGCCTGCACGCCCGAAGATTGCAGTTTATCCATCCCATAAAAAAAGAACCGATACTAATTACCGCGCCGGTACCTAAAGACGGCTTTTGGGAAAAGTTTGAAGGGATGATGGGATAATTGCTACATTACCTTTTTATTCATCATCATGAACCTAAATCGCTTCTTCACCCTATTATTACTGTTAAGTACCAGCGCCGTTAAACTATCGGCACAGAACCTTCCGGCTAAAACAACCTGGGAGGGAACTTTAGCCAATCTCGGTATAATTTTAACGATCTCAGAAGATAGCCTTACCAAACAAAAAACGGCCGAATTTGCTGTGCCGCAACAAAACGCGACAGGGATTAAGGTTTCGAAGTTAATTATCACACCCGATAGCCTGACGGCTGATGCCGCGGTGATGAGTTCTGCATATACAGCAGCTTTTAATTCAAATAAAACAACGCTAACGGGCTTATGGAAACAACGCGGGGGCACCTATCCGCTAACGCTTAAAAGAGTAGCTAACAAAGCTGGTTATAACAGGCCTCAAATGCCTAAAGCGCCATTTCCGTACCGGGAAGAGAAAGTTATATACTATAATAAAGATAGATCTATCCAGTATGGAGCTACTTTAACCATCCCTAAGTCAGTTCAAAATGTACCTGCGGTAATTTTGATAACAGGGTCGGGGCAAGAAGATCGTGACGAAACCATATTTGGGCACAAGCTATTTTGGGTAATTGCCGACCATTTAACCCGAAACGGTATTGCTGTATTACGTGTTGATGACCGGGGCGTTGGCGAAACAACCGGCGACGTAATGGGTGCTACGTCAGCCGATTTTGCTAAAGATGTAATGGTTGGTATTGATTACCTGAAGGGACACCCGGGTATCGATATCAAAAATATCGGGCTGATAGGGCATAGCGAAGGTGGGGTAATAGCACCGTTGATTGCTGTACAAACAGATGACGTAGCGTTTATAGTAAGCCTTGCCGGCGTAGGTATTAAAGGGGAAGATCTGATGAAAATACAAAACCGCACGGCCTATCTTAAAAACGGATTTACAGAGGACGACGTAGCCAGGACGGAATCATTTATGCTAATGGCCCGTACCTTAGCAGACCGGTACACTAACAGGGATTCGTTGAAAGCGGCTTATGAACAGTCAAAAGCGGATTGGTTGAAGCAACAGCCCGACGCATTTCTTGCCAAAGCAGGTTTAAAGGGTAAGAGTTCGGAGGCGCTTTTAAATCAGCTATCGGCGACGATGTTTATGCCCTGGATGCGTTATTTTCTGAATTATGATCCAGCCACCACATTAACCAAAATCAAGATCCCGGTTTTAGCTTTAAATGGCGGCAAAGACGTGCAGGTTAGCGCAAAAGAAAATCTGGCCGGTTTTAACGCATTACTTACACAAGCAGGCAATAAAGATTTTAATACGGTGCTGCTGCCTAACCTGAATCATATGTTTCAAAACGCCGGCACAGGGGATGTTAGTGAGTACAGTACTATCGACGAAACCATATCGCCCGAAGTGTTAGACATCATTACCAAATGGATAAATGGCCTCAAACCAAGAAAATAAGAATGTTGTTAAAATATTAGCCATTTAAAACAGTTATAATTGCCTGCGTTACTTTATTTTTGTGCCATCTGTTAAATGAAAAATAAATTACCATTTCTGTTTATAGCGGGGTTGATATTGATAAACCTGCTAAGCAATTCCTGCAAAAAGGAAAAGCAAAACTATATCGAAAATCTTTTTAGCAGTAGTGCCTGGCAACTGGCATCGGTTAGGTATACCATTTCTGTAGGCGATACTATAAAATTAGACACCACTTTAAATACCGCCTGCGATACTACCCAGGTATTCACTTTTAAAGATGATAAAACATGTACCTACACAAATTTTAATTGCGTGCATCAACCAACCGCCAGCGGGCATTGGGGTTTAGCAGAGAACAACCTGTTTTTAAATTCGGATATCGTTTGTAAGGATACTTCGGTTGTAGGCAGCTCTAAACCGTTTGCCAATGCACAGATCTATAATATCGGCCAATACTCATTAGTATTATTAACCGGCGATATCCAAAACTATACCATCAACACAAAACGTAAGGTTATACGTTATGGTTTTGTAAGGCAAAAAGCTGCCGCGCAATAGTATTTAAATGGCTTAAACTTTTATATTTGGGTCGTAACTAACTTTTATTTACAATTTTGAAAAAACGAATAGCCATTTTTGCTTCAGGGTCAGGGTCAAATGCTCAAAAAATAATGGAGCATTTTAAACGCAGTGCAGAAGCCGAAGTTGTATTAATATTAACTAATAACGCACAGGCTTACGTATTGCAACGGGCCGATAACTTCGAGATACCATCGCACGTTTTTAACCGTAACGAGTTTTATAACAGCGACGATGTGATCCGCATGCTTAAAACCTTACAGGTTGACCTGATAGTTCTTGCGGGTTTTTTATGGTTGGTTCCACAATCATTACTGGCTGCTTTCCCCAATAAAATTATTAACCTTCACCCTGCCCTGTTACCCAAATATGGTGGCAAAGGCATGTATGGCGACAATGTGCATAAAGCCATTCTGGATGCCGGCGAAGAAGAATCTGGAATTACCATACATTTTGTCAACGAACAGTTTGATGAGGGTGAGATCATCCATCAATCTAAATTCAAGATCGAACCCGGCGACAACCTGGAAATGGTAAAATTTAAAGGCCAGCAGCTGGAACACTTACACTTTCCTAAAGTCATTGAAAATCTCCTCAAAAAAATGAAGAGTTAGGTGTAGCGATTAGTGGTTGGAGATTAGCGGTTAGATACTTACTTTTAGCGCACCAACAAACCAATCTTTAGCCACAATGACCGTCAAACCCTCTACCAGTATTTTCCAGCTTGCTGTAATTGTAAGCGCGCTTGGTTTCTTTGTTGACACTTATGATCTTTTATTATTTGCCATTATCCGCAAACCCAGCCTTGCAGCGCTTGGCTTAAACCCTGCCGACATACTTTCAAAAGGCGAACTCCTGATCAGCATACAAATGATTGGTATGGTTATCGGCGGTATCATCTTTGGTATTTTGGGCGATAAAAAAGGCCGGCTTAAAGTTTTGTTTGGATCGATATTGCTTTACTCAATTGCCAACCTGGCCAACGGCATGGTCACCACTTTAAACCAATATATAATTTTACGATTTATAGCAGGCATTGGCCTTGCCGGCGAGCTTGGTGCAGGCATAACCCTGGTAAGCGAATTACTGCCTAAAGAAAAACGCAGCATGGCCGCGGGCTTTATTGCCGGCTTCGGCTTGTTTGGTGTAGTAGCAGCATCGCTAATTAGCAAGATGGTAGACTGGCGCACCTGCTATTATATTGGCGGTTTGCTTGGCCTGGTATTATTATTAATGCGGATACAGGTACAGGAAAGCGGCATATTTAAAACCGTGCAGGAATCGACCACGTTAAGCAAGGGCAATTTCCTGATGTTCTTTAATAACCGGAAACGCTTTGCAAAATACATGCAATGCATACTGATAGGTTTGCCGGTTTGGTACATCATTGGCATCCTGGTTACCTTCTCTGACCAATTTGGTAAAGCCATGGGCATAAGCGGCGTTGAGCCGGGCACTGCCATTATGTACCTGTACATGGCCATAGCCGCCGGAGATTTTAGCGTGGGCTGGTTAAGCCAGCGCTTACAAAGCCGCAAAAAAACCCTGTTTATATTTTACGGCATAGCTATAGTATTTACAGTGCTTTACTTTTTGCAAAGCGGTGGCAGCCCCGCGTGGTTCTACTTTATTTGCGCCGGCCTGGGTTATGGCGCCGGGTTAAACGTAGTTTATATAACCAGCAGTGTGGAGCAGTTTGGCACCAACCTGCGTGCATCCGCAGGTATTAGCATCCCTAATATGGTGCGTGGCACTTTGCCATTAATGATCTTACTTTTCAAGTTTACCCGCGTCTTTTTTAACAATTACGTTGTAGGCGGCTGGGTAACCGGGCTAATTATATTTGCTATAGGCATTACCGCTGCCTGGTTTCTGGACGAAACTTATGGTAAGGAGTTGGAGTTTACAGAAGTGTAGTACCTACTCACCCATATCTTGCTGCAAAATTACACAAACATCACTTTTATCGCGCAATGCAACTTCTTTTAGTCCCCAGGGCTGCAACTTTACTGTAGCAAGATTAGAATGAAAGAGTTGTTTTGGCTTAGCAATAAGTTCCTGATACAGTGCGTCAATGTCATCCGTATCGATACGAATTTCAGGGCGGTCTTTTTTGGCAAACTCATCATCCTCAACCAAAAACAGTGTCACCCCATCGCGGGCGACAATGTAAAACCCGGGTTGATCTTCTTTGTATTTTATGGTGAAGCCAAGAACATCAATAAAAAGCTCCAGGCCATGATTGATGTCTGAATAAAATATCTTGGGGATCACTTTGTTTAGTCTCATATTGTTATTGATTTAAAATTTATCCAAAACTCGGCCTCAAAAACCAGATATCACTTTACAATTGTTAAGAAATGCTATCGCCGGTTGCGGATACGGCTCAAAGAAACCGGCGTGATACCCAAATAAGAAGCAATATGCTGCAATGGTACCCGCTTAATGATCTCAGGCTGCTGCTGCAATAATAATTTGTAGCGCTCTTGCGGTGTATTTTTCAAATAGGAGAAAAAATGCCGCATAAATTCAGCCTGTTTATCTGCCGAACGTTCGATCATCTCATTATATAATAACGGATCTTCTCGCACCAAATCCATATCTTTCTGGCTCAACCAGCGAAGGCTAACCGGCTCAATGGCTTCTATACTAAACTGGCTTGGTGTATTCTTTCTGAAACTCTCAGGCGAATAGACTACATCGCCCTCAAAAAAGAATTGGAAACTGATCTCCTTGCCATCATGATAAAACCAGTTGCGTATGCATCCTTTGTCTAAAACATAAATCTTTCTACTAATATCGCCCTCGTTTAACAAAACATGCCGTGCGTTTGCCTCCTCGCGCTTCCACAAGTGGTGATATTTTTTCCAGGTGGCTCTGACTATATCGGGATTGGCTGACATTTTTATAGGTGGTGGTATCCACGAAGATAACAAACTCGATCTATTGCCGTAACTGATTTTAATACGCGTTAACTTTTCTTAAAAAAACTAACCGCTAACCCCTATTCTCTAATCACTAATCACTACCTTTGCGGCTCAAAAAAATCCGTTAAATGAGTCAGCCTGTTGCCATTAAAAATGCCCTTATCTCCGTTTATTATAAAGATAACCTGGAGCCTATTATTAAAGAGTTAAGCCGTTTAGGAGTTACCATATACTCAACCGGTGGTACCGAAACCTTTATCCGCAGCCTTGGGGTTGATGTTATTGCTGTTGAGGATCTTACCTCTTACCCGTCTATCCTTGGCGGCCGTGTTAAAACACTGCACCCAAAAGTATTTGGCGGTATATTGGCGCGCCGAAGTAATGATAGCGACAAAGAGCAATTAGCACAGTACGAGATCCCGGAAATCGACCTGGTTATTGTAGATCTTTACCCGTTTGAAGAAACGGTTGAATCAGGCGCAGGCCATGATGATGTGATCGAGAAAATAGACATTGGTGGCATCTCACTTATCCGCGCAGCGGCAAAGAATTTTAAGGATGTTGTTATACTGGCATCTAAAGATGATTATACCGAGCTTGACACCATCTTAAAGGCCCAAAACGGAACAACGACTATTGATCAGCGTTCTATGTTCGCACGGAAGGCGTTTAACATAACCTCAAACTACGATACCGCCATATTCCAATATTTTAACCAGGACGAACCGCTACCTGTATTTAAACATAGCATATTAACCAGCCAAACCTTGCGTTATGGCGAAAACCCGCATCAAAAAGGTGTTTTTTATGGCAACCTTGATGCTATGTTTAATAGCCTTAGCGACAAGGGCAAAGAACTTTCGTACAACAACCTGGTAGACGTTGATGCTGCTGTTGCATTGATAGATGAATTTACCGAACCTACCGTTGCCATCTTAAAACACACTAACGCCTGTGGCGTAGCTACCCGCCAGTTTATTAAAGAAGCCTGGATAGATGCCCTGGCCTGCGATCCGGTTTCAGCTTTTGGCGGTGTCATCATCACTAATACAGAGATAGACGCAGAAACAGCTACAGAAATAGACAAGTTGTTTTACGAGGTGTTGATAGCGCCAGCTTATACAAATGAAGCTGTTAGCATTCTTACGGCACGTAAAGGACGCATTGTATTAGTACGTCAACCGGTTGAATTACCGCAAAAAGAATTTAAAACTCTACTAAACGGAGTAATTGAGCAGGATAAGGACCATGTAATTGAAGGCCCGGGAGACATGAAAACCGTAACTGAACGCCAGCCAACCGAGCAGGAATTGAAAGATCTTTTCCTTGCCAACAAGATCACAAAAAATACAAAATCCAACGCCATTGTATTGGTGAAAAATAACCAGATGCTGTCCAGCGGCGTAGGTCAAACCTCGCGTGTTGATGCGTTAAGACAGGCATTAGCAAAAGCAGAAGCGTTTGGCTTTGATGTAAAAGGAGCAGTTATGGCATCAGAAGCTTTTTTCCCGTTTCCTGATTGTGTAGAGATTGCTGCTGATGCCGGCATATCGGCTGTTTTACAACCGGGCGGCTCCATCAAAGATCAATTATCAGTTGATATGGCTAACCAAAAAGGCATCAGCATGGTTACTACCGGCGTCCGTCATTTTAAACATTAAGGCTTGATAAGTCGTAAATAGTAATTAAGTGAATAATTTATATTATTTTCAAAATAAAACCGTTCTCTTAATCAACTTATTCCAACTTAATCAACTAAATTTAACAACTTGCAAACTATTTTGAAGCAAACTACAAATGGGTTTATTTAATTTTTTCACACAAGAGATCGCTATAGATTTAGGTACCGCAAATACCCTCATCATACACAATGATAAAGTTGTTGTTGACGAACCGTCGATAGTAGCTTTTGACCGCACAACCAACAAAGTTATTGCCATTGGGCGCCAGGCCATGCAAATGGAGGGTAAAACCCACGACAATATCCGTACCGTTCGCCCGCTTAAAGACGGTGTAATTGCCGATTTTAACGCTGCCGAGCACATGATACGCGGCATGATAAAAATGATAAACCAGGGTAAAGGATGGTTCTTCCCATCGCTACGTATGGTTATCTGTATCCCATCAGGTATTACAGAGGTGGAGAAACGTGCGGTGCGCGACTCGGCCGAGATAGCAGGTGCCAAAGAGGTTTACCTGATCCACGAGCCAATGGCAGCAGCCGTAGGTATTGGTATTGATGTGGAAGAGCCAATGGGTAACATGATCATTGATATCGGTGGTGGTACTACCGAGATCGCGGTTATTGCCTTATCTGGTATTGTATGCGATCAGTCTATCCGCGTAGCGGGAGATAACTTCGACTCTGACATTGTTCAATATATCCGTCGCCAGCACAACATTATGATTGGCGACCGTACTGCCGAGAAAATTAAAATAGAAGTTGGTGCCGCATTACCTGAACTAAGCGACCCGCCTGCTGATTTTGCTGTACAGGGCCGCGATTTAATGACCGGTGTACCTAAACAGATCATGGTATCGTATACAGAAATTGCGCATTGCCTTGATAAATCTATTTCGAAAATTGAAGAAGCGATATTAAAAGCATTGGAGATCACTCCGCCGGAGCTTTCTGCAGATATTTACCAAACCGGTATTTACCTGACAGGTGGCGGAGCGTTACTGCGTGGTTTGGACAGAAGGATCTCTGCCAAAACAAAACTACCGGTACACGTTGCCGAGGATCCGTTACGCGCGGTAGTACGCGGCACCGGAACCGCCCTTAAAAATATTGGTAATTTTAAATTTTTAATGCAGTAAATTAGTTGTGAGTTTTGGGTAGTGAGTGATGAGTTGCTTACTACTCAAAACTCATTACTCAAAACTCATCACCTACAATGCGTAATTTGTTAATCTTCATCAGCAAGTACAACGCGTTTTTTCTGTTCATTATATTTGAGGTTAGTGCGCTGGTTATTTATATCAAATACAACTCTTTCCAAAAAGCTACTTTCATTAACAGCACCAACCAGGTTACCGGCAATTTATACGCAAAGGTAGACCAGTTAAAAAGCTACATTTCTTTACGCGAAGTAAATGATAGCTTATCCCTGGAGAATGCCCGGCTGCGTAACCAGCTTAAAACATCATTTTATATAGATTCTGCTGCTCACCATAAAGTGGTTGATACCATTTACAAGCAACAATATGAATATATTGATGCCGCGGTAATAAACAACTCTACCAATCATCGTAATAATTACCTTACCATAAACAAGGGCAGCAGTGCAGGCATTGTAAAAGGAATGGGGGTTATCTGTGCGCAGGGTGTTGTAGGAAAAGTGGTTTTTGTAGGCGAACACCTATCGGTGGTACAATCATTACTGCATAAAGAAACTATCATAAGCGCCGCGCTTGCCGGCACTAAAGACCTGGGTTCATTTATCTGGGGCGATAATCTTGATCCCCGCGTAGGGCTATTGTACAACGTATCAAATAATGCTACACCAAAGCTTGGCGAATTGGTGGTAACGTCTGATCTGTCGTTATTTCCGGCGGGCATACCTATCGGCAAGATCACCAACCTTCATTCAAAATCAGCCAAAGGGGCATTCTTAAACATGGATGTAAATATAGCTGTTGATTTTAGTAAGCTGCAATATGTTTACGTAGTAAATAACAAGTTGGCACAAGAGCAATTGGGATTGGAGGCTCAGCAGAAAAAAGATGAGTAGGGCCATAATAATTAACATACTGCGGTTTATTGTACTGGTTTTTATACAGGTGTTTTTATTAAAAAACATCACGCTTTATAACCTTTCTACACCTTACCTGTATATTCTTTTTATCCTGTTGCTGCCGTTTGAAACACCAAACCTTGTGCTGTTTATATTAGCATTTATATTAGGTTTGACGATTGACGCTTTTTACGATACGCCGGGCCTGCATACTACCGCATGTGTATTATTAGCATTTGTGCGTATCCTATTCATCAGCATAACCGTACAAAAGGAAGGTTTTGATAATGAGCCAGAACCTACGCTTAGTATTATGGGTTTCAGATGGTTTTTTACTTATGCGCTTATCCTCACAGTTTTTCATCATTTCTTCCTGTTCAACATGGAAGTTTTTCGTTTCTCTGAGATCCAATATACGCTTGGCCGCGTTTTACTAAGCTCATTATTTACTGTATTTTTGATATTGGTTTCGGGGTTGTTATTCTTTAAAAGTAAAGAACGTAAATGAATCAATTTTTTGAGCGGCGATATGTAATTGGGGGCATATTTATTACTATAATTCTCATACTTCTTGCACGCTTATTTTATATCCAGATAATTGATGATAAATACGCGCTGTATGCCAATAAAAACGTAATCCGCCCAATTATTCAATACCCGGCCCGCGGGCCAATATTAGACCGTAATGGAAAAGTACTGGTAACCAACGACTTGGTATACGACATCACCGTTGTCCCTAAAGAAGTTAAACCTTTTGATACCCTTGAGTTTTGCAAGCTTATAGGTATAGATAAACCCGAGTTTGATAAGCGTTTTGCAAAGGCCATCAAATATTCGCCAAACCTGTCTTCGCCTTTCGAGAAACAATTATCACCCCAATTAACAGCATCGTTACAGGAACGGTTATCAGAGTTCCAGGGATTTTCTGTACAGCCCCACCCTATCCGCACTTACCCCGATTCGGTTGCAGCACAGTTTTTGGGCTACATCGGCGAAGCATCAACTGATAAAATTGCAAAGTCCGGCGGTTATTATCGTTTGGGTGATTATATCGGCATATCCGGTGTCGAAAAAGCTTATGAGGATGTGTTACGCGGCCAGCGCGGCGTGCAAAACATGATGGTAGATTCCAGGGGCGTGCAAAAAGGATCGTACGCGAACGGCGTCTACGATACCTTGGCGGTACCCGGCGAGCGCTTAACCTCATCATTAGACTTAAGGCTGCAAAAGCTTGGCGAAAAGTTAATGAAAAACAAGGTAGGCAGCATTGTAGCTATTGAGCCATCGACCGGCGAAATCCTGGCCTTTGTAAGTAGTCCCGGTTATGATCCTAACTTAATGGTTGGTAAGCGTGGTACTAATTACACTATGTTGAATGATAATCCTTACAAACCTTTTTTGATACGGCCCATCCAGGCAAATTACCATCCGGGGTCGTCATTTAAGCCACTAAGCGCTCTTATTGCGATGCAGGAAGGCGTTATCACGCCGCAAACTACCTACAATTGCCCCGGGTATTATACGGCTGGTAATCGCCGTATAAAATGTTTTAATGGTGAACGGCATGGATTGGTTACCCTAAGCAGCGCTATAGCCGAATCATGCAATGGTTACTTTGATATGGTTTTTGAAAAACTGATCAACCAAAAAGGACCAAAGCAAACCGACACCAGCTTTACCATTTGGCGAAACAACGTGGCCAAATTTGGCTTAGGTTCAAGGCTTAATCTTGATCTGCCGGCTGAAGGGAGCGGGTATTTGCCTAAGGCATCGTATTATGATAAATTATATCGCAAAGGCAGCTGGCGGTCAAGCACCGTTATTTCATTAGGTATCGGGCAGGGCGAATTAGAGGCTACTCCTTTACAGCTGGCTAATATTGAAGCTATTATAGCTAATCGTGGTTTTTATTATAAGCCCCATCTTATCAAATCTATCGGCAGCAAGCAGATCATAAAAAACGAGTATACTGTAAAAAATTATGTAGCGGTAGATGGTCAATACTTTGAATCGGTTATCAACGGCATGCAGAATGTAGTTGATTATGGTACAGCTGCCGGATCAAAAATCCCAGGTATTATAATGTGTGGTAAAACGGGCACTGCAGATAATTCACATGGTAAACCGAATTCGGTGTTTGTTGCATTTGCACCGAGAGAAAATCCGAAAATAGCAATAGCCGTAGTGGTCGAAAATGCTGGACAGGGCGCAACCTGGGCCGCGCCAATTGCCAGTTTTATAGTTGAAAAATATTTGCGCGACAGCATTACCAGCCGTCCATCTGGTATTGAGCCGAATTATTACATGAACGCTAACCTGCTGCCTGAAATTGTTGTTAAAACAACCCCGGCTCAAAAAGCTACAGCCGATAGCATTAAAAAACTAAAAACTGATTCAGCACGTAAAAAAGCACCTGTTAAATCGGCAAACAATAAAAATCAGTCATCGGTTAAATATATGGCAGCCATTAAACCAAAAGATGATGAGTAACCAGCAACGCAGCTTCTTTTTTAATGTAGACTGGCTAATGGTATTTATTTACCTGGCGCTTTGTACAATTGGCGTGCTAAGCATCCACTCGGCGGTATATGATCCTAAAAATCATTCCATACTTGACCTTGATACCAACTACGGCAAACAGTTTGTATTTGTTATTGTAGCTGTTATACTGGGCATCTTTATTTTGTTATTAGAGAGCAGGTTCCTCTCTGCGCTGGCCCCCGCTATTTACAGTATAACTACGGTATTATTGATACTGGTATTGGTAATCGGCCGAAATGTAGGCGGTAACCAGGCCTGGATCTCTTTGCCCGGCGGTTTTAGGCTGCAACCCTCGGAGTTTGCCAAGTTTGCTACCTGCCTGTTGCTTGCCCGTTATTTAAGCGGGGCAAACATCAAAGTGAGCGAGCCCAAATCATTTGCGATAGCTGCTGGCATCATCTTTTTCCCCATGGTACTGATCTTACTGCAGCCGGATGCCGGGTCGACCCTGGTATTTAGCTCGTTATTGTTTGTTTTATACCGCGAGGGCCTGTCGCCTTACTTCCTGATACTGGAGGGTTTATTTATAGCCCTGTTTGTATTAACGCTTAAGCTAAATAACTTACCCCTGGTTATTGGCGGCATAGTTGCGGTTGCTGCAATAGTTATATTTTTGTTTAAACGAAACCGTAAGCTGATGCTTACCATGCTTATTGGCGCCGGTATATTGATAACCTTTGTTTTTAGCGTGCAGTTTCTGTACAACAAAGTATTAAAGCCACACCAAAAAGTACGTATTGATATTGTACTGGGCCTAACCAGCGACCCGCGCGGAAAGGGCTATAATGTTAACCAGTCAAAAATTGCAATTGGGTCGGGCAAGCTGTGGGGCAAGGGATATATGAAAGGCACGCAAACCAAGTATTCGTTTGTGCCGGAGCAAAGCACCGATTATATTTTCTGCACGGTTGGCGAGGAGTTTGGCTTCGCCGGATCAGTTGTGGTGCTGGGATTATACCTGCTGCTGGTATTACGAATAATTTACATTGCCGAGCGACAGCGATCGCCCTTCTCGCGGATCTATGCTTATGGTGTGGGGTCCATTATTTTCTTCCACGTAGTTATCAATATCGGCATGACCATCGGTATTGTACCATCAATAGGTATCCCGCTGCCATTAATAAGCTATGGCGGCTCGTCGCTACTAAGCTTTACCATTATGTTGTTTATCCTGATAAAGCTTGATTCGAACAGGATGGGAATGATTTATGCTTAGCCCCCCAGCCCCCTAAAGGGGGAGTGATATGGCGATATGGTTTACCCGGATCAAATAATTACTAATCTCTGATCACCATTCTCTAATCACCAATATTAACTATACCTTCTCTTCAAAAGCGTAAAAAACTTATCCATGGTTTCCGGCTTGGCGTCCCAGTTATTTTTGGCGATGTAGTTTTTATTGAGAAACCGGTTAGCTTCTTCAAATGTATTAAAGCGGTTCAGTATCTCAATGGCTTCGCTGTAAGCAAGGCTGTAGCCGTTAAACAGGTCCTTAATATATAATAGTTTATCGTTAAGGGTGATGGCTGCTTTCAGGTTAGACACCGGTTGTGCGCCGGCCTGTTCGGTTATATTATTAGCGCTGCCCATTTGCGCTGATATTTTTTGATTGATGGTCATTACGTCATCTTTATCCTTCGCGGGCTCATCCTTTTCAATTGGTGCAACCTCCTTAACCGAAGCTTTAGGTTCATCAACAGCTATTACTTCATCAGCCTCATCCTCTTCTTCCACTGTGGTTTCTTCAATATCTTCGCCCATATCGTCGTCCTCATCAACCACCAATTCATGCCTTATAACTTCGGGTTCGTCCATTATAAAGGTGTAGCCATCTTTTGGGGCTTCGGTTGCCAGGTCGATATGCGGCACCGGCTCATCCGCCGTAGGTGTGTCAGCCAACTCAACTCCGCGTTTTAAATCGCGCTTGGGTTGTTGCACTACCGGCTCAAAAAACTTTTCAATCAGGCTTTTCTTCGGTTCGGTTGCTTTAATAGCCGGCTCCACCGGTTTAGCCGGCGGTTCAATTGCTTTAACGGGCTCAGGGATGGTTACCCTTGTAACAGGTGCAACCTTTTTTATTTCTTCAACTATGTTTTCGGCTTTTGTGTTTACTTTCTGAGCAATCTCTTGTGGTTTTTCGGCTATAACGCGCGATTGCAACTTGCTTAATATTTCGGCATGGTCGGCTAAAAAGTGGGCGTTAGCTACAAATAATTCCAGCTCAAGGTCGTTTAACTTTTGTGGGTTTGATTCCAGGTATTTATACTGCTCATTAAGCTCTTTTATAATCCCGCCTATCCTATTAAATACATCCAGTTGGTTCATTGCAATACTTTAGAAAAATGCTCATCAAAATTAAGCATTAAATTCTGATATTAGACCCTCACAAAAAGTTTACCAATGCAGCTCACCGAAGAGGTTTTTAATAGAAAAAATGAAAGCGGTGGCGGGATAGAGGTTATTTGCGGATCCATGTTTTCTGGTAAGACTGAAGAGTTGATCCGCCGGATAAGCCGGGCCCGTTATGCAAAATTAAGTGTTAAGGTTTTTAAACCTAAACTTGATGTGCGTTATGATGAAACCGACGTGGTATCGCATAACGCTACGGCGCAGGCATCGACCCCGGTAAGCAAATCATCAGAGATCTTATTATTAGCGGGCCATGCACAGGTGATTGGCATTGACGAGGCGCAATTTTTTGACAATAAACTTCCGGATGTCTGCACTACTTTAGCCAACAAAGGCATCAGGGTAATTATAGCAGGCCTGGATATGGATTTTAAAGGCCGTCCCTTTGGCCCTATGCCCACATTGATGGCCATTGCCGAGTCTGTAACAAAAGTACATGCCGTATGCCTTCGCTGCGGTAATCCGGCCCTGTACTCCTACCGTTTGGTACCCAGTAAAGAAAAAGTATTGCTTGGCGAAAAAGACAGCTATGAGCCGCGCTGCCGGATTTGCTATAACAGCAAAACATTTTAACACCCATTTAACTCCTGGTTTACTGTCTTTTTCGTCATAATTATGCCAATTTTGGGTTTGCGGTAAAACAAAAGGCATGCACTTGATTGTTATAGGTATTATTACCTAACTGAAATGGCGAAAAAGATATTAGTAATTGAAGACGACAAAGACATCAGAGAATCTATTGTATATGTTTTGGAAGAGGAAAATTATGAAGTTATCTCTTCAGAAAACGCCAAAATTCTAAAATCTGTAAATGAAATAGCCCCGGATATGATCTTGTTGGATAACTGGCTTACCGAATGGAAAAGCGATGCCAATGGCGAACAGTTAAGCCGTGAGTTGAAAAGTAACACTGCCACCAGCCATATCCCGGTAATTATTATATCGGCAGTAAGCAACATCAAAGAAATTGCCAAAAACGGTTTGGCCGACGCATTTTTACGCAAACCTTTCGATTTGACAGAACTTACAGAACTCGTAAAAAAACACCTTAAATAACTACTGCTCCATAATAACTACTGCCGACCGCGGCGGGATCTGCACTGTACCACCGGTTGCCACTGCATCCTGTTCCTCTGGCGATGCTACAACTAATTTACCCTGGTTTGGCATGTTTACTTTACTGCTGATTGCCGCACGCATAGGGTTAACTATTATAACCGCACGTTTACCGGTGGTAGTTGTAAATACCGAATATTTTACCGGTCCGCTGGCCGTAACGGTTGCGCCCAGGGTGTCATGAAACTCGGCATCCCATATATAAGCTCTGTAACGTTTGCGCAATGCATCTATTTTTTTGCCGTAATCAAGCGTCATTTTAAAATCGGTGATATGGCCCTTAAAGTTGTAGGGCTCATAGCTGATAATGTAGCGTTCCATCATTATCAGGTTTAGCATTTCGCGGTCGTCAAATCCGTTTACCGCTACAATAAGCGGGGCCTGCGGGTCAAGGTAGCGGCATACCGGGGTTGAACCGCCGTTGATCCTGAAATACGAAGTTGAATAATATTGCATCAGCCAATCCATGTGCCCCTCGCCTGCAAACAGAAAATCAGGGCTTATCTTATCTGCTGCAGCACGCAGTTGCGAAGCCAAAGGCATATCGCCCCCATAAATATAACCGGGCGCGGTATAACCATGATCTGTTGCAAAACTATATTTAACCGGGCCGTGGTGGCAATTCTCATCAAACAGCCAGCCTGAGCCGCCCAGGTCCAACAGTTTCTGAAATTCTTTAGTAATTAAATTGCGATAGGCCGGGCTTGCAAAATCCATAACTCCGCGGCGGCGGGTATTTATGCCGGCCAATTGTGTAGGTGTATAATAGCTATATCCACCATGCTCGTAGGGTATGCCATAAGGGTCGGTAGCATCATATTTATATAGTTCTTTTTTATACCAGTCCTTGCTTTTATCGGCCCAGTTTAGTTTACCAAACATGATCATTTTTACGCCCATTGCCTGTATCCGGGCAATGGAGTTTTTCAATTCCTGTGTTGTGCCCAGCCCCGGGTCGGTGTTTTGGCTTGGGTCGCCGCCATCCTGTCCATCTTCGTTCCAGCCAACCAATTGTATAGCGGTAACGCCGTTGTCAGCACATTCTTTACCATATTGTACAAGGTCTTTATACTTAACCCTATAGTCCTGTTCGGGCGAGCTTATTTGCAATTGGAACCAGGAATGGACATCGTTTATCCAGGCAGGTACATGCGGTTGCTTGAACCAGGTATTGCGCCATTGTTTGTAAATATCCACGCCATTATGCCAATCGCCGTTATAACATTTCATTACCACCGGCACCAGGTTAAAAGTTGTATGCGGATGCGCGAAAATAAAATGACAGGTCCTGAACTCTAAGTTCACTGCATGCCCGTCAATCATATCAACGTTTGGCACGGCCGCGTTTACAGATTGTTCTACACCTGGGTTTTGATTGAAGGTAAACTGCAACAGGTATTGTTGGTAAGGGTCTTTCATCTCCACATACATCCCCTGCCCCGGCGTTTGGATCAGGCAAAAAAGGCTGCGGTGCGAATCGAATGTTTTCATAGCCGTAAACGTGCCCCAATAGCCCTTATCATTACCGAAGTTAGGGTATAACTCCGCCGACTCTAAATTGCCATACCACATGGTTTTAGCCTGCATAGGCGCATTTGCCGACGGGCGGCTAAAATCGCCAAGATATGGGTAGTCAATAGTCTCGACAGTTAATGCCGAGTTATTCTCAAGGGATGCATTAAAGGTAAGCTCGCCTTTATTTAAAGTAACTGTACCGGTAAACTTCATGGGTAAAACACCGCCACGGTCGCTGGTTAGTTTATCCCAGTGGATCCGCACTTCATGCTCTGAGATCTTTTCGACGCGGGCTGGCTGGCCCTGGCCCATTATATAGTTGCTTCTTTGTTTGGGTAGCGGTACCAACATCCTGAAGGATGTGCCCAACTCGGGCCTGCGTTCTATCAGCCAATGGGTTGATTTTCGTTCCATGCGTACCAACGCGCCGGTGCCGGCATCAAAAGCAACTAAAAGTGAGTCGTCCTGGATTATTACCTCTTTATCAAAACGAGGTTTTGCCTTTGCAACAAACGCAACGCATAGCAAGGTTAAAGCTATTGCTAACTGTGATATTGTCTTCATGAAAAAACTTATTTCGGTTTATAGCCCTATGGGTTAGGGTAAAGTTAATGTTTAAGAAATATAGTAGTATCTCTATTATTAACTTTATTTGATGCCTGGTGCGTTTAAACACAATATGCCTTAACACGCAAGGGTGCAAGGCATACTACTAATATTATCAGACGGTGGTATATACTTAAATTTTAAGCACGAGGGCGCTTTGGATTAAAAGCTACAATATAATTTAACTCGCTGACCGCCACATTGCGGTTAGCTGTCTCTTCATTAGTTTTACTGAATGATTGGTTAAGGCGCTCTTTGGTTAAATTAAATACCTGCAATAAAAATTCAGGGATAATTTTGGCTGCTATAGTTGGATAATAATCCTTCTGGATCTTTTTTCTTTCGGTATCGGTTACCATGGTCAGTTCCCATCTGTCTTCGCCTTTAAAACCAAATTCTTTAGCGGTATTATTAAGATCGTACAAATACATACGGGTCTCGCTTTCTATTGATTGCTCTTTCATAATTATTTTGCTTTTTTTCCTATCGACGAATCTGACTGTGACATTGATCCTTTATCAGACTGGTAGCTGGATACCTTTTTGTTGACATTGGCGCTGGGTTCTTTCTTCTTTTCTTTAACTGTTTTTCTGTCTTTGCTCATAACGATATTTTTAGTGGTGACGCCAAAAAAGCCACCCTATTGCAAGAGCAGGTATTTTAAGGATAGTAGTTAGTTGTTTATTATGCTGGTGTAATGTAGTGCAGAGGATAATATTGCCCTACCAGGACTGGGCAATAATTAAACGTATTTGTGTAGTAATTGTTTAAAGGTAGGCATAGTTTATTGAATATCAGCTTACAATTGATTATAAATACCTGTAAATGAATTTAATATAGTAACCGAAGCAGTTATGCCACTATATATGACTACCTTACGCCCCTAATAAAATATATAATGCAAAAAGAAGGAACAGTAAAGTTTTTCAACACCGAAAAAGGTTTTGGATTCATTTCACAAACTGACGACAGAAGCGACGTGTTTGTACACTCAAGCGGACTGATCGATGAGATTCGTGAAAACGACAAAGTATCGTTTGATATTGAAGAAGGCAAAAAAGGCCTTAACGCGGTAAATGTAAAAGTAATTTAAAAAATCACTCCATAACTTAATCGTAAGCACCCCGAGCCATCGGGGTGCTTTTTTTATATCGTAATTATTTATTAGTCTTTATAATGGCCATGTTTAATCATGTCTTTAACGGCTTGTGCTAAAAACACTTTATCCTCTGCATTTAATGCTGTTTGTTTTTCGCCGCCGTTTATCCGGTAGGTAATATTGCCGCTGTTATCGCTTTCGGCTACAAAGGACTGGTCGTCTTTTTTATATTTTACAAAACCATTTGGCGTTATTTTGGCAATAGCGGTGCTATCATAATTAAAATAAGTTCTGCCACCGTATTCAATCCTGGTATTTTCGTGACCGTTATTCTCCGCTATTACTGTATGCCGTTGGTTCATATGGCATCCAAATGCCAGGACAAGTAAGCCGATGGCTACTATTGTTATTTTAAAATTTTCCATGTTATTATGTTTTGCTGTTTGTTAATCCTCAGCAAACATAATGTTTTATATGGTACTATGCAATACATAATACTATATTTATTTTATATTCCGGTTTTATTCACTTGCAGATAAGCGTTCTGTTACCGATGTTTGTTAAATCATCCTAATTTAACACCATGTCATACCAGGCATACTTAGATAACATACAGGCAAAAACAGGCAAAACGCCTAATGATTTTAAACAGTTAGCAGAAGAGAAGGGCTTTACCCAAGGAGGACAACTTAAAGCCACCACCAAAGCAGGCGATATTGTAAGCTGGCTTAAAGCTGATTTTGATTTGGGGCATGGCCACGCCATGGCAATTTACGCGCTGTTAAAAGGCATAAAAAAAGAGGGCGATAAATAGGCCCTCTTGAGTTTCTTTTAATAACTGCTGATGTGCGCGTCTATCCACGCGACACGTTGCGTCATGAAGTCTTTTAGGTAGGCTACTTCTTTATCATAAGTACCTAAATACACCGCGTTGGGATATACGTACTTATCAAGTATTGGCCACCTTTTAAAATTCTCGGCTGCCGATAGTTTAAGGTAAGCAGCGTTTTTATCAATATCAGTAAAAATTTGCTGTACTTCTTTGCTTTTCATAGCCGCCCATTTGGCGCGCCACTTAAAGTTCCAGGTAGGGTCCTGCGCCAGGCGTATCATCCATGATCCGTTACGGGTATACCAGTTCTGCGGGTCCTTTGATACCGAGTAATCACAATTACCCATACTTATATCAAAATCCCATATCGGGCCCATGCCCAATTTGCCGCCACGGTCTTTATAATAATATATACTGCTAAAATCCCACGAGTCCTGGTTCTTTACTATTTCATTAACCGCATACCAGCGCATAAACGAGTCGGCATCAATATATTTTGCATAGCCGTTATCGGGGTCTTTCCAGTTTGATGCGTAAAGTGCATCCTCAGTTGCCTGCATATAGCCTTTAATATAAGCTAACTGATCAGTTGTTATTGTCTCAGGCTCTTTAATAGTAAATGGTAAGTTCCTGGCTGTCGATCTCCAGAAATAATCTGCATCTAACTTATAGTCTAACTCCACAATATAGCCGCCTGTAATTGCTTCCGGCGACGTATCTGTTGCCTTTAATGCATTAATTTTCACTCTATTGTCATTCACTTCGACCACGGTAGTCAGCATATAATTACCCCAATACTGCCCGTTTAAAACAACCTCTACAAACCGGCTGTCGGGTGTATAATCGGCCCCGATGCGCCTGCCCAGTTCAAAGGCAATTTTATTACGCATTAATGTTTTATCATTATAGTTAGCCAGCAATGCCCAGTTTTTAGCTGCAGGCATACCCAACATAGCAGCTTTGCTGTTAAACTTAAGCTTATATGGCTTTTTAGGATAAAGTGTCCAGGTAGAGTTACCGCGGCCTTTTACTTGTAATGGGATATTAGTTACATCCTGCTGATAACCATTATTGGCATCAACCACAACATTACCGTTAATATAAACATCTTTTGATGTTACATCGGCACCCGTGCTGGTGGTAAGATACAGGATAGGCAGGCCGGTAAACTCGCGCAAAATTACCTTATAGGTTTTTGTAACGCCTTTCGGCGACGTTAAAGCATAGGTAACTATCTTAGAAAAATCAGTAACCGTAGTGCCGCTTACCTGTGTAGTGTCGCCAACTTTAACTACTGTTCCGGCAGTTTTCGGCGTAAACGTCAGGGCCAGTTTCCTTAAAGTTAACCTGTCGGGAATGATCGCGGTTATCGAATCGCCGGCTATTGTACAAGCCACATCTGCCGTTATTTTACCGGCATTATTTTTTGCTTCAATTTTAACTGCCGTTAATCCAGCTTCATCAGTTGTAGTACCTGGGGTTCCGCCACCATAGGTGGTGGTAGTTTTTTGACAACCCCATAGGGTTACGGCTATTAACAAAATTAACAGCAAATATCTTCTAATCATTAATCAATAGTTAAACCAATCTACAAAGATAACTATTTAGTTTTCAAGAAGATAATTTATTTTAAACTTAAAAAAAACGAAGAATAAGCAGACTGTGATTTATTTACTCCACCCTTTGTAAGCGCGGTATTTATACAAATATATCCAGGTAAATTACCTCATCGCTCACCGGCATAATGCCATGTTTTTGCAGCGAGCTAAAATACAGGCTATCACCCTGTTTTAAAACGTATTCTATTTCGCCAACGGTCATTTTCATTTCACCTGATACGATAAATACATACTCCTCACCCTCGTGCGACAGGCGGTGTGGCACCACCTCGCCCTTTTTGGCGCTAAACAAAAAGGGCTGCATCTTTTTTCCGTGAAAGCTGGCAGCATACGGGAAAACAGAATAGCCTTTTTCTGTGCGTGTTAAATTGCGCTGCGCCTCGTCCTGCGTGGTAAAAACTGTGCGCGCCCAGCCATCCTGCTCTAACAGGTTAGATATATTGGTGCCTAATGTTTTGGCTATCTTAACCAGTGCCGCTATAGACGGTACAGCTTTGTTGTTCTCTATTTTAGAGATCATGCTCTTTGAAAGATCGCTGCTGTCAGCGATCTCCTGCAATGTACGTTTCTGATTTATGCGCAAACTTTTTATACGGTCGCCTATCTGGATAAAGCTGTCGGTTTCATCCATATTTAACAGCATCGTTGCAATTGCGTTTTCGTCCATTTTAAATTATTTAGCTGCAGTTACCCTAAACTGCGATTTTAACCTGATATCGGCTGATGAGCTGCCTACCAATACATCAATCATTTCGGGCTCCACCCTAAAATCATGGATCTTCTCGTCATAAAAAGCCAGTTTGCTGCCGGGCAATTTTAAGGTTACCTTTTTTGTTTCGCCGGGTTGTAAGCTAACGCGATCAAATCCGCGCAGCTCTTCCGCAGGGCGTTTAAGGCTTGGCGAAACATCATGAATGTATAACTGCACCACTTCGTCGCCGGCAACTTTCCCTGTGTTTTTTACGTCGACAGTTACAGTAAGCAAGCCACCAGCACCAATTTGTTTGGCCGATAATTTTAAATTGCTGTAACTAAAGGTAGTATAGCTTAACCCATGGCCGAACGGGAACAACGGCTTGCCATTAATATACATATAAGTAAAGCCTTTGGTAACGTCATACTCATCCTGCGATGGCACCTGCTCGGCAGAGGCATATACCGTTAACGGCATTTTACCGCCGGGATTAACATTTCCAAAAAGCACATCAGCAATAGCATTACCGCCTTGCTCGCCCGGCCACCAGGCTTCTAAAATAGCCGGCGCGTTTTCTTTAACATAAGGTATGGTAAGCGGCCCGGCATTCATTAACACCACAATAGTACGTGGGTTAACTGCCAATACGGCTTTAACCAGCTCTTCCTGGTTACCCGGTAATTCTAACGAGGTACGGTCGCGGCCCTCTGCTTCAATGTCAAGCGTAGTACCTATGTAAAGGATAGCAACATCGGCTTTTTTAGCGGCGTCAACCGCTTTGGCTAATTCGGCAGCTTTATCAAATGCGGGCTGATTGCGGCGTGGCGGGGTAATCTCGGCTCCTGCCGCATACATAATTTCAGTACCAGGAGCCATCCGGTTCTTAATACCCTGCATTGGGTTTATGGCATCAATTGGTCGGCCACTATAACCACCCGCTGTAAATAGATCAGCATGCGGACCGATAACCGCTATGGTTTTAATTTTGTCTTTATTTAAAGGCAGGATATGGTTTTTATTGGTTAACAATACCATCGACTCCTGCGCGGCTTTTAACGAGAGGGCAACGTGTTCTGCATTACCAATTACACTAACCGGGATCTTGCTATAAGGCACCATTTCCTGCGGATCAAACTCGCCCAGTAAAAAGCGGTCGCGCATTACACGGGCAAGCGATTCGTTTAGTTTAGCCTCGGTCAATAAACCTTTGTTTACCGCTACGGGGATGTATTGCATAAACTCCTTATCAGAGAAATCACAACCGGCGTTAATGGATTGTGCCACGGCTTCTTCATAGCTCATTTTACCTTTTTCGTGCCCGTTTACCATGGTATTTACCCCACCCAGATCTGATACCACAAAGCCTTTAAACCCCCAGCGGTTCTTCAGGATATCTGTAAGCATCATATGATTAATATTGTTGGGCACGCCGTTGATAGCATTATAAGATGCCATGATTGATTGCGCGCCACCTTCAACTATACAATCTTTAAAATGCGGCAGCCAAAACTCGTGCAGCATCCGCTCGCTTACTGTTGCCGACCGGCTGGTACGATTAGTTTCTACGTTATTAACCGCATAATGTTTTAAGGTTGATACCAGTTTCAAATATTTAGGATCATTACCCTGCAAACCTGTAACGTGTGCCACACCAATGCGCCCGGTAAGGAACGGATCTTCGCCAAAACACTCGTTAATCCGTCCCCAATATGGGTTACGGCTGATATTGATAACCGGGGTGCGATAGATCAGGCCTTTCTTTTCGCCTTTAAAATCAGGGTCCTGGTGCCAGCCATTATAAATGGCACGCGCCTCGTCAGATATCGCGGTAGCTTCTTTATATACCAATTTTGTATCCCAGGTTGCAGCCATGGCTATTGACACCGGGAACATAGTAGTAGGCCGGGTCCAGACAACGCCGTGCAGCGCCTGGTTCCATCTATCAGACTTAATACCAAACCGCGGGATCTCGGGCCCGACATGGTTTAAGTATTGGGCCTTTTCTTCCAGCGTCATACGCGATATCAGGTCTTTCACCCTTGCATCAACCGGCTTGGTATAGTCAAGATATAAAGGTTTATCGGCCGTTTGTGCCATTAAGGTATTACCGGCAGCTACGCCCATAAGGCTAATTAATAACGTGGCTTTAAGCACGCTACAAGCATGAAACATAATTCTCATTTGATTTAATTAGGGTAAAGGGATAATTGGGTCAGCGAAAACAAAGTTTATACTCATTCAACACTGTTGAACAAATATATAGAAATCTAAATCGCAACAAAATAATTGACCAGTTTTATTTATCCACGTATGTGGCTAACGCCTTAATATGAGCGGAGCAACCAATACAGACAGTACAGGATGATATTATAGTAGCTTTTTATTTATGTTTACAGTAACCAATTGTAACAGCCCATCCGGCATAGCCGGGGGTAATATCTTTCTGTATGAACAGACGCTTTTTATTAACCTGTACTATTGTTGCTGCCTGCCTGTCATGCTATGGCCAGGCAACAACTAACCCTACAATAAACACGCTGAAAGCGGGGTTCATAACTCCGCCTAATACCGCTAAGCCGGGCGTTTACTGGTATTTTATGGATGGCAACATGACCAAAGCCTCCATCACTGCCGACCTGGAGTCGATGAAAAAAGCGGGTATTGGTAATTTGGTGTTTTTGGAGGTGAATGTTGGTGTACCGCGCGGCCCGGTTGACTTTTTAAGCCCGCAATGGCAGGACCTGTTTAAACATGCCGTGCGCGAAAGCGAACGTTTAAATATTGAAATAACTTTGGGCATTGGCCCGGGCTGGACAGGCAGCGGTGGCCCTTGGGTAAAACCCGAACAATCAATGCAACACCTGGTATCGGCAGCAATAAAAGTTTCAGGCGGCGAAAGCAACATCAAACTGCCCAAACCACTACCTAAAAAGCCTTACTTTGGCGACGGCGCCTTCACTCCCGAACTAAAAAAAGAATGGAGCGACTTTTATGAGGACGTAGCCATATTGGCTTACCCAACACCATTAGCCGAAGAAAAAATAAAAGACATTGATGAAAAGGCGCTGTACTATCGTGCGCCCTATTCATCGGCACCTAACGTTAAGCAATATTTGCCTGCGGCGATTGATTATCCCGCTGCAAATCCGCAAACTGCTATCCCCAAAAATAAAATAGCCGACCTGACAAAATACCTGCAAAAGGACGGCACCTTAAACTGGACCGCCCCCGCCGGCAACTGGACGATTGTACGTTTTGGCCGCCGTAACAATGGCGCCATTACCCGCCCCGCCCCCGTACCCGGTCTTGGTTTCGAGGCTGATAAGTTTGATACCGTTGCTTTGTACGATCACCTGGATAATTATGTAGGCAAACTGCTGCGCAAAACAGGCAAGCCAAATGCTAAACTGGGTGGCGGCTTAAAACGCCTGCACATGGATAGCTGGGAAATGGGCGCGCAAAACTGGACGCCGCATTTCCGTGCCGAGTTTATTAAGCGCCGCGGGTACGACCCGCTACCCTATTACCCGGTTTACGCCGGCAGTATTGTAGAAAGCCCCGAGATAAGCGAACGCTTTTTATGGGATCTGCGCCAAACATCGCAAGAGTTGATATTGGAATACCATGCGCTCGCCGTAAAAAAATACGCGCATAAAAACGGGATGACCTTATCCATCGAGCCCTATGACATGAACCCAACCGCCGACCTGGAGCTGGGTGCCATTGCAGATGTGCCCATGAGCGAGTTTTGGAGCAAAGGCTATGGCTTTAACTCGTCGTTCAGCACGGTCGAGGCTACTTCGATAGCGCATGTTAACGGCCGGTCATTGACACCTGCCGAAGCATTCACCGCGCACGGCGAGGACTGGAAGCAACACCCCGGCTCTATGAAAAACCAGGGCGATTGGGCTTTTGCAGCTGGGGTAAACAGGTTTGTATATCATACGTTCCAAAACCAGTTCCTGAACGACACCTTACGCCCCGGCGCTACCATGGGGCCATACGGCGTGCATTGGGATCGTAACCAAACCTGGTGGCCAATGGTGGGCAGCTATCACCAATACATTACCCGGTGCAGCTATATTTTACAGCAGGGGAATACAGTTGCTGATATTTTATATTTAAATCCGGAAGGATCGCCGCATGTTTTCCGCCCGCCATTTTCGGCATTAACGGGTAATGATACCATCCCCGACAGGAAAGGCTATAATTTTGACGGATGTGCGCCAGGCCAATTATATAAAGCCAGCGTAGTTAACAGGAATATTGTATTCCCGGGCGGCGCGAGCTATAAGCTATTGGTATTGCCCGCTGTACCGACTATGACACCTGCTTTGCTCCAAAAGATAGCGGCGCTGGTTAAGGCCGGTGCCACGGTTTATGGCTCGCCGCCAGGCAAATCGCCAAGTTTGGCAGGCTACCCGGCTGTCGACAGCAAGATCGCATCGTTGGTTGAAACAGTTTGGGGATCGAGCCCGGATGGTGGACAAAAAGCGCAGGCCTATGGTAAAGGCAAGGTTATATGGAGAGGTATTGGTGACCGATTAGATAACCTTTACCCTGTTTATGATGTTACGGCCAATATTTTAAAAGACATGAAGGTCGATGAAGATTTTTCTTCAGATGGACCAATTCGTTATACCCATCGCGCCAGCCCGAATTGGGACGCTTACTTTATCGCCAACAAAACCGGCGAAACCATTACGGCTAATGCCACCTTCCGCAGCACCAAAGGCACGCCACAGCTTTGGGACCCACTGACGGGAAAAGTGACCGTACTGACTGAGTTTAAAAAGCAGGGCGCACAAACCACTATCCCGGTACAACTGGCAGCTTACCAAAGCTACTTTGTGATATTTGCTAAAGACGCTACCCCGGCTATCGCGGCAGCAAAAAAGAAAAACTTTACCACACCCGTTACCCTAACTACTTTGAATGGACCCTGGAATGTATCGTTCGACCCCAAATGGGGCGGACCAACAAATATTGTTTTTGATGACTTGCAGGATTGGACCTTACGACCCGAAGAAGGTATTAAATATTACTCGGGTTTAGCCACTTATACCAAGCAGTTTGATATGCCGGCTACAACAGGTAAACTTTTCATTGACCTGGGCCAAATTAAAAACCTTGCCCGGGTAAAACTCAATGGCAAAGATCTGGGCGTAGTATGGACTGCGCCCTGGCGGGTAGAGATACCGGCAGGCTTACTCCAAAAGCAAAACAAGCTGGAGATTGAAGTAGCCAACCTTTGGCCCAACCGCTTAATTGGCGACTCGTCAATCCCCGATGATGGACCACGAAATGGCAAATGGCCCGAGTGGTTGCTGAAAGGTCAGCCCCGCAAAAGTAAACGTTACACTTTTACATCGTTCAACCCATATAATAAAAACGCAACACTGCTAAGCTCGGGCCTGATGGGTCCGGTAACCGTGCAAAAAAATTGAGATTCTAAAAAATGACAACAGCAACAAAATCCACGCAACTACGAATCGGCCTCTTTGGAATTGGCCTGAATACTTATTGGGATCAGTTTGAAGGACTGGAAAAAAAGTTAGCTTCTTATATAGCTATTGTAGGTGATAATTTGGGTAATTATGGTGCTGATGTGGTTAATTTAGGGCTAATAGATGATACAAAAAAGGCATTCGAGGCGGGCAGCCGGTTCAGGCGCGAGGATGTTGATTTAATATTTTTATACGTCACTACCTACGCCCTATCGGCAACAGTATTGGCGGTTGTAAAAAAGGCCAAAGTACCGGTTATAGTCCTAAACCTTAGCCCGGAGGCGGCTATTGATTACGCCACCTTTAACCAACTAAACAACCGTACCAAAATGACCGGCGAATGGCTGGCCAGCTGTTCGGCATGTTCGGTGCCAGAGATAGCTAACGTTTTTAAGCGGTCTAACATCCCCTTCCATCAAATTACAGGCATGCTGCATAACGACCCCCACGTTTGGCGCGAGGTTGAAGAATGGATAGCGGCCGCTAAAGTTGCGCATACAATGTATAACAACACCCTTGGTGTAATGGGCAATTATTATGGCGGGATGCTTGATATCTACAGCAATCTTACCCTGCAATGCGCTACATTTGGCGGGCATATTGAAATTATTGAGGTTGATGAATTGTCGGGCTTGCGCGACGGCGTATCGGCAGCCGATATTGAAGAAAAGCTTCAGGTATTTAATACCTGGTTTGAAGTGCAGCCCGATTGTTCGGCAGAAGAATTGAAACGCGCCGCGGTTACAGCCGTAGCTTTGGATAAGCTGGTGGCTAAATATAATTTAGGCTCGATGGCATATTACCATAAAGGCACAGGTAATGTAAATGCCGATACGATGAGTTCGGTGATACTGGGCACTTCATTACTAACCGGGCATAATATACCTGTAGCCGGCGAGTATGAAATAAAAAACGCCCAGGCTATGAAGATCATGGATAGTTTTGGCGCAGGCGGCTCATTCACTGAATACTACGCCATGGATTTTAATGATGATGTGGTATTGATGGGACATGACGGCCCCTGCCACCCCGCCATCGCCGAAGGCAAAATCAAAGTTAAGCCTTTGCAAGTTTACCATGGCAAAGTGGGCAGCGGCTTATCTGTAGAGATGTCGGTAAAGCATGGCCCTGTTACGCTGTTATCCGTTGTTGAAACTGTCGACGGGAAGATCATGCTGCTGGTGGCCGAAGCAGAATCAGTCGCCGGGCCGATATTGGAAATTGGCAATACCAATAGCCGATATAAGTTCGCTATTGGAGCGCGCAGCTTTGTTGAAGCCTGGAACGCGCATGGCCCGGCGCACCATTGCGCAATTGGGAAAGGACATATCGCTTCCAAAATAGAGAAGTTAAGCAAGTTGCTTGAGGTAGAATTTGTTAAGGTTTGCTGACGAATACGTCAGAATCTGTATAAATTCTGATTTTTTTTCCTATCGAAAATTCTCTATATCAGTTTCATTTTTATATTTGCACTACCAAACCAAAGCAATTTTTATAACCTAATTATAAAAACGACTTGATTATACAGGCTGCCAATCAGTTATGTTGGTGGCATTAGCTTTAAAGAGACCCTGGTGGTCGTCTTTATTCCGGCGAAAGTTGCCTGTTTTTAGGCAATAAAAAACTTTACCATCGATAAAAAATCCCCGTTTATCGAGAAATATTTTCCTTTGTTTCCCCTGTATTTTGTACCTAACCTAATTTACCTATTCATGAAAAAATATTACTTATTTTATGGGCTATTGCTAACGTTATTGCTGGCTGCTTGTAAGAAAAGCGATAAATTTAACACTGATTATACCATAGATCCCAATACAGGAGTAAGGGGCGGCAATGGATCTGATCCTTCTATATCAACGTTTCCGCCCAAGCTAAAAAACTTCAAAATAAACGGCGTAAGTTGCGCGTTTGACAGCACAAGTAATTCTTATTATTACCCTGTTGCTTCAGGTACATCAATAGCGGGATTAGCTATTAGTTTCGACACCGTTTCTACCAAATACCTCTTGATGGACAATGTTCAGGCAAAAACCGGATCGACCATAGATTATACGCTTACTACTAACGAGACTGTTGCCATTAAAGCAATGGGCATTTTCAATACATCCACCGATTATAAATTAATTATAACCGGGCTGCCAGTAGTTATCTTAAAGACTACCGCATTTACTATTGGCGATGACAAGGTACCGGCCTCATTAAAGCTTATTAATCCCAATTACCAGACGCAAAGCAGCAAAGCAGAAATAGCCACAAATATTAAGATCTCTTTAAGAGGTGCTACCGCACGTAATTTACCTAAAAAATCATATTCGGTAAAGCTGGTTGATGATGCAGGGGCCGACACTAATATTCCATTATTAGGTTTACGAAACGATGATGGCTGGATATTGGATGCCATGTATATTGATCCGTCGCGTATGCGTAACAGGTTGTGTACGGATATATGGAACAGTTTTAATAATGTACCCTATATTGAGGATGAACCAGATGCTCTTAACGGCACGCGGGGGTACTTAACCGAGGTGTTTTTTAATGATCAATACCAGGGCGTTTATTGTCTTACCGAAAGGCTTGACCGCAAGCAATTAAAAGTAAAAAAGCAATATGGCAATATGTATAAGGCCGACAACTGGAGCGATGAGGTAAATTTTTCGGCTATAACTAACCCGTTTAGCAATGACTATGCTGATTGGGGAGGAGGCTGGCAATTTGCATATCCTGAAATTGGCGACACGCCTGCACCCGACTGGAAGTATTTATATAATATCGTAAACTTTGTTACTTCAGCCAGCGATAAAGCGTTTAGCAGCGATATTAAAAACAAGGTAGATATTAATAATTTGGTTGATTATTTTATTTTCATGAATGTATTGGAAGCTAAGGACAATCAGGCAAAAAATACTTTCTTCAGTTTTTATGATTATCGTACCGCGGGTAGCTTCTTTTATTCTGTATGGGACCTTGATGGTACAATGGGGCGTGATTATGATGGCACACCTTTATCCCATGAAATATTAGGAGCCGGAAGCAATCATCTTTACCAGCGGCTACTTAGCTTAAATCCGGCAAACTTTAAAGAACTGCTAAAATCAAGATGGGACAATCTTAAAAATAATCAATTAAGCAAAAGTGTGGTGGCCAACCGGATAGAGGCTTATAGAAAAGCTATGGTGAGTACCGGTGCTTTTTCGCGCGAGCGGGCAATATGGCTTGTTGTTGAACCCGACCTAAACGCAGAAGCAACCTATATGACAAATTGGTATAGCGCTCAATATGATCTGTTTAATACCTATATTAATAACCTATAGTTAAGGTAGGCCTGAGCATTATAGACCGCCGCAAAGGTTATGACGGTTATTAAGAAATTGATAACCTAACGTTTGTATATTGCGTTAGCCAATTTTACAACGATATGCCATTAAAATTACCTAACTACAAGTTATTGTTTTTATTAGCGTGCATTATAACCATTGCTGTCAATAACGCACAGGCTCAGGATATTTACGCCGCCTACCGTCAAGGCTGGCTTAAAAAAGCCGAAGAATTTAAACCTGTATTACAGGAAACTATAAAAAAACCAGTAGGTATTGTAAAGATAACAAAGGATACAGCTGCATTCCAGGGATGGAAGGCCATAAACTCCGGCGGGATAGCGCAGCTATACAACTCATCATTTAACAAAAAAAATAGCGGCATAGTGGTTGACTTTGGCGAACACCTGACCGGGTACTGCACTTTCACCCTTAAAACCCTAAGGGGCGATATGGATGCCCCTCTTAGGCTAAAACTGACTTTTGGCGAGGTTCCCTCAGAACTGGCTACTCCGTTTGACCCCTACCCCGGCAGCTTAAGCCGTGCCTGGTTACAGGACGAAACAGTAACTGTTACTGTTTTGCCTGCAACTATAACCATACCACGCCGGGTGGCTTTCAGGTACGTTAAAATAGAATGGTTAGGGGCGTCCTCAAGCTTTGATTTTGGGTTTGCTGATATCCGGTTTAACGCCACTACCTCGGTTACAGTTACGCCGCCGCCGTTGGCAGCTACCACACCAGCTATTATAAAAGACATTGACCGCGTAGGCCTCATCACACTTAAAGAATGCATGCAAACCGTGTATGAGGACGGGCCAAAACGCGACCAGCGGTTATGGATAGGTGATACGTATTTAGAGGCCCTGGCTAACGTTTACTCGTTTAAAAACAATGATCTTACTAAACGTTGTTTGTATATGCTGGCCGGCCTGGCTAATGACGATGGCATACTTAACGCCAACGCGTTTGAGCTGCCCCAACCTCATGCGCAAAAAAGCCGCTTATTTGATTATTGCTTTTTGTATAACGTAGCGCTTAAAGATTACGTTGAAGCCACCGGCGATAAACAAACCGGCCTTGACCTTTGGCCGGTTGCCAAAAAGCAGTTGGACATTGCCACAAAATATACCGGCGAAGAAGGTATGATGGACTATCAAAAAGCCCAAAAAGAATGGTGGGTATTTTTTGACTGGAAAGACGGACTTGACAAACAAGCCCCGGTACAAGGCATCACAATTTATACTTTAAATCAAACTTATGCATTGGCTAAGTTATTAGGCAAGCAAAATGATATAGCCTGGGTGCCTGCACTTGCCAAAAAATTAAAAGACGCAGCACATAAAAACCTATATGATAAAGCGTCGGGGCTATTTGTGAGCGGGGTAAACAAGCAGGTATCTTATGGCGGGCAGGCATGGATGGTGCTAAGCGGCGTAGCATCAAAAGCCGAAGCACAAAAGGCTTTAAAAGCGCTGCCGTCAGTTAGTAATGCTGTACATCCCGGTGCGCCTTATATGTTTCACTATTATGTAGCCGCATTAATTGAAAGCGGCTTAAAGGCTGAAGCGAAAGAAGCGTTAACAAATTATTGGGGTGGCATGATCAAAAAAGGTGCGGATACCTTCTGGGAGGTTTATGACCCTACAGACGAATTAAAATCGCCTTATAAGTTCTTCCCGGTAAACAGTTATTGCCATGCGTGGAGCTGTACGCCGGTATATTTTATCAGGAAATACCCCGAGATATTTCAGCGGTAAAAATCATTCTGCCTTGTCTATCAGTTCTAAATAATAATTAAGCTTATCCAGGATAATATCGATAGGGATATCTGCATTAGGGTCTATACGCATAGATTCATATTTGTCTTTTGGTTTTACATTAGGGATAACTTCCTGCAGGCTTTTATCCCAACAAAAACCAACCATTAGTTTTTTCCCATTCAACCATAAATAACCCAGTTTTTTTCCCTTGTAAGTAAAAAAAGGTATCTGGAATTTACGTTCATGGCAAATACGGGCATTAGTGCGTAGTATAATGTCCTTTAAGGCTAACAGGCAGCTTTGATATGGCTCTGGTTTCGACGCATAATAAGCTTCTAGGGTGGGTATCATAATTAGTTCGTATAGAAATTAAAGATAATTATTTTGCCGGATGCAATATTAGATCGATTTGAAAAATAGAATAAAAAGTTGTGATAAATTTACGGCCTATGCCCTGGTTGATGGTTACCACCTGAGTTTGTTTTTAGAAAAGTTGAAGGATTTGATGAATGAATAACCCTGGTTGAATAAAGCTGAATATCATCCAGAGAAGTGGTGCTCTCAATTTAGTAAAAACCGAAAACCCCTTTACAAAATTGCAAAGGGGTTTTCAGTTTTTAAAACAGCTGTATTTAGTTCCAGCCCGGGTTTTGTGGTTTTAAGTTAGGATTACGTTGAATATCAGCCAAAGGAATTGGGTAATAGTAGTTTTTGTCAGCCCATTTCCTTGGGATCTCGTTCATCCAAAGTAATTCGCCTGATGTGCCATTTCTCAATAATTGCGAATTGGTGGCAGAACCTATTTTTGCCGAAACATCAACATAAGTTACACCGGCTACTGCAGGTGTTGGACGTGTGCCCTGATAGAAAGCTACATCCAGTATGCCGTCTTCATTCAGATCCATTGGTGTGTTTAATGCCGGAACATAGAAACCATTCCACTCTTGCTCCATTAATGGTCCTCTTTTCCATCTTAACAGATCAGCGAAACGAAGCCCTTCTAAACTTAATTCAATACCGCGCTCTCTGCGTATTTCCAGTATAGTTGGATCAGTAATCCCCGGGAAATAATTTGTCATCAAATATGGATCTGCAACGGTTGGTTTTGTAGCCAGGCCACCGGTGATGCCGGCTCTTGATCTTAACACACCAATAGTAGCAGCCCATTCTGCGTCGGTTAAAGTTCCCAATTCGGCTTTTGCCTCAGCATAGTTTAACAATACCTCAGCATAGCGGAACAAAGAAACCGCATTGGTATTCAAGGCACCGTTATCATAATAAGTATCGTCAAGTGTCCATTTAATTGGCTGATAACCGGTAAAGGTGTATGAAAACACCGGAGGGGCCGGAACCTGCACCCCGTTGGTAATACGTTTGTAATCGCCCATACGGATGGTTTGTTTTAACCTCAGGTCACGATTTTTCACCTCATCTTTGAATAACATGGTCTTATAGGCCGGATCATTGGTGAATGGCGTACCATCAATTTTTAAGTAAGTGTTGATGAAGGTACGGGTAAAGCTTGCTTTGGCACCGTAGGTACCGCTGGTCCACCACCAGTTAGCTTCGTTTAATACAGCCAGGTTAATATCGGCAACAGCAGATTGCAATACCTCGTCGGTCACCGGGGCATTACTGGTAAACACCTGGCGATAAGATACACCTGCACCACCGGTAGTGTTGATTTTGTAACCACCGTTTTTCATGATCAGGTCTGAAGTTGATACGGTTTCATTTAACCATTTGTCGGCAGTACCAGTTAAATTAAGCTCGGTATGGTATTTTCTGAAAGTACCCTCAAACAAACAAACTCTTGATTTGAAAGCATAGGCAACCCATTTGGTAACTGTGGTGCGGCTTGCATCATTACCAGCCGGTAAATTAGCGCAGGCATAGTCCAGATCGGCCAATACCGAGTCCATTACTAACGTTCTGTTATCGCGACCTGCATTAAGTGTTGCGGCGTCATCATAGTCAATTGGTTTATTGATCCATGGTACGTCGCCAAAGCGTTTTACTTTATCCATATAAAAGTATGCTCTGAAATAGCGGGCCAAACCAAGGTAAGCCCTACGTGTCGCAGCGGGTACATCCGGATCAACACAGTTTTGTATGAAGTAGTTAATATTTCTCAAATCCGACCAGTCCCAGCCTGAGCTGTTAGTTGGGCTAAACGCACCATCACGGATAAAATCAGGCACAGACTTCACAGCCAGGTAATCTGACATGGCATCCTGCGAGGTAGAGTTTTTTGGAAGAAAACCCATGTTGTAAAACGAGTTTGTATACAACTTCAATCCGTTTTCAGTACCAAATACAGCTTTTTTTGTAGGTGTGGCTTGTGGTTCCTGGTCTAATTTTTTGCAGGCTGCAAAACTAAGGCAGCCCAGCAAAATTAATATATAGTGTTTTTTCATTTTGATCTATTCTTTTAAATTTTCTAATTAGAAGCCTATGTTTAAACCGAGAGAGTAGCTTTTTAATATCGGGTAATTGTAACCATCGCCGGTAGTAGTACCAGCATTCAGATCCTGATCTGTAGGTACGGCGTTCTCTACGTCGATAGTATTTTTAACAATTTTATACATCGGTGAATAAGTGAACAGGTTTTCGCCAGAGAAGAATATTTTGGCGCTGCGCATACCTACACGGTTTACCAATTTTGTTGGTAACGTATATCCAACCTGGATATTTTTCATCCTAACGTAAGCAACATTTTGTAAGTATCGGGTTTGTGCCACGCCCAATGTACGGTTGGTATTGCTTGAAGCTGCCCTTGACATTGTTCTTGGGAAATAAGCGTCAGTATTGTCTGGTGTCCACATATTACCCACTTGAAATTTGGGAATGTTATTATATGGCCTGTTATACTGCCCCCAGAACATTTCTGTCTCGGTACTTGGATACCATTGCTGTTTGCCAACTCCCTGGAAGAAGGTAGAGAAAGAAAAATTATGCCAGTTTGCACCCAGATTAACACCATAAGTATATCTTGGGGCAGAATTCCCAATTATTCTCCTGTCGCCGGACTTGCCTACTTTGTTTTCACCCCTGTTAATGAACCCGTCGCCATTCAGATCTTTTAATTTAATATCGCCCGGGAACCATAAGCCTGAAGGTGATGCACGCATTTCCGGATCTTGCTTGGCATGCGATGCGATATCGGCAGCATCTTTAAAGAAACCCTCTGTTTCGTAACCCCATATCTCGCCTAAAGTCTGTCCTTCGTAATAATCGCTTATCAGTTTATCAGGGTTTTTGTATTTATCAATTTTAGTAATATTATCAGCCAAAGTAAGCCTTACATTGTAGCTAAATGGCTTGGCACTGTCGCCAATTTTATCGCTCCAGGTTACTGATGCCTCCCATCCACGGGTAGTTAGGTCGGCATAATTGCCCTTTGGTGTGGCAGAACCAAATACCGCCGGAGGTGTTAAACCTAAGGTAAACATATTGGTAGTTTTACGACGATATACATCACCGCTAAAGCTTAACTTTCCTTGAAGCATAGTTATATCCAAACCCAGGTCAGCGGTTGTTGACGTTTCCCACGTTAAACCGTCGGGCAATACATTAGGGTTACGCGTAGTTTGCGGCTTTGAACCATTTAAAATCACGCCAGATTGGCTAAGGTTGAAAGCTTCCTGGAAAGCGTATGAAGCAATATTACCGTTACCTAATGAACCGTAAGAACCACGTACTTTTAGGTCAGAGATTAACTTATCTGATACATGCCAGAACGGTTCGTTATTTACTCTCCAACCTGCAGATACAGACGGGAAAAGACCGTAACGTTGGTTTGACGGGAATTTTGATGAACCATCATAACGAGCGTTAACCTCTACCAAATAACGATCCTTAAACGAGTAGTTTAACCTTGAGAAACCGCCTAAAATAGCCCACTGCTCATAACCACCTCCGGTAGTAATTGCCTGGCCAAGCGCTAAGTTTAAGTCGGTAGCGTCTTCAAAAATCAGGCCGTTACGTTGTACCGCCAACCTGTTATAGGTTGATTGCTCATAGTTGTAACCAACCATAGCTTTAAGGTAATGGTCCTTACCAAAACGATTTTCAAACTCAGAATAAATATTGGTTGCCAGGTATTTCGTCTCGCGATAGTCGAACGCCAGGTCGTTGGTAGTAGTACCCACGTAAGCGATAACACCTTTTGTACTGCTATAAGGTACCTGAACGCGTCTTTGCTCTTTATTGTTGTCTGTATTACGGAAAGTGAAATCGGCATTCACACGTAATTTATTGTTAAAGAAATTACTTCTTAAGCCAGTGATATTTCTGAACACCTCTTTATGGGTATCAATACCGTTTTTGCCATAGATAAAATCGCCCACGTTATAAGCAGCAGAGAAAGTTAATGTACCGTCCGGGTTAAATATCGGCATGGTAGGGTGGCCTTCATCCGCAATATTTCTCCAGATACCACCACCTTCGCCCACGTTTATTGGGTTGTGGTAGTCCATTGTTGAATAATCAGCATTGTTTTCAACACTTAACCAGGGGAATACTTGTATAGAACCACGTGCACGCAGGTTTTTTAAATTGTAATCATCGCTGTTGTATCTAAACAAACCTGCCTGATCTGTTTGGTGGGCCGAAACCAGGAAAGTTGCCTTATCGCTGCCACCACTTACCGAAACGTTATTGTCAAACGCCCTGGTATTGTCTTTATATAAATACGAATAATAATCGGTGCTGCCATAGTAAGTGTACACGCCGGTGGTAGGGTTCACATCAATAGTGCTGTATGGCTGGCCTGATTCTGCTCTCCTTTTAAACTCATCAAGATAAGCTTGCGAGAATACTTGTGTTTTGTTAGCAGCCTGAGGGAAAGCGCCGTCACCGTTAACAAATGCCGCGGCAAACATCTTGGCCCACGTGTAACCATCGGTTACAAAGTCAGGCCTGGTTACCGGCGACTTGACAGCATAATTACTGGAATACGAAACACTGGTACGTCCTTTTTCACCTTTTTTGGTAGTGATCAATACCACACCAAACACCCCTCTTGCACCATAAATAGCGGCAGAGGCGGCATCTTTAAGAATAGATATAGTTTCGATATCATTGGGATTAAGCAAACTCGGGTCGCCTTCAAAACCGTCAACAAGCACAAGTGCGTTACCGCCCTGGCCAATAGATGTGGTACCCCTGATGTTATAGGCAGGAGATTGTGTTGGCTTACCGTCACCCATTTTAAGGTTTAAGTTAGGCAGCAAGCCCTGTAATCCTTGTGAAAGATTGGTGATAGGTCTGTTCTCAATGCTTTTAGAAGAAACCTGATCAACAGCGCCGGTAGCATTAGCCCGTTTTTGCGTACCGTAACCTACTACGATAACCTCATTCAAAGACCCTGTTTCACCTTTTAAGGTTATGTTTAAAGGTGAATTTTCACCGGCTTTCACAACAACTTTGTTTAAAGTTACAGTAGCATATGAAACATATGTTACTGTAACATCATACGTACCAACGGCAGCTTTTATGCTAAAGCTACCATCAACCGCACTCATAACCGATTGGTTAAGTCCTTTGATAGTTATAGTAGCTCCGGGAAGAGGTTCGCCTTTTTCATCGACTACCTTTCCGCTTATCGTTCCGGATTCCTGTTTATTAACCATGTAGGCATAATTGCCCGGCCTTTCGGTTGCAATAGCCTGCACCGAAATTACATTTGCGCACAGAAACGCAGATGAAGCGCAAACCATTACCTTGAGCCTGGATAGTAAAGTTTTTTTCATTTTAATAGAAATTAGTTAGGGTTAGTTTCGTTAATGTTTTTAACTGCATAGAATGGGGGCAAAGCTATTTGTAACATGTAAAGCCTATGTTAACCCATTTTTATTTCTATGCTTTAATGGCAAATATTATGAGGCACATGGTCTGGAATCGTGTACAATTCACACAGTTTCTTTAAAGCGGATAAATATTGAAGGAAAGAGGGTGCGAAACCAGTACCGGAGCTGCCTTAAAAACAGGAAGCCAGCATTACGAAGGCGACAAGAAGGGTTGACACTAAGTCGTTTTAAAACAAATGTATAGGCACAAAAAAACCTCTTAGCTTACACTAAGAGGTTTCTTCAATTGTGGTATCAGCTGGGATCGAACCAGCGACACAAGGATTTTCAGTCGTTTGATCTACCTTTATAGTAGGCTTTGAATCAGGTAATTATAAATCGATTTTTCAAATTCACAATTAATTCATAACAAATATGAAAAAAATATTCCGTAAAAACAATTTTAAAAAATCTCTAACAATTACGGACGATTTTGAAATCTCAGGCAATGCCTTAAAAAAGCCTCTCGTACAATGAAAAGTGTGATTAAATTAGACAAAAACTTGAATGTTTTATACATGGATGTCAGGATTTGATCGAGCACGGTGTAGATGCTAATACTGGAAAAAATATTATAAGATTTATTTCGATCAGAAAAGTTAAATATAAGGTGCTAAGCCAACTTTATACGATCTAACAAATTGTTTAACCGGGCTATAACATCTACAAAGTCCTTCGTATGCTCATCATAAATCATCTGTTCGCGCATTAGTGAATAATCCTGTTCAAATGCTTGTAAAATACTAGTCGGTGGTATGAAATTCAAAGTTTTCAGCTGGTGCGTATTGTAATCAACACCTGCTTTAAAGATCAGGTGCCTGCGGTGCTCTACGATGGAATCATAATAGGCACGATCTGCTAAGGCCGCCTCCGCATGTTCGGTATCCATGATCCGCTCTAGGTCATACAAGTGCCGGGACATCCTTTCGTAAATAATACGATCAACCGGCCGCAAAAATTCCTCGTGCAATAAAAATATTTTTTCTAAAAAGGTTCGTTTAGGCTCTACTGTAGCTACGGGGAAACTTTCACCCGACCATGGGAAACCAGGCATATATTCGCCTAATAAAGACGATATAGGACGCTCTACTGCTGGTTCGTTCAAGGAACGGGCACTTACCTCTAATTTTACGCTATCCGCGATATAAGGCAGCGGGTCAAGCAAAGAGCGGTAAGCGATACGCAAAGTTTGCGGATCAGTATCAGGAATAGTAGGGTTGACGGGGTCTGCTGTTACTGTTACAGCACCGTCAGGTACACCCAAATTTGCTAATTCTTTTTCCAGTGCTGCTTTTAAGGCGGTTGAAGTAAAATCACAGGCCACACGCTTCAATTTTTTCACTGCATTTTTGCTCAGATCTTCTTCAAACCCTAAGAAACTTCTTTCGATAGCTAAGTCGATATCTTCCGAAAAGCGCTCGATCAAGTGCCAGCCTTTACTTAGCGATGTGCCGCCTTTGAAGGATAAATGTGGTGCAAACTCGCTTTGAAATACGGCCTTCAATGCGAGCGTTACCCACCAATCTTTTTCAATCACTTTAGTAGACATCCCGCTTTTATTAGCGGCTTGCTGTATAGAGATCAGCCGGTCTTCGTCTGACAAACTAAGCCACTCGACCATTTAGGGGATATTTTAATAGTTTAACAATAAAGTCATTGATACGTGCTGGGGCAAGTTTAAGATCATAATATAGATTATCCATGGTTTCTTGGTTCAAAAGTTGTTTAATGCGTTCTTCCATATTAGGGGTAATCTGGCTAATATTCATTTCTTCCAGCCCCTGAATCAATAAACTGCTGATTGGCCCTTTCATGCCGAATTTTTTGGGGCTAACGGGCTTGAACTTAACACCACCTTTCCCGATCGTGATCTGCCTGGCCTGTCCGTCTGTAATATAAACCAATCGCGCCGGTACTTGTGTGGATAATCCTAATTTATTTAAGGCGTAAGCGCCTGCCGGTTTGATACGCATATGTTCATTCGCGGCTACAGCGTTAGCAACTTCTTCCATCGATGGATATAGCTTGCCAAAAGTGGGGTGTATATTTGGCAGGAAATAAATGCCATGAGCCAGCCTTTCGATTCTGCCTTCTTTGGTTAATCTCGATAAAGCCTGCCTGATCGCATCATCCGTACCCAGACCGCGAAAGTCCGTGGGGAATACGATAACACCCGGTTGAAAGTCTTTTATTTGACTTGATATTTCCTGATGAATAGAATTCATGTCACAAAATTATATAAAAATGTGACAAAATATTAATGTGACGTAATAAATTTTAGTATCACTGTATAGAATTATTAATAATGGAGTACAAAAACTTAAGTGTTTACGTCCCAAATTTCGTTGTATAGTGGCTTATTTGAACAGGGCCGAAAGGTAATGTTATGGTCTTATTTTCTTTCAGAAAAGAAAACGTAGGTTGATTTTCTTTAGGGGTGATATGACTGTAGTTGAAGTCATATCACCCTTACTCAAATAGAGACAGCGCATAACTATCCTATTAAATAGTCTTTATTTTAAAAAATCCGGGATGAAGTGCTATTAAGATTTGCGTTTATTCAGCTTCTTTGTCACTGGACTCTGCTGATTGGAGCCATAGACTTTTTCATTTCAACTGCTTCAACAGTAATACCTTCTTTTTGACTTAGTATAGAACTCATGCGGTAGCTTCGATAAAAATGCTTTCAACTTTCGTTCATCTGGTTTTCATAATATGGTATTTAAATAATAAACATTTTTAGCTGTAACAACAGCCGACTGTATTAGGCATCATAACGTTTAATTCACCTTTGGGGAAATATATTTTTAATTTTTAACTTGACAAATGCTTTATACCTCGTATTTTGTTGTAATTAAAATTAAACGATTGAGGTATGGTAGAACTGATTGCCTTAAAATGTCCATTTTCTCAGTTAGGTATGGGAAATGCATTTATTGAACAATCCGAACGACTGGGTATTGGTACATTAGAAGATGTAATGTCATTGAATTTAAACCAATTAAAGCGACAGAAAGAATTTACATATCTTTGGTACCATGATTTGCTTAATCTCCTTAAAAAGCACGATCTCCTTCTTCTGTTTCAGGAAAAAAATATTTAATTAGCTATAATTGGAAAGATTATAGTTTGTATTTAGCCAGTTTAACATCCCTATGATCTGCTTTTTAAGTTTTTGCGCGGTAGCGAATTCGACATCCGTAGACTTTTTTTGTAAACTTTGCGGTGAAATGAACAACGCATTATTTGTGTAAAAATGAGTCGCAAAAAAAATAAATATTTCGCCGACATGCTCTTTGAGCAACAGCCCCATCTCAATTTGCAAACGGATAAATAGCCCTAATTGCGACACCGGTAAATTCACTAAAAAACGTTTTCCGGACTTTAGTTTTTCACTATCCTCAATAACTTGCCTTCTTATTTTGGTTAATTGAGCAACGATCTCCTGTTTTTCATTTAAAAATTGCTTCATTTCTTTAATTAATGGAATTGGAACTCCTGGCATCCGCAAGCCTTTTTGAGTCTTCAATTTCAATATCCGGTCTTTTTCCCTCAATAACATCTCACTTTGTTCATGCAGGCCGGGTATCTCAACCAATCTTTCTTCCCAGGTATTCAGACAGTAAAGGAAAAAATCAGGAATGTTAAAATCATTCGCTAACAGGAGATCGATCATTGAGGGTGAATTTTCCGGCTTTGTCCGAATTATTAAAGAACACAGGCTCGTGATGTATTCAACGTCTGAATTTGTTATACCCTTTTTGCCAATTAAGTAATTAAACCCCCTATCTAGAATTTCCTGTAACTGGTGATCTATGCTGGTACCACTTATATTCTGAAGCATATTGTTATACAGATATTTTAGATTCCCTATAACATCGGGCATATTTGAGGCCGTGATTTTTATTTTTTTACTTTCCTGAGGAAATGATTTCTCTAATCCACTAACCAGTTCATCAAGAAGATTTCGCGAAAATTTATAATGCTTTTTTATTTCGTTGGCTTGCGGGTGATGCTTCAAAATATTAAAACCTTTAAATAAATAAGAGGATACGATGTTACTCAAACTAACTAATTGGTTAAACAATTTTGTTACTGAGCATTCATTTATACCATTATCTTTTACAGAAGAAAAATAAATTAAGATTTTTAGGGCCTCGACTTCCTTTAGGATAAAGTGGTCCCATTTATTAAATTCCTCCGCCGGGATTTGTTTTGTAATCAGTTTTTGGGGAGATATTGAATCGCACACAAAAACTTGCAATTGTTCGGAAATTAAATTCATACTGACTCCAATACTTTTTCATTTGTGTTTAATTAGCTTCGTGAAAGGTTATTATTACAAATAATAAAATCGGCAAATGCAGATTCCTAATAAATGTTCGCGGAAATGCAATTTGCCTTAATATCTGGCCCATATGTTGTATATTGGTGGTTAATGGTGGATTTTGAGTGATCCATCATGGAGAAGCCTATTTCGCAGACTTCTTAGTGTTCCTTCCGATATTAATAAATAGGAAGCGCTGTCAGCATCTCTCAAAACTTTGCCTGGCTCCAAAAGCTCCGTATATATCTTGTAAAAATCCCTCACCAACTTGATACCAAATTCGTTTAACATTTGAATCCTTTTTATTTCCTTGCTTTTTTTTGCACTAATGACCATCATTGAGAGTTCTTCTACCTCAGGAAATTTTCGGTAGATATCTTTTATCTCGCTGTGTGTAACACTAAGCAAATAGGCATTTGCACAAGCCATCAGGAAATATTCACTCGGCCCTTGAAGCGTAAAACTTTCCCCTACGACAATTTCATTTGACTGAAAAATGTTTAATAATTGTTTTTCACCCTGATCTGTAAAAGTATAAGTAAGCGCAGTCCCACTGGATAAAAAATATACCTTTCTGGTGACATCTCCTTGTTTGCACAAAATAATATCCTTTGAGCAGTATTTACGCTCGATAATTCTTTCTTCAAAGTCATAGAAAGCCGCTTTTTGTGGCTTGTAAGCTTCCAATACCTTTAAAAGCCATATCAAAATTATATCACGGGTTTTCATAGGGTCTATTTTTAAAAACTATTTTCATCTTTACAACCCGAATTGCTAAGTTGGAAAATACAACTTATTGATTTTTGACACCATATTCAATAAAAGCTCCCTTATATAATAGGCTGTAAACTGATCGCTGCTATAATAAAGCTTATTCATGCTGCCATAAGAAATATGCGCCTGCTTTTTCGTCATAAAATGATTGGAGAAAAAACGTAATACACCGGCGATACTTTTCATGGCAAAAACGCCTTCTTCGTATAGTAATCTGATTAAAAAAACCAGTTGAGCAACGGTTACCTTGAGTTCCATTTTTAAAAATTTACCATTAGTCCCAACGATGTGGTCATGAAGGTCGTTTTTAGTATATTCAATCAGCCAACCCTCCAGCTGGATATTTATCGGCGCAATCAAAGGATCGAAGCCCGTTGTGATGATCACGGGCAAGCTTTTAAGGATTAGCAGCTCGTCCTTGACGAGCTTTCCAATTTCTAACGGCTTTGACGCGCTGCTTTTGCTAACTATCTTTTCCTGGTACCACTGGCTGAAGCCGAAATGATTAAAATTCAAATAAAACAATGCTTCAACGACAGCGTAGGTCAGATCACGCTTATCTCTAAAATCCATTACTTCCTTTAAGGTTTCTGTAAATAGCATTTGGTATTCGGAAACTCTATAATTTAAGGGCGAATTTGAACTGTCATATAAAATATTGTGTAGATAATCTAATAAACAAGCCTTCAATCCCGAATCAATCTCAGCGTCTGTAAATAGGGCACTTAATTCCTCCGCCGCGTCGCCTAATTGTTTTTTTATAAGAGGAATAGCAGCTTCGGGTAATTTTCCATTAGGATTTATATAGGTATGAAAATATTGAATTAGAAAATCTTTCAATTCTAATAAATCACTTAATAAAATTGATAATATCTCCGGTAATAAATCTTTTTTTTTCAGTCTGCCTATTAAATCAGCTGATTGAATATTATAAAATATGTAATCGCTCAGTTTTAACAAAGTTTCTTGTTCGAACCAGACATACCGCTTTAGTACATGGTCCTTATTCTGACTAAACAGCAGACTGGTCCAGGCATCTTTTATGCGTTGACATTCGTCATGAATATCATTTTTTAAATTCTCATTAGCGTCAACATGCCGCAAAAAATCTTTCTGCGGCATGTTAAAAATTGACTCAGCAATTTTACGCAATACTTTCAACTCGTCTTTTAGCATGGCTAAACGCAATTAAGTTGTATTACAATAATGACCCGGCCTAATTTATTGAGTCTGTTTCGCCAAATGTGTTTGACCACTTACGGTCGTTAAAATTGTAATAACGGTATTGGTTGGATCCGTTTCGCCAACAGTGGGCTGGGTGTCATAACCATTTGACAAACCTCTATAGCTATGTATAGTATTTGTCTTCCTCTTAAAATTTTTTACTTGTACGTGTTTCATAATGGTAACTTTTTACCGAAATTATCAGTACAATAAGACGGATGCAACATTGTTACACGGACAACAAGTTAGTCCCGACATATAACCGAGCATGACATTTCTATTACAATCAAAATGGATTATTTAAACAAAATCAATTTAAAAACTATCAGAAGCCATATTTTAGGATGGCTTGCCTTTATTTGTTACGAGGTCAGTTTTATAAAACTAACTGGCGGCAGTTCATTTCCCAAAGTAGATTATGTTTGTTATTACACACTCAATATTCTCCTGTTTTATATCCATGCACATGTTGTTTTAAAATATGCTTTAGATTCAGCGAAAACCTATATTTTACTTCCGGGGCTCGTGATTTTTGAGCTTGCGATCTATTTAATAGTGAAATATATATTGGATTATTTTTTGGCAGGCGTTCATTTTTCTTTTTTTTTCCAGCTTACTTATGTGCAGAAATTTGTTATACTAAATGCCTATCGGGGGGTATATTTTATAGCGTTTAGCAGTATGTACTGGGCCATCTTGAGAATGATCAAGTTTCGCGATCAAGCGTTTGAGGCACAGCAGATTCAATTGAATACGTTGATTGAAAACGCAAGACTTGAAAAAAACCTGGCCGAAGCGGAAAGCGCTTATCTTCAACAACAAATCAATCCTCATTTTTTATACAATATTCTCACGTTTATCCATGATACCTATTATAAATATTCTAAGGAGGCTTCGCAATGCATCCTTTTACTTGTTGATATTATGCGATATTCATTTGAAAGCGTGGGCCCTGATGGCAAAGCCAATCTTACAGATGAGATCGCACAACTGGAGCATCTGATAGCACTTAACCAGGTGCAGTTTGATTACGAACTCAGTATGGATTTTCATGTAGATGGGATTTTGGAAAATAATACTATTATACCACTCGTTCTGCTGACCCTGACCGAAAATATTTTCAAACATGGCTATCTCAAAAATAATAAGCAACCCGCAAGGATACATATAGAGGTTGATGAGGACCATGTTCTGCATTATACTAGCTGGAATTTGAAAAGCAAAGCGCCGACCAGAAAACGTGCTCGTTCGGTCGGAATAAAAAATATAATTAAACGTTTAGATCATACGTATAAAGATAAATACTCGCTTCAGATCAATCAGGATGAAGCAATTTTTGAGGTGGATTTGATGATACAGCTATGAGTTTAAAATGTTATGTTGTTGACGACCAGTACCATTCGGTCGAAATACTGGTGGAATATATTACGAGTACAGAAGGTTTGGAACTGCATGGATATTCTACCGACCCGGTAAAGGCTCTTGATGAAGTTACTTCTGATAGTCCTCCTGACGTTACTTTCCTCGATATAGAGATGCCTGAATTATCCGGGATGGATTTTGCAGGCCTGGCAAATCTTCATACGACCATTGTTTTTACGACTTCATTTCAGGAATTTGCCGTTGAAGCTTTTGAAAAAGAAGCCTTCGATTTTCTTTTAAAACCGATCAGCTATGCACGGTTCAGAAAATGCATTCAAAAAATACGCAAACGTGAAGCTATTATAAAGCCGGAAAAAGATAAAATAAGCGAATACTTTTTTGTTAAGTCAGACACCAGGGGGAAAAGCGTTAAAGTCGTGATTAAAGACATCCTGTATGTTGAAGGAGCTCAAAACTATGTTAAGATCCATTTTCAACACGGGAATGATATCATGCCTTACCTTACGATCAATGAAATTGAACAATCTTTGCCTCCGGAACAATTTTCACGCATCCATCAGTCTTTTATTATCAATAACTCGAAAATCAAATCTGTTGAACATTCACGGGTGACCATGGAAGATGATACGCAATTAAATTTAGGTCGTTATTATAAAGAGGCCTTCTTAGCGAAAATGAATGAATTGTTACTCAGATCCCGAAGAAAATATTAACTCATTTAGCGACGATAGCCTTCAGCGATAAACTATACTTGTAAACACAATAATAAACGATCAATTCCTGATTTCTTTGACGGTCAATAAATATCCGGTTTAAATGCATGTGGATCATATCTGCTAGTAGTTGTCTTTTTCTTTCTAAGGAAAATTTATTAGCATATATTACTATCGCCTGCGCTTGGGTATCAAAATTTTGCTGATAGCTTTCCAAATTGGTCCTTCTATAAAAACGCGGGTCGTTTAAAAGTTGATTAATTTTCTGTTTCAGTTCCCGATATTTTTGATCGAGATCTATTTTTAAAGTTTTATCGCCAGCAAATTCCTTGTAAAAAATATCAGTCATCGTTTCCAAAAAAGAAAAACGCTCGTTAATATCTGGGAAAAAGGCATTCGTAAGATAGAAAACCGACTTGAACGCAAGGCTATGATATGGATATGGAAAGGATTTAAGAGTAGACCGTTTGATATAATGTATTACCAGGGCGCTGTCTGCATAAAAAAAGTCTTCCATGAATTTTATAATATCCGCACCATATCTTTCTACCTCCCGGCGATAAGTATCTGCCTGATATTCTCTTATCAGATTGTATTTCACTTTCCCTTCGAGCTTGGCTTTCAATCTGACCAATATTTCTTTCAAAATATCCCCCTCTATTTGTATGCGTAGCCGGACATGGTAGGCTGAATCACGATAACGGACGAAAAACCAGGATTTCAACACATCCGCCCCAAAGTGATTCAATATGGGCATGATTACCCGGCACAACAAATCATTTGCCATTCCTGGATGGCAATAAAGTTTCAGATAAAGCCATTTACTTCCGATGATATAATCCTTTTTTGTTGCCGTCCTTTTTTTTTTATCCGTTTTATTTATGGCTTGATAAATTTGTTTATCTTGATATAATAAGGCGATAAATTGATTGATCAGGGGTCGTTGGGGAGCTGAGTATACCGGTCCCTTTTCGGGAAGGAAGACTTCATGAAGGGTAATATGCTTTGTGTTTTTTAAATTGTCGAGTAGAAATCTGACTTCTTCGGACTTATTGAGATTGAAGACCAGTTGCTGGTCACCATTGCTTAATCCAATTACATCCGGCAGTTTCAAACGCTCTCTTAAACCCTTGAACTCTTTTAGCGCCAAATCGAATGGCACTGCACTCAGCCTTTGACGTTCATTTTTGCCCAAATTCCATTTAGCTGCACTTAATATCGTGTTGCCGTAAATTACCCTGGGATAACTTTCCATTCCGGGGAACAATACTTCTAAATCCAATGTAAAATTACTACGTATCCCCTGAAATTGCATATCTCCCAAAAATTTGAAAACGGCAAGGTCATTAAGATTATAGTTATAAGCGGAAGGTAACCTCGGTACTATAATTTTCTTAAGGCGGGCCGACTCTAATACCACCACCTGGTCGTTGACAATAGATAATAATAAGTCCGCCACGGGAATTTGTCTTTCGAAAGGCAGACCGGAAACAGCGTTTGTGACAATCTCATAATAATAAATGGACGGTCTCCTATTAATATTATCCGTATGACCATCTGATAGATGTCCGATATCTGCGAACACCACATGAGGGTTCGCTATTTGTTCCGCTACAGCTATTTGCCGGGTAGCGTCGCGTATATCTTCGCTCCAAAAACCAAATCTTCCCGCAAGAGCTGTGGCGGTAGCTCCTCCAGCTGATTCTATAAAAATTTGGTCTTGTGCAACCCTAAAAATAACTGAAAGTGACGGAGGAGTTGACAGGGTTCGATCATCTGCCATTTCGGCCATATCCACTTTTGTGAGTTCAATTACATTCGAGCCGCTTGCCATACTTAGCCATCGTTGCAATAGAAATTGCTGGTTTCTTGACCAGGTGATCCTATCTTGATTAGGCTTCTGTTCTTTAAATTTTACTTTTTTTAAAAGATCACTTTCATAGTCCGTGTGGGTTGTTTGTCCGTAACCGATACCAGTTTCCGGGTCAAGGGCCTTTAAAAGCGGGACTTTGCCTTTGTCATAAGTGCGCTTAAACTCACTGATAAATTGCTCTAACGAGGATGGTTGAGTTTCCGGTACTAACTTCACTAAGACATCAAGCGCTTCACGTATGGATTGCTGATGTCGCAGATTTAGGGAACCATCTGCAACACCTCTTTCTAAACCAGTGTAAAAAGTATTTCTAAAACTTTGTTTGCCCGCGTTGACCGCATCATATTTTATTTGTTCACTAATCTTTTTAAGACGTTTAACAGTTGGATGCTGCAAAGCTGATAGTTGGTCTTTAATATTAAAAAAGCTCTTGCGATCAAACAAAGGTTTTAATTCAATACAGGAACGTAACCTGTCCAGGTAGTCATCACCAATAATATTTAGGCCTATATCAGGGACAAGAACCTGTGCGTTGACCAGGAAATGAAAATAATCTTCTGCGGTAGGTTGGTCACTACCTGATATATTGCTCATAAAATCAATGATCAACTTTGCCGCCTTGTATCCATTTCCTAAGAATTTTATCAGCCCTTCAATGATGAAATTATGCTGATACGATTCCAGGTTATAGGAAACTTTAGCATCGGTTTCGTTATAGCTAGTTTTAACAAACCTTAGTTCTCTCGAAATTTTATACAGGGTTGGATTTATAACATAACCGATTGATTCTGCCTCAATCGCTGTAAGATCATTTGAGATTTGAATGTTGATCTGCTGGTCAAAGTTTAAATGTAACTTATGGTTGTTTTTCTCTTGTAAGCGGATTAAATCATTAGTGCCCCAGGGAACCAGGGTAAACGAAGAAAAAGCGCCGAACGGTGTGGGCCGGAAGCACATTCGGTTAAAATACTTTTTTAAGGTGAGGAGCTCTTTTGAAGATAAAGACTCATAGTTTTTAGTGTCAAGGACATCATGAAATTGCGGACTTGCCAAATACAAAGCAAGGCGAAAATGATTGTTTGCTGCAATCTTTGGTAAGTTCGACAGATCAAACTGCTTAAAGCTCAGAGAAGGATTGCGCAAAATGGCCCTATCAAGAAAAATGTAATTCATGTGTAGCAACAATGTTTTATTGAGTCGCTTAGGTGTACGGCCTCAATGGCAGGTAAAATAATTATAGACGGCTAACAGCTGGGGCGTGGCGATTAATTAACCTTCGTCAGTTAAAATTCAATATTCCCAAATATCGGAAAAATTATGTTGCCCTGGATGATTTAAAATAATGAACAAGAGTGTGTTCCGTAGTAAAAAGATAATTACTTCAGGCTGTGAAAAAATAAAGTCTGCCGACAATCGCTGTGGCAGACTTCAACCTAAACCTTATCACAATATAAATGCCGCGGGTTTGCTGCACTTATAAATAATAATCAAATTTAACTCAAAATATCATATTTCCTAATTTTTTAAGAGAAAATGTTGGATAATTCACCAACATTATTAAACTATTAATATTTCATCTTTCCTGTTCATTAGAAGCATAAGATGATCAGCGATTTAGATAAAGAAGTGTTAATTTTGTTCGGAAATCATCTTAAATCATTAAGACTTACTAAGAAGCTGACATACAGAAAAATGGCACTCAACTGCAATATTGACTATGGGGATATTCAAAAAATTGAAAGTGGAAAGGTCAATATCACCATACTTACCCTTAGAGAATTGGCAAAAGCACTGGAAATAGAACCTAAGCTTTTATTGGATTTCAAAGGCATGGGTAATATTGTGCGATAAAATCTACAAGAAGGTGCCAACGCAATTGAGCAGCTAATAAAAATGCCGTGGATATACAAATAATCGATTCACCACCGTTTAGTTAACAGAGGGTACACATTTTGAATTAACATAACGAGGGTATCCTTTGGTAACTACTATCTTTTAAGCAATCTTTGTTTCAGACCGTACCAAAACCGACTATGAAAAAATTAAATAAGTTTATCGCCTGTGTAATTGCATTGATGTTTCTTGCCATTTCTTTGCTAAGGGCACAACCCAGGGTAATGGTTTACAACGGAAAAATTTCTCTTAAAAGCGGTACCCTGGCACCCGTTGAAAAAGATTTTGCGGGTTCTGCCGATAGTCTTGATAAAAATCTAAAAATCCATCCTAACGATACAACAAGTCTGTTTTTCCGGGCGCTGATTTATCTGCAGTTCAACAGTTTTGTGATGAACCCCGACCCTGGCAGCAGCCAAGCGACGAACAAACTGTTATTAGCTAAAAGTATGGCCGATCGGGCGGATAGTCTAAATATGAAAAATTTCTATTTAAAGGTGCTACAAGCCCAGCTTTGCAGCGAATTAGTGACAAGAAATGCGCCGATAGAAACATGGCGGTTCAATGAAAAGCAAATGGCGGAAAGGAGAAAGAAACATGACTACTATAAAGAATTAGCTAACCATTACTACGATATAGCGGCTTTAATTGATAAGAACAATGCTTATGCTTATCATAGATTAAAGATTAACGAATAATCTTTTGTGTCTTGAATAATATATAGAGATTCGAAAATCTAAATACTTGCTTGTGCCGTCACCCTTTTTTAAAATGAAAGTTATCATTTATCATTTTCACTTTTAGCGCCGATCAAATGACTGATATCCCTTTTTTCGTAATTACTCAAAGCTTGCTTTTTTACGATAGCCCAAATCAATTCAATATCTGTTTCGGTGATATCTGCCAATTTCAAAAGATCGTTGACGGTAAAGTTCTCAGGTGCATTAAATTTGGTAACATAACCATTTGTGCCAATTCCTAATGCAGAAATCAGACCCGTGGGATACATATCACCAATTTCGGACATCTTTTTTATCTTTCCTGTCTCAAATCTTGACTGAATTGAAATAAGCGTACTTCTTAGTTTTTCAGAATTTACACGTGGTTTTTTAGCCATTGTATCTTTTTGTTTGGCCAAAAGTCCAACGGTTTCATTGATATAATAAATTATAACACTATATCGATGTGCATTAACACTAAAATAGTGTTAAATTATTTGTTATTGATGTTTTAGTTCACTAAATTTGAATTACCAATCAACAAATTATGTGATTGGACGGGTTTGCAAGCAAATCTTGCGAATACGGCATTTGAATTTTGAATCTTGCTTTGAAAATGTAGGAATTTTAGAAGTGCGAGATGCAGGAGACAAGTGCCCATTCATTATCTTTGGCGATAATGGTGGGCACACTCTTGTATGCACTTCGGCCTCCTACAGGCTTCAAAGCGTACTTGAGTGGGGTCCGCCATTACTGTTAAACTCCACGCATATCGGTTCATTGCTTTCAAATGAAAAATTTTGAAAAGATGAACTATTATCCAAATTTCACTTACCAACTTATTATTTGTGCCCCTGAGTAATTTTCCGGACACGGCAACCGTTTGGTCAGTTTTTAGTTAATTCTTCCTCATTCAGGTTGCCGTATTTTATCTGGTTCCGACTTCCAATTATTTATTAACTCTCTGAATACATGAAAAAAACTATACTCTATATAGTCCTGGCCACGCTTTGCCTTTTTTTTAAAGCGTTCGCACAGGAAAAGTCCCAAAGTGCAAAGCAAGAACTGCATGGCAAAATAATAGATGAGCAAGGTTTGCCACTGCCCGGTGCAACCATTAAAATAGCCAATCAAAACACAACCGCTATTTCAGATAATGAAGGTAAATTTAACATTAGTACGAATGCCCTGAGCGGATCATTTTTGATTTCCTTTGTCGGTTATCGAACAGCAATTACTCCATTCCCTTCAAACTTAAACGAGACTCTTATTATCCAATTGAGAACAGATGCAAGTTCGTTAAACGAGGTTCAAGTGATCGGCTATGGACAAACGACTAAACGGTTGAATACAGGCAGTGTTTCCACAATACTCACCGCTGAAATTGAGAAGCAGCCCATCACCAATATTTTGTCTGCTTTATCTGGTCGAATGCCAGGCGTATTTGTACAAACAACAAACGGGCTTCCCGGCGGTAATGTCAATATCCAAATTAGAGGAAAAGGATCAATAACCGCCGGAACTGCCCCTTTATATATAATTGATGGCGTGCCATTCGGTTCCGCTATTGGCGGAAGTTTTACATCGGCGGGTGGCGTACTTGGTTTAGGTTCTGTAAATGGAACCGTAAGTCCCTTTAACAGTTTGAACCCCGATGATATCGAAAGTATCAGTATCCTGAAAGATGCTGATGCGAGCTCGATTTATGGTTCAAGGGGTTCCAATGGTGTTGTTTTAATTACAACAAAAAAAGGCAAAGCAGGTAAAACAAAAATTGATTTAAATGTAAGCCAAGGAATAGATAAAGCGGCCAGTCTTCCCCGGCTTCTAAACTTGGCACAATACTTACAGATCAGGAATGAAGCATTTAAAAACGATGAATTAACACCTTCAAATGATCCAAACGATCCGAATTATGCACCTGATCTAACTGTTTGGGATACTAAAAAATCCACCGATTGGGCTAAATACCTGATTGGGGGTACTGGACACATTACCGATGTTCAGGCATCTATTTCCGGAGGCAGCGAAGGTAACAGTTTTAATATCGGAGGGAATTTCCATTCTGAAACTACCTACTTAACGGGTGATAACCTTTATCAGCGCGGTGGAATACATTTTAATTTTAATCATACCTCTTTAGATAAAAAGTTTTTTCTTCAGTTCAATAGTTCCCTATTAATAGATAATAACCAATTATCTAATCCATCAAATGTCGCAACAGACTTACTTCTCCCACCAAATTATCCCTTGTATGATGCAACAGGTAATTACAATTGGTTCTCAGTCAACCCAGTAGCGGAAACAAAGGCGACCTCTTTAGCGAATACAAATAATATAGTAAACAACGTATTGCTAAGCTATAAGATCTTACCTGGATTAACGATAAAGACCAGTGCAGGGTATAATCAAATCACGCTTAAACAAACACAGTTATTTCCTACAGTTTCCCTGTATCCCGGTACCACGAACTATACAAATTTTGGTGATAATAGTACGCATTCTTATATCATAGAGCCACAGATTACCTACGATTACCATTACAATAAATCCACTTTAAACGCGCTGGTCGGTGGAACTTACCAAAATACACTGTCCAAAGGCAGCCAGATCATAGCCAGTGATTTCAGTTCTGAAAGTTTGATGAATAATTTTAGTTCTGCAGGTACTTTTAATTTACTAAACAGCTTCACGCAATACAAATATGAATCAGTTTTTGGCCGGGCAACTTATAACTATGACGAAAAGTATTTATTAAACGCCACTGTCCGTAGAGATGGTTCATCCCGTTTTGGCCCAGTTAATCAATTTGGAAATTTTGGGTCTGTCGGAGCCGCCTGGATTTTTAGCGGAGAAGAGTTTGTCAAAAATGATCTACCATTCATAAGCTTTGGAAAGTTAAGAGCCAGTTACGGGCTTACCGGTAATGATCAGATTGCCGATTACCAATATCTGTCAACCTACGGCAACTCTGGCTATACTTATCAAGATCTTTCCGGGCTTAAGCCGAACCGTATTGCCAACGCCCAATTTCATTGGGAAACTACGCGTAAGCTCGAATTTGGCTTGGACTTAGGTATCCTTAAAGATAGGTTATTATTTAGTATCGATTATTATCGTAACCGCAGCGATGATCAGTTAGTTAATTACAAAATTCCTTATTTAACCGGCTTTGCCACTTACCAGGCTAACCTTCCTGCCGATGTTCAAAATAAAGGTTGGGAATTTGATATAACGTCCAAAAATATACAAAACAATAGCTTTACTTGGAAAACGACCTTTAACCTGACCATGCCTAAGAATACCTTGTTGAGTTTTGACAATCTGGCAACTTCAAGTTATGCGCAAACGCTATTGATCGGTTATGATATTACAAGAATTTATGGAATCAGGTTTACCGGAATTGATCCGGCCACTGGATTAGCCAATTATGCCCCGCCAACTGGCAGTACATCTTCTGATCCCTATTATTACAACACAATAGGAAAACGAACCCCGGATTTGTACGGCGGCATTGGTAATAGTTTTACACTTAAAAGATGGCAACTGGACATCTTCGGACAATTTGCAAAACAAAAAGCGTTGGGTGGTCTACTTTATTCTCCCGGCCTATTACTCAACAATTATACGGTCATCTTAAACAGGTGGAAGCCAGGTGACCAGACTAATGTTCCTTTATCATCGAATAATCCGGATTATAATTACACTACTTCATCAGCCAATTATTTTGATGCATCGTATTTCAGAATTAAGAACGTTGCCCTTTCCTATACTTTACCAGCGAAATTGCTTGAAAAAATCAAGATGAGCAGTTTGAGTATTTATTTTCAAGGTCAAAACCTATTTACCATCTGGCATAAGGATTCAGCTCTGTTAGACCCGGAATCTGGTGCAACACCCAACCTTCCCCCAGCAAAGACTTTCACTACGGGCATCCGGTTAACCCTTTAAATATATCATCATGAAAAATTATATCATTTTGTTTTTGGTAACTATCCTATTGACAGCGGGATTATCCGGCTGCAAAAAACTAATTGATGTTGCTACGCCACAGAATCAATTAACGACGGATAAAATATTTTCCGATACCACCAGCACAACTGCTTCTTTAATAAGTATTTACGCGCTGTATGATAAAACCATCGACCCCAATTATAATAAATACCTGGGGCTCTATACAGATGAACTAAATTACCCAACATCAACCTCTAATGGTTTTTTACTTAGTAATCTGGCTACAACCGATGCCAATGTTTTGAACATTTGGAAGAACAACTATTTTGCTATTTATTCCTGTAATGATATGATCACACAATTGCAGGCATCTAAGAGTCTTCCAGGTACGGTTGTTTCTTCCTATACTGCCGAAGCTAAATTTTTGAGGGCTTATTCTTATTTCTATCTTATTAATTCATTTGGCGCTGTACCGCTCGTTTTGAATACAAATGTGGATCAGAACGCAAGTATTGCACAATCGGATTCCGCTTCGGTTTACCGTCAAATTATATCTGATCTTAAGGATGCACAGGCGGTTTTATCATTAAATTATACTGGTAATGGCAAGGTAAGGGTTAATAAACTGGCAGCAACGGCCATGCTGGCGAGGGTGAATTTATATCAAAGAGACTGGATAAATGCAGAGGCCAACGCCACATTGGTCATCAATTCCGGCTTATACAGTTTAGTTACGGCCCCATCTGGTGTTTTCCAAGCTAATAGCAATGAGGCAATCTTCCAATTTTACACGCAATTTGGATTTATCACAGATGGGCCAACTTTGATACCGAGTTCCGGCAGGCCGCTATATCCGATTACTACTTCATTAATCAATGCCTTTGAACCAGGCGATCTTCGAAAAGCTAATTGGACAAAATCTACTGTTGTTAGCGGGACAACATTTTATTACCCATATAAATACCGTAACCGAACCACAAATACGAGTACCCCGGAATACCTGATGGCACTACGTCTTGCTGAGCAATATCTGATTCGTGCAGAATCAAGGGCAAATCAGGGCAATGTTTCAGGTGCGGTAAGTGATCTAAACCAGATCAGGACGAGAGCGCACCTGATTCCGCTATCGACAAATATAAGTCAAAGCGCGGCCTATAACGCAATTGCCCAGGAATGGCGTGCGGAATTCTTTAGCGAATGGGGGCATCGTTATCTTGATATAAAACGAACAGGGCGATTAAACGCCATCATAAGTGCCTATAAATCCACCTGGTCATCAAAATCTCTTTTGTTACCGATTCCTCAAAATGAAATTACTTACGATGCTAATCTTAAACAAAACAATGGGTATTAAATATGCGATCTATAAATATTTTTGGTTGTTTATAGTAATTTGCTTAACGTCAACCAACTTAATAGCTCAAAATACAGGTAACCAGCCTCACGAATTAAAAATAGGTGAGACGATACCGCCAGGGATTTTAACCGGCTTACTTAAAACGACAAGTGGGTCGATAAACATTACAAGTTTATATCAAAAAGGCTTATTAATCATAGACTTTGGAGCCACCTGGTGTGTACCCTGTATTAGAGAGCTACAGGAACTGGATACACTTAGTAGAAAGTATAATGGCAAATTGAGCGTTTTATCAGTTGCTTATGAAGATAAAAAGGCAATTGGCTCATTTTTCCTAAAGCATAAGGAAATCGATATTTCTTTATTTACCATCATAACCAGTGATACCTTGTTCACAAGGCTTTTCCCTCATAAATCATTACCACATAATGTTTGGATTGACAAGCATGGCATCATTCAGGCAATAACAGGCTCAGAAGAAATAAATGATAAAAACATACATGCTTTTTTAGGAAATGATAAGCCCAATTTGCTTACCAAGCACGACAATATGAAATTTGATTTTTACGAACCCTATCATTTAGCAGATACCAATTTTAGTTACAGAGCTATATTTGCCCGCTATAATCCTGAAATCAATAGCGGGTCCTTAAATGACAGAAATGTCAATCCGAATTTTTTAATGAAAAGGGCATTCGCTTGGAATTTAGGTATAGTAGATCTATTTTGGTTAGCGGCATTTCCCCAATTGAATTATGTGTCACAATTTCCAAATTATTCTCGAATAGAATTTCACACAAGAGATTCTGTCCGTTTTATTCCCGAAAAATATGAGACGATTAAAAAGGCAAATGTGAATCTATGGTCTTTAAAAAACCTTTTTTGCTATGAACTGATACTGCCGAAGCCAATACCAGATACGCTGTTTTCAAAATTTATGGTGGCTGATTTAGAACGAAATTTTAACGTGGTTGCCAAAATTGAAAAACGGGATCAGCCCTGTTTGGTGATGACAAGAAAGAAAGGTTTGGGGGAATTTCCGATATCTAAAAAGAAAACTAAATCATTTGACATTGAACTTCATGATATTGCCGTCCATAAAATGACCGTTGATGAATTTCTGAACGAAGTATTTGTTAAATGGGATACTATGCCAATTTTAAATGAAACAAGGATTAGCTATCCCTTAGATTTTCTTATTCCCTTTGATAAAGGGGTTAAACTAACCGACATTATTGCTTATCTTGAAAAGAACGGATTTGATTTAAAAGAAGAAATACGGCCCCTAAATAAATTAGTCTTATATGATATGACTAACTAAATTATATCGTAAAATAAGAGAGGAATTAACCTCTCTTATTTTATTTTTCTATTGGTAACGTATAACAACATTAGGTTTACCAGTAGCAGTACCTTCGGCACAACGATTACCTGAACCGCTACAGCTAAAATCTGCTTGCGCCTGAGAAACCGATTTCCCATTCTCTGTACCGGGAATAACGGTTACACCATCGGTGTCATAATGTACCCAATTGTATAGTTGGTCTGCTGCTTTCGGTGCTGCCTGAATTTTTTGAACAATAGCCCCGCCGATGCCCACAGTGAATAATAAAGCCAGTAGGCTTACTTTGATTGAATTTTTCATTTTTTTAAATATTTTGTATGTTTTCAAATTCGCCATTGATTTATAGTACAGGCAACGGCACAACCTGCTTTTACGCGCGTGAAAGATCTTTATATGGGGTTTGTGTATATAAGTCGTTTATGGATAGTTTTTTTTTGGGCAGGAATCTGATAGAGATTATTCCGGTGATTATAAAAAATGCATTGAATAAGAGATGTTGTTGCCATCCCATTTTGGATATGATTCCCCCGCAGGTGCATGGGAGGTGTGAGCCGGATAGTAGCATAGTGCCGATATAGATTTCAAAAATGATCAGCAGGATGACCGAACTATAGAGTGCCATGATTCTGAGGTTTGGATAGAAGAAGCCGGCTGCAAGGCCGATGGCGATCAGCATTTCAATACCTGGCACGAGCCAGCCTAAAGCTGGGGCAAGGATTTTCATTAGGGGAACGGGTGCCAGGCGCATTTGGAATACGAATTTATCATAGTCGAGGAATTTACTGACCGAGGTATAAATAAATAATAACATTAATAATGAAATGATAAGGGTCGTAAAAATGATTTTTTCATAGGTTGTTGAATTCTTCATTTGGTTAGTTGCTGATTTCTATACAAAGTAAATACAACTAATGGCTCTAAAACAGTAGTAAATGGGTAGTAGGGTTTCCTGGAAAAGTTTCAAAAATTTATAACGTATTGATCCACTTTTACAGTTAGGGTTTCGACAAATGGCCTGAAAATTGAATATTTCGTGCCTGATTTATTACTACCCTCTTACCGCTATCATTTTTTTGTCTTTAAAGTATATTATTTTGTTGGTGAATAAGCCAACATTCATTAATTTTTACGTTCAATAGTACTCCCTGTTTGTATGGCGAGAAATGCATACTTTGATAATCATCCGGAATTCCAGCAGTTGTCGTTTGCGCTGGTAGTCGGAATTATACAGCTTATGATAGACGAAAACCTGGTATGTTGTGAGGAAAGGAACGGTTTCTACCATGCGGCAAGAGATTTTAGGGGGCTGGCTAATGCCTATTATGCCAGCCTTGATCAAAGTGTAAAGACCGATCTGATCGAATTTTTCCGCTACAAACGTTATTTGTGCCCTGTACCAGCCGCTAACTAATATTCTGTTGCATCCTCACTAATTGTTCGGGACAAAGTCACCATGATGTCCTTTTTATTCTCCGCAGTAGTTTCTACTAACCCTGATTTCGCGTTTGAACAAAATTTTGCGGGCACCAGATATGACTTTTTTTAAGATTTTAATTTTGTTTTTCAATTGCCGAACTGTTTGTTAGTGCGCTAATTATCAGCTATTTAATTTAATTCCAAATCAGGGGGTGAAAGGTTTCTTTCACCCCCTTTCCCTGTTTCTCCGCCGCTTATTTTTTTTCCTTTGCCTCCATGATGAACGCAAATCATCGGAGGAAACCATGCTGAAGCTAACTGATTTACTGGTGTTGTTAAGAGAATCCGCAGAAACCGGCGTCACTAATGTCGCCTGTGCTCAGGAACCCATTCAACCGCAGATCACCAAAGCTGAAGCTTACCGCCTTTACGGCAGAAGCATTGTAGACCGCTGGATCGCTGAAAAGCTGATCAGTCCTCTTGGCTCCAAAAAATCCGATTCCTCCAAATGGTTTGACCGCTCAAAGCTGGCAGCGATTGCCGCTTCGAGCAACCGCATCACCTATTTGCCGGTGGCAAATAGGAAGTAAGCTGGTGCTTACACAGACGTTATTTGACATCGGGGGATGAAGCATTATCCTGTCAGCAAACAGGAAATCGGGCGAAGGTGAGATTATATCTATCCGAAAGCGCCCGGGCAGACGCGTGTCCGTATTGTAGAATACGAGGTGAGTAGTCCCGAATTATTATAGTAACAGCCGTATTCCGGCTTTACAACCAAGGGGAGCAATTTGCTCCCCTTTTTTATTGGCAAGAACTGAAGAATTATGTTATTGGAAATTTCACCATATCAGCTAAAGCAACTTTGGGCACTTGCCGCTGCCCTCGGTGCCCAGATCGCCCTGGTCAGAACAGGTCAGTTAAAACCTTACCTGTCCAAGGCTGAGGCGTACCGCCTATATGGCCGCAAAAATATAGAGGCCTGGATCAGGGAGGGTATGCTCACACCGCGTAAAGATGGGGATCATTCCGCCAGTTGGCGGCTAGACCGCATTGAAGCAGAAACCATTGTCCATGCGATCAAGGCCAAATATATCCTTTAAATAAGCAAGCAGTCCCGCTGCCTTGCAATTAACAATTAAACAATTAAGATTATGGCTGAATTATTAACCGCCGGGGAGGTCAAAGACACGGTTTCCCTAGCTGACCTGCTGGGACGTTTAGGTTTTCGTCCCGCGAAACGTTCGGGGAAAGAATTGTATTTTTCTAGTATGGTCTGCGATTCCGATACGAAATCTTCTTTTACCGTAAATGAAGATCTCAATGTTTGGTACGACCACGGCCTGGGTAAAGGCGGCAATGTTATCGATTTTTGCCTACTCTACTGGAAAACATTATCTTTTTCGGAGGTGCTGGCGAAAATCAGCGAGACCTGTCAGGGCACATTGTGTGAACCAAAACCCGCTAACGAGCTTAAGCGGCGTCGTCACGCCATTAAATTACCACACTATCATATCGAGGAACTCAAGGATTTAGGTAATAATGCATTGTTGACTGCTTACTTACAACAGAGAGGGGTTTGGGAAATGGCGCACGGACGGCTACAGGAAATCTATTATTATATAGAGGATGAAAAGAGACTGAAGAAATTTTTCTTTGCAGCCGGCTGGAAAAATGAGCAGGGTGCCTGGGAAGTACGTAACCGGAACTTTAAAGGTTGTCTTGGACATAAAGCGATTACCTTAGTGCCGGGAAATGATCAAAGACTGGTTATATTTGAAGGCTATTTCAACTATCTAAGCTGGCTTATTGACCACGAGAATGAAAATCCCACAGTGCTTATTTTGAACGCCCTTTCTTTGCTTGAGTTGGGTAAAAAAATAGCGCGTAGCTTTCACGAAGTGGATTTGTTCTTTGACCGTGATCTTGCCGGGCATACTGCCTCTATTGCGTTCGCGGCAGCGATACCGCAGGCGATTGACAGGTCAGAGGCTTATTTAGGCTATAACGATTACAATGACCATATTGTCGCTGTACAATGGCAATTTAAAAGCGACGGCGTTTCCAACACCTTAGCATAATAATTTTTAAATGACGATAAATTAATCATCGTTGGCTTTCAGCTACATAGTTATACTTTGGGTTTTCCCCTTGCAAGATGTTTTTTTGTAAGACAAAAATTCCCTACGCTCATTTTTTAGTCTTCCAAAAAACACTTGCCTTAAAGCGCCTTCGGCCGGCTTTAAGGAAGTATCGGAAATTCGCAACTCATTCCCTTTCTATGAAAAAGCAGAAATCTAAGGGGCGTCCGTCGATGACTGAAGGAAAAAGGGCTATCATGGTCAATGCTCGTTTTACAAATGAGGAATATCAGAACCTACTCGATCTTGAAAAAGAGCTGGGTCTAAGCCGGGCCGACCTGATCCGCTCCCGTGTCCTCCATAATGCCCCGCAGAAAATCATCAATGCCAGGCAAATGATCGGAAGTCTCGATGCGATAGGCACTGAAATGGGTCATGCGGGCAATAATATCAATCAACTCGCCCGGTATGCGAATATCCTCAGAAAGAAAGGTATTCTTTCGCCAATCGTGATCGAAAGCTTTAGCCTGCTGATGGAAACTTACCTCGGCAACCAGATCGCTTTGGAAGCGGTGCTTCGAAAACTTATGAGGATGATGAGCCAGGCATAAACTTGTAACTATATAGCTACACCGCCGCCAGGCTATGTTGTCACGTGGCCCTAAGGCTACAGATCGAAATAACAATAGGAATATATAGCGATAGTGCTGCGTAGCAATTGAGAAATATCGCCACCCAGAAACAGGGTTATAGAGCTTTATTATGACGTGACTCTGTAGGATTGTGGCAACCTATTTATAAAACGATAAGGCCATGTTACTACCATTCTACCAGGCTATAAGGTGGCAATGCATCGTACCGGGTACCAAACGATTTGATCATTAAATTTTAATATTTAACTATGGAAAATCAAACATCATTGGATGAAGGGGGAGCACTATTTGAAAAGCGTGCGCATGGTCACCTGCCGCACATCGATATTGCCGGAACAGATTTTACTATTGACTGGCGGCTAAAGGAGCTACTGGAAACTGCTGCACCGTGGAACGCTATTAACCTTCGTGACATAGAAACGTCAGAGTTGGATCAGTATCTGTTTTTTTACGACACGGTCTGTCATAATGTTCATGAGGTGGATTACAAACTTACCAAACTACCTGAAAACGTAGTAGTTGCAGAACTCCCCGACGAGATCAAACTTGATCCATTTGCCGTAGCCCGGGAACAAGGAGTTGACCCTGTTATATTCGTGCAGGACTTCCCCATACAAAAAGACTTGAAAGCGATTATCAAGCCACTTACGGAGTCCGGCTTACCTGTGTTCGTTTCAGCAAATCTATTGTTTATCGCCTCACAAAATAAAAACAAACCAACAGAGGAACAGCAACCGCAACGCGGCCACAGCCGTTAATCAGCTTTTTTTATTAACCATTAAATCCCATTTATCATGGAAATCATCATCACTTGGCCGCAGATCATTGCGGTCCTTTTTGTTTATTTTTTTTACCGATATATCTCCGGCTGCATCAAAAAACTTTATTGCGGCGCCGAATCGCCTTTTGACCCCTTTGTTCCCTATGCGGATGTCCGATCTTACGAGGCCTGGCGAAAGGGCTTTAATCAAGGTCAAAGAAAACTGCAAAAGAAATACGTCAAGTACCTGGACAAGATCAAAGCAGAAACCTTGAAATTGAGTGATTCTCTACAAGCCGTCTTTGATAAGTCGAAAGCCGAAGAGACACCGGTGGCTGAACAGCACGAATAATGATCGTCAAGATCCTGTCTTCTTCAGCCACATTCAGCGGGGTCATTTATAATACCGACAAGATCGACCGGGATAAAGGAGAACTCATGCTGGTCAAAAACTTCGGTTCCTTACAGGGACTGAATAGCCTCAGGCCGGAAGATTACCGTAATTACCTTAAAATGCTTTCCGCCCAAAACTCCAGAGTTCAAAAGCCCCAGTTCCATGCCGCCATTTCCGCTAAAGGAAAGAGTTATGATAAGACGGCCCTGACGGAGATCGCGAAAGCCTGGCTCAGAGAAATGGGTTACGGTGACCAGCCTTACCTAGTCGTTTTTCATAAAGATACCGATAATCACCATGTTCATATCGTTACCACCCGCGTGGACAAGAAAGGAAAAAAGATCAGCAACGTCTTTGAAAATGTCCGGGCCATTCAGAACCTGAACAAGGTTATGGGCATCGATGAAAAATATAGTGCCGAAGTTCAAATCATAAAGGCGATGGGCTATTCGTTTTCTACAAAGGCACAGTTCCTGATGATACTCGAAAGTCAGGGTTATAAGATCAAAGAAGCTGGTCAGCATCTTCAAATTATCAAATTCGGTCATCAGCTATTTCAAATTTCCTTAGATAAGGTAATCGCAAAGGCAGAAACTTTTGCAAAAAATCAGCAGCGCCAAAAGCGATTGAAAGCTTTTTTTGAGAAATACAGCGCGGTTTATCGAACGACCCTTTCCCGGATGAGCGAACCGTTACCGGGTGGCCGGGATAAGCCAACCGGTGCTTTTACGTCCGATTTTGCGCGTTTCATGGCAGCTGAATTTGGCCTCACCTTCTTATTTCATGCGCAGTCGGATAAAGATCCCTATGGTTATTCCATTATCGATCATGCCGGCAAGGCTGTTTGGAAAGGCAGCGATATCATGCCCTTAAAGGTTCTGCTTGCGAAACCCGGCCGTGAAGCGTACAGTGTCGGAGAATTAGCTAGCGCTGAAGCAAAGTTTCGGAAGGCGACGCCGGATGAGAAAGCTTATTACGCGGTGTTACTCAAAGCCTCCATTCGCAATTACCCGGATGTCGCGCAAGGGTTGCGTCACCAGGGACTTTCGCTGGAACAAAAAGACGGTGTTGTACTGCTAACCGATCCTGCTGTAGCAATTGCTATACCTGTAAATGATCTCCTTACCGATACAGCTTCACCGGAATACATGCAGGTGCAGCAATACATCCTAACAACGGATCATATTGATGTACCGCCTATGTACATCGCGCCGGATGTTGATGATGAGGCCATCAATGGCAGGAACCGCCGCCGGAAGAAGAAAGCAAGAACGACTACCCGATAACACATTTAAATCAAATTTTCATGGTCATTATTATAGGAAACCAAAAAGGGGGTGCCGGAAAAAGCACGCTCACGCTCCTGCTGGCCAATTATCTGGCGCTTGCGAAAAAATGCGAGCTTACGGTAATGGATATGGACTACCAGCAATCGCTGGCGCAGAAATACGAAAAAGCCAAAGTGCTGGAAAACGACGAGCCTTATCAGGTCATTGCTGCGGGACTGGAACATTTCCCGGATATGGCTGAAGTGCTGGGTCAAAACAAAAACCACATTATCTTGGTCGATCTTCCCGGCAAACTGGATGACGATGGTCTCATCCCATTATTCGAGGCCGCCGATCTCGTGCTATGCCCTTTCGCTTATGATGAGTTCAGCTATGAATCCACCATCCTGTTTTCCGTTGTGCTGCGCAAGATCAATCCGGATGTGGCGATCATTTATATCCCTAACCGGATCAAGGCCAATGTAAAATATGAAACGCAGTTAGAGGTGAATGAACAACTGGCCCACTTTGGTGAGATCAGCGACAAAATACCGGACCGTATCGATGTCCAGCGGACGAATACCCAACAGACCCAATTGTCGGTATACCCGGTCATCGTGCCCGTATTCTCCAAAATTTTTGAGCAATATATTAAACCCAATAGCTTATGAGTGAAATCAAATCACTGGCTGACCAGTTGCGCAGCAAGATCAAACCAATGGACGGTGCAGCAGAAAAGGATCAAAAGGCAAAGAAAATTGAAGATTCCGAGGTATCGGAAAAATCGGCCCCACCGCCAAAAATACCGCCTATCCTGGAACTGCTGCGCACTTATGACAATTCCGACCACAAAAGCATGGTGCATGTCCGCTTTGGTGCCAAGACATTGCAAACCATGAATCATTTTAAAATGGCTACTGGGATCGATGTGACCAAGCTGGTTGCCTACGCAGTACGCGAACTGTTCACGCTGCATCCCGAACTCAAAACAATTATCAAACAATTTATCCAAAAACTTGACTAATGAACTGGCTACAATTTTTACTCTGGATCGCCGGGTTTTACACGATGTATTACCTGGTGGTAATCCTGCTGGACCTGAAAGGTCCGGTCAAAACGGGCGACGCAGATGAAACTGCACAGTTGCTCACCTTCTCCGAAGCAGAAACTACGCAAGTGATGGAACTGGAAGCTATCCCCAAAAGTGATATCACTACGGCTAAAAACCACCTGGCGCAAAAACTCTCAAAGGCAGCAACGCCCGACATCATCGCCTCAGGCGGCGTTCGCGTAAAAGAGATATTCAATCTCGCCCGCGCTGAGGCCATCGTCTATTCCAAGGCCATAACCACTTTCTAAGCTATGAAAAAGGTCCCGCAAAAAACGGTAATGCTACTGTTGTTATGCCTGATGACACTAAATTCATTGGCCCAGCCCGGATTGGATGAGATGCAACAAGCCAGGCAGGACCTGACCGGTTCCTTCTTTTCGTCCATCGATGCTTCCTTAGTATTGGCGGCTATTTTTGGCCTGATCGGCGCTGTCAGGATCTACCATAACTGGCAGATGGGTAAACAGCAGATCACCACTGATGTGGCGGCCTGGTTCTATGCCGCGCTTTTTATGGTTTTAATGGGCGCTTTTGTCCGTGCCATTTTCGGCATTTAAACCAATTCCAATCATAAGATTAAGCCGCTTCCGGCCGTGGCGGCTTTCTTTTTTAACTCGATTTCCATTTATTTTTTAACGAACAAACAAATGAAAAGAACAAAAAAAATGTTCACGATGGCCATCCTATGGGCCATTACGCAGGTGCCGGCTTTCGCCCAAAGCGGCGTTAATGGTTTGAATACCGCGACCAGCACCCTGAAAACCTATGTTGACCCAGTCACCAATATCGCCCTCGTGATCGGCGGTATTGTGGGCATCGTCGGCGGTATCCGCGTGTATTCCAAGTGGAATAGCGGAGACCAGGATATTAACAAGGAATTGATGGGTTGGGGCGGATCCTGCCTTTTCCTGGTCCTTTCCTCCCTTATCATCAAGGCATTCTTTGGACTATAAGCCCATGGCCAAGCGATTCGCTGTTTACAAGGGGCTGGAACGGCCCCTTGTTTTCAAAGGCTTCAAGGGCAAATTTATTTATTGGGGCGTTGGCTCCCTGTTGCTCGGGCTGGTTGCAGGTTCCATCACCATGGCGCTGGTCAATATGTGGGTTGGCGCCATCGTGCTGGTCGGCATCATCGTCGGGGGCCTGTTCTATACCGCCAGCCGGCAAAAAGGCGGCCTGCACAATAAATCCCGCTCGACGGGTATTTATGTCCACCGCGCAAACCTTAAAAATCTCCAATTATATGCCGCAAAAAAACGAATTTAAGTTACCTTATTTAGGTACCGACACCTACCATGAGTACGACCTGCTCTATGGCGCGAAAGGTGAGTTTTCGGTAGTGATCGAGATCACTAACCCCATTGTCCGCTATGCCGCATCGCCGGTAGCCTACGACGAGTTTCACAGCATTTTCACCAGCCTGGTTAAGATCCTAGGCGATGGCTACCTGTTACAAAAACAGGATATTTTCAGTAAAGCGAAATATCCGTACCGGAAAGCCGACGATTATTTGCAGGATAAATACAATGCCCATTTCGAGGGCCGGGAATATACACAGATCAGCACTTACCTGACCGTTACGAAACAACCGAAAAAAGGCCATTTCTATGTTTATGACCCCAAAGTATTGCAGGAGTTCCGGCAAGCCGTTACCAAAGTCGTATCGATCCTGGAGATTTCCAGATGCCGTCCTTCCCTGCTTAAAAAGCACCAGGTGAATAAACTGATGATCAGCGTGCTTGCGATGGACTTCAGCCGCAGCAGCCTGGTACTGAATAATATTAGGCCGACGGATACGGAACTGCAAATGGGTAACCGGTCCACCCGCTGTATCACCCTGGTCAACGCGGATAATGTCGATCTGCCTTCAGAAGTAAGCACGCATGTAGAACTAAACGACAAGGACACCATGAAAGGTTTCCCGGTGGATGTGCTGAATTTTCTGCACCAGGTACCCGGCTATGAGACGATCATTTACAACCAAGTGATCGAGATCCCATCGCAGCAAATGACGCTGAATAAGTTGGAAGTCAAAAAGAAAAGACATTCTGGTATTCCCGACCCGGCCAACCAGCTCTGCGTGGAAGATATCGATCACCTGTTGCGCGACGTGGCCCGCGACAATCAATTATTAGTACAGGCCCACTTCAATATCATGGTTACCTGTAAACAGGAGCACCTGCAAAGGGCGGCCAATTTTATTGAGAACGCCTTATTTAGCCTGGGTATTATTGTCAGCAAGAACGCTTACAACCAGCTGGAGCTTTTCCGCACGGCACTGCCGGGTAACGGCGTGGAGATCCAAAATTACGACTGGTTCCTAACAACCTGTGATGCTGCGCTTTGCCTGTTCTTTAAAGAGAGTTTGCCGAAGGATGATCCAAGTAAGTTCCTCGTTCATTTCACCGATAGGCAAGGAATACCAATAGGGATCGACCTCTCGGACCTGATGATGCGTACGGGTAGAATTTCCAACCGGAACCGATTTGTATTAGGCGGTTCCGGTACTGGTAAGTCCTTTTTTATCAACAGCCTAGTCGAACAATACCTGCTTTATAACATGGATGTCGTTATCGTTGATGTCGGGCACTCCTACACTGGGCTTAACCAATTTAAGAACGGCAAATACATTACGTATACCGAAGAAAAGCCGATCACGATGAACCCGTTTCAGATCAAGGCCGACGAATATAATATCGAAAAGAAAGACTTCCTGGTTACGCTCACCGGTTTACTTTGGAAAGGCGCCGACGGAACGATCAGCACGGTGGAAAGGGATGTGATCTCCAACATCGTGAGTTCCTATTATAATGCTTATTTCAATCCGGAGATCACTGATGGGCAAAGCCGGTCTAGTGAAGTTACTGAGCTCAATTTCAACAGTTTTTATGATTTCGCGCTTTATAAGGTTCCGGTCATTAAAAGCGAAGATCATATTCCCTTTGACCTGGACGAGTTCCGGTATGTACTTAAGAAATTTTACCGGGGCGGCGAATATGATACTATCTTGAACGAAGCGGCCGATGAGTCGCTTTTTTTTGAGCCTTTCATTATCTATGAAATTGATAATGTGAAAGATAATAAGGTTCTCTTTCCAATCTGTACGTTGATCATCATGGACGTATTCATTCAGAAAATGCGCCACCGCAAAGACCGCCGGAAGACTTTGATCCTGGAAGAAGCGTGGAAGGCCCTTGCCTCACCGATCATGGCGGAATTTCTTTTATACCTCAATAAAACGGTCCGAAAGTTCTGGGGAGAGATCATCGAAGTTACCCAGGAATTGGGCGATATCCTGAGCAATCCGATCGTCAAAGACAGCATCATCAATAATTCGGATACCGTGATCCTGCTCGACCAAAGCAAGGCGTTGGAAAACTTCAAGGAGGTTGCCAAATTGCTTTCGATCACCGAAACGGAACAACGCAAGATCTTTACCACCAACCAGCTCGATAACAAGGAGAACCGCGGCATGTTCAAGGAAGTTTATATCCGTCGCGGGCAGACTGGTGAAGTTTATGGGGTCGAGGTATCGATTGAGCAATATCTCGTCTATACCACGGAAAAACCCGAAAAATCAGCAGTAGAGATCTATACCAGGCATTATGGAAAATACACGGAAGGGCTCGATGCTTTTGTTGCCGATTACCGCCAAAGCGGCAAATCACTCACCGAATTTGTAACGGCTGTCAACACGGTCGGCAAACCAATCATTTAATTTTTCTTGATATGAAAAAGTATATTTTCTTATTCCTATTGCTACCGGTCATCGTGGCGCGGTCACAGGTACTGTATGTAGATCCGGTCACCTCGGCAGCAATGCTTGTCCACAGCGCTACCATCAATGGGCAGCTCAATACAACCAACAATAACCTGACCGCCATACAGCGCGGGCAACTGGCGGTCACCAGTCAATTGGTCATTGTCAACGATATGCAGCAGAAAATCTATACCGGGCTCAGCCAGGTCGCCAGCGTCATCAATAACTTGACCACGATCAAAGAGATCGCCGATATCGGTTTCGATATTGTCACCGATTTGGGCAAGGCTGTCACGACGGCGAAGTCAGATCCTGTACTCCTGCTCTTTGCGGAACAGGGTGCCCGTGACTTTGAAACCCGTGCCACGATGCTAGCCACGGAAGTAAGCGCTTTTGTACTCAAAGGAGGAAAAGACAACTTAATGGATTCCGGCGAACGGGGCAAGTTACTAAACCATATCGCGAATGAAATGCGCATTCTGCGCGGGATCGCTTACGGAATGCAGCGGGCCATGTACTGGGCAAAAATGCGCGGGATCTGGGCTTCGCTTAACCCATGGGGTGAGTGGCAAAACATGGATGTACAGATCGCTAACAGTGTTTTAACTGAAGCAAAATACATCAAAAATAACCATCATCCCGCCAGGGATGAGCGCTTGAATGGCTTTAAAAAATAATTAACATATGAAAAACGCAATCATCTTAAGCCCGCTAATCATGCTGATGTGTGTAACGGGCGCTCACGCACAAAAAAGTGCGCTTAACATACCTGGCATTTGGCAATTGACAGACTATTCCAAGTCGGAAAATAAACTGCAGACTGATGCGCGGTACAACCAGACGGTAGTGACTGCGAACGAAGCTACCAATAAAACCATGCTGGCTAAATTGAAGGATACTTATCGCAATTTACAGCAACGATACAATATGCTGGGCACTGCCATTGATATAGCTAATATTGGAATTGAGGCGACGCCGATGGTCAACCGCATCATAAGTAACCAGGCACAGCTTTACCAATTGGCCCAAAATAACCCGGCCATCATTGCCTTAGCTTACCAAACAGAGATCGAGTTTGTAGACAAGTCGCATAGCCTGGTGAATTACCTCGTCGGCTTGAGCGCGTCCATTGGCGACGTGAACCAGATGAAAATGTCAGACCGGAAGATCCTGTTTGATTTTATCATCACCGAGCTGAGCAGTATCGAGGATCTTTCCGGCAACCTGGTCAGTTCGATTCAATACGCCAACTTAAACGTATTGATCCGGTCACTGAACCCATTCCAGGATTATATAGACCAGGATAAATCTCTGATCAGCGACATTATTGCCAACGCCAAATACCTAAAGCAATGAAAAAGTTATTTATTATAGTCTGTCTGATCAGCCAGTTTACTACCGGGTTTACGCAACGTATTGTTTTTGACCCGAAGCATTTCGCATCGGTCGTGGAAAACGGATCGGTGCAAAGTTCAGCGGAGGTCACCCACAGCCAGTACCTGAAGAAGATCGATAACAACCTGCAAACCGTCAATACCAACGTAGGCTCGGTTGTGCTGGCCCAGACCCTCATTTATAACGGGCTAGCCAATGTGAACTCTGCACTGAAAAACGGGCTGACGGTTAAAGATATGGCGGTCATTGTTGCCGATATCGTCAGCTATACAAATCAGACACTCCAAATGGCTAAAGCAGAGCCCTATCTACTATTTTTTACAGAAAGCTACGCTAATGAGATCAAGGGCCGCGCAACCCGCCTGGTCACGGATGTATCGAGTTTTGTGCTGAAAGAAGGTGATAATGTACTGGCGGATTATAATACTCGCGACCAATTACTGGCGCATGTCCGGCAGGAGTTGCAGATCATTGACGGCCTGGCCTACGGCGCCTGGCGGGCGGTATTCTGGGCAAAGGAGCGCGGAATCATTGCATCGCTTAACCCTTTTGCCGTCTTTATCAATAATGACAAAATCTTCGTGGATGATATTATCCGCAATGCCAAATATTTAAAGTGAAAAGATATAACTGAGATAAATTAATCTTTTATGATTTGCTTGGGACCTGACCATGTAAAATTTCATTTAGCAAATACTTGAAGGTATACTTGGGGAAATATCCAAGCAAATGTTTAGCTTTTTCCGAACAATATACGCGATCAATGCATTCGGGAAACTTCCAAAAAAACATTTTATAAAATTCTTCCGCTTCAGGGAAATGCTTTAAAATAACCATTTTTGGGGATTTTCTTAAAATCACCAATTCCTCTTTTAGAAATGGCGATCCACTTGAGATATTGAAGATTTCAAATTGATCGAATGTTTGGTTTAAAGCCAATTCTAAAGCCTTTGCGCCGTCTCTTTCATCTAAACCCCGGTAAAGCCGATGATTGAAAGTCAGGTTAACGGTTTCCGGCAAAAAGCGGCCAACACGATATACTGAACATTGCAGCTTCTCTTTATTAAAGAAGTCTTTACACAATTGTTCTGCGGTTTGCTTGGTGATATCATATATGTCGCGTGGGCAGTCAGCTAATTGTTCGTCAACCCATACCGCCTGATCAGGATCAATCATGGAGGATCCATAAATCGATGTTGTACTGACGTAAAGGAACTTCCCAACCCCGTGATGCACGGCTGCATTTAATAAATTAAGTGTACCATAGATATTAATGTCAATGAAGGATTCTCTGGAATAGTTCAGGTCATAATGTTTACCATGGACAGCGGCGGTATGTATGATCGCATCAAAGCCTTTTATAACTTCCATCATCCGGTTCTTATCTCTGATGTCCGCGAACTGATCCGTTGTTTCTGATAATATAATATCTAGGCCGACAACCTCGTGTCCGCAACTTCTAAGTTGTTTAACAGTGATGGAACCTAACTGGCCCCCCGATCCTGTAACTAATACTTTCATAAAATTTAATTTTGACAAATTAACAATGAAAAAACAATTAATACTAATACTGCTGCACCTATGCGCCTGGGCACATGGGTTTGCACAAATGCCTATTAACGATGAGGCGATCCGTTACCAGGAGGAACGCATGGTCTTTAAGCAATGGGACCAGGACAAATTCAAGCCCGGCAGCGGTTTCCTCGGACTCAGTCCTTATTACTGGCTGACTTGGGGACTGATGCCCAGCTATAAAAAAACTGACTTAAGGCCATTAGGTCCATCAGGGCCGCAAACGCAACGGCTGGCATTGGTGGCCACGATGAACAGCACCGATAACAGTTACAAACTGCATGCGGATACCCTGCGTAACGCTGCGCTTTCGGAGATTGCAAACCAGGAGGGATTGCTGTCGACGACTGATCCCCTTTGGAACCTATATTATTCTAAAGAGCTCAGACCGGTGGAGAACCATTCGGAAGCCACTATACTTGGAGCCTTGCCAGGCGCTGTCCGTCAAGCCGTGATCAGCGAGGGTATCTATAATTGGTATGCCCGCGAACTGGATATGCTGAAAGAAAGGCTCGATGCCGCCCGCAGCACCAATATGGATCGCGGGGCGCGAATTATGGCCTATCACCGGATGCTGTTGGAATACCGGGTATTGGCCGCTACCTGGGCGATTCGTACCGCGACCGCGCTCGTGAATCAAAAAATGACGGTCGGGCAAGCCAAAGCGGTTGGTGGTCAGATAGCAATCGATAACTGGACACCGCAAACCGACATAGAAATTGCCAGGCAAGTGCTCGCCAACAGAAAATATTAAACCCAATATTATGAAAAGAAAATTAGTGCTCACGCTGTGCCTGCTTTTAGGGCTCGGTGTATCGCTGGGCTTCGCGCAGGTGAACCCCAGCCCGGATTATAAAAAATCCTTACAATTCCTCCAGGGAAACGATGTCTACGAAGAAGGCATGATGACCCTTTTAAAAGGACTAAAAAACGGTCTCTGGGATAGCTTCAGTATGTTTATCACCGACGCCAAAGCGCTCTCGGCCATCTTTATGATCATCTTTTTTGCTATTAAGTCGTACGAAATGATGGCGGGTGATAAAAAGATGGAGATCATGCCGCTGCTGCGTCCCTTCGGTTTGGTCATGGTTATTCTCTGGTGGCGGGCATTTGTGTATGTCGTCGCCTTCCCGGCTGACCTGATCGCCGCTAAAACAGAAGATATGTACAAGACCGAACAGAATAATGTAAACGACCTGCGCTTCACGCGAGCCAATTATATGCTGCAGGTCGCCAATTCCCTGTATACCTTCCAGGCGCAGACGGAGGTGGCGGCCAAAGAATCGGACACCTGGTATGGCCGTGCTTGGGATTCGGTGTCCAGTACCGTAAAAGAAGGGATCTCAACCGTGGTTTCGCCTTTGCTGGAACTTAAGAACCGGCTGACCGTGGGGCTGCAACTGCTGCTCACCCAACTATTAGAACTTGTCGGCATCTGGATTCTTAGAATAGCGGTATATATAATATTTATGATCCAGATCATTTACTCCGCTATCCTGGTCATTTTAGGGCCTTTTGCGGTAGCCGTAAGTATCCTGCCTGCCTTTCGTGACAGTTTTACGACCTGGATAGCCCGTTTTATTTCGGTCAATCTATATTCCGGCATTGGCTATCTGGTGATGTACCTCAGCGCGCTGATTCAAAAATACGCACTGACTTCCGAGATCAGTAAATATAAGGAACTGGTTGGCGAGAATGGTGTCGGTGCAAGCATCGAGAAAATGACCGTTTTTGCCGGTAATGGCGTACTGTCCTTCGGAACGGTGATCATCACTTTTATTGTCAGCGCCATTTGCATGTTCACGGTGCCGAGCATTTCGACCTGGATCGTATCGACCTCCGGTATTACCTCTGCTTCTTCCAGCTTTGGCCGCGGTGCCGCCACGATGGGCGGCCTGGCCCGAAAAGCCGCTACCGGCAGCTTCTTTTAAATTATTCATTTTCTTTTTTCTGTTTCTTTTTTTTCTGTTGTCCCGGTCGCCTGCCCTGCTCTGCAGGCGGCTTTTTTTCCTTTCTGTTTTTTTTTCTGTTATCAGGCCGCCTGTAATATGCTCAGGCGGCCTTTTTTATTCCTGAAATTATGATCATCAAAAATATTGAATCCAAAATAAGACTGGCCACCACGGTCGCCATCGGCAGCCTGATCGCAGCCGTTATCATCTCCGGGATCGCCTGCAGTTATGCCTACCGGCAGGTGCTCAGCGCCCGGCGAAGTATATATATCCTGGATAATACCGTGCCTATCCTGGCCAAACAAACCGATGTGGAGATCAACCGCCCGGCAGAATACCGGGCGCACGTGGACCTGTTTCATGCTATCTTTTTCTCGCTGACGCCCGATGATAAATACATCGAGTACCAAATGAAAAAAGCCATGTACCTGATCGATGAATCCGGTGCCCAGCAAATGAATAATCTGAAGGAAAAGGGTTATTTCAATTCGATACTGTCCTCCAGTTCCGTACTGACACTGCAAACCGATTCGATTGTGCTGGATATGCCGCACAAATATTTCCGGTTCTATGGCAGGCTAAAGATTGACCGGCGCAGTTCCACCATCACCCGTTCCCTGATTACCGAGGGTAACCTGAAAGATATCCCGCGAAGTGATAATAACCCGCACGGTGTACTGATCACCAATTGGAAAACCTTAGAAAATAAAGACCTCGAAAATGTTCCGAAGAATACATTCTAACCGCGACCCGGGCAATACGCTCTACCGCGAGATCAAAAACGAGTTTGGCAGCTACTTTGAAAAAGCTGAAACCACGACGGGCAAAATTGTCCAAAGAAACCCCAGGGGATCGCTGATCGTGATGTGCCTGCTCATGCTGCTATCGGCTGTCCTGTCGTTTACGGTGTTTCGCGGACATGAAAAAGCAGCAAAGCCGTTTCCCGTTCAAAATGCCAACGCGGCTCTTCCGGTGACATCGCCCGTTAGCGAAGGCTTCGACCAGATCCTTTCCACCACCTCGGCTTTACAGCAAACGCTCGGTCTGAAAAAAGAGGTGGAAAGCCTGCTTGCCAAACCGAAACTGACACCCGCCGATAGCGCCCAACTGGAAAAAGCGCTCGACCGGCTCGGGCAATTACAACAACACGTAACCCAACAACCATGAAAATCAATTTTAAACAGCCCAAGTATATTTTTCCGCTGATCATCCTGCCATTTCTCTGCCTCTTTTTTTATGTCTGGCACAGCAGCGCGGCGAAAAAGAAAACCAACGTCAAACAGGAAGCAGGCATCCAGGATAATATCGGCGATGTATCTGCCGATGTCAAAAAGAAAGCCTTATCGGACAAACTCGATGCCTTTCGAAATACCTATAAAGAGTCTGACGGCTATACGGCCGTTAATGCCATCGGCACGGATTCGGCAAACGTGAAGGCTTTAAAAAGTCAGTACAGCGAACGCGAAAAACACATGCTTGATTCCATCGACCAGCAAATGAAACAAAAGTTTCGCAGCATTCCGCCGGGACGCGCACCAACTCCTGCCACCAATTATACCGGCAGCTCCGGTTACCACCGCAAGCGACCGGCGAACAATGATGACCAGGCATTAGCATCCGCTTTGTCCAACCTGGCCGCCCAGCGCCGCCAGCAAACGGCGAGGCCGCCCTCGTTGGTACCGGCCACCAGTGAAAAAGACCCGATGGAACTTTTTAAAACGCAGATGGCCTATATGGACAGCGTAAGCAAATCCAATGACCCGCAGTATAAAGCCGAGCAGCAAAAAAAAGTGGCGCTTGGCAAAGCGGAGAGTTTGCGGAAGAGCCAGCCTTTACTGGATGTGCATAAGGCACAGGAATCCACTGATGATTTCAATACTATCATGCCGCAAAAGCACGACTATTTTATCACAGCGATCATTGATGAGAATGTGACCGGTTATGCCGGTTCCCGGATCCGCCTGCGGTTGCTCGATGATATATATGCGGGACATGTGCTGATCAAAAAAGGGACATATCTCTATGCCCTCATTTCGGGGTTCCAGGGTCAGCGCGTTACACTTTTGGTACAATCCGTGTTGACGGGCGACCACATCCTCCCCGTTAGGCTGGAGGTATATGACCAGGACGGGCTCCCAGGGCTATATGTACCCGCCTCCGCATTCCGGGATTTTACCAAGGACCTGAGCGGAAACGCGATGCAGGGCGTGACCATCGACGGTGGCGCGCAGAACGGCAGCCAGTTCCTGATGAGCACACTCGATAAAATGTTCCAGTCCACTTCATCGGCGATTGCCAGCGCCATCCGCAAGAACAAGGCGAAGATCAAATACAATTCCTACATCTATTTAATTGACCCGCAGGCGCAACAAAACGCCTCACAAAACCACTGATCATGCATAAAATATCATTATTGTTTGCGGTCATTTTCATGGCCGCCCTGCATTCCTTTGCCCAAAAAACGGCACCATTGAACGGGTTTGAAAAATCCGCTCTTCCCATCGTTTACCTGCCGGACGATCTTTCTGTACATTTCATTTCGCCGGAACCGATCCAGTACGTGGATATTTCCACGAAAAGCGTAACCGGCGATCTGCCTATTAAAAACATCCTGCGTATCCGCCGCCGGGCCGATTCCGTCGCCATTCCTAAGGATGCCGTCATCACCATTGTCGGCGAAAAGTTTATTGCACAGTACCGCATTGTGTTTGCTGAACCTGCCGGGCCGGTACATTCCGATATTGAGATCATGCCTGCTGAAACGCGGGCCATCGATTACACCGGTGTCGGGCTTTCCCAGCCGGAACTCAAAGCTTATGCGCTGGACCTGGTCGCCGGAAAACCGGAAAAGAACCTGGAACATAGTAAGGCCTACGATATCCGCTGCCAGCTTAACCACATCTACACGCTCGGCGATTACATTTTCCTCGACCTGAGTTACAAAAATAAAAGCAAGCTCAAATACGATATCGATGAGCTGCGCTTTAAGATCGAAGACAAAAAGGTCACCAAGGCGACAACCGTGCAGACCATTGAGATCAAACCGGAATTCGTCCTGTTTGAATCGGCGGTTTTTAAAAAGCATTACCGGAATATTTTCGTCTTTAAGAAATTCACTTTTCCGGGTAACAAGCTACTCAACATTGAACTCAGCGAAAAACAGTTTTCCGGCCGCATCATCAGTTTGAAAATCCCTTATAAGGATATCCTGGACGCTGACCTGATCCCTTCCCGCTAAGCCGGGCCATTCATCAACATTTAATTAAAATCCTATGGAGACCGATATCAAAAAACGCCATCACCGGCTTTTGCAGCTGGACCCGGAGCTCTATATGCGATTACAGGATGAAAGAAGACTGGAGGTGTATTTCGATAGCTTTTTTTATGCCGGTACCCAGGACGAGTTGCTTGACGGCGATTACCCAGAAACACGCTACGATTATATAGCCGCTGTTTTGGAAGAAGAATTTCCGGCAGTCTACCTTTTATTCAGTGAGGCCGGCATTCTGCGATATGAACTCATCAATCTTGCTGCTGCCTGCGCTGAAGATTTGGGAAAATACGGTTTCCCGGCAGACCCGGAAAATCGCCTGCTGCGCTACGAAGTAACGGGCAGCATCGACGAATACCTGAAAGGAGGCCCGCAAAATGGCGTTTAATACAGCACAAAAACTGGCCGGTAATATAGAGGCGATCCGCATCGCCCTTGACTGGGACGGCAAGCGCAAACTGGAACAGGCGGAGATCGATGCCCTGAAAAACTACGCTGGCTTTGGCGGCATCAAGGCCATCCTTTTCCCGGAAGGCGATCAGTCGGAATGGCGGAAACGCAATGCTTCCGAAGCGGACCTGCGGTTATATCCGAAAGTAATGGAGCTGCATAGCTTGCTGAAAGAAAAGCTTACTGAACGGGAGTATAAAAAGGCATTGGATTCCCTGCGACACAGCGTACTGACCGCGTTTTATACCCCGGCACTCGTGCCCGAAGCAGTATATACAGGTCTTGCCGACCAGGACATTCGGCCAAAGAGGGTTTACGAACCGAGCTCCGGGGCAGGTATCTTTATTACCGAAGCGCTGCAGTTCTTTCCCGACCTGGAAAGCATAACCGCGGTCGAAAAAGACCTTTTGACCGGGAAAATATTAACAGCGCTGGCCAGTAGTTTTCCGGTCCCAACGAAGGTACACATCTGCGGATTGGAACAAACCCCGGCAACCGAAAAAGGGCAATATGACCTGGTGATCAGCAATATTCCCTTTGGTAATTTTTCGGTGTTTGACCCGGCTTATTCCAGCGACGGGATTGCCAGTCGTATCCATAACTATTTTTTTGCCAAGGGGCTGGAAAAACTGGGACATGGCGGATTGATGGCCTATCTCACAACAGATGCCTTTCTCAACAGCCCGGCCAATGAACTGGCCCGCAAACTGGTGTTTACTTCAGCGGATTTTATCAGCCTTTCGCTGCTGCCGGATAACCTGATAAAAGACAGTGGCGGCGTGGAGGCGCCGAGCCACCTGCTGGTCGTTCAGAAAAACGACCATAAGGAAAGCCTGACCGAAGCGGAAGAATTGCTCATCGGGACCGTGGATTTTCAGAACGAACATGGCAGCTACTACCTCAATGCCTATGCCGCACGCCATGACGAACTGATCCTGGCCGATGAGGTCGGCGAAGGCACCAACCAGTACGGCAAGCCGGCCCGTGTGACCTGGCACAATGGCGACCTTAAGGATCTTTTCAATGCTTTCGCTGAGCAGATCGCGGAGGGCATTGATGCGCGTATGGACACTGGCCGCTTTACTAATTTACAGGCCGACTGGCAGTTCGCAAAGGGACAGCAATCAGCTGCCGTAGTTACCGCAGGCGGCAGTGCTTCCTTGTTTACATTCCTATCGGTTCCTGAAGCGAAGAAGTCCACAGCCGCCGGTCAGCTTGGCCTGTTTGAAACCGCCCCGGCAGCGAATAACGACCGTGCCCATGCCTACCTGTCCGAAACCGATCCGGCAGTAGTGGATACTGCAACGGTAAGGTTGATCAGCACGATTCGTACTACGGAGCGTCCTGATCATGAATCGATCGTATTACTCACGGCCCGCGCAAAATCCGGCAGCCGCTACCTGTATAAACTATTCAGTAATGTCGCCCAAGTCCGTTTTCAAAACAAATGGCTCAGCGGCAATGTACTGGCCAATGACCTGAAGGCCCTGACGCATCGTTTAAAATCATTCGGACATAATTACCGCTATGAAGGTGACCGGAGTTTGGAAGCCAGCTTCGGGTTGATGCCGGACCGGCCGAAAGCGTTTACGCGGCTGATGCCCTTCTATGCTAAGGATACCTTAGTCATGCACCAGGAAAAAGCAGGCCTGATCGGTACGCCAAGGGACGGCGAGGCGGCATTTTATCCTTTTGACGAACAACGGGACCGCGCTTTTTACCGGGATTATATCCCGTTGAGGGACACCTATTTTGAACTGTTCGTATTGGAGTCGGAAACGCTAAAGGAACAAAAGGAGTTACGCGAAAAGCTTAATTTTCATTACCAGCATTTTTTGACCGCTTATGGGGAGCTGAACAAAACACTGAACCGTTCGCGGATACTGAACGATCCGGCCTTTGGTTTTATTATCCTTTCCTCACTGGAGCGCCGTGAAAACGAAGCCTGGCTGCGGTCGGATATTTTTAACGGCCCATTGTTTCCCAAACAGGAAGCCTTTAAAACCGATGACCCGGCTGAGGCGCTGGCGCGCTGCCTGAACGATAAGGGTTATGTGGATCTTGGTTATATCGCTATGGCCACCGGCCTGTCGAAGAATGAAGTGATCCGGGGGCTGGAAAAAAACATCCTGCTTAACCCGGAAAAAAAAGAATGGGAAACCAGCGACCGCTACCTTTCCGGTAATGTCGTCGCCAAACTGGAGGCGGCCGAGACCATCGCACGCGACGAACCGGAGAACCTACAGGTGGCGCGCAGCCTTGCAGCTATCCGCCGGGTGCAGCCGGAGCCGATCCTTTTCGAGGAACTCGATTTTAACCTTGGGGAGCGCTGGATCCCTATTGATTACTACCAGCGATTTGCGAGCAAACTTTTCGAGGTCAATACTAAGGTGGAATATTTTCCTTCCATGGACACTTTCAAGGTCAGCTATGCCCACGGGAATACAATCACTGACGGCGAGTTTTCGGTCATGCCCAAATCCGGCCGCAGGATGAACGGGCATAGCTTGCTGGAACGCGCGATGGAAAATACCTCGCCGACCTTTTCCTATGAGGAAGGTAAAAAACCCGATACGGTACGGGTGCCGGACAATGAGGCCACCCAACTGGCGCACCAGAAGATCGAAACGATCCGCGAACGTTTCCTTGGCTGGCTGAAAGACTTGCCGGACGCGGAAAAGAAGGAGCTGCAAAAATTGTATAATGACACGTTCAACTGTTTTGCGCTACGTGAATATGATGGCAGCCACCTGACCTTCCCCGGCCTTGACCGGAAGGCGCTGAAGATCGACGACTTGTACGATTCGCAGAAAGATGCCGCCTGGCGCATTATCCAGGACAAGGGCGCGTTGGTCGATCATGAGGTCGGTAACGGCAAAACCCTGATCATGGTCGTTGCCTCACATGAGATGAAGCGCCTCGGAATTGTTCATAAACCGGTCATCCTGGCCATGAAGGCCAACGTAATGCAGATCGCAGAAACCTACCGCAAAGCCTATCCGAATGCCCGGGTACTCGCGCCGGACAAAGCAGATTTCGAGCCAGCCCGCCGCAAGCAGTTGTTTCACCGGATGAAAAATAACAACTGGGATTGCATTATTGTCAGCCATGACCAATTCTTTAAGATCCCGCAATCACCACAAATCCAGCGGGAAATCTTACAGGAAGAGCTGGACAATGTCGTCCGCGACCTGGCGACACTGGAGGCATCCGGCGTGGAGATCACCCGCAAAATGCTCAAAGGCTTACAGATCAGGCAGGAGAACCTGGAAAGCAGGCTCAAAGAACTGATGTACATCATCGAAAATAAAAAAGATGACGGTCTTCATTTTGAAAGCATAGGACTCGATCATCTTTTCGTAGACGAATCCCATATTTTCAAGAACCTGCTGTTTACCACCCGGCATAGCCGTGTAGGTGGCCTGGGAAATCCTACCGGCAGCCAGCGGGCACTGAACATGCTGTTCGCGATCCGTACGCTACAGCAAAGATCCCAAAGCGACCTTTGCGCGACCTTTTTATCCGGTACGCCGATCTCTAACAGCCTGACGGAAATGTACCTGATCTTTAAATACCTGCGGCCGAATGAACTGCGTCGGCAGCGCATCGAGAACTTTGACGGTTGGGCGGCGGTATTCGCCAAGAAGACCACTGACTTTGAGTTCTCCGTGACGAACGAGATCATCCCCAAAGAGCGCTTTCGACATTTTATTAAAGTGCCGGAACTGGTGCGCTTTTACAACGAGATCGCCGACTATAAGACCGCGAGAGATGTGAATTTGGACAGGCCCGAATTGAACGAACAACTCGTATTGATCCAGCCCACACCGGACCACATCGAATACATCGGCAAGCTGATGGAATTCGCCCGCACAGGAGATGCTACCTTACTGGGCCGCCCGCCGTTGACTGCTGATGAAGACAGTGCCCGGATGCTGATCGCTACCAATTACGCCAAAAAAATGGCGGTTGACTTGCGGCTGATTGATGAGGACAAATACGGCGACCATCCAGACAGCAAGCTGAATGTATGTGCCCGTAAAGTCGTAGAGATCTATCATGATAGCCAGGAACACCGGGGTACGCAGCTGATCTTTTGTGATATCGGGACACCCAAACCCGATGAGTTCAATGTTTATGATGCCCTGAAGGAGAAACTCATCCGTGATTTTGGCCTACCTGCAAATGAGATCTCCTTCATTCATGACTGGCCTGACGGGAAACGTAAGCAAATGTTCGAGCTGATGAACAGCGGCACGATCAGAATTATGTTAGGCAGCACTGAAAAGCTGGGCACCGGTAATAATGTACAGGAACGCGTGGTAGCGATCCATGATCTCGACATCCCCTGGCGTCCTTCGGACCTTAGCCAACGCGGGGGTCGTGGCGCCAGGCCCGGTAACTGGCTGGCCAAGCAGTTCTTTGACAACACGGTGCAACGCTATATCTATGCGATGGAACGTTCCCTCGACAATTACAAATTCAATTTGTTGAAGAACAAGCAAACGTTTATCAGCCAGATGAAAAACAACCAGTACAGTCTGCGGACATTGGATGAGGGCGCGCTGGACGAGCAGAACGGGATGAATTTTTCGGAATACATCGCGGTTTTGTCGGGCGACACCTCGCTGCTGGAAAAGACCAGGCTGGAGAAAAAGGTCACTGCCCTGGAAGGCTCCCGGGCCGCGCATAACAAAGATGCCGGCCGGGCGCGGCAGCGGTTGGAAGTACTGGAAAGCGACAAGCTGAAGACCACTGCCACCCTTGATAAACTGATCCTGGATGAAGCGGCTTATAAAAACGTGCTGCGCCTGAATGAGGACGGTACCAAATATAACCCGATCCAGCTTGAAGCGCTGGCCTCAGCTGATGCGGAGGAAATAGGCCGGCACCTGACCGGTCTATACCGTGATTGGGAACCGGGTAAGGGTGAAGCCGAAGAAAAGCGGGTCGGCACACTATATGGTTTCGACCTCTACATTCGCCAGCAACGGGAAGGTTATGAACAGGACGGTATGCTGCTTTACCGTTACCAGAACAACCTTTATGCGGAAAGTCCCGCCTCGGGTATCAAATACCGCTATAATAACGGGCACCCGAATACGGATAATCCCAAACTGGCGGCCCGCTATTTTATCAGCGCCATAGACCGGGTAGGCAACCTGCGTGAAAAATACGAGCGCGAATTGCGGGAGATCAATCAGGAACTGCCCAAAGTACTGGAACGTTCGCAGCAATCCTTTGAAAAGGAGGCGGAGCTGGCCGAATTGAAAGCTGAATTGACACTGCTGGAACAAAAGATCGCCGGTCGCATCCGTGAAGCCCAACAGGCAACGGTGATAGCTATTCCAGGAGAACCCGTTGAAAACACGGAAGTAATGCCGGTGCTGGCTCATACCGAAATAGCTGAACTCATCGAATTTGCAGACCGTAAGCCGGGATTCCGGCGCTAAATTTCTTTTTTAATTGCTTTTTCTTATGGTAATTTTTGAACATTTCAAGTGCCCATTGCACCGCTATACTTTCTCTGTTACGCCCGTCAGGCATTGGGTGGAACGGCATGGCGAGGGCCGCGTATTGAACCTCTTCGCGGGCCCGACGGCTTTGGCTTTAGATGAAACCCGCAATGATCTCGACCCGGAGATGCCTGCCGACTACCACTTGGACGCACTGGAACTGTTACGGGGCTGGCAGGGAGAGCCATTTCACACTATCTTGCTTGATCCGCCTTATGCTTATAGAAAGAGCATGGAGCTTTATAAAGGCTTGGTGTGCAGTCCTTTCAGGCAATTAAAAGATGAACTGCCCCGTTGTCTTTACCCAGGTGGTAAAGTGATCACCTTCGGTTACCACTCCATCTTTATGGGCGCGGGCCGTCAATTCGGTCTGGAAAAGGTCGCGCTTTTTAGTCATGGCGGTGCCATTCACGATACCATCTCCACAATAGAACGGTATCGCCCCCGATAAATTTTTCCGCTTAGCTGAACCCGGTTCATCACTATTTTCTCACCTCAAAAATTAAATTATGGAAGAAACCCGTGAGCAGCAGAAACTGCATGGTTTCCTGCAATGTACGATCTATATCATGGTCGCCTTAGAAGCGGCCATTTTTGTTTACATCCGCGCGCCGATGTGGTCACTTGTCCGTCACGCGCTCGTCAAGATCAGCCTGATCCCCATTTATCAGAACCTGGTTTATAGTAAGCTGGCTACCTTGCTGCTCATCTGCCTGGTCAGCGTGGGTACGCTGGCTAAAAAAAAACAGGATCTTGACCCAAAGAACCATATCGTTTATCCCCTGGCCCTTGGTTTCCTTTTATTTTTTGGCTGCTTGTGGTTTTATAACCGCCCCTCGGCATTGGTCTTTGCCTATACCAGTTGGTATGATCTCGCTTATATCTTTTGCTCTTTCAGTGGCGCGCTGCTGATCAGTATCGCGATGGATAATATTTCCAAGATCATCCGCTCCGGTCTGGGAAAGGATATCTGGAACGTCGAAGGGGAAAGCTTTATGCAGCCCGTAAAGCGCATCGATACGCCTTATTCGGTCAACATCCCGATGCAGTTCTATTACAAAGGAAAAGTTTGGAACGGCTGGATCAATATCTGTAATCCTATGCGCGCGACGATCCTGATCGGTACGCCAGGTTCCGGTAAGAGCTTTGGGGTCGTTAACCCATTTATCCGGCAACTGATCGCCAAGGAATTTTGCGCCTGTGTATATGACTATAAGCACCCGGACTTAGGCAAGATCGCTTATTACCATTACTTGCTGGCCAAGCAAAACGGCAAATGCAAGAACCACCGCTTTCATGTGATCAACCTTACGCAAGTGGAAAAAAGCCGTCGTATCAATCCCTGGCGCAGTGATTATATGGCCACCCTGGCAGAAGCGTCGGAAAGCGCAGAAGGATTGGTAGAAGCGTTAAAAAAAGGTGATAAATCAGGCGGCAGCGACCAGTTCTTTACACAATCGGCGATCAACTTCTTAGCGGCCTGTGTTTATTTCTTTAGCAAGTATGAAGGCGGTAAATATTCCAGCCTGCCGCATGTTTTGTCTTTTTTGAACCAATCCTACGAAGATATTTTTCGTACGCTCTTTACGGAGCAGGAACTGGTTTCCCTGCTGTCGCCCTTTAAAAGTGCTTTCCTGGCCAAGGCTTTTGATCAATTAGAGGGCCAGGTCGGAACGTTAAAAATCTTTATTTCCCGCCTGGCGACCAAAGAATCTTATTGGGTATTTTCGGGCGATGATTTTAACCTGAAGATCTCGGATATGGAAACGCCGGGGATCGTGGTCCTCGCTAATGATCCGAATACGCAGAATATCAATTCGGCCTGTTACTCCGTAGTACTTAACCGCCTTACCAAACTGATCAATAACAAGGGTAACCTGCCTTCGGCTTTAATCATTGATGAGGTACCGACTTTATACGTTCACAAGGTTGAGAACTTGATCGCGGTAGCGAGGTCAAACAAGGTCAGTATTTTACTCGGTTTGCAGGAACTGCCGCAGTTTCAACAACAATATGGGAAAGATACGGCCAGTACGATCACCGCAGTAACCGGTAACGTACTCTCAGGTTCGGTGCGCAACAAAGAAACTTTGGACTGGCTGGAAAAGCTTTTCGGCCGGAACAAGCAGATCGGAGAAAGCCTGTCCATTGACCGGAACAAAACCTCCACCTCGCTAAACGAAAAACTCGAATCATTGATCCCGGCGGGAAAGATCGCCTCTCTGAATACAGGCGAAATGGTTGGCCTGATCGCCCAGGATGTACAGGATACCTATACCGGTAAGTTCGAAACCTCCGCGGTTAATTGTAAGATCAACCTTGATCGGAAAGAGATCGAGCGCGAGGAAGCAGGCTACCGGGACCTGCCCAATTTTTACGACTTCGGCGGCAACAAAGACCAGATCCTTCGGGAGAACTTCCTGCGGATCAACCGGGAGGTGGAATCGATCATCAAAAATTTCGCGCCCGCCACGCCGGTAACCATGGAAACACCGGAACCATCTGCCGCGACCGTGCAAAAGGCTTCCATGAGGTAGACCATCAATTATAATTAACCTTTAAATTTTTAGCATATGGATGATTTAACTGGCACCCTTGTGTTGGTGCACCCGCAACTACCGTCCGACCCAGCCAGTCGGCAGGGCCAGATCGGGATGATCACTTCCGCCGATTTGGTGCGTGATGATGTCTTTGTCAGTTTTGGCAAAGGCGAACAAGCACTTTATGCGACCAATGCGCTGCTAGTGCTCAAAGAACCGGATAAGCTTTACCGTGAACTGATCTCAAATTTCAAAGAACTGGAAAAGAATAATTTCAAAACACTTTTCCAGATCAACCTGCTCCAGCAGCACAGTACCTCCAAGCAGATCAAAACAGGAATGGAGCTGGCACTCGGCAATTAGACCGTGCTTAAACATGCCATGACCACTTTAGACGAAAAGCTTGGATTAAAGCGCACCGCACCGCAGGAATTAGACATTGAACAAGCTCCGGTTCATAAGATCGGCCGCTGATCATGCGCCGCTTTTTATTATGGCTTGCAGTTGTCTATGCACCACTATTCGCCAGGGGACAGCCCGCCGGGTATGCTGACATCAGCCTGCCGCTCAACCGCCTGCACCTTAACTCCGCCTTTGGCTACCGTGTTCACCCGTTGAGGGGAAACTGGAAATTCCATGCCGGCATTGACCTGGCCGCAAAGCAGGATACGGTTTATGCCGTGCTGCCGGGAACGGTCACCTTTGCCGGTTATGATCCGGGGCTAGGACTCCATGTTATCCTTAAGCATGATGGGAACCTTGAAACCATTTATGGCCACTTGTCCCAATTTTGGGTACTTCCAAGCGATACCATCGAGGCTGCTGGGGCACTCGGGCTGACCGGTCAAACCGGGCAGGTGACTGGCGAGCACCTGCACTTCGCTGTCAAATACAACCACCATTTTATCAACCCGCTGGCTTTTCTCCGCGCTTTATTTACGGAGAAAGGCCCGCCATTATAATCCATTAACGCATTTCATCATGAATAGCACAGTAGAAATTTCACTGACCAGGAAACTCCGCGAGCTCATCGGCTTGCAGGAGATCTTCCTGACCGCAGAAGAAGCGGACCTGTATGACCTGCAGGGCACCGACCTGCTTGAACCCGATTTTTTAACCGTAGAAAAAGGAGAATACGACCATGAGTAAATTTAAAGCATTACACGAGCAAGTGGCTGAAAAGCTGGTCGACGCATTAAAAGCCGGCACCTCACCCTTTCAGAAACCCTGGACCGATGATCATTCCGCGGGTTTTATGACGCCGCTTAACCCGACCACCGGTAACAATTACCGCGGCATGAACGCCCTTTGGCTAGCTATGCAGGAACGCGAGGACCCCCGCTGGATGACCCTGAAACAAGCTTCGTATAACAAATGGACCGTGGAAAAGGGCGCTAAAGCGACGCTGATCAATTTCGTCAAAACCACCGAACTGCAGCCCGTACTCGATGGGAAGGGCGAAAAAGTGCTCGGCGAGAACGGTAAACCCAAAATGCATAGCGTCAGGCTCGAAAAACCCATCATTACCAATGCCTGGGTATTTAACGGCCAACAGATCAAAGGTATTCCTGAATGGAAAGAAGCCTACGATGCCAAACAGGCTCAGCAGCAATGGTCGCCCATTGAAAAAGCCGAGCAGATCGTTGCGGCCAGCAAGGCCACCATCAAACACGGTGGTAATGAGGCTTACTATAACCTGACCAAGGATCTCATCCAGCTGCCTAAAAAGGAACAGTTCGATTCTGCCGCCAAATATTACGCGACGCTTTTGCATGAGATCGGTCACTGGACCGGCGCTGAAAGCCGCCTGAAGCGCCCGATGGAAGGCAAGTTCGGCTCTGAGGACTATGCCCGCGAGGAACTGCGTGCGGAGATAGCCTCGCTTATGATCGGCAGCGAGATCAATATCGGCCATAACTTCGGGCAGCATGCGGCCTATGTCGATTCCTGGATTAAGATCTTGCAGGACGAACCGTTTGAGTTGCATAAGGCCTCGGCTGATGCTCAAAAGATCTTTGATTATGTGCTGGATATCGAGAATAAGCGCGAGATCAAGCAGGATACGGCTGCCGCCAAAACGAATGAGAACGCGCTGAACAAAGGTGATGTGATCCCTTATAAAAATGCCGAGTACCGGGTGCTGGCCATTCTGAAAGGCAAGACCGCGCAAATGGTTGAATTGAATACCGGCAATAAATTTAAGCTTGGTCCGAAGGATGGTTTGTATACCTCACTGGTCAATGCCCGCAACAACCCGTTGGCCCAGTCTATCGGCCAGAACCATGATACCGGGCAGGTGACCGAAGAAAAGGTTGAGCAGGGCATGGCCATGGAAACGGCTGAACAGGGGGAAACCGTCAGTCGCGGAAGAAAACGTTAATTCAAATTCAAACCCATTATGATTCAGCAAATATTTAATGAAGAAGATCTTCCTATCGAAGAACTCGAAAGGATCGGCCTGGCCAAGGCCGGCAAATTATTACTCACCACCAGTGCCGTACAGGCACTGGTTTCCGGTAGGCGCACGGAAATGCTCCGTTTAAAAGACCTGTCGATGGATGGTTTCCAGATCGAGCAGCTTGATGCTAAACTATCTCTAAAGCAAAATGCAGAAGGAAAGCTGGACCTGTTGGTACACCCGATCTACCGCGAAGTTGAGTATCCGGAGTTCTTGACCGACACAGAAGCTGAAGAACTGCAAAAGGGACGGGCGGTGAACATCTGGAAGATGATCAAGGACAATGAAGGTAAACCAAAAGATATTTTGGTGGAATTTGACCCGGATACCCGGGAGTTCGTTATTACCGACACGGAAAAGATACTTGTGCCTGACATGGTCAATAACGAATACCTGTCGCCGGAACAAAAGGAAAAATACCGAAAGGGTAAACAGGTCGAGATTTCCGATGGTACCGTATTCCAGTTTTCAGCGACCGATGGCCAAGGGGTGCGCTCGAACAGGCTGGCACTGGTCGCTTCCCTGATCATTGATGGCGGTGTTTCCTACCTGCTTTACAAAGGCCTGCATACTTTATTTGGCAAAAAACCGGATGAAAAGGAACGCACCAGGATGAGCCCAGGTTATAAACAGGCGTTGGAAGACCTCCGTATTGAAAAGAGTACTAAGCAGGCTGTCCCGGATTATACGACCAAAGACGAATATTCCCGCGGTTATTCCCGTTCGGGAATGTCCCGATGATACATGCCTACCTGACCAAGTTGGGTGTGCCGGTAAAAGTGCAGGCTTATTTTGAGCCCTATTTTCGAACTGATGCTAACGGCGATCTCTTGTTTTCTTATGGGGACGCTGCTGAAAATTACGGTTTGGGCTTTCACAAGGTACCGCAAAGCGACGGACTTTGGCTCGCTGGGGACGTGGATGCGATAAATATAAGGCAGGTAATTATCGGGCATTCGGCAATGGACGCTATAGCGTTTCTATCCCTTCACACGCACACCTTCCTAAATTTTGACTATCTTTTGTTTGTAGCTACAGGCTCCGGACTGGATACAGGGCAGATTAATTATATCCGGGAAAATTTATCCTGCCGTTCATACGCGTTCATTTTTGGAAATGACCTGCTCGGACGTATCGCCGACCTTAAAGCAGCCACAGGTATCCGTCGGGTACCTGTAGCTGTTACGCTGCTGGAGAATGCACATTTGGAAGTAATATTTCGTAATCAGCAATTCTACTTTGATGAGAATAGTTTCAGCCTGAGTGCCTTTGAACGTTCGGCAGGATACCGCTTCGGGATCAGGACTTATAAGCCGTCTACCTGTCTTTCCTTCCTGGAAGAATTGACCGGCCGCTTTTTTAAAACTTAATCAATCATTTTATGAAAACTATTTTTGAATACCGGCCTTCGCCGATCTATGCCCTCCTGAAAGTCATGCCGCTGATATCGCTGGCCCTTTTAGTGCTGTTCGCCGTTAGCTATGGTGGGTCCGTCCTAATGGCAGCCGCACTTGCGTTAACATTGGTGGCTTGTTACCGTTATTTCTATATTTGGTCGGTCCGTTATATAGTGACCATGGACACCTTGCAGGTGACTACCGGGATTTGGAGTAAACGAACGGATAATACTGAGCTGTTCCGGATCAAGGATTACGTGATCAGTCGTCCTTTCTGGCTGCGGCTATTTGGCCTTATGCATCTCACGCTCGCAACCACGGATCAAACTAATAACATCATTAATTTAAAAGCCATTCCCTATGGCGATTTGCCCGATGTCTTACAGGATCTGATAAGAAGGGCCCGATTGAACAATCATATCATTGAGATCAGCTAACAAAAATTTGACAATAATTAAAATCCTAATTAATTTTAAAATCATGAGAGCAGCCTTTTTCCTGCTATTTGTTTTGATTCCCACAGGTGACCTTTTGCCGGGTTAACTATAATAATTCCCTACCTAATTTTTTAATCTCAACCGAAATATGGGCTTCGTTTTTGGGTAAAGTTCCCGGATCATAGCGGCAGATGTTGCTAATTTAAGCGTTTTATTAGTGATTGGTCAAAGTTGCTGATCACCAGTCATAAAAGTTGGTAAAATAAATTTCTAAGCATGTTTTGACAAGTAATCGTATTTTTGCCGGATCATCAAATCACTTTTACCTAATTAGTAACTATTATACATTTATCTATTAATAACTTACCTAAAGGAGAAAGATATGATTTACACGATGCATGATGTTATTAAAGCCATGTTAAAAGGTGGGAACATCGTAGAGCCTGTCGGCTTTGAAATGGATGAAGACCTATCAGCTTATGCTCGCTATATTCCTGGCCTTTGTGAACTACTGCGTAAAGATCGCAGCAGTTTTGAGCTCTATCAACCAGGCATTGTACTAATGCAGATCATGCCGAGAGAACCCGAACCCTTAGTAATCAATCTGCTGCTTAAACAACTATCTCATAACCGTGAGAACGGGGTTATAATTTTAAAAATATTAGCACAAATTTTTCTCCCGGAAACGACTGACCTTTCACCGATCCTGGAGGTAATGCAAGACGATTATTTCAAATACACGGCGGTCATGGCGTTACAAGGCAGCAACGCTCAGGAGGCTGAAAAGGCGGTACTGGCTTTGTTACGAGAAACGATCAGCCCGCAACGCGAGATAGCACAAATATTTTGTGAAACATTGGGTCAGATCGGAACCGTCTTATCGCTTCCGGTATTAATGGCAGTTTGTGCCGATTACACTGACGCGACTCAGCGCTCTTGTTGGATGGAAGCGATCGCCCATGTTGGGGAACGCTTGGGCATGCCCGCCGATATTCGCGTACAATTCGGCGACCCCACGTTTTGGAAATTAAAATGGCGAGGTAAGCCCGAACATTTCGCAGGTTTTATCGAATTCATAAGTATCTTTATGATTAATGGCGGCCAGGAAGAAAGTAGCGTTACCGATCAGGTTGGTGAAATTTTTATGCGGGAGATGGAAGTGGATATCTCGCCTTATCAAAGTTTTTTGGCTTTGCGCCTAAGCAGCCCACCCGATGGTATGCTGGAGGGACTCATACACATGAAAGAAAATCTGGAATGCCAGGTGTTACTAGATGCGGTGACAGAACATGCCTGCATTCTTCCGAGTGTGGAAACCATGGCTCAGGATATTTATTTTGAATTGATGAATGATTACCTAATGACACGTTTGCGAAGGCATTTTAGATTTGCTGCAAACGAATAAAAATAGCGGTTCTCAATAATAACCTGCAATTGTTCAAGCAGTAGTTCCGGTATTAAATAGGCCTTACATTTGCCGTAGCTCGAATCAGCGGAAAAATGGATATTACTGCCTGTTCCCGTCAATTTGTTTGCTATTTTCATATCTATCTGACCGTGTATATTTACTTTTAACACCTTGCTGGCCATAGCACTGCCGTCTTTCCTCTACCGGCTTACCTTTTGATTCGGAAAGCGCGATCTTTCGCCCATAAACATAGCACCGCCTCGATGTCTGCCTTTCCCTGGGCATCGTCATTCATCTCAACAAATCCATAACCCTTACTGATCCGTTTTCCTTGCCCATCAGCCTATTTAAAGAAACCACGCTACCAAACTGGTGTAATAGTTGGCTAAGTTCCACCTCGTCTATCTGGTGAGGGATATTGGCAATAAATAATTGCATAGCTTCCTAATTATATCCTAAGATCTAATTTAAATGCGTTAAAGCACAAATAGGGCTTAAGCGCTTTAATCTTTTATTTTGCCAAAGCCAATCCTTTGCCAGCGAAGGGCGACTAAATCCTCGGCAGTTATTTTATCATAATTATTTAAAGCAACTTTGTTGCTTTAAATAATTATATTTGAGAAAAAAAATGATGAAGAAAATTTTACTCTTTGTTGTACCGCTGGCAGCGGTAGCAATAACTTCCTTTGCGCAGGTACAAAGACGAAATACACAAGGACAACGAATCTCGTTAACGGTCAAAGACAGTATTACGGCAGATCCCAGGGATACCGTTTTGGGGCATCCTTCGGTAACCCGCCATGACCTGTCCGTTGACGGAAGAATCATACACTACACGGCAACCGCCGGTTATATGCCCATGAAAGACAAGGACGATAAATTATTGGCTAAAATTTTCTATGTAGCTTATGAAGCAGATAACCAGGAGAAAGGCAAACGTCCGGTCACTTTCGTATTTAACGGTGGCCCGGGATCAGCTTCGATCTGGCTGCATATGGGTTCTTTCGGACCAGTTAGGGTACAATTTGGAGATGATAAGGGCAACGCATCAGCTCCCCCGTACCATTATTCGGACAACCCTTATACTTGGCTAGGATTTACCGACCTTGTTTTCATCGATCCGGTATCAACAGGCTATAGCCGTTCAGCGAAAGGCGTGGATGTTAACCAGTTTCATGGGTACACAGAAGATCTGGCATCAGTAGGTGACTTTATCAGGTTGTATGTCACTAAAAACAGCCGGTGGAGCAGTCCCAAATTTATCGCTGGTGAGAGTTACGGGACAACAAGGGCCGCCGGCCTTTCCGGCTATTTGCAAAGCCAATACGGAATGTACCTGAATGGCATTACACTGATATCTTCCGTTTTGAATTTCCAGTTAATAGATTTTAACCATGGCAATGAGATGCCTTACCAGTTTTTCTTACCAACCTATGCTGCAACGGCACAATATCATCATAAACTTTCTGCGCCTTTGCAAAGTCTGTCCACAGAAGAACTGGTAAAAAGAGCAGAATTATTTACGATGGGTACCTATGCCTATTTTCTCGGCGAAGGCGATACGGCATCACCAGAGCTTACCAATAAAGTCGTTGATACCCTAAATTACTTTACTGGTATTTCAAAAGAATATATCCGAAGAGCTAACGAACGGATCACAGATTTTCGATTCTTTAAAGAGGTTTTACGTAATGATGGAAAGATCGTTGGCAGGTACGACAGCAGGTTTACCGGCGAAGATATCGATGATGCCGGGGAATACCCCTCTTATGATCCGAGTGACGCCAATCTGAACGGGCTATTCATCTCTACTTTTAACAATTATGTAAGAAATGATCTTGGTTATAAAAATGATATTCCCTATGAAGCCGTAACTAATGTTCGCCCATGGGATTACAAACCGGCCATCAACAGTTATCTGGATGTGTCAGAGACATTGAGGAGTGCGATGACCGAAAACCCCCACTTGAAAGTCAATGTGGTATGTGGGTATTATGACTTGGCTACGCCAGTTTATAATGCCGAATATGTGGTAAACCATATGGGATTAAAGTCTGATGTCCGTAAAAACATCATCTTAAATTATTACAAAGCCGGTCATATGGTTTATGTAAGTAAAGAAACCGATGCAAAGTTAAAATCAGATGAGGAAAAGTTTTACCGGGACGCTTTAAACCAATAATTTTTTGCCCGGAAATGATTTTTTTGCCCGGTGAGCATTAATATACATGGTTATAGCGTCCGATCGTTGATTTGCAGGTACTTGGTTGTCAATAGATAGGCGAAGTAAGTAAAAAAAGGCGCAGCAAGGACGTCGATCGTATAATGAACATGTTGTATTAACAACATGATCGCGACCAGAACGGTAGCACCAAATGCAAAGCGCTTATCCCTTTTAGCGGGCATACATAAAAATATTAAAAATAATATAGACGTATGCCCGCTAAAAAACAAGTCTTTGTTAATGATCATATGTCCATAGAACACACCGGTCAAGGGATCGGCCAGCTCATGTATGTTTTTTGGCGGATCTAAGGGAACAAGGTAAATAGTACCCACGCGAAAGATGGAAACGATCAGGTAGCTCCAGGTAAATTTTATAAACAGTTTCGGATCGCTGATCGACCTTAACAGGAAAAGTCCGCCTGTTCCCCAGATAACCAAGAAGATATAAACCGATAGATTGAAGGTCGGCAGATGACTTAATAAAAAGTCATTCAGTTGAATTCCCTTTCGCGCTTCGATCTGAACAAAAAATAAAGGAAGAGTTGCCAAAATAGGTATGACCAAACACAGTCCGATAAATAATAGCAGCCGGATGCGCCGTTGCGCCCAGGCCCTTTTCCATTCTTTCCTCAAATTAAAATATCGGCCCAGCCCTTTAGTTATCCGGCAAATATGAGAAAATAAATTAAAAGCAACCAAATTGCATTTAATAATAATTTAAATGCTAATTTTAATTTTCAATGACGAGTAGCTTTCTCGTAGTACCGGGTTTATTTAAACAGAAAAAAATTGTGAAATCATTTCAATCAAATAGCAATATGACCAATAAATATAGCAGAGCATTCCGCTTAGCGATCCTCCTGCTGCTGACCTTTGTCAGCCAGGTAAAGGCAGACGAAGGCATGTGGATACCGATGCTGATCGGAAAAAATTATGACCAAATGAAAAAACAGGGATTTAAGCTGACGCCTGCTGATCTTTATAATATTAATAAAGCGAGTATCAAAGATGCCATTGTTTCTATGGGGGGTGGATTCTGTACTGCTGAGGTAGTTTCCGGACACGGCTTGCTGTTTACTAATCACCATTGTGGCTATGAAGCCATTGCGGCGAATTCAACACCACAGAACGACATTTTGGACAACGGATTTTACGCAAGGTCTTATAGCGAAGAAAAGCTTATACCAGGCCTTTTTGTTGATTTTCTTGTCCGAATGGAAGATATTACGCCGCAGGTCACCACTGCTTTGAAAAATACCAGTGATGCCGACAAGGGATCAAAACTTCAGCAGATCAGCCAACAGCTCATTAATAACGCGACAAAAGGAACGAACTATCACGGCTCGGTTAATGACTTTTACAAAGGCAATCAGTATTTCTTATATATATATGAGAAATATACGGATATACGGTTAGTAGGTGCCCCTCCGCAATCCATCGGAAAATTCGGCGGAGACACGGATAATTGGGAATGGCCCCGTCATACCGGTGACTTCTCGATCTTTAGGATCTATTCCGGTAAAGATGGGAAACCGGCAGATTACACAACAGACAATGTGCCCCTCAGTCCTAAAAAATTCCTACCTATTTCGATCAAAGGCATTAAAAACGGTGATTTCGCGATGGTATATGGCTATCCTGGCCGCACTGACCGCTTTCTGACCTCAAACGGCATTAGGCTGGCCACCGAAGAAACAAACCCTATTATCGTAAAATTACGTGATATCCGGCTGAGAGCGTGGAAAGAAGAGATGAATAAGAGTGTGGATACCCGTCTCAAATTATCTTCAGAATATGCGCAGATCGCGAACTACTGGAAATATTTTATCGGGCAGACGGACCAATTAAAACATTTGAGGATCGATACCCAAAAACAAGCCGAAGAAGCTGAATTTTCACGCTGGGCCGCTGATAAACCGGAATATATGGGGTTGATGCAAAAATATCATGACATCTACACGGCCTATGAACCTTATGCGATCCACCGCACCTATATTAATGAAGGATTGCTTGCTCCCGGTTTTGTAATTACCACCCTGCTCTTAAACCGTTCATTAGCGGCCATAAGCGCCCAGGCGGACAATCAGGAAAAAGTGGCCGCAATCCGAAAAGGCCAGGAAGAAACAAACTCGAAGTATGTAGCTACTTATAATGAAACGGCCGATAAGAAAATATTTGCACAAATTCTGGCGGCTTTCTACCAAGATGTTCCGCGAAGCCAGCATCCGCAATTTTTAGAAGATATTCTTCTTAAATATAAAGGAACTACGCCGGAAGTATCATTCAGTAATTACGCCGATTACTTATGGGCCAATAGCCGGCTTATTCAGCCCGCCCGCCTGAAGGAATTTATGAATAATCCATCGTTGGCTGACCTGGCTAAAGATCCGGCTTATCAGTATGCATCCAATATTAATCCTCAGAATTACGTAAGGAACGTCTTTGGCTCCAAGCTCAGCGATTTTGAAACACAAAAAATAGCGCTGGATCATCTCTATGAAAAGGCATTACTGGAAAAAAACGAAGGCAAATTGATGTACCCTGACGCCAACTCTACCATGCGAATCAGTTATGGTAATGTGCAGGATTATGCACCTAAAGACGGTGTGGAGTATAAGATCCAAACAACCCTGGATGGTGTGATCGAAAAATACAAAGCCAAGGACAGCGAGTTTGATCTTCCCCCATCATTATTAGACGCCTATCAACATAAAATATTTGGACAGTATGGGGTGGATGGAACAGTTCCGGTTGACTTTATCACCAATAATGACATTACCGGTGGCAACTCGGGTTCCCCCGTAATTAATGGCAACGGCGAGCTGATTGGACTGGCATTTGACGGCAACTGGGAAGCCATGAGCGGTGACATTGCTTTTGACAAAAAGTATAAAAGGACGATTTGTGTTGATATACGTTACGTGCTCTGGTGTATAGACGTGCTCGGCCATGGAAACAATCTGATCGATGAACTTGATATTCATAAAAAATGAAAAGTTATTTGGTGGGTATAAATCAATTGATCTTAAAGCGCTGTTATTTACTGTTGATCGCCGGCATAATGACGCTGACAGCTTGCCGGTCACATTATACACTGGTCAGGTCTAATCGGAGCGAATATCCGATCGATAGTAATTTAAAGATAGACTCCGGTATCATCAAAACCTACGCGCCCTATAAAAAGCAGCTGGATTTACAAATGAATGGCGTGATCGGTCATACTACGCAGGAATTGACCAAAAGCTACGATCTCCCGGAAACATTGCTGGGTAACTTTTTTTCAGATGCTGTATTGACGGAGGGTAAAAAGATCGACCCAAGTATAGACTTTAGTATTCCCTCCACTAAAGGTGGTCTCCGCAATAATTTGCCCAAGGGAGACATTCACCTTTCTGATGTTTTTGAACTCATGCCATTTGAGAATGAACTCATCGTTACACAGCTTAGCGGAGCTGATGTCGGGACATTAATAAATTACATTGCTGCTAGCGGCGGACAGCCAGTGGCAGGCATTCGGTTGAAGATCTCGGAAGGGAGACCGCAGGAGGTTTTGATCAACGGCCAACCTTTCAATGCATCTAAAGCTTACTATGTCCTTACCTCTGACTATATCGCGAGTGGTGGGGATAACAGTAAAGGTTTTGGCCATCCCCTGGCGAAGAAAGTGCTGGGGCTGAAGGTCAGGGACGCACTTATTAATTACATCAAAAATACAACAGCTTCAGGCAAATCTATAAATGCTGAATTAGATGGAAGAATTACAAAAAATTAACCGCCGCGGTTTTATACGAACAGGGGGCATCGCTGCCGCCTCTTTAGCTTTGTGGGGGGTACCGGCAACTGCGTTTGCGAATGGCGAACTTAAAAAATTAACGATACTGCACACAAATGATGTTCATAGTCGAGTGGAGCCGTTCCCAATGGACGGCGGCCGGAACCAGGGTATGGGCGGTGTAGCCAGGCGGGCTGCGCTAATCAAAAATATCCGGGCAAAGGAATCGAATCTATTATTGCTGGACGCGGGTGATATTTTCCAGGGCACACCCTATTTTAACCTCTTTGGAGGTGAGGTGGAAATGAAATTGATGAGTGATATGGCTTACGATGCTGCCACCATGGGCAATCATGATTTTGATAACGGTATAGAAGGGTTTTACAAGCAGTTGCCTAATGCAAACTTTCCTATCCTAATTAGTAATTATGACCTTTCAGATACTATCATGCATAAATCGACGCAGAACTATAAGATCTTTAGCAAAGACGGCATTAAAGTTGGCGTGTTTGGGCTTGGAATCGAACTCGCCGGATTGGTAGAGGTGAAGAATTACCTCGAAACCAGGTATCTCGACCCTGTGCAAAAGGCAAACGAAACAGCGGCTTTATTAAAAAAAGAACTGGGTTGCGAACTGGTGATATGCCTTTCTCACCTGGGTTATTCCTATAGGGAAAATAAAGTTTCCGATCAGATACTGGCGAAAAATACCCGCAATATCGATCTGATCATTGGCGGACATACCCATACATTTATGAGTAAACCGGAAGATGTTAAAAACTTAGATGGCGGAATCACGACGATCAATCAGGTTGGCTGGGCGGGCATTAATTTGGGAAGAATAGATTATTACTTCAAGGGCGGCTATTCGACACCTGTTAGAAATACCATTTCACCCTATCCGATAAGCAACCAGATCGATCATGAAATTTAATTTGAACCTATTTAGCAATTGAAAAACTTTATGGAGACGCCCCCATAGATTCCGTTATGAGCGTTTAAATCTCCGCGTTTGATAATGTGACGATTATGTATTGCTAAAAAATCCAGTAAGCTCTTAGAGGTTTTGTCAACTAAAAGTGAAACTTAATTAACTTCTCCCCGACCTATCATATCGGCGGAAAGCTTTCGTCAGGCAAAGAGTAATAACTGGAAGAAGATAAACGATTACGAGAATTCATTCTGCTACCTAATATGTTATTAAAAGATCTATTCATATTTCGCTTAGCCCGGTCTTTCAGTAAAAACTGGGCAATTATTCCGTTATTGCTGTTCTTACATTTAAATACCCATGCCCAAAGTAACCCTACGGCTGTCATCGGCAAGGTGGCCGATGAGCGTCAGCAGCCGATTTTGGGTGCTTCGATACAACTAATTAATATGTCCGACACTTCTTTAATCGTCAGTAAAACCAGCAACCTCGCCGGGGAATTTAAATTTATGTCGGTAAGTCCCGGCCGTTATCACATCAGGGCAACTTTTGTAGGTTTTTCACCTCGAATATCAGACGAGTTTAAAGTCAGTGGCAAGCCAGTCGTTTTAAGGCCGATAATAATCGCAAAAGCTACAACCGCTTTGCAGGGGGTCGTCGTCAACGCTGTCAAACAAAATGTAGAAATGAGGAATGGTAGATTGATCTACAATATTGAACAAAGTGCAGCTGCCAGTGGCTTAAGTGCCTTTGACCTGCTCCGACGGGCGCCAGGAATTAATGTAGATCAGAGTGGAAATCTGTTATTAAAAGGATCGAATTCAGTCAATGTTATGCTGGATGGCAAAATGACGTACCTAACAGCCCAGCAAATGAACAATATGCTCAAGGGTATGGGCGCGGAACAGATCAACCGGATAGAGGTTATTGCAGCACCATCCGTGCAATATGATGCGGCGGGAAATGCCGGGATCATAAACATTGTTACCCGAAAAAGTAATAAAGAGGGTTATGCCTCGAATGTAAGCGCAGGAACTACAGTCGGCCGTTATCTGCTCCATTCGGAAAGTATCACTGGGAACATAAAGACCCGGAAATTTAATTTTTTTGGGAACCTGGGCTATAGTTATCGCCATTCTTATTCCGAAGAGAGGAGTCGCGAGGAGGCGATAAACAACGGGGTTACACGGATTTTGGAAAGAGACGGGAATGATCCGCATCTCAGCTATTATTATACCTACAAGGCCGGATTGGACATTTACTTAAATAAAAACCAACAATTGGGTTTTGTTTTTAACGGCTCGACCGATGACTGGTCAAAAGATGCACAGGGACAGTCCAATATCCGCTCCGCAAATGGTGCATTAGTTACTGTGCTACAAAGCCATAACTTTGCCAAAGAACCCTATTATAACAACATCTATAACCTGAACTACAAATTAATGATTGATACGGCCGGCAAAAGTCTTGCTGCGGATGCCGACTATATTTCCTATCGGAATAATTCAGACGGCTACCTGAGCAGTAACGCATTTGCGGCTGACGGCACCGCTCTTGAGCCTTATCAACAGCTCAATTTTCATCAACCCAGCAACATTGATATCCGGTCGATAAAAACCGACCTTAACCTTCCTTTTAAAACCATCAAAATTAAAGCAGGGCTAAAATATGCCGCTGTAACTATCAACAACAACTTCAGATACGATTCACTAAAAAATAATGTCTATAGTTACGCCCCGTCCTTAAGTGATCATTTTGTTTATAAGGAACAGATCGCAGCAGCTTACTTTTCAGCAGGCGAACAATGGAAATCTTCGAGTATTGATGCTGGTCTGCGCCTGGAATATACTTACGCTGACGCCAACTCTATTAACACCGGGGCGGAGAATAAAAGAATTTACACCGACCTATTTCCGTCCTTGTCATACACCCAGCAATTGGATAAAGATAACCGGCTTGATCTCGCGCTAAGCCGCCGTATCAACCGGCCGAATTACAGCAATCTGAATCCTGTGCGCTATTTTGCTGACAAATACAGTATTTACCAGGGCAATCCTAATCTGATTGCCGAAAAGGCTTGGATAACTGCATTGTCCTATACCTTCAAAGATAAATATATAGCTAGTCTGAGTTATAACCGGTTTAATAACTTTATCGGGAAAAGCGCCGTCATAGATCCTGTTACAAGCATCCTGATTACCAGTACAGCCAATTATACTCACCGCGACCGTTTGGAAGTACAGGTCATTGTGCCTTTTCAATTGTCCCCTTTTTGGGAAGTGAATACGACGGCCACTTACAGCTATACCGCTTACCCGCTTCAACAGTTGTCAGGATATAAAAATGTCAATAAATCGACTATTGATCTCTTTGCAGATCAAACTATACGCTTGCCGGGAGCCACCGTGTTTGAAGTCATGACACGCTATACTTCTCCGGAATTAAATGGGGTGTATGTTGAACGCTATTATTTCACTATGGATGGCGGCGTCAAGAAAACATTCTTAAACAAGAAACTCGATGCCCGGGTTACATTTGCCGATCTTTTTCATACGGGCTGGTTCTGGGGTTATTCGATCAGCGATACAGCTAACTATTCTTACAAAAATACGCCAGACAGCCGACGCATTGGACTAACATTGATTTATCATATCGGCGGCACATTAACCCGGGAAAAGACGCACCAGATTGAAGAGCAACAGCGTTTATGATCTTGTGTTTTCTATGGATTAGCTTTATCATTCGATCAGCACACCAATATAATAATTGAAAGTATCCACCTCCAGGTTTTCCTTATTTAACCCGGAAACATCGACCGGGCGGAAAGTAGTAGTTGGGGAAATAAGGATATAAGGTCTGCCTTTGGTTCTGATGCGAACCTGCATGTTAAAACCGGCGACGTCTGCGATCCACCTGCACCACGTGCGGCCATTTTCAAATCTAAATTCCAGCGTGGGGATGCCGCTATGTTTTAAATATTGGTCGAACACGGGATCGAAATTAATACCGGATTGTTCGTTGATATAATTAGTAATCTCTTTCGAAACAACTGTCCGGTGATAAAATTTAGAGTTCAGCCCCTTTAAAATACTCCGCCATTTCTCGTCATCATTTATGATCGTTCTGATCATATTCAATATGGCACTTCCTTTTGCATACATATCACCTGAACCTTCTTTATTTACTCCATAAGGGCCTATGATGGGCTCATCGTTCAGGATCGACCTACGGCTGCCGTGCACGTATTCCTGGCCGGCAAGTTTACCTATCGTATTTTCAATAAAAAGAGACTCCGAATAATTAGTGAAGCTCTCATGTATCCACATATCTGCAATGTCTTTGGCCGTTATACTGTTGCCAAACCATTCATGACCGCTTTCATGAATGATGATAAAGTCCCAGGTCAAACCTCGGCCCGTACCCGAGAGGTCACGACCCAAATAGCCATTACGGTATTTATTCCCATAAGCGGTGCCGCTTTGATGTTCCATCCCTAAGTGTGGCGTTTCAATCAATTTATAGCCATCTTCGTAAAAAGGGTATGGTCCAAACCAATGCTCGAAGGCAGTGAGCATTGGTTTAACGTTATTGCCGAATTGCTTTCTGGCTTTATCTTCATTATAGGAAAGCACCCAATAATCCAAAGACAACAGACCTTTTTCACCGTTATAGCTATCATTGAAATGGGTATAATCCCCTATGTTGGCTTCAATATCATAATTATTGATCGGATTGGCAACGAACCAGTCAAAACGGGTATAACCGTCATTTAACGGTATTACTTTTCTTAAACGACCATTAGAAACATCTTTAAGCTGATCAGGTACACTGATGCTGATCAACGCACTATCAACTTCGTCGTCCTGCTGATCCTTATTCGGCCACCAAATACTGGCGCCGATGCCTTGACACGCTGTGGCAACCCAGGGCTTGCCTAAAGAATCCATAGCAAACACAACGCCGCCGTCCCAGGGTGCATGTTTGGCGATAGTCGGTTTGCCTGAATAAAATACTGTAAATTCATCTTTTGAGTCTTTTAAGATCGTTTTAGGAAAAGTCACAAATACCGCGTTGAATTCCCGGCGATAAGAAAGATTCAGCCCTTTGTAACGCACCCGTTCAATTGTCAAATTGGAAAAAAGATCGAACTGAAGTTTTCGAAAATCTTTAGTTGCGGTGAACTTAAACAGGTTACTGCCGCTGATCATCTTCTTATCAATATCAAACCGCACATCCAGGTGATAAAAATTAATGTCATAGCAAGTTCTTAACGGCGAGCTCAAGCTACCCCTTAAAGAATCGGCGCGGGAGTATGCCGCTTTTTGTTGCAGCAATTGACCCAAGCAGATAACCGGGGAAGCGACCAAAAGCAACACTATTTTCAGGGTATTGATCAAAATAATATACTTAATGTCTGAAGCCATCTTCTTTTTAACATTGCAATTAATTATTCAATACCTGGACATCGATATAGCTATCACTGTAAACGGTATGCTTGGCCTTGATATAATCGCCGGCGCCGGCTTTATAAGGATTTGCAACAAATTTTTGAGGATTACGGGCCCATAACGGGAATGCCGTGCTCTGGATCTGGATCATGATACGATGACCCTTTTTAAAAGTATGCAGGACATCCTGTAGTCTAAAATTTACGTCTGTTTTTTTACCTGGAATAAAAGCTTCCGGTTTTTCAAAACTGTTTCGGAAACGGCCCGGCATAATTTCCGAACGCACCATTTGCCAGTAGTTAGCCAAAATAATATTGTTATGCGGCATATAAAGATGATTCGGTTCATCGCCTGGATAAACGTCGATCAACTTGACGATCCAATCGGCATCGGAACCGGTGGTTGCTACCTTTAAGTGACTTATAATTTCGCCACCTAAAGTCATATCATCTTTAAGTACATCACTTTGGAATACCAATACGTCGGTACGGCGGCCCGCAAAACGCTGATCCTCGCTCATATAATTGTGCGGGGTGAAACCCTCGGTTGTGGTATTATCTTCCGTGTAAGGCACCGGTTTAGCCGGATCGCTGATAAATGAGGCGGATGACGCTTTTGATAGGCGTGAAAAACTTAATTTTCCATTAATACCTAAATATAATTTCTGATGCTTTGCTGCCAGTGATGGCCACTTGTCAAAGGTTTGCCATTTCTTACTGCCAGTATTGTACATATAAGCATTCGGCAAGCCTGAATTTTTATCGCCTGAACCTTTCAGAAAATGGTGGAAGAATTTAGCCTCAATATTTTTCTGATAAAAAGTAGCAATACTGTCGCCGAAGTAAACGTTGCTGTGCAGCGTATGTCCGGTCTCGCGGCCCCAGCGGCCGTGACCGAACGGTCCCATCACGATGGTATTGTAAGCATTAGGGTCGGATTTTTCAATAGCGCGATGAATAGCCAGCGGACCGGTCAGGTCCTCGGCATCATACCAGCCGCCAACCAGCATTACGGCCGGAGTTACCTTTTTAAAGTGTTTAGGCAAAGAACGTGCTTGCCAGAATGCATCATAGTTAGGATGATTGAGTGTTTCCTGGTAAAAAAAGTTATCCTTATACCATTGATTAAAATTTGTTAACGGGCCTTGATCCAGCAAAAACTGATAGCCATCCCGACTGGTAGGCTTAATGTTGATAGCCGGGTCATTATACCAGGCTTTGCTTGTGGTATCTTTTTTTTGAACACCAAAAGTTGGAAAAGTAAAAATGTAGCTTTCCAAAAAAGCACCGTTATGATGAAAATCATCGAAAAAGAAATCTGAAATGGGTGCTTGCGGCGACGAAGCTTTTAACGCAGGGTGATTGGAAAGGATGCCTGCCGCGGTATAAAAACCAGGGTAAGAGGTGCCATACTGACCTATTCGACCATTGTTATTATTCACGTTCTTTACCAGCCAGTCAATGGTATCATAAGTATCCGTTGACTCATCTATATTTTTTTTTGTTTTATGCTCATCAAGCTCAGGTGTCATATTGGTCCAGGTGCCTTCGCTTTTCCAGCGGCCCCGTACATCCTGATAAACAAAAATATAGCCGTCGTGCATCATGATTTCAGACGGGCCCAAGCGGCCGGGGTATCTATCCGGACCATAAGGCGCGACACTATAACAAGTACGCTGCATCAGCATCGGGTATTTTTTATTAGCAGTGGCGTCTATCGGGGTATAAATGGCGGTGAACAGCTTCGTGCCATCGCGCATGATGATGTAAACTTCCTGCTTGGTAAAATGCTCCCTGACATAATTATCCCCTCCGCTTCGTTGTGCATACGAACCAGTGTTGATCACAAAGATAAAGCTTAATAAAGTAAAGATTTTTTTCATGATATAGTTGGGATTTTGATTAACGGTGACTGTTTGTGCTTGAATTTGCTTGTTTTTTTATTTTAAACTTTAGCTCCTATCGCTGCGTTGTATAATAGACCTAAAAAAAGCCGTCCCATTTTAACATATGAGACGGCTTTTTTTTAAGAGCCCGATGTCGGCTTTGCATGTGGCGAAAAATCAATAGGAATAATTAATTTAAAGCTAATGTTCCTACCCATATTAAATATGCCTGGCCTTGTTACATTGGCCGTAACGTTCGGGTCAAAATATTTCAACCTACTTAAGTGTGATTGATATACTTCATTATTCAGATTAGTTCCCTCAATAAATATTTTAAGCTTTTCCTTACCATTTTTATCAACAAAATTACCGCCGATTCCAGCACTTAGCAAATTATAGCCTGCTGTCGAAGTCTCGGTCCCGTAGGCACCGAAAAACCGATTTTGAGCATTATAGTGGTCAAAACCTACCATTGCGTACAAGTTGCGAAAACATCCGACGCCATTTTTGAAGTTGGCTTTCAATTCAGAATGAGTATGCAATGGCGGAATAAAGGGCAAATACTTCAAGCTATCCGCAACGCCTTTTCCATTTAAACCTTGGTTTTCTCCATAGGTCAGAGATAGTGAATTGGCAAAATGAAGCCAGTTTACCGGATGCACATCGAGGTAAAATTCACCGCCGTAAATTTTGGCCTTGCTTTGTACATAGGTAAATTCGTTGTATCCTTGATTAACTACCGGTGCCCCGCTGGCATCCAGTACCTGTTGCTGGAAGATATAATTTTGTATGCTGTTATTAAACACTTCAACACTCGCTGACAGGAAGGGTAGTGTCAAGAATGCGCCTATATCTTCTTGTAAACTAAATTCAGGCTTGAAATTACTATTGCCTACGTGATAGATCTGTGAACCCGGGTCTGGGCCGTTCGCTGATAATTCAGCAATACTTGGGGCGCGAAAACCACGGGAGATGTTGGCTTTTAATAAAAATTCATTCGAGAAATTATAGGTTCCACCGAAACTTCCTGAAAAACCGGCAAAGCTTTTATTTAAAGCGGCAAATTGCGGCACAACGTTTGGCGCGGTGGTTGGATTGTTGCCTGTAAATAATTTCGGATAATAAGCTGTAGTGGTATCAAGGTTAGCGCTCTGACCTGTAAACGAGCGGTGATCATACCGTACACCGGTGGATAGATCCAACTTTCCAAAACTTTTTTTAATGATAGCGAAAGGCCCAAGGTCAAATTGGTGGTAGGCTGGGATAGGAAATGCAGTACCCTCACCTAATGAATTGTTTTGATAAAACCCATTTAGACCTACAGATGTTTCATAGCCGTTGGCGATGTTGAAATTATATTTAACATCGTAGGTATATGAATTCAGTTGCAAGTTTAAACCTGGTTCCAAAGGTTGGGTAGGGTGAGTGAATTCCCTGCGGTGGCTGTATTGATAGCCGAGGTTCACAATTAAGTTGCCGTCGCCAATATTGAAGTTGCTATTATTATAAATCCTGTAAAGCTGTACATGCTGATGATTAGGAGAAATTGAGTAGGAATTAAGTTCTGAATTTGTAACAGTCGGACGATAATTATCCGCATCGCTAATCTGTTTAGTGAATTGCCGGGTCACCGAATCGCGACTTCCATCCGGGATCTCTTGTAAATCATCGAATAAAGTAGCGTTAAAATACGAATAGCCCCATGATTTATTTACTCCTAGCATTACCCGCGCATCTTTTTCCCGGAAAGCGGTATTGTAAACCCGTCCATCGTGCTGGTTATGATAGTCCTTGGCTTCTTTGGCGGATAATATCGCGCCATATACCAATCCATTTTGATTGCCGTATAATCTTAAAGATGTATTGAATAATCCATTATTGGTACCATAGGTTTGCGAGACAGACCCCAAAATACTACCTTCTGGTGGCGACACAGGAGAGATTAAATTAACCACCCCGCCGATTGCGTCAGAACCGTAGGATAAACTTGCCGGGCCTTTGATTATTTCTATTCGGTCGATAGAGTTCTGATCCACTTCGATGCCATGCTCATCACCCCATTGCTGGCCCTCTTGTCGGATACCATCTTGTAAGGTAACAACACGATTATAACCTAAACCATGTATAAAGGGTTTCGACACATTCGGTCCTGTAGTCACCGCATTAATGCCTGGAATATTGGCAATCATATCGATGACGTTACCAGCGGCGGCGCGTTGATCAATAAAAGCCTTACTAACGGCGACTATAGGTATCGGGCTTCTTTTCACTTCGGTGGCCCTACTTACCCCTGTAATTACCACTTCACCGGCTTCAATTGAGGAAAATTGTAGTTGAACATCGAGCACCGATGTTTTTGTAAAGTCAACTGTCCGCGTAATTGAGCCATAGCCTATAAAACTAAATTGTACGAGATATACACCTTTAGGGATGCGGTTGAAGACATATTTCCCTTTCGCATCGGTTGCTGCCCCTCTCTTGAGATCAGCGATATAAACAGTTACACCCGGTAATGCTTTGCCATCGGATTTGTCGGTAACCGTACCGGTTAATTCGCCTGCGATTTCATCATTACGTCTGTAGTTTGCAGCTTTAGTTGCTGCGGCTTGGGAAAACAAACTAGAGAATGCTACCAAGCAATAAATTAAATTTAGCTTCATTGTAAATTTTTAAATAGGTGAGAAAAAGTCAAAGGATAGTTATATTATAAAGGTTTCTGAAAAGAAAATATCATGAACATGGCGGGGCGCGCCCTGGGGATAAGATGAGCGACAGGTTTAATATATTGCAGGTCCAGGTGAAACATCCTACCCTGGCCATATTAAGAGAAAGATTTAGCACGTATTGCCCTTTGTTATCAGAAATCTTTCTGCCCATACCGTTATCTGAAATTTTAGCCCCAGTCAATAGCATGGGATTGGCAGCATCCATTAATGTTCCATTGATCACCACCTTAGTGGAAACAGTTTTGGTTTGAGCCTGCATAAATGTGCTGGCGAGCAAGAAAAAAATTGTATAGGTGCAGTACTGCATTACCAAATCATTATGTCAACGCAACAAAGATGCAATTAAATTTACAGCAAAATTGCTTTTAACTTGTAAAATTTTTGATAGACCACCTTTATTGTTTTATTCATGGCAACTCATTTTACACAGCATTGATTTAAAATTGCTTATTTCTTATTAAATTTGTCACTAGTAATTGTTAAAGCTGCTCATGGCACAGACCAAAAAGAATTTTGATTTTGAAGAATTGCTGAATAAACATCAGCTAAAAAAGACCGCGCCAAGGCTTCGTGTACTTTCGATGATGTCTTCCAAAACCTCTGCGACTTCCCAGCCGGATCTGGAGGAAGTCATGAGTGATGTCGACCGGGTGACTTTGTACCGCATATTAACCGCTTTCGAGGAAAAAGGCATTATTCATAAGGTTTTCGATCTAAACGGCACGGCTAATTATGCGCTTTGCGCTTCAAACTGCGAAGAAAACCATCATCATGATGAGCACCTGCATTTTAATTGTGTAGAATGTAAGAATGTGTATTGTTTAGATGATATGCATTTGCCAAAGCTAGAGGTACCGCAGGGATTTACGACAGACGGCGTCACTGTTTATGCCACTGGCACCTGCCCGAAATGCAACAAAAAGAAGACACCTAAGTAACTTCTTTCTTTTTTACTTTTACCAAAGTATACAAAATTACCATAGACATCAGGAGGAAGACAGACCAGGCAACTATCCGTTCCATGCTACCTTTTTCAGCTTGTTTGGCCCTGGTAATCACGATAGCAGCTTCATATCCTAAAACACCGAAGGCGGACAGGGAGTACCAAAAGTCAAGAATATTTCTCGCGGTCGTTCTTGTTTTTACTCTAACAAAATTATTGATCCCAACCCACCAAAGCATCATAAAAAACAATAACCCGCTATCGAAAGCGAAGGCCAGCTCCCAGCTTTTCTTGGCTTCCCAAACCATCGCTTGACTTTCAGTTAACTGATCTAGCCAAGGATTCAGGTAGAATTCAACGGGATAGACCAATAAGATTGCCAGTAACGGGTAAATTACGATCTTGAATTTGGAGTAAAACCCATCAATTGCATATACTGTTTTACCTATTATGTAGCCAAGCTTAACCACCATTGAAAATAGCGCAATAAGGAAAGAGACAACTGTAAAGAATCCCGCGATTGATATATACAACAATGGTGTATATGGGATAGACGCCCCATTATAATTTATGGCTAATGTTAGCGGAAATAAACTTATACAAGATATTATGCAGGATAAAATAAACCGCTTTTGAGTTTCTAATGACTTTTTTCGACTGGAATAAGTCTCATGGAATAAAATCCCCTGTTTAAGTCCACACAATAACAGGAATATTAAACTAAACCCATTTATAGCCATAATCTGACTGAAATAAAAAGCAATTATATTGCATTTGAAAAAGCAATGATGTTGCTAAAGTAAAAAAAATAAAATAAATTTAGCCTTGTTATCTTCATAAAGTAGAATGCCCGTTTCTTCAAAGTAAAAGAAGAGATAAAAGCGGCTTGACCCAATTAAGGCCGCATTGTTTATAATGTGTGAGGTTTATGATCCTCGCTCGCATTTATGGAATCAACAAATAATTAAACAACGATTTAGCGTTAAACTAATTGGATTTTAACACAAAAGTGATGAACACAACTGCGATACAAAAACAACTGAAAAATCCGGTTACCGTATCCCTTTCTCACATGGAAAGCGGTATCTTAACAGGTCATTATTTGAAACTTATCTATACAGATCGCTTAATATCCATATTTGAGGCAATGTTGACACAGTTTTCAGCACTGATCATCCCTGGAGAAGGAAGTATGGAGATCGCTAAAGGACTGTCAGCCGACAGTTATCGAATATGCTTGATCTCTCCTTTGTTTGAAATACCCATCATTATCCAGGAGACACCTATTAATCCCTCCGATATCAATAACCTCCGAAAGCTGGACGGACAATTGATAAGTATAGCTATTCTTTATTATGAGCGAACAGAAAACACTTTGGATAATAATAATAATAAGCCTCCAGATTGTAAGCTGCTTTTGGAAAATGCCTTCAAATTGATCATATGACCTGCCTAACTGGTCATTCCACCAGTCTGGCATTATCTAAGTATACGGGCGGCAAATAATAAGCGTTGCCGTTACCTAATCTTAAAATTCCGTCTACTGTAACTGTTTTAAAGGTAAAAATGACAGGTTTATCTGCGTTAACTATGACCATAATGGGATTTCCGTTCTTACCACAGAAAAAGCATTGATTGATCGGCAATGTTGAAATCATAAATTTAATTTGTTTCATGCCGGCTTTCATCGGCACCATATAACCTGTAAGCTGAAAATGCCTATTTTCGAAACGCTTTACCTCTTCTGAGTAAATGGGAGTGGCTAGTGTATCATTCAACCGTTTAAACCTGATCATGTCAATGATTCCCCAGTTCAATGAATTCACCTGATCTGCTGCTGAATGCACGTATTGAGCTTTAGCCATAATCGATATCAAAGTAAGTACAGTAAAAATAGTTGCTTTTTTCATTTTATATCGCTGACAACCGCATTGTTTAATATAAATTCGGAATGGGCAATATCTGTACTATTTAGATGCAACACGCCTTTTACCTTGACAGGATTTTCAGAATAAGGTGCCGGCTTGGCCATATGTACCTCGACCATCGAGGGTATATCGGATTGTCCGCAATACTGGCATTGTAAAACCGGTAGTACACTTAACATGAATACCGGGTGAACAAATCCAGCTACGATTGGTACCATATAACCGCTAAGTTCAACAGATTTATTATCAAGTGCTTTAAGAGGTGCGGGAAAATGTGCCACGAGGGTTCCAGACGAATTTTTTTTATATGACATCATAGCTAAGATATCCCAATTGCTGTCCATTAGGGGTATATGGTCAGGCACTTGCGACTTGCACAAACATGGTGTTAATAATAAAAAAAATATTAAGATACGTTTCATGTTAGTTTTTTGCTAAAATTTTTGAAATATTGGATTGATAGGCCTGTATTGCAGGGATGATCGATGCCAGGAGGCCGATACCGAATCCGACCCCTATCAGGTAAGTTTCCCGCACCAGGAAGACATTTCCGGATAGTTTTGCTTGGGTCGAATCCTGATAGCGTCCAATAAGTTCGAGGGTCAGATGACCGACTACCAAACCAATGACAGCCCCAATAACAGTCAATAAAACGCCTTCAAAAATAATGATTAAAAACAATTTAATTTTCGAGGCACCCATGGTTCTCATGATTGCCAAGTCATATTTTCGCTCTTTCAGAGAGTTATATAAACTTATAAATACACTCACCGCGGAAATGGCCATGATCAGTACAGCGAACCATTGCAGGGTATCTACCCCGATCCCGATTAGGGAGAACAGATGGGCGCTTTCCAAAGCGGGCGATGCAGCCTGCATGCTGGTAGATTGATTAACCATCCGCGGAAAAAGGATTACCGACATTGGCGAACGGTACTGGATCAATAATGAGGTAATCTCTCTTTCTCCATTTTCATAAGGTTCTGGCTTGCCATCGACATGTTCTTCCTTGGTTTCGTGCATTCTCCAGACACTGGCAACATTAGTCAGGACCAAGTTATCCGTCACATTTCCTTGCGGGCTAAGAATCCCGCAAACAATGTATGCGTGGTTCCGGTGAATATCCCCATTCCCAGTAAGGCCATGAGCACCAAAAAAACGGTCGCCGACCTTCAGGTGCTGGCTCCTGGCTACATCGTCGCCGATATTGACCTCGAAATCGCTTTTCCAGAACCTGCCTGCTACTAGCTTTAAAGCATATAAACGTACGAAACCGCTGTCTGTACCTACTATACGGTAGCCGTTATAATTATCCCCCAGTGCCAGTGGCACAGCGGCTTTCACCAGCGGATTACGTTCCAACGCTTCTGCGTCTTTTAGCGGAATATTCCCAGTTGGGAAATCAATATAAAAAATACTACTTAAAATCAATTGCAATGGACTCCCTTTTGCGCCCACCACAAGGTCAATATCTTTAGAATTATTGTCCAGTTTTTGACCGATCTGATCAGATGCAAGCAGTAGAATAGTAATAATTCCTACTCCAAAAGCGATCAGGATGATATTCAGCAGCGTGGTTAGGGGATTAGCCCGGAGGCTCTTATAAGCGATCTTAAATAAGTTCATAACTTCACCAGGTAAGATTTTTGAATTCTTTCTTTTACACGCTTATCATGTGTGGCAATTATTAATGTCGCCCCATTTTCTGTGGCCAGCGATGTCAATAGGTCAAGCACGGTCGCGGTGTTCACGTCGTCAAGGCTGGATGTCGGTTCGTCAGCCATGATTAATGCTGGTTTATTGATCACAGCCCTCGCGATGGAAACTCTTTGCAACTGACCTTGGCTTAATTCTGCCGGATAGCTTTTTTGTTTTTCAAAAATATTCAATGTTCTTAATAATTGGCCGATCAGATCACGGTCAGTTTTTAATCCGGCTAAAGATTGGGCCAGCATCATGTTTTCCATAATGGTCAGACTCCTGATTAGGTGCGGCCTTTGAAAAATAAGGCCGATATGTCTACCTCTGAAAAGATCTAGCCGACTTCCGCTAAGCCCGTAAAGTTCGGTGTCATTAATATGAACGCCCCCCCGTGACGGCTTTAACAAACCCGTTAAAATATGCAACAGGGTAGTTTTGCCGCTTCCCGAATTGCCGAGCATTAACCAATGTTCACCTTGCTGGATTTCCCAATCTGGAAAATCGAGTTTTTGTCCGTTCTCGTAACTATGCTGCAAAGCTTGAACTTTGATCATGATCCAGGCTTTAAAATTGCAGTATGTTCTTTACCAAGCTGTACCAGATGATGTTGTATATAGCTATGATAATAAACGGCCACGTCCTGCTTAGGATGATTACAGGCCGGACTCAAAAAAGAAACGAATAGCAGGAATAAGCCAAAGTATTTTTTTTCTACTGATTTCATTATATTATTTTTAATAGTATACTTCCTTAATGAACGACAAAATATCACTCAACACAACGTAAATATAAACGCAATTTAGTTGCTTTATATTATTCAAGATAATTTTTCTTAAATTATTATTTCTATGGTAAAATTACCTTCAGGTTATAATTATAACTCCGGGCAAACTAAAATCCAAGTTATCAGAAATGATTATTGGTGATAACTTTAATTTTGCTTGCTGTTCAAATAAATTAAGTGCAACTTTGATGCTATGAAAAAGTGCCCTCGATTTGCAAATTTCTCAAGGACAATATTATTAGTGTCGATAACAGTGCTGTTTTGGGCGACTTCCACAACATCTTTCGGACAGTCCTCTCCAATACATATGCCGCTGTTAAATCCAATTTGGAGACTCATTGCCGAAAAAACTTATGTGGTCAACGCTCAATATAAAAAAGTGCCCATTTTTCCTGAAGATCTCATAGTTCAAATTAATACTACAGTAGAATTACCAGGTTATATAATTCCGATCAAGGCCGGTCTTTCACATGAAATCTTTATGCTTTCAATACTCCCGACGCAGCAATGTCCTTTTTGTGGCCAAGGCGATGTACCGTCTTTGGTTGAAGTTAAAATGAAATCAGCTATTACTTACTCGGATAAGCCAATTCGCATCAAGGGCAGATTTAAATTAAATGAATCTGGAAACGGCGATCCGGAAATCTTACTTGTTGATGCCGAATTAATAAAATAAAATTCAATTCAAAATCGTTCTCCCCGGACCTGTTTTGAGTAGCATAATATAATAAGTATAAGGCCGAGCAGCATAAAAGGAAGGCTGAGTAACTGCCCCAAATTCAATAGCCAGTGGTCTTCAAAAGCGGACTGATTTTCCTTCAGTGCTTCTAAATAGAACCGGGCTGAGAATAGCAAGATCAGGAATAGGCCGAAAACAAAACCTGGCTTAGATCCTGGACGTGTAGCAAATGCATTCACAACAAAAAAAATAGCTAAATAAGCCAAAGCCTCATATAGCTGCGCAGGATGTCTTGGGAGGTTATCTTTCTGTACAAAAATAAACGCCCATGGAACCTGTGAGGGCTTACCGATAATTTCTGAATTGATCAGGTTTCCCAACCGTATGCAACAACCCGCTATAGGAACCACTAAAGCTAACTGATCCGCCACCCATAAATATTTAACGCAGTATTTCCTACTAAAGAAAAAAATGGCCAATAGTATCCCGATAGCTCCGCCGTGACTGGCCAACCCCTGATAACCTGTGAACTTAAATTGGGGGCTAAAGGTAAACGGCAAAAACACTTCTGCGATATGATGCGAATAATAGTCAAAATCATAAAATAGGCAATGGCCGAGCCTGGCCCCTGCAATTGTTCCTACAGCGACATAGATCGTTAAACGATCCAGTAAATGATGATCAATATGATGCCGTTTAAAATGTGATTTCAATAACTGGTAACTGATTACAAATCCAGCTAAAAATAAAAGAGAATACCATTTTAATGCCAAGAAACCAATATTAAAAAGATTGGGATCGGGATTCCATATGATAAAAGCTGATTGGTTCATTTCACGATAGCAAATTTGTTTTACTGTTTCAATATAATCATACTTCCTGGTTAAAGCTTGCCAATGCTTAATCACTTTTTCAAAAACGAGCGGCTATTTTTATTTAGTAAAGAGGATACTGTTATTCCGGTCTTCTTCCTTTTTCCATTCTAAGTCCGGTCTGACCTGGCATGAAACCCACTTCATTTTATACAAACATAAGGCGGAACCTTTCGTTAAAAAGGACGCAACTGCCGCCGGGTCCGCAATGCCGTTGTTTCAATAACCAATTCATCGTAGCCGTCCGATCTTGATAAAGCTTTTCAGTTTCCGGAAAATCATTACTAAACTTAAGGCAAAGACAATCGTTACTCAACTCAAAAACATTATTTTGCACGCCGATGATCAGCTTGCCATCTTTCCCAGCTTACCGAATTCATTTTTGACGATGACAACTTTTGACTCATTTCGGAATGGAATAAAGGAATTGCGAAACTTTATTTTCCCGCAGCCAAGAAATACTTTAATAATAATGGTACCGGGTTTTGCCTGTCACTTCATGATCGTCGCAGATTTTCCGCCTGCTGGAACCAGTTTATAATATTCTGATAATGCTGTTCCCCATACAGCTGAATAAAATTGACCGTTTGAGGGTCATGCCTATTGCCCAAGGCGCCGAGCCTCGTTGTTATAAAACCCTGATCCAGCTTGATCCCGCATGCGACCGTGATGCAGCAGTACCATTCCTCATATGTTTGTGGTATCATCTCTTTGAATACTAATTTATTTCAACCGGTTTATTTGAAATTGATCGGCGAAAGATCAAATATATGGGAATAAAATAATAAAAGCAACATTGTTGCTTTTATTATTTTATTATTTACCTTTGTCCTGTAAAATAAGACAAACTATGATAAGTAAATTGCCCGTTACTGTTCTAAGCGGCTTTTTAGGAGCCGGAAAGACTACCTTACTTAACCACATTCTGCACAATAAAGCGAACTTACGCGTTGCCGTTATCGTTAATGATATGAGCGAGGTAAATATAGATGCACAATTGATCACCGCAGAAAAAACGCTTTCCCGTACGGAAGAAAAACTGGTCGAAATGAGTAATGGCTGTATTTGCTGTACGTTGCGTCAAGACCTGATGATCGAAGTGGAAAAATTGGCAAAAGAAAATCGGTTCGATTACCTGCTAATCGAAAGTACCGGAATTTCGGAGCCCATTCCGATCGCCCAGACATTTACTTTCGTTGACGATAATGTAGGTATCGATCTTGGCCAGTTTTCCAGACTGGACACAATGGTAACCGTAGTAGATTGCTTTAACTTTTACAAAGATTTCGGCAGCGCCGAACGATTGATTGACCGAGCTCTAGTAGATGATCTGACTGATCAGCGGACTATTGTAAACTTGTTAACCGAGCAGATCGAATTTGCCAATGTGATCGTTTTGAATAAAACAGACCTTGTTAGCAAAGGTGATCTCGAATTGCTGGAAGCACTGATCAAACGCTTGAATACGGAAGCTAAGGTCATTCGTTCCCACTTCGGAAAGGTTGCTCCACAAGAAATACTAGACACGGGACTATTTGATTTTGATAAAGCATCTCAGGCCGCCGGTTGGATCAAGGAGTTACAAAATGAGCATGTACCTGAAACAGAAGAATATGGCATTGGTTCGGTGGTATTCCGTTGCAGAAAGCCTTTTCATCCGCATCGGTTCTGGCAATGGTTGCAGCAAGATTTTCCGGCAAACATCATTCGTTCTAAAGGCGTATTCTGGATCGCATCCCGTCCGGATGACGCGTTGAACTTTTCCCAGGCAGGAGGATCAAGTCGGCTAGAACCAGCCGGTGTCTGGTGGGCCAGCATGAGTTATGCCGAGCGGATCAGGTATAGCGATTATGTCGAAAATCAAAGCTACATCGAAGACAAGTGGGTAAAAGACTGGGCAGATCGTATAAACGAGCTAGTGTTCATCGGCCAGGATATGGATAGAACAAAGTTAATTCAGGAATTAGAATCGTGTCTCATCAGTGACGCAGAAGTAACCCACTACCAGCAAGGCAAAAAGTTTGAAGACCCGTTCCTTATAAACGGTTAGCTGCCAGCCCATGGGAAAATTAGCATTAGTCATAATGACCAACAATCAAGCTAAACGTTTATTAAAACAGCACCTGTTAAAAGTAACCGGCCTGCGCATCGGTTTACTGAAGGTTTTAGCTACCTGTCAAACCGCAATTACGCGTGTTCAATTAGAGACTTCCCAGGAATTGGTGTGTGATCGTGTTACGCTATACCGGCTACTTAAGACATTTGAAAGACGTCGCTTGATACACAAACTGCTGGATAAGCAGGGTAAGGCAAGTTATACGCTTAACAACTACAGCTTTAAAGGCGATAGCGTAAGGCAACCTGCATCTTTACACTTCAACTGCACGGTTTGCCGCGCTATTTATCGTTTGGATAAGGTAGAAATTCCGGTAATGAAAGTGCCTTTAGATTATGAGTTGGAATCGCTAAACATTACTGCAACAGGTATTTGCCCAGTTTGCAACACAGAATAAGAGAGTCATAAAGGAAAATCTGACTATCAATCATCTCAAGCAATGCCTTTTATCGGCACTGCTTATTTTTAACTTACTTATCGTGATCATTATAATTTGTATAGCCACATTTGTTTCAACCCTACTTGGCGGACTCTTCGCACTAAGGTTTAAGAACAAACTCTACCTGATCCTCGGATTTAGCGCCGGTGCGGTCATCGGTGTCGCATTTTTTGACTTGTTGCCTACAGCAATGGAACTTTCCGCTAAAGTATACGGCATAAGGGCGATCACCTCCATGGCGGGATTTGGTTTCATTTTTTACTTATTACTTGACCGGTCAGTTGTGCGTTTAAGCCAACAGCGAAAACATAAACCTGGGCTAAGTACCCTGCGCGGTAAAATTGCTGCAGGTTGCCTAACCATCCATAGCCTGGTCGACGGAATAGCCATCGGGCTGGCTTTTCAGGTCTCGGCCGCCATAGGCGGAATCGTGGCTACAGCAGTACTGGTACATGACTTTGCCGACGGAATCAATACGACGAACGTCATTCTAAAGACTAATGGAAACAAACAACATGCTTTAAAATGGCTGGTAGCTAATGCAGCAGCACCGGTCTTAGGTGCTTTTTCAACATTTTATTATAAAGTGCCTGAAAAAACCCTCGGGATATTGTTGGCACTGGTCTCCGGCTTTTTTTTATACATCGGCGCCAGTGATTTCCTTCCCGAAAGCCAGCAGCTTTATCCTAAATTTTCAACCACCTTAATGACGGTCTTAGGCATTGCTATAATTTATGCGGCTATTAAACTTTCGGCGATATAATGCAAAAATACGGTTGCAGAGAACTGCTGCATATATTGTTCCCGTTAAGCACGTCCGTATTAGTGCCGTTATTACTTTTTGCACAGGTGCCAGGCCGCGATACTTCCAATAAAAACCCTTATTTTAAGACGGTTGTGGTCGATGCCGGTCATGGTGGAAAAGATCCCGGAGCGCATGGCGCTTTCTCATTGGAAAAAAATGTCGCATTGGCCATCGCCAAAAAACTTCAGGTGGCGATTCAGTTAAAAATGCCCGACGTCCATGTGGTCATGACAAGGGCTGATGATTCGTTTATCGAATTAAATCGACGTTCAGCCATCGCAAATGAACATCAGGCTAATTTATTTATCTCCATTCATTGCAATTCTTCTCCTGAAGGACTCGCTGCCCGTACTCATAAGCAAATTGGCGCCCTGGTCCTGGTTTACGGTTATCATCGGAAAGAAGAGCAGTTAGAAGCCATAAGGGAAAATGCATCTATTTATCAGGAAAAAGATTACCACCAGCATTACGACCAAATCAATGCACAGGACCCGACCAGTGTCATACTTTTAAATGCCTATCTGCAAAAATATCGCAGGCAAAGTATTCAATTTGCCGAACTAATGATACGGGAATTTCAGGATCACGATAACCGGGAGATCATCGGTGTAAAGGAACAGGGCGTTTTAGTTTTGGCGCATAGTGCGATGCCTGCTGTATTAATTGAAACCGGCTTTATTAATAATCCTGTGGAGGAAAAATATCTGAATTCCACGACGGGGCAAAACGAAATAGTGCAGACCATCTTTCGTGCCATCCAAAAGTATCGTCATGCCATGGAACCCGAATGATTTGAAAAAGAAATGAACCCATATTTTCAGCGGCGGTTGATGATCATAGCGATCTTTATATGTGTCACCTGTATATTATTAGCGCGGTTATTCTATCTGCAGATGGTCGATAACCGGTACGTCGTTTACGCTAATAAAAATGTTATCCGATCCGTGATCAACTATCCGGCGCGCGGGGTGATCTTAGACAGAAATCACAAGTTGTTAGTGGATAACCAGCCCGTTTACGACATCCTGATAGTGCCTAAACAAGTCAAAGCATTTGATACGCTTTCTTTTGGCAGGTTCCTGGGGATCAGCGCGTCAGAGGTCAGAAAACGGATTGTCAAAGCCAGCAGTTATTCACCCTTCATAGCCTCCACTTTTGCCAAACAAATTTCGGCTGTGCAATACGCGCGGTTGCAAGAAGTGCTTGGGGACTTTACCGGCTTTTATGCACAACAGCATTATATACGGACCTATCCGGACTCAACCGCTGCCCAATTTGTGGGATTTATCGGCGAAGTGAATGAAAAGGATATTGATAAAAGTCATGGCTATTATAAGCCCGGAGATTATATTGGCCGATCTGGTGTAGAAAAAGCCTATGAAGGAGTGTTAAAGGGAAGGCGTGGCATCCAAAAGCTTTTAGTCGATTCCAGGAATGCACCAAAAGGCCATTTGGCAAATGGTGCTTTTGACACGATAGCTTTAGCCGGAGACCCTCTCGTATCGTCGCTAGACATCCGGCTACAAAAATTGGGAGAGCAGCTAATGCATAACAAGGTTGGCAGTATCGTCGCCATAGAACCGGAAACCGGTGAGGTCCTTTGTTTCGTGAGCAGTCCTACTTACGATCCGAACTTAATGGTCGGCGAAGGCCGCGGGAAGCGTGTATCGGAGATTACCAAAAATCCTTACGATCCATTCTTCATTCGCCCAATTCAGGCTTATTATCCGCCGGGTTCATCTTTTAAACCGCTCAACGCGTTGATAGCCCTGCAAGAGGGATTAATTACGCCGCAAACTACTTTCTTTTGCCCGCCATTTTACCAGGCGGGTAACCATCGGGTAAAAGATGAACATTTCAATGGAATTACCAATTTGGAAAAAGGCATCAAAATGTCCAGTAATACTTTTTTTTGCATCGTTTTTAACAAACTGATGAACCTAAACGGGGTGTCCCGTATTAGCGGAACCTATCAGGACTGGAAAGAAAGAATCAACAGGTTTGGGTTTGGGAAAAAAACAGGGATCGATCTGCCCAATGAAAAAAAAGGATTTGTTCCGGACCCTGCGTATTATGATCATATCTTCGGAAAAAACAAATGGCGCGCTAATACGATTATTTCCCTTGCAATAGGCCAGGGAGAGCTTTTAGCAACACCGTTGCAGATGGCCAATGCAGAATGCACAATAGCCAACCGGGGATTTTATTATAAACCCCATTTAGTGAAGGCAATAGGAGCAAAAAACACCAAGACCGATACATTTAAGGTGAAAAATTATGTAGGGATCGACCAGCAGTACTTCGAGCCGGTCATTGAGGGTATGCAGGAAGTCGTAGAAAGCGGAACGGCGACGGCTTCCCGGATCCCTGGGATTGTCATGTGCGGGAAAACCAGCACGGTCCAAAATCCTCATGGAAAAAATCATTCCATTTTTGTCGCTTTTGCTCCGCGTGAGCATCCCAGAATAGCGATAACCGTGGTCGTAGAAAATGGAGGCTACGGATCCGAATGGGCGGCACCTATAGCCAGCTTTATCGTTGAAAAATATCTGCGGGACAATATCACCGTCCGCCCTTCCGGACGATCTTTGGATTATTATATCAAAAAGAATCTTCTTCCCCGAAAACCAACGGCAAAATTACCATAGCTTTTACCTGCCAAATACGTTACTACTGCCTCATTTTAGATGGTTTCCAGATATAATTTTTGAAGGTCAATAGCATTAATATCAGCCGCACTTAAAGTGTGGACGAGGCTGCCTTGCCGCATAATACCGATGTGCGTTCCAACATGAACGGCGTTAAAAATATCGTGAGTAGCCATCAGAACAGCCTTCCCTTGCGCCCCTAACTCCTTAACAGTAGCCGTAAACTCACTTGTGGCTTTCGGATCGAGTCCGCTGGTTGGCTCATCCATCAAGATCACATCCGCATTTTTAGCTATGGCGATAGCAATGCCGACTTTCTGCCGCATACCTTTACTAAAACCCTGAAGCCTTTTGTGGTATGCTTCGGCTTGTAAACCGCATTGCGATAAAAACGCGGCTAACTGATCTACGGAATATCTGAAACCAGCCAGCCTGCTAAAAAAATCCAAGTTTTCTACCGCTGTAAGATTGCCGTATAACATCACGACTTCAGGAATATAGGCTAAGTATTTTCGGGTATCTTCGCTGGCGGCTACGTCTAACCCGTTGATTAGCGCCTGTCCGGAGGTGGGATTTATAAATCCTAAAAAAAGATTGATCGTCGTGGTTTTACCGGCACCGTTCTGTCCGAGCAGGCAGAAAATCTCGCCAGGATTGACGGTAAGATTTAGTTTTTCGAGGGCAGTCTGTTGTTGGTATTGTTTAGTAAGTTCTATGGCTTGTAACATAATTTTATTGATTTTGGGAATGTATAAATCGTTCGAAAGTAAACCGGTGCTCCAATTCTTCTACAGTCAGAGGAATTTGGTCAAAGCACTTTTGGGTAAGATCTTCTTTGATGATCTGCACATAATTTCTCACGTTTCTTACATATAAGATATAGCTTTTCAGGTCGCTTTCAGCGATTTGATTAAAATATTGCTGGCAAATCGTAGCTGGGTTAAAAAAGTTGCAGCGCGTTAAAAACTCCTCCCGTTGCTCCATTTGTAGAAAATATTTGCTTAGCAATGGATCCGCCCGCCGGTCATTCAGGTTGCCATATGCAGTATATAATTTGTTGGAATAGGATGGCCCGGAAGTGTCTGTGTGTGCGTATTGCGGATAAAAGCTATAAAATTTATTTAAAAGCTTTCTTTTTACTGTGGGGTCGTCACTCATCTGCACACGGCGTATATATTTACTGAACATTTCCGTATTGACTGGGTAGCGTATGTTTGCAATTGCATTAAAGGTCGCCGGAAGACCGACACACAAAAATATCCAGCAAGTAATGAGCAGGATAGCGCTGATCACAGACGTAAATCGCAGCCGGGTGATAAGATATATCAGAATAAACCAAGATAATAAATAACAGTTAGCTACCAGAACAAATGCTCCCCATTGCTGCGTACCTAGTCCGGAACTGATGATCAAAGCTGTCACCATAATCAAATTCAACAGCAAGAGTGTTAACAAAAAATAAAATAACAACTTGTAAAATATGAGCCGCACGGGTTTCCCGGAAGTATGTAATAAAGATAAAGTACCGCTCTCTTCTTCCACCGCGTAAGCGTCGAACGAAAAGGCGATCAAAAAGATTGGGAATAACAGAATAATCACGAATGCCAGATCAAAATTTCCATACAAAAGTTTTAACGGGCTGCTGATCTCGTTTTTGAAAAACCGCATGTAAAAGCTGTAGGGTTCCAATTCATGATAATAAGGGTAGATATCCCGGTTGCCAACGGACAAGAAACTGGCGGAGGAAGGTTTCCAGTACGAGGTCCAACGCTTATTAGGAGAAGTGATCGTCCAACCTGCATCTTTTAAATGGCTATAACCCCATTTCGCTTCTGTTGTGGTCGTATCTGGGTGCCGGATACGCTCCACGATACCATTGAATATGGTATTTTCACGTTCTATGGCCAAACTGATATTACCACTTTGCTGCTTAATGATCGATTTTCCGTTAAACAGTGCGTATATGGAGACGAATAACAGCATGAAAACACCGGCAAGGAAGGGAGCCGTGGCGGAAATTTTTTTCCATTCAAATATAAATACGGTTTTTATCATCTGGTTTAATTTATAGTTTGTAGGCGATCCGATTGACCAATAAGGTAGCAGCCAACATTAATAACAGCAGGCAACTTACTTCCATGCCGTAGTTTCTAAGCGAGGGCCAGGCCGGTTGTGGCCGGAAAACGAAGGCCGGGATTTTTTTAAAAAGTTCTTTTCCGATCTTGTAAGTGGTGAAGCCGTCTTCTTTCGAATGCAGGACCATATCCTCATTCATCGTTTGAACAAATACCATTCGATACTTTTCAGCATCCAAGCGAAAATTACGGTCATTAAAATAATCCGTATTACTCAAACCCATGGAAAGATTTTTTACAGCCAGCAATGGGTCGATCAGGCTGCTATAAGCAAATAACTTTTGCTGATGTAGCAATGTCCCGGTTAGCACGTCAAAATGATCATTATAGACTTTACTGCTGTATTTTTCCCCCTCCAACATAATTAGTCCTTCGATATTAACCGGCAACTGACTAGTGCTGTCGACACCGTATTTTTTTAATATTTCACGGGTATAGTCCTGCGCACGCTTATTACTGGTATTATGCCCGTCAATTCCATTGACGATATCTTTCATCACGGCTTCCTTGAACTGGGTATTAGAAGGTAGCGGATAAATGGCTGAAGCTAGATTGGCTACAATTTTCGGTGTCAGGATACAAACCATGATCCAGCCTCCTAATAATACCGTCAAACTCCCTTTCAGAGTCTCCGAAAAAGCAGAGACATATACACCGAGCGTCGTTATTATCAAATAATAACCCATATAACACCAGTAAATCCAAACCAACTTGATCAGATCTTGGAGACCAAATCTAACATGAAGCAATTGAAGCAGGAAAATGGATGATAAATGCAACACGGCCAGCGTGACCGCAGCTAATAATAGCGGTGCCGCGATCTTTCCAACAACGATCCGTCGGGAGGATATCCCGCTGCTTTTTATAATCACCAATGTTCCGTTTAGCCGTTCCTGTAAAATAGTATTAAAGGTCAAAAGGATCAGTAATAAAGGAACAATCACCTGTAGGAGCAACGCGGCATTTAGTGTGCCAAAGCGTACCAACGCTGACCCGCTTTGTGCCGGAGAAAATAAAACATCGTTTTGCCGATGGGCTTCCATATAAACATAACTGCCCGTAAATTCATCTGTGCCGCTGTCGAAAATGCTTAAAGGGTTAACCTGTTTAAATGCAAAGTTTCCGAAGTGTGCTGCTATATGCGGGTGCTTTCTATCCTGGGTTAGCCATTGCGCCCGGCTTTCATGTTCGGCTTTTTCACGCAAAGAGGCCACTGAACGATAGGCGGACAAACCCGTGAACAAACAAAAAATCCACAAGCAACTGATAGTCATTATAAATAGGTATAACAATTTGCTGCGTTGATATTCAGAGAACTGATGTTTAATCAATAACCAAATTTGATTCATAGTCGATCAAGTGATCCGGCAGCTTATGCTGCCGGATGATAAATTTATTAGTTGAGTTTGGCAAAGGCATTACAGGCACCAGATGCGAAACCAAATTCTTTCACAACGGCTCCATTACTTATTTGGTAAGAATAAATAGCATTACTACTTGCAGCCGCTCCGGCACAATTGAAATAAATCTTACTGTCATCAAATTTTACAGCAAAAGCACTGTTGCCAAAGAAATTAGGTATGGCTGTCGAAATGTTGCCGGAAGTGGTTTTAGCAGCTAGGTCTATTTTGTAATACTGGCAGGTAGCTACAGAATTATAGTTGGCATCCAGATCGAACGGATAGGCAACAGCATCGCCGTAACGTACAGTGAATACTTGCCCGGCTCCAAAATAAAGTATGCCTATACAAGGTTTGCCGGTTGTCGCGCTAAGATCAAAGAAATAAGAAGTATCAAAATCAGTAGTACCACTTTTTATTCTTAAAATACCGCTGGGCTTTCCGTTATTGGCATAACCCATTACATAAATATCGCCGCTGGCATCTTTTACCATAACATTTGGCTGAAAAGAAGACTCTGTTCCGCTATTCCAGGCTTCGCTACTGCGAGAATCAGATATTTGCTTAAAAACTGTACCTGTCGTGCGGTCAATAATGGTAACAAATACTTTATCTTCCAGGTTGCTGCCGCTTTTATTCTGGTAATTAACGCACATATATAGGTAGTTGTCGCGATGGATCAACCCTTCGTAATATACTTCGGTTGAGCCTGTTTTCTGTATGCTTGACAGATCAATGGTGCTGGTTATGGTCATGGTTGATGGATTAAATTTTACTAATTTTCCTACCAATCCATAGCCCGCAACAGTGGCCCAGGCTTCAGTATCACTGATAAAATCTACAGCGGCTATTGTTTTTAAGCCTGCCACAGCCAATGAGCCAACTTCTTTTGATTTACCGGCAGCATCAAATTCAAACTTATGTAAAGTGGCAGGTGCGCCAAAATTACTTTGGTACATGTTTTTACCATACCGAAACACCAATGCGGTACTGGCCGATTCGCTGGCACTGGTGGTACCTAGAGTACCGGAGGGGAAACCCAAGGTGCCAAACATATATGTTGTTTGGCTGGGATAAGTACCTCCGGTAACGCTAAGTGCGTAGGTGGATGGCCCCGTTGGAGTTGGCGTAGTGTCTGTGCTGGATTTTTTACAGGCTTGGGTAAATAAAAGTGTGCACGCTACAAATGTTGCTAGATAGTGTTTTTTCATTTTTTTGTTTTTTTAATTAATTAGAGGTGTGTTTACTTAAATAAAATCTTGTTTTAAAACTTATGGAACGCCCGGGTAACTGGGCTTTAAAATTGTCGAAGGGTTTGCTGTTTGCCAGGTTATAGCTTTCAAGCGAAAACGACAGCCGCTTAATAGTCAGGGTGGCTCCGGCATTTTGCAATAATTGCATAGGGATAGTTATTTTGTCGGGCTGATAACCATCATTTGCCCAGTATAAATAATAAGAATGTGTATAGTTTAAGCCATACCAAAATTGCAGTCGCATATCTTTAGGCAGCTTCTCAAGCCGATAATTTAACCCGGCGTTAGCAAGTAAATATGGGATATTTGGTAAGCGTTGCCCCACATATCTATCGTTAGGAATACCCAATCCCTCTATATATGATAAGCTCCGCAGGTCTTGGTAAGTGCCGTTAATATTAAATTGTAACGCCGGTATTAAACGATAACTAAAGTTGGCTTCTACACCTTTAATACGCGCTTTTAGTAAGTTGTAAGATTTGGCACTACCTTGGCTATTAGGTAATAAAAAAATAAGGTGGTCTACATCGCGGTAAAATCCGGTAAGTTCTGCATTAAATTTTTTCTGGTGATAAAGAATATTTAAATTAATATTATTGCTTTCTTCCGCTTTAAGATCGGGGTTAGGGTTGATCAGCAACAGGTCACCAAAAGCCTCTTCAACATCCGGGAGGCGGATAGCATGTTCGTAAGATGCTTTTAAAATTATTGACGGATTTACATTATAGGCCAAAGCCATATTGTAGCCTGGTTTCCTAGTCTCAGAGTATCCTATAAAGCTACGGTCCAGATTGATATAACCACCTGTTTGGTGAGCGTAAAAATATTTTACAGAAGTACTTAACTTCAATTTTTCAGTTAAAAACTCGCCATCATAACCCAGGCCTGCCACATTTTTAAACTGCGAGGACGGTGTCGCGTAAAGATCGAGCCCGTAGTTTATACGCTGCGCCAGCGTATCTTTTGCAGATCGGTTATAGTGTTGTAAGGTATTACTAAAAACGATTTTGCTTTTACTGCTTAGCCAGTAGGCAGTAGTAAATTTTTGATTAAGGGTATTGGTAAAAGTGTTTAAATAACTGGTACGCCCAATTTCGGCTCCTTTTGTCCGCACATAATCGCTACCATCATCATTTTTAACTATGGTGCCATCCCAAAGAGTGATATGGCGGGCTGTATCAATAAACAACCCTGTTAATCGATTATATGACAACGTGGCGGCTATATTTAGATGACTTAACAAATTGTTTTTTTGATATTTCAATAAACCACCAATCAGATGTTCACGGTATGCTGCATAGGCGTAAGGCTGGGTCATGGTCACATTGTTTTGCAATTGTTTATAGAACCCACTGGCACTAACTGTCAAACTCAGTTCGTCTGCCCATGATTGCTCCACTATACCGGCTTCAGCCTTAACTATAAAATTTTCATAGCGGTCATGAAACCGTTTAACGCGGATGGTTTCTATTTTACCATTTGGCAAAATGTTATCGGCATCTATTCCATAATTGTTCTTCGAATAGCCAGCGTAAGCCTGGAGATTGGTATAAAACTTTTTGGACCAATATCTTCGCCCTGTGAAATTGAATCGGTTGGTATTAAATGACCCGATCGCATAAGAGATATCGAGGTAATTGATTTTATCTTTCCTGGAAACTATATTAATTGCGCCTCCTAAAACATCTGCCCCTAAATCAACCGGGATTATCCCTTTATAAATCTCGATACGGTCGATTTGTTCAATCGGTACATTATTGATCCCAATAGATTCGCCAATATTATCCAGTGGCAAGCCATCTAAAAAAAACTTTAACTGTTTACCTGTACTGCCATTGATAAAAAAGTCTGTTCTTGATCCATAACCGCCCTCCTGTTTTACCTTGATACCCGAAGTGCCTCGTAAAACCTGTACAGCCGTGGTATTTGAATTGTAGTGAGGCTTCATATCAACTACAGAAAGGTTGCCTGGTGCATCTTTTATTGCTTTCAAAAAATTACTTTTAACTTCAACCTCTTTTAATTTTTTCGCGCTGTCAGGGATATAACGCAATGACGAATCGCGCTTAACCTGGGCTAATGTAGCAAGGGGGAATAATAGAATTAACAGTAGTAGGGTTCTTTTCAACGGCATTAAATTAAGGGGGTTTAAATCCGGATTGCCCTTAGTTATCCAGTAGAAGTAATGATTAACAGGCAAGTGTCGTACCGAATGGGGGATCTTTATTTGCAGGTTCATCGCAACATCCTGGGATTAAATTTAAGCCGAGATTAAGTTGAGATTTTAAATTTCCCCTGCCGGATTGATAGTAGTAGGTCGTATCTGTCAAAGTCCTAATTACAAAGTTTATGGTAAACGAATTCATAAAGAGCACAACGTTCTCCTGTGGGAGTGACCATCGTATTTTTGCTGAATTGATCGGAAGTAGATATCTCATAATGACGAGGATGAAAAATTTGTATCATGGACATGATACAAAAATAATAAGCAACAATATTGCAATTAATTTATTATGTAAATTGTTATACATTTATATATAATTTTAATTGCATCTAAGTTGCAATTAAAATTTGTTATTTAATAATGAATCAAATTATTTTTTAAAAATCTTCGAAAGAAAGGATCTGCACTGCGCTTTTATCGACGGGAGAATTAATGGCTATCCAAAGCTTTGATAAAGGAAACTACTTGACTGATTTCCAGGTCGGTTAAATGAAGCCGCTCGGTCGAGAGGGTTTGATTGGCAATTTTGATCCCCTGCCCGCCGCCGCCGCCTTTGTTATAAAAATCGGTTACCTCTTCCAGCGTCGTAAATACACCATTGTGCATATAAGGCGCTGTCCGTGCAGCGTTGCGAACGGTCGGTACCTTAAAGGCATGGCGGTTAAATTCCAGCGGGATGATCCCGAAACGCCCCGGGTCGCCGTCGATTACTTTAGCATTTTTTGATTTTGTCACGCCGATCACCTCCGCGTCCATTTGCATATACCTTGGTGGTAACGCCCCGTTGAATAGTGGGACGAAATGACAAGTTCCGCAGCGAGCCTTTCCCATAAAGAGGTTGAATCCTTGGATTTCCGTTTGGTTTAGGGCATCTAACCGCCCTTGCATATAGTGGTCAAAACGGCTGTTGAGCGCCGTCAGGCTGCGGATATAACTGGCCAGCGCGTTCATCACTTCGCCCGTATCTATATTTTTTCGGACACTCCGGGGGAAAGCCGCGGTGAACTTATCACGATAATCCTTATTCTTCCAAAGTTTTTGGGTGGAAACCGTCATATTACCATGCATTTCGTCCCGGTTGCCTATCACATCAACGATCTGATCCTCCAGTGATGGCGCGCGCAGGTCATAGAACTGGGCAGGTTGCAAAGCCGCGTTGATCAGCGTTGGTGTATTGCGGGCAATAGTCTTTTTGCCTGTAATAGCTATATTTTTCACTAAACCGTCGGTAAACGCCTTTTCAGGTTGATGGCATGACCCGCAGCTGCGGGTCATGGTACCCGAAAGCAATGGATCGAAAAAGAGTTTCCTACCCAGCACGATCTTCTGCTTTGTCATGGAATCTTCGGGAGCGGCTATGTAAGCGTTAGCGTTAAAAGTGCCCTGCTCGAATAAGGTAGCAGCATCCCGGTTCAGCAGCCGGTTATATCGAATATCTTTTAATTGCAATTGCTTGGTTAAACCCGTCAGGGCGCTGGTCAGCGGGTTAGCGTGGGAGATCAGGAATACTGCACGATCAAAATTATTGAAAGTTGATGGCTTGGAAAGGAAATTAATAGCCCCTTGGAACCTCGTTTGTACTGAATGACGATCGCTTTGGGTGAACTTAAGCGTAACATCTCTTAGGCTGCTCAACGCCGTAGCTGATTCTGCGAAACAATTATGGGTGAGCGGGTCGTCAAAATCATTAAGACCCAATGCTTCCACCCGGAACACTTCCAGCTTGACCGCATCCAGTATCTGCCAGTCCTGTAAACCGGACCGGACAAAGTAGGTGCGGTATTCGACAGCATCGGCACTAAGTCTGTCCAGTAAAGGAACGAGTTTTTCTTTTGAGTCAATACGGAACCCCGGGAACAGTAGTCCTTCAATGACCTGAAGGCCGTACGGCGCAATGACTTGTCCGCTTGTCTCGGCTTCGGGAACCGGTGGCCCGTTAATCCGCCGGGTCGTTAAAGGCACAAAGTATTCCGCTGCCCACTCCAGGCGTTTGTAGGCCAGACGTGCCGCGATGAATTTCCTTTTGAGCATGCTGGCAGAGGTTGGACCACCTGCTGCCGATCTTAAAACCTTTATCGCCATTATAAAACTATCGGCTTGCATGACGAGCCTTTCACTAACCAATTGCACTGGTTCCGTATGCGGCCGCAATGACAGCTGGCTTAGGCCAATTACCAACGTCAGAACGGCCACAAGGCTAAAAGCTGAACGCATGGCTCAACGGGTCAGCATGCCGGTCCCGGTTGGTCAGTGGCTTCAAGTTGAACCTCTTTTCGATAAATGCCAGTATACTGACAGTTTCATACGTTTTATGATCTACGAAACCTTTTTTTGCGAACGGTGAGATGATCAGCGTCGGGACTCGCGTACCAGGCCCCCACCGGTCGATGACAGGCGGGGCGATATGGTCCCAAAATCCGCCATTCTCGTCATAAGTCAGGATGATCACCGCATCTTTTCCGTCCGGACCATTCAAGACCGCATTGATCAGCGCTACCGCGTGGCTCTCGCCACCTTTTACAGTGGACTCGCCGGGGTGTTCATTCTCTAATCCAATCGGCTTAACAAAAGAAACCTCAGGTAAACCGCCTTTATTCGCCAGGGCTAAAAATTCGCTCTCATCCCTCAAGTGTTTTTTTCTTTCTTCTGTACCCTCAGCGTACCGGGTAAAATAAGCAAATGGCTGATGGTGATAAGCAAATGTCGGATCAGGCTTCCCGGCTACCGCGTTGTTCCAGCCGCCGGAATACCAGGCCCAGGCGATACCTTTATCCGAAAGCCGGTCGCCGATAGTGGCACCGCTTAGATTAGGAACAAGTCCCAAGGGGTCAGCATTCTTTGGATGCAGGTTTACGGAATTTAGGGTGTTTACCGCGTAACCGTCAGGCGTGACCGTACCGTCCTTGATAAGCTCGCCCGAAACGTTCACCTGTACCCTTAATGATTGCGGTGCGTTGGTAAACATCGGGGAGGTTGCCGCGATCAGCCACTGATGATTAAGAAAGGAACCGCCAAAAGCGCTATGGAAAAAATGATCGCATAATGTATATTTTTGGGCAAGTTCATATAAGGGCAGGTCGCTGGTCTGGTAATAACCCATGGCCAAACCTTTGGTAGCATTGAACAGCGCAAATTTGTCCATTTTACCGCCGTCGATTTGCTGCTGTTCCTGGTAAAAACGGTGCGTGACATCAGGTGTGATCTGATCAGAGGCGACATATTGATCAATATTGAAAAAAGTGTTCGGCAGATTTGTTGGAAAAGCGCTGCTCCGGGGTACCGGGGGTAGCGACCGATAAGGCTGACCGGTAGCATCCAGTTGAATAACCTTCCTGCTTTTGGCAGCGGACAGTCCGTTTGCGCCTTCAAATTGTCCGTAAAGATTATCAAAACTATGGTTCTCCATATAGATCACGACGACATGGCCTACTTTATTGATCCCGTCCAATCGTCCGGTCTCCATGCGTGGATTTATCTTTTTAAACGCCAGGCAAAAAACAGCAATACCTGTCCCTAAAATCATAATCCTTTTTAAATTTATTTTGGGCGCTAATTTCATTTGATCTGGTTGTTATAAATGTAAGTATCGTGATCTTGTTTAACTAAAGTTTTAACTCCTTGTTATATTATTGTTTAACCCATTTAGTAGGACTCAATAACAGGAATCTCCCGCAACTTATTCCGATTGGGTTGGATCAATTTGGGTCAAAGGACTTGGCGAACCATCCCTCAATATCATGGTTACAATCATCGGCAAAACAAATGCCCTTTTTCAATATATTTTTTAATATTGACGCGCTCCTGGTATCGAACTGCACCAGCTCATGCCTGCTGAAATAGTTATAGGACTTTGAAAACATCCCTGCTATTTAGCGGTACAGTGTTCTGCGCCGGATTGTCACATATTCTAACACCGAGTTTAAAATATTAAACGGCAGCGCAGATCCGTATCCTAGTCACCCGAATTATAACTAAACCTCTTATCCATAAATTTTGAAGTTAATAACGTTTTACAGCCTTTGCGCCTTTATCCCTATTTTTAACTGCTTTTCATCACTTAGCCACTTGCATTGGATTGATCCCGGTAGATTGTCCGCGGGCTGCGCCTGCCGCCATCCGCTGTTTAAATAGCTGGAATTTGGTTGGGTCAGGCATTTTTCCCCAGTAATTGTTACTTTCGTCAATATCTGCCGTTTCCCGCATCGGATCTAATTTGATGGAAGTAACTTGTTGGTCTTGTACGTAAAATTTGGACGCTGTTTTTTCATTGAGCCGCCATATCTGCGCAGGGATTCGGTCTATCATTTTACTGCCGTCTTTGAATGTGAATTCAACAATGATAGGCATGACCAGGCCCCCTTTATTGCTAAAGTTGAGTTCATAAAAGAATTTACCACCGTATTTGGCTTTATCTTCGTCCGTGATCGGCTCAGTTCCAATAGTACGGGGTGTTTGAGCTTTTGTTATCGCATCAAATTTAGCGTTATCCGTTGAAACCAACCCGCGATCATATTTCCAATAAAAGTCATGAGTTGCCGTATCACGGTCGGTGTAAAAAGAAAGGTGCTTGTCCGTGCGGTTTCTCACTTTGGAAAGGTCCTCAAAACTGTTGACCAGCGGCGGCGTAACTCCAGTGACCGGAACGAAACCCGTACCGCCGCCGCGCCTCACCCCAAAACCACTGGCTAACGGGCGGTCGGTGAACGCTGCCGTACTGACCTTGACAGAATCCAGTGAAATATCGCAGGGATCGGTACCATAGAACCAGCCGCGCCAGAACCAATCCAGGTCTTCGCCGCTGGCATCCTCCAGTGTACGGAAAAAGTCGGCTGGTGTCGGATGTTTGAATTCCCATCGCCGGGCATATTCCTTAAATGAAAAATCAAACAGTTCTCTGCCCATGATTGTCTCGCGTAGAATATTAAGGGCGGTTGCCGGCTTAGTATAAGCATTGGGGCCGAACTGAACAATATTTTCTGAATTGGTCATGATGGGCTCTAACTGGTCTTTTGGCAACTTCATATAGTTAACGATGGTATAAGCCGCGCCTTTTTTGCTCGGGAACTTGTTGTCCCAAAGCTCTTCGGTCAAGTACTCAACGAAAGAATTCAATCCTTCATCCATCCAGGTCCATTGCCGCTCATCGCTGTTTACGATCATGGGGAAAAAATTATGTCCCACTTCATGAATGATCACCCCGATCATGCCGTTCTTGGTACTTTCACTATAGGTACCGTCTTTTTCCGTGCGTCCATTGTTAAAACAAATCATCGGATATTCCATGCCGTTTGACGCTTCCACACTTTGCGCCACTGGGTAGGGGTATGGGAACGTAAAGCTGGAATAGGTTTTAACCGTGTGGGCTACCAGGCGTGTTGAGTATTTGCGGTATAAGCCATAAGCTTCTTTACCATAGTAGCTCATACACATGACGGTTTTACCACCGACCTTTTGCCCCATGCCATCCCAGATCAATTTGCGTGAAGAGGTCCAGGCAAAGTCACGGACATTGTTAGCCTGGAATACCCAGGTTTTTTTGGCTCTCGTCGGAGTTTTCTCTGCTTTTCTTGCATCCTCAAGCGTTACGATCTCCACTGGTACATTAGACGTTTTTGCTTGGTTGTAGCGCGCCATCCGTGCCGGGCTAAGCACGACCGGGTAATTGGAGCATTCGCCGGTACCGCCAACAACATGATCTGCCGGTACGGTCATCTGCACTTTAAAATTACCGAATGTTAATGCAAATTCACCTCGTCCGGTGAACTGGTGATTCTGCCATCCCTGGAAATCGCTGTAAACGCATAACCTCGGATACCATTGCGTCATTGTAAAGAGGTAATTACCATCTTCAGGGAAATATTCATAGCCTCCGCGTCCGCCGATCGTCAGGCGATCAGAAATCTTATAGTTCCAGTCAATGTTGAATACAAACTGCTGACCCGGTTTCAAAGGGGCAGGAAGATCAATACGCATCATCGTCTTATTGATCACATAATGAAGATTTTTGCCCAACACGTCGGTTAGTTTGGTGATATTATCGCCATAGCCATTGTCTTCGGTCGAATTATTCCGGTCCGCAGTCCGATCGAGGTTTTGGATAGACATTCCAGGCGGTATGGAAGAACTGCTTTGATAATTGGCATTTTTAATTGAGTTATGCTGGTTTTCGTCCAATTGTATCCAGATATAGACCAACGGGTCTGGGGAATTATTGAAGTAGGTAATGGTTTCACCACCTGTAAGCTTCAGGTTTTTTTCATCCAGTTCACATTTGATATTATAATCAGCCCGCTGCTGCCAATACTTGACACCTGGTGCCCCGCTGGCAGTTCGCTCCTCATTCGGTGTACTTAAAATAGTACCCAATTGTTCAAATTTATTGCCATGATTGCTGCCGGGGTTGTTCTGGATGTCCTGAGCGATCACCATGGAGGTAGTCCACGATAAAATAAACATAGTAGTAAAAATCTTTTTCATATCGTTAATAAATTTAATACAATTAAGGCAGCCGCTCGGCGGCCATTTTTAAAGCCAAGGCAAAAACGCCGGAAGAGATAAAAAATATCCAGTCTTTTCGCGCCACCCTTACATAATTTAGAAATATACCCGCCAGTATCAGGATCAACGCGACAACGGCGATCTGCCCCAGTTCCAGGCCGATGTTAAATCCAAAAAGGCCCCAGCCCATCCTTTGATCTCTAGCAAGCATGATACGAACCGCGTTGGCAAAGCCCATTCCATGGATCAGACCGAAACCAAGCGCTAAAAAATAATTGAGCCGGATGCTGCCACCTCGCTTATCTATGCGGAACAGGTTATTTAAAGCCGTGATAAAAATGGTGCAGGGGATCAAAAATTCAACCCACTTACTGGAAAAGCGAATAATGTCAAAAACGCTTAGCGCGAGCGTCAGGGAGTGTCCGATCGTAAAGGCGGTTACCAGTATCAACACCTGCCGGACGTTGGCAAAAGTATATACAGCAGCTAATGCCAGAATAAAAAGTTGGTGATCAAGCGCATCAAAATTAATGATATGATTCCAGCCTAGACCCAAATAAAAAAAGAAATCAGACATCGTGCTCCACTAAAAAAAGTAATTTAGCAAAAAATAATATTAAATGAAACTTTGTTGCAATTGGATTGCCCTATCCGGCAAAATGTTACTATATTGTTACACATTATTTCCGTCAGTGATGTCCCCGAATATCTTGAACGCGACGCACCACCCTATTCATGTGGCCACGACTGAACTGTCTTTTAATGGCCAGGATAATAAAATGGAAGGAACCTGTACGTTGTTCACCGACGACTTCGAGGCTGGATTAGAGAAGCAATTCCATACAAAAATCGATCTTTCCAAAGCGGATATGCACCAGTCTATGGATGTTCTGGTCAGAAACTATATCTATGCCAACCTACAGGTAAAGAACAGCAATACCCCTGTAGCGCTGAATTACCTGGGATTTGAAATTGATCACGAAGCCATTAATGTTTACCTTGAATCAAACAAAACTACTCAGCCGGCAACGATCAATGTCACGGTGAGCTTACTTTATAACCTGTATGATGACCAGATCAATATAGTACATCTCTCTGTCAGGGGTATCCGCAAAAGCACCAAGGTTAATTATCCGGATAAATTCGTAAGTCAATCGTTTTAATTGAGCTGTAGCGTTCACTTTGACATCACCAGCCTATGCCGTAATCTTCGCCGTGATTGCTGGAACCACCCCAAAGGCTGCCATGTTTCCAATCAAAATAAACAGCGTTAATGGGGCCGCTGGTACGTTCACTAAAAGTCATATCATAACCCATTTTTTTCAGTTCGGCACGAACAGCTTCCTTGGTATTATTGTTGAGCAATATCTGTCCCGGCTTGGGCTCCCGGTCGCTGGTTTTGGTGCCCCCTAACGAAAGCCATAGCTGGTTGGTATTGAAATTTGATGCCTCGGTGGCCCGCTGAACGGTCATCCCGAACTCGGCAATATCAAGGAAAAATTGCAGTAAGTTCTGATCCTGCGTATCGCCGCCCTGCACCGCGGCCGAAAGGTATGGCTTGCCATCTTTCATAAACAAAGATGGCGAAAGGGTTACCCTCGGGCGCTTGCCGGGTTTAACCACATTAAAAGGGTTCAGGGTTGAATCCAACACAAAACTTTGCATGCGCTGGCTCATCCCTACGCCCGTATTGCCGGCAATACAGGCCGGTAGCCAGCCGCCGCTTGGCGTAACTGAAACTACCCAACCCTCCTTATCGGCTGCCTCAATGGAAGTAGTGCCGCGCCATAATCTGTCCTGGTAATCTTCCTTACGCGAATTATTACCCATATCATGCTTAGGGGCAAAGTTTCGTTTGGTGGTATCCATTTCAAAACCACGATTCTTCAACAGGTTGATATAAGGATTTTTCTTACCTTCAAAGGGATAAGGATCACCGGGGCCAATGCGGGCATCGTTTTTATCGTACTGAATTAAATCCGCTCGCTGTTTGGCATATTCCTTACTCAGCAAACCTTTTATGGGCTCGCTTGAACCGGAGTAGGGGTCACCGTAATAAAAATCGCGGTCGGCGAAGGCCAGGTTCATGGCTTGGTATAGGGTGTGGATATATTTTGAACTGTTGTATCCCATCGCTTTCAAATCAAAATTTTCAAGGATGTTCAGCGCCTGGAGCATGACCGGCCCTTGCGTCCATTGCTGTAATTTGTAAACATCAATTCCTTTGTAATTTACCATCAGCGGTGCTTCCTCAATAGGGTGCCATTGGGATAGGTCCTTCATGTTGATCAGGCCGCCCTGTTCCTGGCAGCCACGAACAAACTCTTTGGCAATATCGCCTTTGTAAAAACGGTCGTACGCCGCCATCAAAGCTTCCTTGCGGCTTTTGCCTCTTTTGCGAGCTTCGGTTTCGGCAGCAATCATTTTGGTTAGTGTTTCCAGCAGATCTTTTTGCACAAAGATCTCGCCTGGTTCAGGCGCTTCGCGTTTTTCACCCAAATGGGTCAGGAATATTTTTTTGCTATAAGGCCATTGTTTCAACATTTCACGGTCGGTTTGAATAGTATTGGCTGCCTGCGCTTCAATAGCATAGCCCGCCGCCATGTGCATAGCCGGGGCCAGCACCTGCCCTAGGCTCATGGTACCATAGTTCATCAGCATATAAATTAAGCCGCCGGGGGTACCTGGGGTAGTGGCGGCAAGCGGGCCATATTCAGGCGGAAAGTTATACCCTTTCTTTTTAAAAAAATCAACAGTTGCACCGGTTGGTGCAACCCCCATGGCGTTTATGGCAATTACCTTACCGGTTTTCGGATTGTAGATCAGCGCCTGGGTCTCGCCGCCCCAGCTTAGTGTGTCCCACATCGTACAAGTTGCCGCTAGCATAGCGCAGGCGGCATCAACCGCGTTGCCGCCCTGTTGGAAAATCATGGAGCCTGCTGTGGCAGCCATCGGTTTTCCTGTTACGGCCATCCAGCTCGTACCATATAGCATAGGCTTTTGCGTTTGCTGTGCCGATACAACCTGCATAAAAATAAATAGAGTGAAAAAAAGTGTTAATTTCTTCATAATAAATAATATAAATGTAACGGGCATTAAAAATATAAATCGCTTACAACTAACTTATCTTCATCATCTTTTCCTGATCAGCTACGGCAGCTAAGCAAATCATTTTCCCGGTTATTTCACAACAAATTAACTGATTCGTCACGAATTTAAAATAAATTGTAACTATTCAGCACCTAAGTTAGCGATTAAAGAAAGAGCATAAAAGACATCATTTCCAGATTTAATAGTTGTATCGATAACAGATCGCAGCACAGCAAAGCCATCAGCACCATCTATAGACCGAAAGCCACCGGATATTTTTTGTTTGACTTTGATGTTTCTAATGGCCCTTTCGGAGCCGTTGTTATCCGGGGGCACATCGTTGTAGTATAAAAAGCAAAGTATATAGTGGCTGATTTTGCGCAGTTTTTTTTGCAGTCTAATGGCTAATTTGTCCTTATCAGGCAATTTATGCCCGAGTAAATTGGCAATAGAATCCGCTAACTCACATCTTGTCATGTTGTCCGATCCGGCACCTGCCGGATCATAACCGGCTTCATTGTTTAATGCAATTGCCCGTTTAAGTAATAATTTTAAAGATCCGGCCCAATCGCTCGCGTGTACTTGAACGATATAATTCAAGTCCCTAAACAAATGAGCCAGGCAGATTTGATGATGGACAGCTTCACACCTGAAGTGCGGAGCCCAACGGTCATGTACCAGCACGACATCAGGCAAGCCCTCCGGGAATGTTTTCTGAATGGTTTTATATCCCCTGCTTTGCGATTGTACAATAAAAGTTAATGCGTCATTCTGCCAGGTCCAGAACCAATGGGTTTTGCCATTTATCTTTGCACCCGTTTCATCGGTTCCCAGGCAGGTGGATTTTTCAATCCTGTTTTTTATTTCCTGGTACATCGGCAAAGCCTTTGCAGTAAAGCGTTGCAATAAACCTACAATCCCCCCCTGGCTTATTTCCAGGCCCATTACCTTGCTGTAAAACTCTTGTATCCGTCCAAATGGCATATATTGACGCACATTCAGATAGGCCGTTAATGCTTCAATATGACAGCCATACTGAATATTGGCGTTTACATTTATAGGGAATTCACATTTAGTAATGTGGCCGCAGGAACAGGCTTTTGAGAATATTTGATGCTCAGTACAAATAGCTACAGGTTTAGGAATATCTATTACCTGACGTTTACTTAACGCTATGGCGGGCACTTGAGTTAAGTCATCACCACAACGATGGCAATATTGTGGGACATGGATAATGATTTCATCAGCAGCAGCCCAGAACGCTAACGTTGAGCCCTCATGCCCTGGTTGCCCGCCTGCTTTTTTACCGCTTTTCTCCCTTAAGCTTTGATTGCGTTTGGGCTTTCCCAAATCCACAGAAGGCGGAGTATGGGAATTATTACTATTCTTCCGGTTCTTGTAAACAGATAATTCATTTTCCAAATCATCTACACGCAATGTTAGCGTTGATATTTGGCCTGCCTGCTTTTCTATAATCAATTCAAGGTTACCCGCATGAACCAACAAAGCCGAGATCTGTCCGGCCTGTTTTTCATTAAGTTCCGCAAGTGCTTTTATGGTGTCGTCCTTAGACAATGTTTTTGTTTTTACGCTTACGTAAATATCAAGATAAACATTCTTAGTAGTACATTTTACAGCAAAAGCATATCAACACAAAGACAGTTCTTACCAACCGGCTTTGTGAACAACCTCTTAATTTTCGAAATCCTAAGCCAAATTTGTTGATAACCCTGTTTTTAATTGTTTTAACCAATTTTAACCTGAATAGTTACAATAAATTAAACTGTTTTTAATGCAATAAAGTTGCTAAATTATCAAATAGGCTAAATGTACCTTATAGCATTCACTGAAAGCTTCTTATTATTGCTAATAAACAATTGCGGAAATAGCAGCTCAACAGGTTGAGGCCACTGCTGATTATTTGCCCGACTCCGTCGACTGACAAATAATTTAAAGACAATAGCTAATTATCCCTTTTACTTATAACAAAAAATGGCTTTCCTAATCATGAAGATATCAGAGCGACGTGATTAACGCCAGTTCCTGCTCCGGAGGAGTTTATAGAGGAACTGATCGCATTTGAATCGTAAGATCCGACATTTTTTCGCCCGATGACGATCTTTGTTATACTCATAGAAAATTATGCTGTAGGAGTTGCGTCTTCGTTAAAATGTCGCGCCGGGTATTAAAGAAAAAAACATCGTCAAAGAATGAATACAGCATTAGAGACGATTGCCGAATTTACTGAAAAGCTTCATTGTAAAGTGTTGAATCCCGAATCAATAATAAAGTTATTTATTAATTTTTAAAGCAATTTAGTTGCGTTAACAATGTATATATTTGTTTTTATGTTTTAGATGACAATGAGCAAAAAAAGGGTGGTGTATGTTATTTTGTCTGCAAGAGCCGGTATGGATAGGTTAGTCTATAACATTTTACCTGAATTAGAAACAGGCATGCACCATTTTGAAGTTGCGGGCATCTGTCTTTTTGATGAAAACGCACAACTCCTTAATTCAAACGAATCAGTTGGTCGACGGTTGGTTAAATTGTCCGATGATAGGGATATTACTTTGATGATCGCTGAAAAAAAAGACATGACAGGTTGCACGGTTTCTTCCAGTGCAACTTTGGGGAAACGCCTCACTCCCGTAGAATGCCCGGTCATTACGGTAGCTGGAGGTGAGCACCTAGCCTGTTTTCCGGATATCTACGCTGCTATAGGAACCCCCAGGCCAGATCATATAATATCATTGTAGCAATTCAACTTGCCTGGATAGATTCGCTCAAAATCAACTCAGTAGCAGCACTATTTTACAAGTGATAATACATGCCAATTACATTGCTGAGCAATATTTTTCAACGAGAGGTTATAAATAAATGCAATATATTGCTTTATTTTAAACAGTTACATTTACCGCTCATTAATTTTATTTCTTAATGCTCCAGACCTCATTTTTTAATTTATCGCAGCCCTTTCATACGACTTTGGTGATTACTGGTCCTTGTAATAAGAAAGTATTTCTGGCATCAAATATAGTGGAACTCACTAATTGGTTAATTCATAAATTTTTCGAAAATAACACACGTATGTAAATTGGCTTATAGAAACGATTTTTTTAAATGACCAACCTAATTTGCTCATGTAGTTAATGGCATTAATGTCATTGGTAAAATTGTTAATGCTATCTAACTTATTAATTATACTGGGATTATTTGAATCTAAAAGATCTTTTTTATCTCCATAATTTATAGAAATTAGTTGTCTGTGCTCTGATTTCCAAATAACAGTTAACCTGCAAAATTTTTCAACTTTGTTTTGAGCTATTGCAGTATTGAAAACAAAAATGTTAATTAATATTATAGTAAAAAGTTTGAAATAATTTGGAACACCTGGTTCCTTGAGTTTATTAGCATTCATTATGTTAAAAGTTATTAGTGGATTTCTTAAAATAGTAATTAATGCATTAGTTATGAAGCCTAATTTAAATACTGATCATCCCAGCGTATAATGCTGAATGTGCTGCACTTTTCAGGATTATCTGCTTGGATGTCGTTGTTATGAATTGAAGTAATGGAAATACTATGTGCCGGATAGCAGTGAAAAATATTACAATAACCTCTTTAAAAAGATAAATAAAGTGTCCGCGATAAAAATGTTTTTTTGATAGCATTTTACTTAATAAAAGCATTTACTACATTAAGCAATAATATATATAAATATTAACAAACGCAACAAAGTTACATTATAAACTGTTTTTCTTCTCATTATGCCCCAATTTATCAACTTGGTTTTACAGGGCTATAAGCAGGTAATGCTTAAAACCAGGGTTGCATAATTTTTCGGTTACTTAAAAGATGATTGGTGTTTTGCTATACTGTGCTCAATAAAATCAGGCATGAGCGTAAACTCAGTTTTTAACACGCTGCGTGATCCTTTAACGAGTATTTGTTTCATATACTCATTATGTTTTTTATCGATGGACATAGCTGAAGTAACGGATGTTTTTCCGCCTTCGGCGCTCACGGTCAGCCAATAAATTACATGGGGTTCGCGAACAGTATCCCTAAAGACCGATTCGTAGTACATACGTTCCCGTTCCAGTGTTTTAATCATGGGCTGGTAGGCGCTATGATGCCAGTTTACCCATTCCTGATAAACCGGCATAGTTTCCGGGTTCAGGCTAAAACGGTATAATGTCGCTTTAACCGGATAAGCGGTTTTATCATGAAATAGCGGATTGCTTTCGGCTTTTGCAGCATAAAAAAAATTAGATCCTGAATTTGCTAATGTGGTAAGTATCACGCCAAACGCAGTACCCAGCAATACTAAAAAGATAGATTTATAATTCATACTATTTAAATAATCCTTTTTTAAAGACAATTAAAGATAACAGTGAAAAGCCGGCGGCCCCAATAAACAGAGCGGTCAACCTTTTATTAATTTCAGTAAAATTGATCTTCGGTTTGAACCCGGCCACCGGTAAGTTATTAAATTCTTGATGGGTCAGCACATCGTGATGTAAGTACGTACGCCCGTCCAGGTAATCCCGCCAGGCAGAAAAATGATGGTAAATACTGTTGTCGTAAACAAACATCTGTTCCATATCGCTGGCCGCGGCACGGTTAAATATGGCCTGGGCAGTTAACGCCGGTGAATAATAATCAAATGCATCGGCGACTTTGATACGTGCCTGAAGCTTTTCCTGATATTGAATTTCTAAGGGCTCAACTTCCTTATCAAGCAGCAAATGGACAGCTCTCATCCAACGTGGGTTGTACCAACCCCCGGGAAATGTATCTTTAGGCATGTTGTTATATTGAGGATACGCTTTGTAAAACTCCACGGAAAGCGCACGCCTGGAGATGTTGAATACATGCGCGTTGGATCTCTGAACAGCGGCAACCAGATCCGATTTAGTCCCCTGCGGATACCGGGCATTGATTACTGCGGTAAAAGCGGCCGGCAAAGCCAGGCAAAAAAACAGCCAAATACTGATAAGAATAAGTGCGTTAGTACCTGATGACCAGTGAAAGGCGATAACCAAACTGATAATTGAGGCCCAGCCTAGCATATATAATAGGGTTACAGCTAATAGATAGATCAGCCTTGCATCACCAATAGCGCTGGTTATAATTGCGCCGATAAAAACAATCAACCATCCCAATAGCACAGTTATGCCTAACCGGAGTATTAATTTGATCATAATTATGCTAAGCACGTTAACCTTTTGAAGGGCCAGTAAAGAAAATGTTCCGTTCTCCTGTTCTGCACTAAGCAGATTATAACTGATCAGCAAGAGATACAACGGCAGTAAAAAAACGATGATAAAACTAATATCCAGGTGGCCGGCAAATTGCTTCCGGGGGTTAACAATTTCGCCGGATAGCGTTTTATTCTCATATCCACCGGCGTAACGGTTATAGAAATAGGTACCTATCGTAATGCTCACTGCAAATTTATGCAGATCCCGCTGCCCAAACGCCAGCGCGGCCATACCATCAGGACGGTTGGCATGAAGCGCGTATAGCCAGTCATCATAATGCCATGATGCAACGGTGTCCTGTTTATCAAATTTCTTTTTTACCACTGACATATTGCTGTCAATACTTTGCTGTAACAAGGCTATTTTTTGCTGCTGTTCATGTACCTGGCCGTTACCATAAACAGCGGCATACCATCCTATTACCAGCATCAACGCGTTTAAAAACCAGAATATACGGCTCCTTACTAACTGTTTCCAGTCAAACGCAATTATGGTCATCAATTGCAGATTCATAAATGTTTAGCGGTTAATGTTAAGATCAGCCCGGTACAAATCAAACACCATAAACCTAAAGCAATGAATGCCGGAGCTTCCTGTAGGAGAATAGAACAAAGTTTAGGTTCTTTATAGCAGAAAGGTGCAATTGATCTGAAAACATCTTTACCAAACGGGGTTGTCCAATCGCCGCTCCGGGTATGGGTAGCCATAAATGCATTCATTTGGTTAACAAAATAAAGCCGGTAATCTTCGGTATTATCCTGGAAACGGGTAAACTGCAGGTAATCAGTTCCGCTCAAAGCCATACTGGTTGATTGTATGGCCTGGTAAGGATCTATAAAAGCACAGACTTGCGCGGCGCGGTTTTGCCGGTTAAATATTGCCCTTACTTCACCGACCCTTTTTCGATATACCGATGTCGTATACTTTTCACTTTCTACCATCGCAACTGCGTCAAAATTTACCGGCAATGCTTTTACACTATCAACATGGTATTTTTTAAGTTGCCGGGCAAGTAATATAACCCGTCTTTTATCATTCGGGTCATGTCCGTTCAGCCCGTTTTCTTCATCATGCTTAACCTGGCTGGCATAAGTATATTGTGAAGGAGCGCGATAAAGCAGGCTGCCGGTATTACCTGCCAGTTTAGGTATGATAATACAGCCCATCACCCAAAGTGCCAGCAGTTTAATGAGCGACGAACGGCTGCTATGGCTATACGCTGAAATAATTATGCTCAGAATAATGACCACCGCGGTATATAATCCATAACTGATCATGAGCAAAAAATAGCGTAATACAATGTCTCCTGTATCCGCCTGTGGTTGATGTGGTAAAATACACGCAACAATGATAAACACCGGTAAAAGGACCAGCCATATGGCGCACCAATATCCTGCCGATTTTCCCGCAGCTAACTGCCGCATGGATACCCCTTGACCAAGTATCAATTTTAGGGTGCTGTCCTCCTTTTCTTTACTGATCGCGTTAAAACATAGAAATATAAGCAGCAATGGCAGAATAGTTTGTAACAGGAAGGCTGGTGTTAACTCGCCGAAGCGAAGTAGTGCGGTAGCATCTTCCGCCTGCGTGAACTGGAAATCATCAGATTTATGCGGCTCGAGAAAAACGGATGTGCCGGTGTAATTATCCAGGCCATTGTCAAACAAACTTAGCGGTGTTTTAAGCCGGTAAACAAAATTACCAAAATGGGCAGCTTTATGGGGATTTTTCGGGCTCTGCGCAAGCCAGTTCTTCCGGCTGGCTGCCTGCGCCGTCACGCGTTCCCGGTTCGCCTGTTGTAAAGTCTGTAGGGATATTATTAACGCCAATGACAAGACAATAAAAACAACAGCAGCGATGATCCAGAACCTGCCATCCCTGAATAAGCCTTGCATTTCCTTTTTTGCGATAGTGCCTACCATATTAGTTAATAATTACCAATTGTAATTTAAGCTAAATTGAACGCTGCGCGGAGTGCCCTCAAAATAATAGGACGGGCTAAACGTGCCTAAGGCATAACGCTTGCCGGTTAAATTAAATCCATTTACCGCCAAACCGAACTTTTTATACTGATAGCTAACTAAAGCATCGAATACATTATAGCCCGGCAAAGTGAGGGTATACGCCGTGCGCTGACTTTGCGTACGATAGCCAAAGCCCAATTTTACAGCATTAGTTGGTTGCCCTATCCGATAAGTGGTCCATAAGCTAAAAGCGTCCCGGGGTGTATCGCCAAAGCCGCCGCCGGTTTCATCAGCTATGTTATTTTTCGCATAATTGGCTAATATGTTCCAGTTTGTGGTCAACACGCCGGTCAGGGTAACCTCCAGGCCTTTACTGGTTACGGAACCAACCGTGATTTGTTTTATTCCGGCAGGGTCGGCAGGATCAGGCCTTAAGGCATTTACTTCATGTATATGATAATAGGTTATTGTTGGCAAGAGGCGCTTATTCAGGAATTCTCCTTTTACGCCAAATTCATATTGTTTAGCAGTTAAAGGGGGGAAAGGACCACCGGCTGCCCGACTGTTCGAAGATTGTGGCTGAAATGCCTGGGAATAGCTTCCATAAAAAGACAGCGTGCTACCAGGTTGATAGACTAAACCTATTTTTGGTGTCACCGCATGCGCATTTGATGAATCAGGAGAAGCTGTTCCGCCAAATACCCCGTAATAGGTGCTTTGATATTTATCGTAACGCAAAGCCAGAAGTCCTTTTAATTTATTTGAAAAGGTTAACTGGTCCTGAAGGTAAGCTGCTGTAGAGCGCGTAGGACCATAATTCTCGGCGTCCGATTGATAGTAAACATTTGCGGCGGTATGTAAAGCCGGCGGATAACTGCTGTTAGTTGAATTAAAAATATCCTTATAATAGGTGAAGCCAGTTGGATAATTTTCAGTTGAATTATTATAATCAAACCCAATTACCAAACTATGCCCTACTTTACCGGTGTTGACTTTATAATTTAAATAGGCATTAATCGCATAGCCTTTTAAACGGCCGTTATATAATTGCAGGTACCGGCTTACCGCAGTAGGCGAGACTGACAGATCGCCGGCTTCGTAAACGCTCGCATCGGTACTGCGCCGGGCAGCGCTAAGCCAGAGATTTCCACTTAAATTTTCACTGAAATCATGTTTTATATTTAATTGCTCCTGGATACTTTTTGAATTGTACTTGCCATCGTCTGAACTATATTTAAACTGGTAAGGTACAGCGAATAATTGACCGTTTATCACCGGCAGACCAGTTGAAAATGAAGTTTCGGTACCTAAACGTAAAATGGTTGTTGAGGTTAATTGTGTTTTATTATCAATATCCCAGGTTATTACCGGCGTTACAACCGCGTTGCGGTTTTTAAAGTCTTTATAATAATAGCCGCCATTTTCTAATCCGGCACTTATCAGTCCGGTTAAAGATTTAGACTGGTTAAGCGGACCGGTTATATTAGTTTGAAAACGGGTCAGGCCGAAACTGCCGACCGTCAAATTAGCATCTGCGTTAAACTCTTTTTTGGGCTTTTTGGTAACTATATTTATCGTGCCGCCAATCGCCCCATTACCATATAAGATTGACGAAGCCCCCTTTAATACCTCCACATGATCAACATAAGGCATTTGCGGTGATTCGTCCAATCCGTAATAACCGTTACGTTGACCGTTGATCATAAAATTATTACCAGTTGTTAAAAAACCGCGTATGTTGACATAATTGTAGTCACCTTGTTCGGTTATACCCGCTACATCCTTAAAAACATCGTTTAAACGGTAAACTTGCTGCTCGTTCATAACCGTCTTTGAAATTACTTGTATCGCCTGTGGAATGTCTTTTAACGGTGTATTGGTTCGGGTACCCGTTTCAGCGTTCAACCGGGCATATCCAATATTGTTGCTGGACCGGATAACGACTTCGGTTAACGCGGTTTGTGCCTCATTTAATTGCAAATTGACCGTTTTAATTTGACCATTTTCAATTAGAATGTTTTGTCTTGAAGCCGTAAAACCTACACCGCGTGCCGCTAATACATAGGTTCCCGGTTTTATGTTCCGGATTAGGAAAACCCCGTCATCGTCGGTCTTGGAAGAGGAATTGCCGATAGTGACTGTTATAGCCGGCAGTGGTTGCCCTTTGCTGGAGGTGATAGAGCCGCTTATACCGCTTAGGGTATTCTGCGCAAATGCAATTGAACTGATAAATAAGAGGAGTGTTATAGCTAGTAGATCTTTCTTCATTTTTGTTTGTTTTAAGGTGTATGATCAAATGGTTTCGAGATAAAGTTTTTGGAGGTTGCTGGCATTAATGTCAGCGGCTTTTAAATTATGCACCAGTTTACCCTGTTTCATAATACCTATGGTGGTGCCAACATTTACCGCATTGAAAATGTCGTGGGTAGCCATCAGGATCGCTTTCCCGTTGCCGGCAAGTGTTTTAACGGTCGCCGTAAACTCATTAATAGCTTTAGGATCTAAACCGCTGGTGGGCTCGTCCATTAAGATCGCTTCTGCGTTCTTGGCCAGGGCAATGGCTATGCCCACTTTCTGCCGCATACCTTTACTAAAATTCTTAAGTCGCTTACCGTGTGCCTCCCGCTGTAATCCGCATTGATCAAGAAAGACCGCTAAGGTTTTTTTAGCGTATTTGAACCCCGCAAGCCGGCTGAAATAGTCCAGGTTTTCAATAGCGGTAAAGCTGCTGTATAGCATCACAACTTCGGGTATGTAAGCTATATATTTACGGGTAGGGTTATCGCCCGCTGACACTTGTTCACCATTGATGAATGCCTGCCCGGAGTCAGGAGCGATAAAACCTAAAAACAAATTGATGGTCGTGGTCTTTCCTGCACCGTTCTGCCCAAGTAAGCAATACACTTCGCCTGGTTTTATTTCCAGGTTGAGGTTATCTAATGCTAATTGTGACTCATAGGTTTTTGTTAATGAAATTGCTTTAAGCATAGTGGTTCAAAATTTCGCAGCCTTCGGATGTATTTTTTGCTAAAAAACAAACATACGTAATAAAATTTAAAAGCAACATAGTTGCAATTGATTTATTTGCCAAATCGGCTTTTTTTCTATTGTTGCCTTATTAAAAATATTGATGATTTTAATGTTGAAAGGTCGACGAGCCTAAACGACTTAGTGAGCATTCATTCGCAACTTGACCATTAATACAAAATATTGATGCCGATGCCGTCCGGCCCGGGCTGTTCGTTCCAATCTTTTTCCAAAAGGATTTCCCCTGCCATCCCTAACGGGGATTAGGTTTTGGGGATGGGATACCTATGATCATTTTTTCGAAACGGGTAAAAAGCGCAGCTAAGGTCGAGCCCGTATGATCTTTGGAGTAGGCCAAAAGACTACGGCATAATTCATCACGCGCTCCGCTTATTCTTCACCCTCCGGGACTTATTCCGTTTCCTTTTGGCTGGTTTCCGGGCACTCTTTTTTGCTTTCTTTTTAACCGTTTTCTTTTAAAAATGACACACACAGACAAACGACGAAAGAAGCAACTAATAAATATTTATTCATTAAAAACAAAAAGACAATGGAAATCACAGGCAGAATGACCGCAAACGCAAATGTAAAAGACATTAAAGGCGGAAAAAAAGTAACCGAATTCACCATCGCTATCAATGACAGCTACCGTCCCAAAGACGGTGAAAGGGTGCAAATCACGACCTATATCGAATGTGCCTACTGGCGCAATGCGGGTATAGCCGAATACCTGAGAAAAGGCACACTGGTGACCGTGAGCGGCAGGCTTGGCGCACAGGCATGGGTGAACAAGGACGGCGAACCGAAAGCCACCATCACCTTTAACGTGGGCGAAATCAAAATCCTCGGCAATTCCGGTAAAACCGGAACCGAAAGGGCAGATACCGCAGTGGTAAAGAAAGAAGTAGCAGCAGGCGCAAATGATGACGACCTGCCATTCTAAACCAAACCCATAGCCGTCCAGGGTAATCCTGTACGGCTTATTTAACAATCTCCAAGACAAAAGCAATAATTAAAGAAAGATACAATGGCAAACTGGTGCAGCAATACGGTCGTGTTCTTAGGCGAACAAGACCAAATACAAGGAATAGCACGACTATTTACCCAAATGGCGGCTAAAGAGCAAAAAGAGGACAAAGGGCAACTACCTGATTTTATTTCAGCGCAGGCAGACTGGTTCTTTAGTATCGGGTGGGAACAAGATGTCTTATATTATGAAACAAAGTGGTCACCTAATTTGAGCGTGGTAAAAGCCATAGCCGACCATTTCGGCGTAGGTTTTATCGCAGGTTATAGCGAAACAGGCAATTTGGTTTTCGGTGAAGCGACCTATGAAAACGGGCTACTGTCCGATACTTTTCTCGACAATGACGACTTCCTGCTATTTGAGCATGATGAAGAAAGCGACACCTACATTTTCGAGGATGACCGCTATGCTAGTTACGACGAGATTCTAGAAATACTGCTCGAAAGAAAAAAAGCCATTCAATCCTTAGCATCATGAAAAACCACACCCTCAAAGGTTTTGAAAGATTTACCGCTTAAAAACACCAAAGCATGACACGATCAAATCTATATGTTACCCTGAGCGATGGCGAACAGGTACAATGCGTTGCAGACAGCAGCAGCGCACCTGAACAGGGCTTTATCGTAGAAACCCTCCTTCTACCGCTCTTATCCCTGAACAATTCCGAAAAGGAACTGGCCCTGCTCGAAAAGTATTGCAGCATGAACGAACTGCGGGTAAACGCCACTTATCGTTATGACCTCAACCTGCCTAAAAAAAGGGTATTCTTTGCCGAGGAAATTTATGTCCCCCGTTTCGATACCTTTCATTACGGCGAAGTACTGAACGACCGATATACCGCCTATCTCCAACAGGAAACACCTTTGGAAACTGACATTAAGCAACAGTTTAAACACCTGTCCAACGAGGAACTCATCAACAGGACTAATGTCCTTCCCGACTTTAAATGGGACGACGAGGGCGTGGAACTCCAACGCAGGCGCAGGGTTTCCGGCTGCACATTCGATTATGAAATGCGGGGCAACACTTTAATTATCCTGCGGGACAAACGGCCAAACTCAAAGCATAAAATCAATCATTTAAATCAACAGCCATGACAACGAATTTTTTTCAACACCTAGCAACATTGCAAGTACCGGGAAAATGGAACATGACCATTCAAACCGACGAAAAGGGCAACTTTACCCTATCCGCTTTATTTACAGCTCTGCATAATGCCGATAATGCCACCAAAATCATACCGCCCATGCTGCTGAAAGGCAATGCGGAAGAACTGGATAACGGCTTTTTTGAAACCATTACGCAGCCAGTACAGCAGACCGCAGGGCTATACAACAACCTGAATGCTTACGGGAAAGAATTGGAAAAGGCTCGACTGGCCTCCAAAATGGAACAAGACAAAAAGGCAAAAACAGCCAAACCCAAAGCCCAACCTAAAATGGGTGGCGAGGATAACAACATCGAAGTAGGCGAACCTAAACCCGATAAGGAAGAATTAAGAAAGGCGTATGATGAAGCTATTAAAAATATGGCCGACCTGGATAGCCGTTGCCTTTACGAAGAAGCCCTTGCCATCCTGCCATCGGTAACCGAATACCCTGACAAAGGCGCAGAACTGGCGAAAAAGAAGGCCGACCTAGAGCGCAAAAGAGAACAGAAAAAACAACTATTATTTTAATTAAGAAAAACGAACCATGTTACAGACCACCGCATTAACACGCATATTCCTGCACAAAGAGAACGGCACGGAAGTGCGCCTGAACGACCCCGGCGATACATTCAGCCCGGAAGCCGTCCTGAACTTCTACGCCGGAACATACCCTATACTGACCACCGCCAAAATCATCGGGCCGGACATCCAAAACGACGAACTACAGTACCGTTTTGAAAGCACGATGGGCACTAAAGGATAACTTATGAAAACACCAACGCAACGCAGAGTAACGATCAAAAAGGAGAACGAGCAATGGAACTTGCACCAGCAATTCAGAAAATTCACAGAAGCCATAGACCGCCTGCCCGATGCAGCGCAGGTGCAGCGCAACCCCGCACGAAGCGCACCGCAGGGCATTGTGCCAATGGTTTTCTAAGACATATGTTCAGCCCGTTTTGGGCAGTGACCAAACGGAACTACAGGCAGGTCGAAGGGGAGTTTTTCCGCTCCCTGACCCACCTGTGCAGCCGCTATGAAATAGCCGAGCCGAACGTACAGTCCTATTCCTACCCGCAGAACGTGGCAATAGCGTATAGGGAAGTCGAAGCAGCGGTAAAATTGAAAGATAAGCATGCCAATTGTATCATCAGCTGGGACGAACAGCATAGCGCAACCTTAGCCGTTTTGAAAAGCTATGATACAGGCCGTTGCCTGTACTATATCCCGGTGAGGCCGTTATGGCAATTGTTGAAGGCCGCACCGGAGCAGCCTTTAACAGAACTCTTATTATCCGTTTTTGCCTATCTGTACCAAGTGGCTAAAATTCCTTTCTATGGCGAGGTGGGCAGCTATATGAGTTACCAGTATGAAACCCTCCAAAACTGGATTGACGAAACCGACGACGACAGCGAAATGGAACGGGAATACCGGGAGGAGCAACAGACAGAACTCGAAACATTGCACCTTGCTGGTAATAGGCTTATTACTATCATAAGGGACAAAGCCTGTCTTGACAAACTGGAAAGCAACCTACATACATACCGGCACTCCGTTGATGCGACCGAGGCTATCACAGCTTTTGCAGGGGAAATAGTAGCCCTGTATCAGGAATACCCGTCGAGCAGCCTATTTGACAATATCCATGATGACCTGATAGAACCTGAAGAAACCGAGCGCATCCGGGCAGAACAATATATCAGCTTCTACTGGAGCAGTAAAGACTGCTTTTACGATATGCTATTCGATATGGTTAATAATGAATTTCAGGAATGCGGAATAACCGACGAACCGATGTCCATCCAATTCTTTGACACCCCGCAAACGGATTTTGTGAACGACCTGAATTTTGAGAACAGGCTCTTTAATTTAATTGATAACCTCTGTGAACTTTTAGACCCTTACGACCATGACTAACATCAGCAACCAATTTAGCGACCAATATGTACCCTATAAGGCGCTGCTCATTTATAACTGTGAGAAAGAAACACTTAGTCATAGCCCATCCTCCGACACCTGCCAAATCTATGTCGAAAGCTACGACATCGGCAGGCAGGGCAACCCGATCAATGCCCATCCCTTATCCATTAAGGAAAGCATCGCTTTAGCAGAATTGCTGCAAAGCAGCAGCGAACTGCAAAACGGCTTTCTAAGGTCAAAAGGATTACTACCGAATAACGTCTTGCACCTCAATCCCCATAACGAGGGGTATGCGGTATGGTACACCCCACCACAGCAGCGTAACTTATTCTTTGTAGCTGGCCTCGGTATTCCCTGCGGAAAAGGTTTCGTTCCTGCCATGCTCTGGAAAGCCACAAGGGAGCGTTTGCAGGTGTTTGCGCTGAAAGGTAAAGGCAGGCCGACCGCCAAAACCAAACTATACCATGCCCCCTTCTTCAATATTTATGAAGATGGAGCGGTTTGTATGGGTACGGTGGACATCCATATTGACCGCAACACCCGCTTAGAGAATTTTATGGAGCGGTGGGAGCAATATTTCTTTAACAGTTATTTCAGCCATAGCCTCGCAGGCGGTGGCCTCACCAATCAAAACATCGTTCAGTTATGGCAACAGCAAGTAGGCAGTACTAACCAATTTCCAGAAGCAGCCCTGAAGAACCATCGTTTCACCTTTAATAACCTCATTCTATGAAAATTGTAAAAACACCCAAGACCGCTGTTCATATCGTCGAAAAAGAATGGCTCAATCCTTATAATCCCATCGTGGTCAACCTTATTGGCGCAGGCGGGACAGGCAGTCAGGTACTCACCGCTTTAGGCCGGATGAACCATGCCCTCACGAGCCTGAACCATCCCGGTCTGATGGTGCGCCTTTTCGACGACGATAAAGTGGAACGGGCCAACCTCGGCAGGCAGTTATTTGCTACCTCCGAACTGAAACAGTATAAGGCGGTTGCCGTCATTAATCGCATTAACCTTTTTTTCGGCACGAACTGGAAAGCCGTTCCCGAACGCTATGATAAAAAATCCATGAAACAGCAGCCTGAACTGGTACAGGCCGGACTGACCATCGGCTGCGTGGACACGGTGTCCGCAAGGCTCGAAATAGCGGACATCTTAAAACAAGCGAACAAACAAGCGGGCTATAACCGAAGCAAACCGCTTTACTATATGGATTTCGGCAACAGCAGATTTACGGGGCAGGTGGTATTATCTACCATTGGCCAAATCAAACAGCCGGAGATGAAAAAGTATCAGACCGTTGCGGCACTCCCAATGGTGACCGACGAATTTAAGGATTTGCTGGTGGCCTCAGAACAGGAGGACAGTACGCCAAGCTGTTCTTTGGCCGAAGCCCTGACGAAGCAGGATTTATTCATCAATTCTACATTAGCGAACCTCGGCGCATCCCTGTTATGGCAATTGTTCCGGGATGGCATCCTGACCAACCGGGGTTTCTTTCTGAACCTGAAAGACTTCCGCACACAGCCCCTAAAAGTAACTGCGGCGGTAGGTATTGGCCAAACCGAAGAAAACACGCAAATCCACTGACGAGAGCCTAGCAGTGTACCAACATGAACAAAGTGAATAACTTCATTTATAACGAACGAAATAAACAACTTAAAAATAATGACTAAAATGAATGCAACCGACTTGGATAACCAAAAGATAGCGGTGACCAACCTCGGTTTAGCCCTGCTGCAAGCAGAAGATCACCGCCATTACCAAGTAACGTCACCCAATGAAAGTGATTTCCAACAGTAGGCGAACTGGGAGGATAGGTATCAAAAATTATTAACCCTTAATAACCAACAACCATGAAAACCACATTTTATTTTATCAGCACCTGCTTTATCGCCACAGGTTTTTATATGGCGGCCATCAACAGCAAGAACGCTGTTCCCGGCATCCTTGTCGCCTTTGGGCTTTGGGCTTTATTCTTTTGGGGTTGCGACAGACGGCGTGAAAAGGAAGCCAAAAAACGGGAAAGGGAACGCCTGTTAGCTGAATATTTCCGCAGGCTTTATGATGACCGCAGGCAGTAAAGATTAAACGCTAAAATATTCACCCTGATAACCTTCACAACAGGCAATCTTTTCGATAACAAGGCGATGGCTTTGGTCAATACCGTGAATACGGTCGGCGTGATGGGTAAAGGTATTGCCCTGCAATTTAAAGCGGCGTTTCCGCATAATTTCGGAGTGTATAAAAAAGCTTGCCGGGATGGTGAACTTACCATCGGTCAGTTGCTGACCGTTTGGGACAGCAACCTGCTGTACGGGGAACGCCTCATTATCAATTTCCCGACCAAAACACATTGGCGGTTGCCTTCCGAATATGCCTATGTGGAAAGCGGACTGGCTGCGCTGAGGGCATTGATCGAAGTGCGGCGTCTGACCAGTTTAGCCATGCCTGCCCCCGGTTGTGGGAACGGCGGGCTGCAATGGGTAGTTGTCAAAGACATGATTGAACGGCAGCTTGCCGCACTGGATTGCTCACTAACTATTTATGAACCTTAATTGATATACAATCGTCGGTCAAGGGATGTGTAATTTATTTGGTAGTGAAATTCATTTTTTTAGCATTTCTATTTTGGATTGGGTTCCCTTTTTCATCCCTGATGGTTAATAAGGCTGCTGCTCTGAAAGTTGGCGAATGTATATTCTTTGGGATAAAGTTCAAGCAGCACCTTTTCCGGTCAAGGCCTGCCACTAAATTAGTTCGCCGTTGTTTCCCTCCCTCTGCAATTATAACGTAATACCGCCCTTTAAGATCGGCTTTGTTGAGCCGACTATCCATGCTCTTTGGAATTTATTAACACGGGAATCAAGTTTAACGGTTAAGTACGAGCACCGAAAAGAATCCTGGCGGTATAATCGTGAGGGGCGATAGCTGCATTTTTAGTATTAACAGGAAGTTGAAGGTATCTTCGGCCACAACACTAACGCAACAGGATAAAGCCTTTTTTGGTACCAGGTGTTCGTCAGGTCAGATTTTGTCTAATATACTATTGCTAACTATACTAGCGAGCATAAACTAATAAGGCTGATTTTTTTATCAATTGCATTGCCCCTGGGCGTTTGAGCCGACCCTTGAAAGTGAACTAGATTTGGTCTGAAAGCGTCCTGGCAAACGATGCGGCTTGGTGCATCTGGAACGGGCCATAGTTGCTATAACTTAGTTGGAAAGGTAAGTTTTTTTCCTTTCGCCGTTTGTAGTCGTTTAAATTGTTTAGGCGCTGATCCATTTAAGTCTGGGCCTGGTAACAATTTCACAAGAATTAGATAACAAGGGCATAACAACCAACTACTTGGCTTGTGCGTTTAAATAGCTAAAAACCATGCTTATGAAATTCAAACATTTATTTACACCATTGCTGGCAGCATCGTTGCTATTTTCCTGCCAGAAGTCCGTTGTTGCACCAGTTGTACCGGCATCAGCCATCAGTACCGGTAACTTCTCACAGTCGCTGGCCATCACGCAAACCTTTAATGAGGGTTTCGAGTCTGGCTCGAAAACGGCTTATGCCGACGGCAATGTTACCTTCGGCAGCGGTTCCTGGGACCTGAATGACGCCCTGGTTGGCAACAGCACTTCGGACCGGAAAACTGGTACCCAGTCTATTCGTGTGCGCAATACAGGAACGGTAGGTATGAACTTTGATATCTCGGGCGGCGCTTCAACCGTTACTTTGAGCTTTGCAGTTTACGGAACGGACGGCTCTTCTACTTTCCAATTATTTGTTTCTACCGACAGTGGCGGCACTTACACACAAGCCGGCGCGACCGTTACCGCTTCCAGTACAACTTTTAGTACCGCTACGTTTACGGTTAACCAGCCCGGTTCTCTGCGTTTCCAGTTGCGCAAGACGACCGGCGGCACCAATCGGATCAACATCGACGACTTCGTGGTTAACAGTTATGACAACGGCACCGGCGGCGGTGGCGGCTCTACCGCGGATAACACCAACCTTTTGTTGGGCAACCCGAGCGGCGCGACCAACAGCACTTCCAACCCCAACAATTATTTATATGACCAGACTTATTATACCGAAAGCTATAACCGCGATAAGGGCGAACCGAACTGGGTAAGCTGGTACGTGGGTACCAGTACGCTGGGCACTGCCAGCCGGGCAAATGACTTCCGACCGGATACCAATCTGCCAACCGGCTGGTACGAGGTAGGCGCGAGCAGCTATTCGGGTTCGGGCTTTGACCGTGGCCATAACTGCCCGAGCGCGGACCGCACCTCTACCCTGACCGCCAACCAGGCGACATTTTTAATGGACAACATGATCCCGCAGGCGCCGAACAACAACGAGCATACCTGGGCCAATCTGGAAAGTTACGGACGTTCCCTGGTTACTGCTGGCAACGAGATCTATGTGGTCATGGGGAGCTACGGCTCGGGCGGCACCGGCTCAAGCGGCACGGCGACAACCGTGGACAACGGGCATGTAGTCGTACCTTCCAATGTCTGGAAAGTGATCGTGGTGATCCCTAACGGAAATAACGACCTGAGCCGCATCACTTCCGCCACCAGGGTTATCGCGGTTAACACGCCGAACATCAATTCCATCAGTTCGGACTGGACGCAATATATCACTACAGTAAAGGATATCGAGAATGCGACCGGCTATACCCTGTTCTCCAATCTTCCCGCCTCTGTCCGGGTGGCATTGGAGACGAAGCGCGACGCGGGAAACTAAATTTAAACCAGTACCTGTAAAAAGAAACGCCGGGCAGACAGTCTGGCGTTTCCTTGTTAGCCTTGTTTTCTTGACGGTCGCCTTGACCGCAGCTTTCCTGCTGGTCTTGTACCGTATGTCTATGGCACCAAAAACAAAGCGATTTAATTATTGGGACCGGGATTATTTGTAGCTACTTTTCAATATTTAAGAACTTTAAAATTATCCAGCGATGGGGTAACCGAGGCAACCGCCGCAATTAATAACATTTTGAATTTTAAAGTTTCCATTTGTTTGTTATTAAACCAGTACAAATTTAATACCCCCCCCCCCCAACCGTCCGTTATAGTGTTCTGCTTAAATTTGCATGATTTCGATAAGCAACATTACTATAATTTAAACTTAATCCCCCCGTTCACAACAAATCCATCCAAAGGTGCATATATATCTTTAAACACAGGATCGGTGATACTTCCTGTATAGATCGGGCCAAACTTCGTTTGTCGCGTATCCGTCAGGTTCTCAAAATTGACGAATAAGGAAAATCGCTCCCAAATCTTTTCGGCCATTAGGCCCGCCGTCCAATAACCGCTACCGGTAGTGCCGTCATTTAAGGTTTGCGAACTGAAATAATAACCTTCCAAACCGATTTTGAATTTATTTTCCACTTCATACACGAAGACATTGTTCAGCCTGTTTCGGGATACAAGCGGGTAAGTAGAGATGGAATTACCCGTATGTTGCATGACAGCCGCCAATATATAGCCTGTGAACAGCTTAAAGTTGTCATACGTGATTTTTACGTTGGTTTCCATTCCCCTTGTGTTTAGGTCACCTTGTGGTTGCAGGTATTGCAAATTACTATTAGCCAACGTTGTCAGCAGGATCGGATTATTGATACGGGTATAAAAGAACAACTGATTAATGCTACAGCTTACTTTATCATCGAACAACCCAACTTTATAGGATATATCAAAGTTGGCACCATAGGAACGTTCCGCTTTGGTGTTTGCAGCAGCTATGGGCAGCACATTACGAAACTCAATACGCTCGGCATCTTCGGTAAATACAGTAGGCGCTTTATAACCGAGACCACCACCTAAGCGGGTGGTAAAATGGGAATTGATCTTGTATAAGCCGGATATTCTTGGCAGTACAAAAAAGCCATATTCATTATGATAGTCGCCCCGCAGTCCGGATTCCAGCGTAAATTTATCAGTGGCGTTCCAGGTGTTTTGAATAAAAGCACCCATAGTATTGTAGTTGTAGCTGCGTAAGGGAAAACTGCTATTCTTGTCCTCGTTAAAGTTTTCAGTCAGATAATTTAAACCTGCTACCCAATCTGTTTTTTCACCACTATACGCAAAATTGGCTTCGCTGTAGGAGGATACTTGCACACCGGAAAAACGGTAGTTCTGCAGGCTGATACTCCGGTTAAAATAGCTTACATTGTTCTTTATGGTCAACTTTTCTTTAGCGTTGAACTTATGGTCAAGTTCTAGTTGAGAACTATACCGGCCCGTTTTGTTTTCCTCAAAATAAGAATGCTTGGAATTGCCATTCCCGTCCAAGTATTTCATATCTCCACCGATCCGGTTTTCTATAGTTGAATTGATACCCGCAATTAAAGTCGCCCGGTCATTGAAGTAAAAGAACAATTTGGGGTTAAGTGTATATCGATTGAATCTCGGGATGGCCGAAAGGCCACTACCGGAAGGATCATATGCTGTACCATGATTATAGGCAGCATAAATGATCGTTCCAATTTTGGCAAACTTTTGGGAATAGAAGCCGCTGGCATCCAATCCCAAAGCAGCTGTACCGTTTAACAGGAAATCTAATCGCCGTTCGTTAGCCGGCGTTTTAGATACCAGGTTGACCAGCCCTGCGATGGCCCCACCGCCAAATAAAGTGGACGAAGAGCCTTTGATCACTTCGACCTGTTTTAAATCCAGTGGTGCAATCTGCAATAAACCTAATCCGCCTGAAAAGCCGGAATAAAGCGGGAAACCATCACGGATGATTTGCGTGTATTTGCCATCCAATCCTTGTATGCGGATACTGGAATTACCGCTTGTTGCCGACGTTTGCTGTGTTTGAATACCGGTACTTTCCGCCAGCATCATGCGAATATCGCCCGGTTTCATGCTTCCTTTTTCATCCAGTTCATCGCCCGAGATCACCTCCACACGGCTAGGGATATTGGCAATAGTACGACTGCTTCTTGTCGCGCCGATCACCACTTCGCCCAGTTCTTCACCATCGCCTTTGCCTGCCGGTTGTAATAAGATCAACATAGGTTCAAATTGAGCTAATGGAAAGTTTAAAGTATCGGTCTGTGTTCGATAGCCTACATATCGAAACTGGATAATTTGCAGACCATCGGAAATATTGGTAAGCATGACCAAACCGGCGGTGTCGGAAGAAGCACCTTTTGTGGTGCCTGATAATAAGGCCGTTGCCCCAATTAGGGTTTCTTTTGTTTTGATATCTTTTATGACTGCTTTAAACGTATTTTGCGCACAGGCGAAAGCCGTGCATAGCAGTGCTGCTACAAGCACAGTTAATTTTTTCATGAATGAATTAGAATTAAGTTAATAAAGATTAAAGCCATTTATGGCTAGACACATCCTATTAACTAATTTGTGGCGGTTGCCACACGGATAGCATGACATCTTTAACTGCTGGTTGCTTATGTTGGGCATAGGACAAAACAGGCGTTTCGGGTACTATATTAAAATTATGAGAATACGATATGGTGGTGACAAAACCAGCACATAAGCCACATGAAAAAAAGGGGGAACAACCCTGGCATGGTTTTTCTTTTAATGGCTGGTTGCCGGTGAGTTCTTTCTTTATGGATGAACTGTTTATACAGTCGTTATCTATACAGCAAGGTCTAACGGAAAAAAACATTACAAATACGGAGAATATAAGGCAAAGCGTTTTCACCTGGCAAATATAGCAGAGAATTTTTAACAGTTTCTATTAACAATTGTAATTGACACAATAAACAGCATCTTATTAAGGCAAACAGAGAGAACCGAAATAGTACTTGAATAGTTAATTTAGACAACAAACTGGCGTCAATTATTACCTGTCTAGCTGCTAAGTCTATCTATTGAATAACTTTAAAAGCAATGTTAAGTTTAAATTTTTTGATAAGCTAAAAAATGAAAATAAAAAAAATATTATTTAGCTTTTTGCTAATTATGCCTTTTTTAACAAATGCGCAGTTAGCTGTTAATCATGTTAAGCCGATAGATTCTTTGTCTACGGGCAATAGCACACAATGGCTTGAAAATAAATTTGATTATGCATTAAAAAGTATAAAAATAGTCGGTTTAGGCGAAGTATGTCATGGCGGTCACGAACCCTTTGAGATTAAAGCTGCAATGATGAAATATCTTGTAACAAAACAAGGATACCGTCAACTATTGTTCGAAATGGCTGACGTTGCTTTAAGAGCTATTAATGACTATCTTAATAATGATAGCTTACCAAAAAGTACACAAACTATAGACAGTTTATTTGTTAAGAATGACAAAATATCTGGATCAAGCAGGCTATTCGATGCTGATGAGATCAAGTCACTTTTTCTTTGGATTAAGGAGTATAATTTAAATTATAGAAAAGATAAGGTAACGCTACGCGGAATCGATATTTCCGGTATGAGCTATAGTTATTTCAGAATTAAATATTTTGATAATGCTTATCGGCAACAGTTGTTGCAAAAATGGGGATCGTCTATGTTAACAGCATTACAAGTTGAACAAATTGTCAATGAGTGGCGAGCGGCCAGCCTTGACAGCCTTAAAAAAGTCTATACCCAAACTCAAATGCAGACCTTGCAAATCGACTTGCGGGACTTTCATAACTTGGTTTTATACCAGTCAGGCGGAGGAGAAAAAAGTAGTGACTTGATGACATTGAGAGATAGTATTATGGCTTTGAACGTGGAAGAACTGACTAACGGTAAATCAATAATTTGGGCTCATAACACCCATGTATCTAATAGTGGATTTCACGAAGGTTATTTTAATGCCAAAACGCTGGGTAATTTCCTTAAAGAAAAATATGAAAATTCTTACTATATCATCTTGACTGATTTTTCTGATGTTGCAGAAGTTACTGTCAGACAACACGACAAAAGCATAAGTAGTGAACATTTCAATTCAAATAAAAAATCCTTAGCTAATATTCTGTATAAAAAATTTAATATCCAACAAGGTCTTGTATTTGCAAAGGATATTGGAGGGTTAAATACCGTTTTCGGTTATAATAGCATAGGTGCCGGGGGCGCAACTAACTTTATCCCCTGTACCTCAAATGATTTTGACGCACTAATTTTTATTAAGGGAATAAGCCCCTCTCATTGTGAATTTTTAAGTAAATAAGCTTAAGCTTTATTTATTAGGGCTAAGAGTTGTCAATATCAAAGCTTATTTAACTTATTCTAAGCGTTCAGTTTATCTTAACGCGTCAATACCTCCTATGGATATCTTTGAAATTAACAGTTATTATAGACTTTACAGTTGAGTTTTAATGACCACTAAATTCATTTAGTTATACTTATAAATGTCTTTCATGATTTCTCGTATTAAGATATCAAATAACCTTTAAACAATTTCTCGAAAGGTTCAATTACTAAATTTTTCCCTATAATAATTATTTTATTTTCACGCTCTTCACCGGTCTCCCACCGACTGCCGGAACTTATGGCGACGCTTTTTACTACGCTTTGAATGATGAATTTTTCCTCTGCATCTTTGACATTAATAATTCCTTTAATGCGGTATACATCTTTAGACTGAAATACCAGAAAAACATAAAGCCGGTGCTCGAGTTCTCTGATGTTGAGGTATCCTTTGAACTTGATAAAAAGGGTAACTATATTGCTATGATGGTGTTTATAGTTCACACCCGGTGTTATTGCCGATTGCTTATTGAGTAATATTGAAGGACTAAGACTTAACGCACCGAACTTACTATTGATAATTTTAGGATTCTTTGCAAAGTTCGACGAGCGTTCATGATTCAATAACGTATCAATTTGCAGATCAGATCTGTTTGAAACTATTATCGTTGCAAAAGGGTTTATCTTGCCTAAAGTATCTTTTAAATTATTCAAGTCACTATCAGAAATATTTTCCGTTTTGTTTAGTAATATAATGTCACTAAAAGATATTTGCCTGATCGTTTCATCTGTTTCTCGTAGCTGGTCTTCGATTAATTGTACATCTACAACACAAATTACACGCTGTAAAACAAATGCCGCCCTTATTTGCGGGTTAACTAAAAAAGGTTGTGCAATACCAGCGGGATCTGCTATACCAGTCGCTTCAATTATCAATTCGTCCCATTCGGCTTTCCGGTCCCACAGGGCGTTAAGGATGTCGAATAAACCATCACTTAACGAGCAACACAAACAACCATCGTTCAGTTCTATAATATCTTCTTGGTTTTTAAGAATCAGTTCTGCATCTATGCTTTCCTGCCCAATCTCATTTTCGATTATCGCATAGCGTGTCTCCGGTCGTTCTCTTATGATCTGATTTAAGACCGTTGTTTTACCGGCTCCTAAAAACCCTGTTATTATACTTACTGGCTTCGCTATCATAGCCTATCTAGCAATTTGGTTAACTGATCGGAATTTGATCAAAAATTTAATACGTTATATTTTTAGGCCATATAAAAAACCCTGTGCAGTTGCTGCCAATAATTGCCCTTTTTCGCCTGACCACAAAATTTGTACTACTTCGCTATCTAACTGCACGGCTGTTAAATACTCGTCGGCGATAACCGGGTCGAACCATCCAAGCAAACCTCTTTTGTCCCCCGCCGCTAAAATTTTACCTATTGGTTGAAAAGCCAACGCTGTAATTCTATTTTCAGATAACGTCAGCGTGGTAGGTTTTTGGCCCAAAGGTGCTTTGCCGGCGAATGGCCAAACCACCATTTCATTACCGCAGTTACTTGCGATCATTTTAGCCTCATGTTCCCAGCTTAAAGTCTTAACCTTTCCTTTATATCCCGACATTTCAAAATCTTTACCATTTTTAAACGGTAACGGCCAAAAGTGTATTCTTGAATCCTGCGTTCCAGCGCATAAAAATTTAAAGTCCGGGCTCCAGGATAAGGAGATCATTGAATTTTGCCATTTAAGCGTTTGCAGCGGAACTTGATAGCGTACATCAAAGAAACGCACTGCACTATAACATGCTGAAGCAAACTGCTTACTATCACCGCGCCAACAAGTAGCTGATACCGTACTCTCGTGGTCAGTAAATTGATAAATTAGTTCCCCCCGCTCATTCATTAACAGTAAATCAGGGCCGGCAACTCCGATCAGAAATTTTCCGTCAGGACTATATTCTACCTTTTCAACCCATTCCGCGTCTGTTTCTACAATCATTAAGGGTGTTTCCGAATTTCTCTCAAAGATTTTAAGCATCCCGTCCTGACCTCCTGTCGCGATCAAATTTTGCCCGTTCGTTGATAAGGACTGAATTGGTGCATGGTGCGCGTTAAATTTGCTCAAAATGTTTCCAGACGAGGATTCAACCAGGTACAGAGAACCGGCAGCGGTACCCGCTGCAACAATTCCACCGGCCAACATTCCTATACCGGTAACAAATTCATCTAAAGGAATCTTAAATATAATCAGGCTGCTATCTGTTTCGTCAACTCCTGTGGTATCACCCATATTCATACTTTTAAGTTCAGGCAACACATAATTCAAATCCACTAAGAATTTCTTCCCGGTTTAAATTTTTACCGATGAAGATGATTTGGTTACGACGTTTTTCATCTGTTTTCCATTTGCGGTCTGCCTTACCGTCAAAAAGCATATGAACACCCTGAAAAACAAAACGCTCATCATTTCCGGCAATATTCATTATTCCCTTCATGCGGTAAATGTCCGTTCCCTTATGATCTAATAAAAATGAAATCCAGTCATTTACTTTCTGTATAGACAGCGGGCGGTCATCCTGTATACCAACAGAAATCACTGATTCGTCATGCTCGTGACTATGGCTATGCTCATGGGATATTTCCGGCTCTAAATTTCTTTTATCATCAAGCAGTTGCATATTAAATTCATCCGGCCCGTGTTGCGTAAATAAGCCGTAATAACCGCTTTCTTCGATTTCCAAATAATAATATTGTTTCTCTTCGCGCAAATCAACCTGGTTTTTAACATCCAGCCTGATGTTAGGGATTTGAAGCGTCGCATAATTGACTTCCTCTCTTTCCGAAAATTGGTAGATCGCTTTTTTGGCTGTTTTAATTTGTTCTTTTTCGGAAAGATCTGCTAATCGCAACACAATGAGGTCCATGCGCGGATCGGGTCCCTGGTCAAATACAAAAGTGTATAGCCTTTTATTTAACTTATAATAGCCACTCCATTCATAGGGATATTCTTCATCCAAAAAAGCAGGATTCATTTCCACCTTTGCATCGAGATCAAAAGCATTGATATTTAGAATGTGATGGAGATCAATAGCAGCATCTTTAGTTTGGTAGACTTTCGCCTGGCCATTCATCGAACGGATTCTTGCTGTTAATTTCTTTAACTCATCAGCTGAAACGAGATCGGTTTTATTAAGAAGTAACACATCAGCAAAGGCGATCTGCTCTTTGCATTCGTCGCTATCATTGATGTGGTGCCAAACGTGTTTAGCATCTACGATGGTCACTATGGCATCTAACGCATATTCTTCCTGCATTTCTTCATCCACCCAAAAGGTTTGGGCGACAGGTGATGGATTAGCCATGCCCGTAGTTTCAATTATGATATAGTCTAATTTGTCTTTACGCCTGGTAAGCTGACTCAAAATCCGGATGAGGTCGCCCCTTACCGTACAACAGATGCACCCGTTATTCATTTCAAAGATTTCTTCGTCAGCACCTATAACCAATTCATTATCCACGCCAACTTCTCCAAATTCATTTTCAATGACTGCGATCTTTTTTCCATGATTTTCAGTAAGGATTCGGTTAAGCAACGTTGTTTTACCTGACCCTAAAAAGCCCGTAAGAACAGTTACTGGTATTTTTGATTGTTCCATGTTTATATTTTTAAAAATTTGCTATTCATCAGACCGTATCCTTATTTAATACTTTACTGTTTTGCAATCGCAGCTACACAAGCATTTGTGATTTACAAAATGAGCGGATGCTATGATTAAACCACCCAATGGAACCATAAGGATCTCGAAATATTCTTGTTTGGCAATATGACCTGATATGATAAAGGCGAATCCTGTTAACATAATAACTAAAGGAAGTATTTTTCGATGCCGGGAAATAAAGCATCTTCCAATAGATGATAAGGCAATAAAAAAGGATAAAGCTATCATTGACCACTCTACCCATGGCTCTTTTAGAAACCCTAAACCAATCAACGGAAGACCAGATAGCAACAGCGGAACTATCGCGCAGTGTATAGCACAAAGGGTAGATGTAACCATACCAATATTGTCCAGCCTTGCTTCTTTTTTAAACATTAGTCCGTTATGAAATATTATTCAAATATAATTATTTAAAGCAACTTAGTTGCTTTAAATAATTATATACCTTTTTCTACATTCAGGTAGCGTTGAATAATTTTAAATTATCTATACTTTCGAACAAGTATGAATGCTGTTATAATGCTTATTAGAAACTTTGCTTTATATTGCGATTTAGCGTCTTAAAGCTCCAATATCCACTGCTGATAATTCTTCTTATTGTCATTAACGGATCATTCGGGTCTCTTTTTTCCGATAGTTGAAATGCCCCTTTGTAACCTCTTTTCTTTAATTCTGGAAAACCCTTTTCATTCCATAAGCCAAATGGATAAGCAAAGTAGTTAACCTTTTTTCCAGTAATCTCTTCCAGTTTTTTCGTGGGTCTTTCCAATTGAATTTCCCAATCTTTTCCCAAAAACTTCTTAAAATTATGATGGTCCCAGGTATGGCTGCCAATAGTATATCCTTCATTTACCAATTGCTTAATTTGGGCAGTATTCATATAATGCGGCCTGCCAATAGCAACTGTCATGATGAAGTATACGCCTTTAAAGCCGTGCTTGTTAAGTTCCGTCCGTCCAATAGTAAACCCATCAAGGTCACCATCATCAAAAGTTATCACGATAGGATTAGATGGCAATTTCATGCCTGTAAGTAGATAATTATACAGCTGGTCAGGAGAAATGGTGTGGTAACCGCTATCTGCCAGCATTTGAATTTGTTGTTTGAACACAGCTATTGGAACAATATAATCTTTGGCGGACTTAGAATCTGTTGCCTTCCAATCCCTTATTTGATGGTAGGCTAAAACCGGCACCTGCTTACGTGCCATCATAACAGGATGATTATCAATTAACCGCATCCTCTCGTCATATCTGTGGGTTACCTCGTATTTATTAAGTTTTATGTGAGCTATCAGATCTTTTGACCAAGAGAGCAGACTAAAAGTTATCAAAAGGCCTATAATTTTAAATTTCATATTTAGCAGGTAGTTTATTAACCTCATTGTGTAGGGCGTGAATATTGTCAGCAATATTAAACTTTTAATACATTCTTGATATAAGCTGCGCTTTTTGTTAAGCTAACAAAGGGATCTATGTTGGTATAATTCTCTTGTTCAAGTATAAAGTGTTTCACTCCGGCTGCTTTAGCCCTTGGTATAATGGATTTGAAATCGATGCTGCCGTTACCTGCTTCCGTATTTAAGTTAGGATTAACTTTATCCATATCCTTAATATGAACTAAGCGAAACCTTCCGGGGTTGTTATTAAAAATTTCGATTGGGTCTTGTCCGGCCCGAACAACCCAATAAATGTCCATTTCCATAAACAAGAGTTTCGGATCAGTTTCTGTTAACAGTGTTTCATAAAAAGTTGTTCCGTCACTTTTCGCCCATTCAAAATTGTGGTTATGATAGGCTAATTTCAAGCCTTCTTTTTTAAGTAACTCTCCAGCCGTATTCATTTTACCAGCCACTCTTTTAAAATCGTCTTTTGTCCTTATAAATTCTTCGCGCAGTGAAGGAACAATAATATACTGTTGACCAAGTGCATGTGCAACTTTTATATAAGCCGACAATTCATCTGTATTGCCATTAGAAAAGTACTCATTGATTCCGTAATGGCCGCTCGGAGTATACAACCCATTAGCATCCAGCAAATCGCGGAATTCTTTCACAGATAGCCCCCAATAGCCTGTTTTAGGATTAAAACCGAATGTTTCCACTTCTTTATAACCAGCCCTAGCTACACGGCTTATGGTTGCTTTGACGTCGTGAGGCAGTTGTTCCCGCAGTGAGTAGAGTTGCAATCCGGCAATATTCGATGTGGCGGCTGCAAGAAAGTCTGGCAAAATTACCGATGCGCTGGTTGCTAATACTACATTTTTTAAAAAGCTTCTTCTGTTATTCATAATTAGTGTGTAGAGTGAGTATTTTTAGTATTTGATTAAAATTTCGATTTCATTTTCTTTCCATTAAGAAGAACATTATCCAGTTAATTTTACATAATCAATCAGCTTTCCACCTGATCCTTTGATTAATTGTATTGCCCAACTTGTGATCACCAATGCGCCAATGATTCCGCTGATATCGTCGAGCCAGTACCATTTGTAATACCAGCCTATACTCAAGGCGATAATAGCGGTTAAACTGGTCAAACCATCCGCCAACACGTGAATGTAAGCTGCACGAATATTGTCATCGTGATGTTCATCGCCGGAATGTAACATCTTTGCACTGATCGCATTTACGACAAGGCCGATAACTGCAACAATGATGGCTTCACTGAACTTTACGGGTATTGGATGTATTAACCTTTGAATCGATTCAATTGCCATGATGATGGCGATTATCTGAAGAACAATAGCACTTGTAAAGCCAGACAGCGACAAGACTTTTTCCTTTTGAAATTTATACTTTCCCGACGTTGAATATTTTCGCGTGAACAGATAAGCAAGCCAGGTAAGCCCGATGGCGAAAACGTGTGTTGACATATGCCAACCTTCGGCAGTAAGGGCCATAGAGTTTGTATAATAACCAACTACAATCTCTAATAACATGGTGGCAACCGTGAGATACACAACCCATTTACTGGTGTTTTCATAGTCCATCGTATGCTCGTGCGGATCGACAACCTCTTTCATCGATGTTTGGTGTGCCACAGTCCCGTTCCCAGCTAAAAGATCCTGCAAGTCGTCCTTGTCTTCCGCAATCCACTCCGTACTGGCTTCCAAGGGATTGCGTTTAGAAACTGCTATAATAGGTTTGGCCGGATACCCGATATAGAAGAACCCTAATAATTTGTCTTTGGGTTGTAAGCCAAAATATGGTTTTGCTTCTTCGAAATAAGTGATGCCTGCCGTAGTCCAATAAGATCCTAAACCGTAAGCAGTAACGGATAAAAACATATTTTGAACAGCGCAGGCCATCGCTTCAATTTCTTCTATTTCAGGTAGTTTACCAGTTGCTTCCCGGCACATGCCTATAGAAATAATATGTGAGGACATTAGTGGATATTCTCTCATTTTACGGTGTCGGTCTTCGTTGAAAGTATCGCCCGAATATTGATTGTACAAACTGGCTTGCAGGTCGCCAAAGTACTTTAACCCCTCGCTCGTAAATACCTTGAAGCGCCAGGGTTCAGTTTGTTTATGATTAGGGGCGCGTATTGCATTCTCCAGGATTTGCCGGATGATTTCATCTGGTATACGTTTTCCTTTTTCATATTGGTAAGGATAAATGCTCCTACGATGTTTGATAATTTTGTTAAGCTGGTCAACATCGAAAGTTGGCTGTACATTCTCCATCACGCTAATGCTTTATTTGAATGATAAAGCTAAAACGAAATATAACATCAAAACAGGTAAAAATCTGTTTTTTTTAGGTATTTTTCAAAGATTCACCCCGATCTGCGTGTCTAAATTGACTGGCCGTCATCTGGGAATGTTTCTTGAAAGTTTTATTTAGATGGCTCTCATCTGTAAATCCAAGCTCATAAGCGATTTCCGAGATATTCAGGTCGCTGTAGAGTAATCTTGTTTTTACAAGGTTCAGTTTGTACTGAAGAATATATTCTTTTAACGGTATGCTGGCCATTTTTTTAAAATAAACACTTACATAATCAGGTGATTTATTAAAACAGGATGCGATAGCTTCCATGGTCAATAACTCCTTATCATAAATATGTTGATGAATATAGGCGGTAATATCTTGCATAATATTTCCTGGCTTTTGGTTGGGATAATCTACGGTGGAAATTTTATGGATGTGGGCCCCGATCACCTGGAGTAATAAAAAGACAATATTCTCCTCGATAAGATTCCCGGTATAGTCGGAGTTGTCTTTTTCTTCCAATAGCTTATTTACAAGTAAATCAACGAAATTAGTATCACTGTCAGATAGTAATATATCTCCTTTTTCACGATTATAGCTGTGAAATACGTACTCGGATTTTTTATATAGATCGCTTAATTTTTCATTTTGACCGCTTTTTTTATAGGCTCGGGTTAAAAAAAGTCTACTAAAATCGATGATGCAAAAAACCGAGCTATCCTGAGTTTCCATGCCATGCTCATCGCTTGGGGTAAGCAAAAAAAGGCTACCTTTTTTATAACCATATCTATTACCATTAATCAAATGGAGGCCGCGCCCTGCCAACACGTAAATTAATTCAAAACATTGATGTTTGTGTGGCTTAAGGATTCTCGAATTATACGTTTTTAAGATAACATCAAAATCCTTAAGCATTGCGTTTGCTTTCATGTCGTAAAACTACCGATAAAGATTGGATTTGTACCTGTTCCGCTGTTATGGCTTAATGTATTTTCGCAATTGTAAAAACGTATTGCTAACAAATTCGGGGTTTCATCATTCTTGCTGTTTGAAGTTCTGGCAACCTGGATGATAAAATCTTTATTAAAACCAAGGCCTTCAATTTGAAATAACTGTAGACTATCCCTTACGCGATACACGTAATTTAATTGTTTGGAATTTATTCCAAAAGAACATAGAATAATGATTAAAAAAAGCCAACTTTTAAATCGCGGTAATCAAAAGGGGGGATTCGACTCCGCTTCTGAAACTAAACTAAAGAATATATCCAATACCGATAAAGATTTTTTCCTACCCATGCTGGACACCTATGAACAGGGTTTATCCGCAAATGAAGTACGGGAACGCTTGAATAAATTCGGACTAAATGAAGTTGCCCATGAAAAAGCACCGCTATGGTTTGTGCAATTTTTCGAGGCTTTCCTAAATCCATTTATTGCTGTCTTATTGTTACTGGCTATTATTTCTTTAATTACAGATGTAGTTATCCAGGGGCCTGATGACAGAGATTACAAAACCGTAATTGTAATTATTATTATGGTAATGCTCAGCGCGATGTTACGATTTTTCCAAGAGTATAGAAGCAATCGTGCTGCTGATCGGTTGAAGTCTATGGTTACAACCACCGCAACAGTACTCAGGAAAGATTCGGGGAGGAAAGAAATCGATATAGAGAAATTGGTGCCGGGAGACATTATTCACCTTTCTGCCGGTGATATGATACCCGCGGACATCCGTTTAATGCAATCTAAAGATTTGTTCGTTAGCCAGGCCATGCTAACCGGCGAAGCTTTACCTGTCGAGAAAAATGAGTTTGCTATACCATTGGCAGAACAACGGCAAACTTTAGAATTGGAGAACATTTGTTTTATGGGTACTAATGTAGTTAGCGGTACCGCCATGGCGGTTGTGGTAAATACTGGTAGTCATACCTATTTCGGTTCACTATCCAAGTCATTGGTAGGCAAGCGGGCCGAAACCAGTTTTGACAAGGGCGTAAATAGTGTAAGCTGGCTGCTAATCCGGTTTATGATGGTAATGGTTCCTCTTGTTTTTTTAATAAACGGATTAACCAAACACGATTGGGTACAGGCCTTACTGTTTGGCATATCGGTGGCCGTGGGTTTAACGCCCGAAATGCTGCCCATGATCGTCACTGCTAACCTTGCTAAAGGTGCTGTGAACATGTCTAAAAGAAAGGTGGTGGTTAAAAGACTAAATGCCATACAGAATATCGGTGCGATGGATATACTTTGCACTGATAAAACAGGCACATTAACAATGGATAAGATTGTGCTTGAAAGGCACTTAAATGTTTTTGGAATAGAGGATGATGAAGTTTTAAAGTGGGCGTATTTAAATAGTTATTATCAAACCGGCTTAAAAAACCTGTTAGATGTTGCCGTTCTTGAGCATATTGAGATACATGACTACCTGAAAGTTAACGACTATTTTAAAAAGGTAGACGAGATTCCATTTGATTTTCAACGGCGGCGTATGTCGGTTATACTGGAACAATTGAACCACAAACATTTACTGATCTGCAAAGGTGCGGTAGAGGAATTACTGGATTTGTGTACCCATGCGTTTGACCCAGGCGAAGACAGGCAACTGCATATCGAAACCGATACGGTTATTCCTATGGATGAAAAAATGCGAGAAACTATCCTCAAGACATCCAAAAAACTAAATGAAGAAGGTTTACGAGTGTTGCTGGTAGCTATTAAAGAATATGATGAGCGTCCGCTGAATTATAGCAAGGCAGATGAAAGTAAAATGATCCTGACAGGTTTTATCGGGTTCCTTGATCCGGCAAAACCATCCGCCCGTCCGTCCATTGAGGCTCTACAAAAATTGGGAATTACAATTAAGGTGCTGACAGGAGATAATGAAGTGGTAACTAAAAAAATATGTAGGGACGTAGGTATTCCTGTAAATCATGTTTTGCTTGGTAACGACCTGGAGTTGATGAGCGATGAGGAATTAATTATCCAAATAGACGACATCAGCATACTCGCTAAATTAAGCCCCATTCAAAAGTCAAGGGTGGTTAAAGTATTACAATTAAAAGGGCATACCGTTGGCTTTATGGGCGACGGCATCAACGATGCTGCTGCATTGCGGGATGCTGATGTGGGTATTTCGGTTGATACCGCGGTAGACATTGCCAAAGAAAGTGCAGATATAATCTTGCTGGAAAAAGACTTGATGGTGTTGCGCAAGGGGGTGATTTATGGCCGCAGAACATTTGGAAACATCATTAAATATATCAAAATGACCGCCAGTAGTAATTTTGGTAATATGTTCAGTATGTTGGGCGCAAGTGCATTCCTACCATTCCTACCGATGCTTCCGATACAATTATTAGTACAAAACCTGCTGTACGACATTTCGCAAATCTCCATCCCCTGGGATACGATGGATGCAGATTATTTGGAAAAGCCACGTAAATGGGATGCGAGTGACATTAGCACGTTCATGATTTATATTGGCCCTATTAGCTCCATTTTTGATTATGCTACGTCTGCGTTAATGTGGTTTTTCTTTAAAGCGAATTCACCGGGTCACCAAAGCTTGTTTCAGTCAGGTTGGTTTATTGAAGGACTTTTGTCACAAACACTCATCGTTCATATGATCCGTACCCGGAAAATTCCTTTTATTCAAAGCTGGGCTACAGCACCCGTAATTGCCTTAACATCCGTCATTATGGTCATTGGCATCATGCTGCCATTTTCCCCTTTAGGCCCCGCATTAAAAATGCAACACTTGCCATTTATTTATTTTCCATGGCTGATAGGCATTTTGTTTACCTACTGTTTGCTCACACAAGTTATTAAAAATTGGTTTGTTAATAAATTTCACCAATGGCTTTAAAGAAAATAAAATCAAGAAGAATCTGGTGGCTGCTTGCTGTTGTAATTCTTATATTATTAAATATTCTTGTCGATCATTTTTTCGTGCATAAAAAGTAAATCCTATAATGAGTAAACATCGTAGCAATCATCAGTTGTCGTTTAACTGTTTACTAAATTTCTTGCGCAAAATATATTGCGGGTCGGCGAAATATGGCTAAAAATAAGCTTTTGGATGTGTAGCTGAGTGCTTTGTCGTCTTATTAACTTCCAGATAGTCGATCATATTAATTTAATTTCTAAAAAACCCTCCCGGTTTTCACCAAAAGATTATTAAATAATAGGAAAATAGGAAATATCCTTCCGGGCGGGCAATGTTCATATAAGGGAATTGCGCTCTTAGGTTATGTTTAGTCATTCATCATTTAAAATAGGATTTAGCTGTAGGTAGCGTAGAAAAAGGAACTTACTTTACCTAATTCGCTATTAATATTATTATTTGGGTGATTTCTGCCGATCTCTTAATCCGCTACATATATTTATGGCATCTTATATCGACCTCAAGTCATTAAAGTTAGTTGATCCGTTTTTATATATTTGACATTTACAGATCAGATTTTCATGAAACTTTATTGGCTACTTTCAATTTCCTGCTTTTTATTACTGAGCGCAGCATTTGCACAAAAGAACAAATCGCCGTATACGTTTAACCGTGCGTCTCTTAAACAAGATGTGTATGCACAGTTGCCGTTGGGCAGCATAAAGGCAAAGGGATGGTTGTTAAAACAACTGGAACTGCAAAAAGATGGTTTCACCGGCCATGCCGAAGAACTGTATCCCGAAAAGGATAACCTTGGTGTTAATTCAGACTGGCTGGGTGGTACCGGCAATAGTTGGGAAAAAGTGCCTTATTACGTAAAGGGATTGGTGGCGTTAGCCTATACTTTGGATGATGCCGAACTGAAAGCTAAAGCAAAGAAGTGGATAGATTATACGCTCGACCATCAGCAAGAAAATGGGTTTTTTGGTCCGCCTAAACTGAAGGACTGGTGGCCGCGCATGCCTTTTATGTATGCCCTGCAAAGCTATTATGAAGCTACTAATGATAAGCGGGTGATTCCGTTCTTATCCAAATATTTTAAATATGAGCTTGACAACCTGGATAGGGATCCGCTTAAAGAATGGGGTAAATCTCGAGCTGGCGATAATATGGAAATAGCCCTGTGGGTTTATAACAAAACCGGCGACGTCTATCTGCTGGATTTGGTAAAAAAGCTAAAAGAACAAGCTTACCCGTGGGCCGATATCTTTAATCAAAATCAGTTTCAATTCTACGGGCCTGATTATCAGCCTAAACACATGGTGAACGTTTCGCAAGCGTTAAAGTTCCCTGCTGTATATTCACAGGTTGATCAGTCGCCTTATTATACTGATGCGATGCAGAACGGCATCAAACATATTTTGGATGATAACGGGCAGCCTACAGGCATTGGGTCGGGTACAGAATTTATGTCGGGCCATAACACAGTTGAGGGTGTGGAAACCTGTGCTGTGGTAGAGTGGATGCAAAGTTTGGAGACCGGTGCCAGGATTATTCATAATAATGCCTCAATCGGCGATCAGTTAGAGAAACTTGCTTTTAACACGCTGCCCGCTCAATTCAGTAATGATCTTAAAAACCATACGTATTACACCCTGCCTAACCAAGTGCAAAACCTGCCGGGCAGACATGGCTTTAACCAGGATTATGGCAACGGAATAGTGCCAAGCCCGTTCTCGGGTTTTCCTTGCTGCAGATATAATATGCACATGGGCTGGCCTTATTTTGTAAAGAACAGCTGGGTTGCAACGCCGGATGGCGGCCTTGCTGTTAACGCTTATGCGCCTATGGAAGTGAATGCCATAGTAGCACAAAACATACCCGTAAAAATTGAGGAGGTGACTAACTATCCGTTCGACGAACAGATCAATCTGAATTTTTCTTTAACCAAAGTGGCCTCCTTTGGATTAAAACTGCGCATCCCGGCATGGTGCGCTAAGCCCGAAGTGAGGTTAAACGGAAAGCTGCTACCGGGCGTTGTAGCCGGACAAATCCTGTCTGTAAAACGCGCTTGGAAAACTGGTGATAAAATCACCTTGAATTTCCCAATGCAGGTTGCAGTAATGCCGCAGGTAAGCAATGCGGTAAGTGTTGAACGCGGCCCGCTGGTGTATGCGATAAAAGTTAAGGAGTTGGTAAAGAACGTGAGGGAATATCCCGTAAAAGGTTTTTATGAGACCGAGATCACCCCGGCCTCAGCCTGGAATTATGGTTTAGTATTAGATGCGAATACCCTCGCCAAAAACATCACGGTAGTTAAGAGCACCATGCCTGATAATCCTTTTGTACAGGAGCAGGTACCGGTGCAATTAAAGGTAAGCGCCAAACAAATACCAGCCTGGACGATTGATAATAACCATACCGCCGCGTTCGATGTGCCATTTAGCCCAGTAGCTTCCGCCGAACCAACTGAGCAGATTACACTGGTGCCTTACGGGTCTGAAAGCTTGCGTGTAAGCATCATCCCCTTAATTGGTAAGCCTGCTTATAATACAACAGCCTACAAACAAAACTTCGATAACAATACCGCCACTGGCCTAATTAATTATGGGAACGGCTGGTTCTATAAAGATAATGCTATCCATACCGGCGCTAACGATAACGGCCTATCGGGCACTAACGGGCCAAAAATCATTGCGACAGGCACCCAATTTTCCAACTTCGTTTACACTGCCGATGTAGCAGTAAGTACCGCAGGTGATGCCGGTTTAATCTTCCGCGTTGCTAAACCAGCCATCGGAGCTGATGCTTATGAAGGCTACTATGCAGGCCTAAATGCCCAAACAGGAGTAATCACTCTGGGTAAATCAAGCAATAATAAATGGATAATAATTGCAACAGCTAAGTATCCGCTAAAAATAAAAGATACGTATAAGGTAAAGGTAAAAGCCGTAGGTAACCAATTTGAAGTATTTTTAAACGGTGCCGATAAGCCGCTGATAACCGCTACCGATGACGAATACAAAACGGGTAATATTGGTTTACGGGTTTATAACGCAATTGCTACGATGGATAATTTGGAAGTGAATGCGTTGTAGACGTGTGACTAATCATCCGTTTACTTAATAAACAGCTGGGCAACTAACGAGTTCTTAACCAGATTACACCAAACTTAACTATAAGAATGTAAACTATGTTGTAAAGTACTATGTCCACGGGACGCAGTTAAAATAACAGTCTTAGAATGGGAACAAATTACAGAAAAGCTGAAACTCATATATCGCATTTCTCTCATAGGATAAAGCGAATTTCCGGCAAATCGAAAAAACGTTTTGATAAAAAAGGTTCTTGACTTATGAACGGCTAAAATATTTACTTTTACCGTCGACCCACTCGATAAAACGTCTAGACGCACCGCGTATAAGTGAGAAATGAAATAAACTGATTCAATGTCCACACCCGCCGCAATTATGGTGACCTATATTGCTTTAGCGTCGGGTTGTTCCTTGAAGCTAAGGGGGCAATTTTAATATAGAAAACAAAAAAAGCAGGGCAATTTGAACCTGAAACGTAAATTTTGATCCTTGATTTTAAAAAATTGCTATTTAACCTAAGCTACAATCGTTAGGAGTGTGGGCGGGCCGTAAAAATTAATTCTATAATGGTCAATAAATATGTAATTTTTCATATAATAGACACGTTATTTACCGACGTAATAAATATTGACAAAGAAAGTATGGGTATCTGAAATCTCCAAAATCATATTAATTAGCAACACTATGAATAAATTTTGTTTTATAATTCTTTTTTTTATGCTTTCGGCTGGTGTCCTGCAAGCACAAAAGCTTATTTTTATTCGACATGGCGAAAAACCGCTTGTGGGAACTAACCTCAACTGTGCTGGACTTAACCGATCTTTAAAATTACCAACAGTTTTGTATAAAAAATTCGGTAAACCTGATTTCCTTTTTGTTCCGGGGCTCGGCTTGGGAGATACAACAAAACATTCTAGAATGTTCCAAACCATTGTACCGACCGCTATACGATATAATTTAATCGTTAATACTAGTCATCATGAGAAAGATTTTCCGGGCATTGCAGCAGACCTGAAAAGCCGAAAGGGGACAATAATTATTACGTGGGAACATAAGGCAATTCCGTGCATTCTAAAAGCACTGGGTATCGCAGATACGTTAACCTGGCCGGACGATGATTTCGACAGTGTTTGGATAGTTACTTTTCAAGGCGGAATACCTAAGCTAACGATTGATCATGAAGATATTCATCCTTCCGATAATTGCTCTATTTAATTTTTGTTGCGACATACATCGGATGATGGTGGCTTATGCATTCGTCCGAACATCCGAAACTAATAAAACGACTTATTTTTTTGCGAATCTTTGGTTTGGGTTAGAAGCATTGATAAATCCAGCTACTCAATTTGAATGACCTATTAGGTTTTTAAACATTTTAATTGATTGAGTAAACTGATTCGAAAACATGGATGTTAAGTTTGTGCTAGGAGCCATGATGTAATGTACGGTTGGGTTTTGAAAAAGCAGAACACAAGGTCGCTTTTTATGCGAAGCCAGGGAGCACCGACAAATATGGAACGTGCGACTTAGTGAAGAATTACCTTCTGCCCATGATGATGATCTCATCATGGTAATACACCTTATAAAGTTTAAATATATTGCAGTTTGCCTGTCAGATAAGGTTGTTAATGATATTATTCTGCCTGAAGGCGCGTAATTTATTAAAATTCGTTTTGGCACCTCGTTACAACAAAGTTGCGTTTTAAAACCAAATATATGTATATCTATAGCAAACTATCAAATGCATTAAGGGTGCTCTAGTTTTTCATGCGCTCTGGTCATATTATATATAATGATGATAATTGCAAAAGCAAGGATAAAACCGCCTATAACATACATCATAGCTTTAAGTTCCGGGTAGCTTTCCTTTTTCTTTTTTCGCTCAACCGCTCTTCTGACAATCCTGTTCCTGACGGACCTGTCTAGCGGGTGAAATTTCGCAGGCCTGAGCTGAAATGTTTTTCTTTTTCGGCTAGGTCTATGATGCGCCATATCTGATCAAATTGTGAATGGTTTTTATTAATCGTTGTGATCTACGCCGTTGCAAATCAGGGTTAGGAACATAAAGTCGCTTTTAATTAATAAATTATAATACAGTAGGTCAAGACCATTCATCACCAATAATTAAAAGCAATAAAGTTGCTTTTAATTATTGGTAATTGCAAGTTGTACAAGAATAATTGTCTTATTTATCCCCAGGCATTTGATACCATCGAGATTGGGATGCCGCTGTATAGCCATTTATTCCTGTTTGTTAACCTAGAAAAATATCGTAAATACGATCCTCTGTTGTTGTAAGTCGGTGCACAGACTTGCCGCACAATCAATGATAAATTGTATAATTTTAATAAAATATGCCGAATGCTGTTCGCGCCTTTGCAGAAAATTAGCCGGTAACATGAGTGGTGGAAGCCGTCCATGCGCGGCTTTCAAACCTGTCTGTGGGAAATCACATCTGGATAGCACTTTCGTGGTGCGTTGGAATAATGCTAGTTTCCTATATTTTTACGATAAGGGCGTATATAATATTTCATAAGAATATTGGCTACCCGGTCTTCTTTGTAGGTAACGGAATTTCTTTAAGAAATAAAAATGCTTGCGATTATTGTTACCGCACAAATTGCCAATAACAAAAAAATGGTGTTAATACGCGTCACGCCTGTTACTAAATATGCTCTGTGATGTAGTCTTCAATTTGTTTGCAGGACGGTACCAACGCCGGTTTACGTGTTATGTCAACATCGATCTGTTGTGGCGTAGTTATACTGTAAATACCTGCGATATGTCCTACTGGTGTTCCTACGTCGAATTGTCCTGCCGATGCATCACCAGTAAATATGCCTCCCTGAGCAATGACCTGATCATGAATTTTTTTTACGACGTCAACGGCCGTACCTGTAAATGGGATGTTAAATGTAGAACATGAAGTGCTCATAATGTTTCTGTTTAAAGGTTATTATTGAATGCTTAATTTCATAAGGATTTAATTATGCCAGCCCGTTTTAAGACTAACGCCACCGCCGGAAGAAGCGTTGGAAACTTCAAAAACTTCTTCAGTAACACTCCCTTGCTTTAGTGTTAATAATGCAAACCCATTGAGAACCCGCTTTGATAGTGCGGAATTCTGGCTGTCCACTTTTGTTTGTACATAATAGTCTATGGCCGGATTGTCTTTCAGTCCTTTAGCCAGACCAGCGGGTATGCCTGCATGTCCCATACACCGAAAATTTGGTACACTACCGTCATATTTGCTGAATAGAGGTGCCAATTTTTGTTTATTATAGACGATACCATTATGAAGATGTCCATAGTACCAATAATCAGGAAATCTATTTCCCAAGGCAAGGTACATATCGTTTAAAAGACTACCATTATCTTTCCTGATGTTTATTGCACTTGCATCATAATTTATAGGGTTATGATGCGTCAGGATAATTACCCGCTTTTGCAGATTTTCGGGCTTGTTAACATTGTCAGAAATGAATTGTAATTGCTCGCCGGACACGGTTCCGGATTTATACAGCGTCGATTTGTCGTAATAGGCACTATCCAAACCAATCACAATCCAATCAGCATATGTGATCGCGAAATAACTGGTTCCCCCTTGGGATGAAAACGCTGGATCGTTCAGCGCTGTCGCGAAGTAACCGTTTGCGCCATCATACATCTCGTGATTGCTATTTAAAGTGAACGAAGCTTTGGAACCACCTGTCCACATTTCATTTAGTTTATTCTTTTCTTCGGCAGGTGTTCCCGAATAGTAAACATCGCCCAAGTGGATCACGATATGAGGAGATAATTCTTTGATCGCCTCGCTGACCAATTTTGAAGGGCACATGGCCAGGTCTGCATCCTTCCATTCACCTGTCCCCCAGTCTCCGAGCACGGCGATCCTAAGAGGCTCCTTGCTTTCTATCGGCATAGTCGCAGGGTCGGTTTGAAACGGATGAATCGTTAACCCTAAGCCGGGTAAATAACCGGAATAACGGGTTCGTAAATAATCGAGAACGGCATATAAGTAGCCCGCATCTAATACCGCATATTTGGTAAATGCGATCATTGTGCCATCGGCAGTTACGATTCCGGCACCGGTTTTTAATAATGATACTAATGCAGCGTATTGTTCGGGCGTGATCGTACTTTGTGGTAATCCAAGTTCCCTGAGCAAGGGAACAATCGGTCTCAATAAAACCGGCAGCTCATGGTTGATCAGGTACAGGAAGATACCGTATTCCGCGTCGCCTGGCTGATGATCAGGTGGTTCGGGAGCATCATTTATTGCAACAACCAGTTTAGCTTCACTTTGTAGGAGAAAAATCCATTCTGTCGAGAAAATATCCCAAGACAGCAGATTTTTATTCGCCGCGTTATGTGCCGAACTGATGAAATTTTTAACTTGCTGTTGTTGGGAAGCATCCATTTTGGTGATTGTTAAGTTCAGCTCAATCCGATCTTTTGCGAAAATTCGTTATCAAAGATTCCGTTGTAGTTAAACGCGTCAAATATTTTCTGAAATGACTGCAGTTCAGGATACATGTTTTTAAGGGCGACCGGCGTGACGTTTTGATTTAATCTTTGGCCCCAGTGTGGCCGGCCGGCAAAGTCATTCATATACAGCTGCAAAAACGCGTCAATCGAATCCATAGCATGTGGAGTTGGTCTGATAAAAGGCATTTCTATCATACAGGTTTCCCGTTTATATTGAGGCGCTAAGAAGCCCTGGGCCTCAGCCGTAAACCTGAAGCCGGGAGGGACTGAAATGAACGCTCCTTCATTGACCCTGCTGGCTGCCAGTTGGAATAACCTGTCAGCAACTTCTATCAACTTTTCCAGAGGTATCCCGCAATTGCAGGCATCCACTTTGGTCAAATTTGGCGTACCAAAGTTGAGGGCTTCCGGACATGGCATTACTACCGGGCTCTTGTTGACAGTAGCTTTTAAGGTGCTGTTTATAATTTCGGGAAGCTTATTAGGGAAGTGTTCCATGGTCCACAAGATCAGCGGCGCAAGTTCAGGGATCAGGCCAAAAGTTACGCCAAATGGTCGTTTTCCTTTTGCCGGGCCACTCACCCGCCTGTATTCAGAAAGTACGCATGAATTTTCCCCGGCAACCGGATAAGGATTGAACCAAATATGTATGCTGTGAATAGTTTTGTCAGACAGTTTGTCGAATATTACCGGTTTTAATTCGCTCCATATGTGCATTTCCCTTGTCTCCTCCAGAAAGAAAGATGCCTGGGTTCTTACCGTGACCGAATAGAAAATACCCATCAGCCCAACCGAGACTTTTGCCGCATTAAAGTAAACGTCATCCTGGATTAATTCCACGTTAGGGAATTTTAACTTGAATTTAGCCGGGTCGCTAATACCGGCGCTTTGTTCGATTCTTTTTTGCACCAATTTTCCCGCAGCGTCAAAGGTCATAAGATTTAAGCCGCAAATAGCCTCTGCAAGGGGACCGATCATCCTCCCGGAACCATGTCCCCCGCATGATGCCACACCGATAAAACTCAGCCCTTCGTAGCCGGGCTGGTTGATCAGGGCGCGACCCTGGGGCCACAGGTACTTATTAAGCTGATCTATCGTTGCACCTCCTTCAAAATCAACCAACGTTCCTGCCATTAAAGGATCATTCAATTGTTCCGGATCGACATTGACGATATTGTTCATGTTTTTAAGCGATATCCGTAAACCGTCGGTTGTGATGATATCATCAAATGCAAAACCTGCACCTACCGCTTTGATCTTATTGCTATTTTTAGCGGCTTCTGTCATCAGGGAGCTGAGTTCCGTTAAATTTTAGGATATGCTATTTGCTGGTCATCTACCGCCTCTGTAAAAATGGCGAGCGGCATTGCTTTATTTGCGGGGTTTGTTTGAAAATGGGTTTCATTAAGCGTAGGGTCTGCCAATATCGAGTGGACCAGTTGGTCGGAGTGATCGGGTACTTCCTGATCCGTATTGAACGTAGCCAGTAAATTTTCGAAGGGTAGTTTCTTATCCAAAGTAAGCGCCATTTCTGTGAGTTGAACAGCAGGATGCTGGGGGATAAGCAGGGTGGCCCTGGTAACCCCATGATTTCTTATGGCAAGCCTGGTCGCCAGGTCATTGAAGTTAAATGGACTCAGACGGAAGTCCTTTGTAGGTTGGATCAAAATCACGTTTGACGGAACGCCAAGTTTTTCCAGTCTGACCTGACCTCGGTAAATATCAGCTTGCGCGATCTGGATGGTCATCATTTTCAATGTCCGTCCTATAATTTCAAGGCCGCTATCCAATAATTGAAAGTCTTCGAAATTTGGTTCGTGAACATAATTATCAATCACGATAAACTCCGCTTCATCATATCCATCAGCTTTCGCCAGCTCAAACGCCTTAACAGCTAATTCCAATGGTGTACAACTTCGGATCCCTCCTTCAACAAAGCGAAGGCCAAAAAGGTCGACCGGTGGCAACATTAATGGCGTGCATCCCCCGGCAGTAAGCAATTCATAAATGTGGTCTCCGATGTTATACGGGCTTCCGGGTTCCAAGGAAAATTGAACGGTGCGGAGCGGATTGGAGTCCTTATCGAGCAGCGGTTTATTATTGGTTACAACATAAACTTGTCCGTCGTTTAAAGTTGAGACCTCGATTGCCCAATTCTTCTTGTCTTTGATTTTGTTCCAGTCGATATACTTTCGTATGGTCTCAGTTAATTTTTTGTTGCCGTATATACTGTCTTTTGCCCAGCCGCTCCCAGATATTAAGGATGATAAGGCCGCTATCGCACCCCCGCCAAAAGGCACATCGAAAATATCGCTCGTTCGTTTAATATCATTCCAAATATTCAACAAAGCCGCATACCCCTCAGATACAGTATCATATTGAGCGAGCACACCGCTGTTTAATGAGCCGCATCCAATGCCGATATACATATCAAAGGAATCATAATACTTGGAAATCACTTGGAGTGCACCAATTTGAAACTCGCCGACAGGACCTCCTCCGCCGAGTATTAAAGCTTTCCATTTCATTTAAGACGATTTTTGATAAAGTTTAGATAACAGTTAAATACGGTCGCAAATAACTGATTACCAAGATACTGATAATATAATTGATATTGCAAATAATTATTCAATAACACACCTGTGAAAAATAGATTTTTCACAGGTGTCATTTAAAATTTAAGCGGCATCGTTGAAATTTGACCCTGCATTTTGACCTTTATTTTATCTGAGTCAAACTGAGTAAGCCAGGAGTTATCGGTTTTTAGATGAAGCGGATTGTCCGGGCTATCAACGGAGGTGTCTTTTCCATTATTAATTTCTTCGGTAGCTTTACGGACAAAGAAGTGATGAAATATTCTATAAAACTCGGTAAAGTAAATATCCGATATTCTTTGAAGTTCAGTGCCGCCGGAAATCACCAGGGTGTTTTCGTCATTTGACAATACGGAAGGATCGCTGAAATTGGCCGAACCCACAATTATTTTAGGCGTTGAACTCAAGGGGTCAATCAGTAAAAGTTTATTGTGTACATAGTTTGTGCCTATTACCGCGCTTGGTTTTTTATTTAATAAAAGACCGGAATTAACTTCCTGAAGCCAGTCGAACATTGGTTTCGTGAAATAAGCACCGTTAACGATAATTGAATTATCAGTTTTAGTGATGCCATCCGCGTTTCCAATCTTGTCCACCATGATGTATTTCAGGTTTTCATTGGCAACGCTAAAAGCGGCCTTCATATCTTTATTAAAAGAAAAAGGGAATATTCCGCACACCATTTGTTTTGCTTCCGTAATAAATGCTGAATATGTTTTCAGGATCAATTTATCTTCTCTGGGACTGAAGAAAACCGAGATTTTGTCATTGAATCCTGCTGGGGCAATTATATCCGGCTGAATATCTTTTGTATTCTTTTGTATGTCAACATGTGCCGGATCTGAAGAAAGATCATCCCAGTAATCAAGATACTTCGAGGCTATACCGGGATCTTTTAGCCGGTGCCCGACGTTGCTCTGACCAAGAATTCCTTTGTCGGTTATATTGGTAGATCCGGTCCATACCTCCGAAGCGCCAGCATCGGTTATCAGCACCATAAACTTATTATGTGCGGGAACTTGCGGATCATTTTTACGGGGAATAAGGATCGTTATTTCTTCCCCGTTTTTAGTAATCGTTTTAGGTAACTCGTTTTTAGTTATTGCAGCTTCATTTTCATCCTCTTCACCTCTTGAGTCGTAAATTATCTTAACGTCAAGTCCGGCACTAATAGCATCCTTGAGTTTCTGCAATACAGGATCATAGGTGAATTCGTAGAAAGCAGCCCTTAAAGCCTTGCCGTTAGCTATCGCATCATCAATAAATCCCAGCAAGGCCTCCTGAAGTCCTCTTGAAAGCCATTTAACCACTAACGCTTTCTGGTCTGGCGTCATATGATCAGGCCGCTGGTTCTGGAATTTTGTGGCATAGGCAAGGCTACCGGCCACACCCATATTAAAGTGCACAGAATGAAATTCTCCTTCCGCCGTTTCTGACTCTACAGGAACATCCACTGATGCTCCATAGGTCAGATTTTTGGGTTTGCCATAAACAGGTATGATATGATAAATGTATTTGTGCGTCGGTTTTACTGAGAAATCTTCCCAGTAGCAGGACTGTATCGGCTGTTTGTCAGTATCAAAAAGCTGGCCTTTTACAGAGGGGACTCCTGATTCGGCAAAATATTTGAAACCCTTCAGCGGATAGCTTTCGTTTTCGGTATTGTCGTCTCTTTTGATTTCAAAACCGAGAAAGTCCGGGGTGTTGACTTTTTCATCAGTTATTTTAATCGAAATCAGAGCACCGTATGCTCCGATTATTACACTTCCTTCGAGGCCGTTTTTTGTAATTCTGTTGCGCATAATAAGGTTATTATAATAGGTTAATTATTTGGTTATGAATATAATAACTTATTTATTAATGCAAGGAAAAATTTACATTAATTCCTGATTAATTAACCTTTTAAAAAGCAGCTCAACCATGTTTTGGATTATTCAAAAGACCTCTTATTGTATATTCCATTCTTTCAAATTCCTTCGGATCATAAAGACGGCCAAAAAACATGATTTACCATGCTGGTCGATCACGATATCCCTTGCGATACCCGCATCTTTTGTGGTAAATAATCTAAAGATCTTCGCTCCTGGGTCGAGAGCCATCCGGTAGGTGATCCCAACATCTTTTTTGAACCTGATCACTTTTTGCAATGGTTCGTCTCTGTCTACCGCGATCAGCATGAAGTTTCTATTTTTCAGTGGCTCCCAAAGCTCCTTTTCCAGGTGAGGAAATTTTAATCTGCGAATAGGGCAAATACTGGCTGTAAGCTGTAAGACGACTACTGTTCCGCTAAGGGCTTTCAGTGAGGTGTGCTGCCGTCGGTGAGTTTCAGTAAAAAATCAGTCGGTGCCTGCTGTCCCACCTTTACGGTATAGTCACTGTCTGCTGGGTCGGGTTTCTCTGCGCTCTGCGCATGTAACATTTGAAATTGAAAAGAAAAAGCGATTGCGGTTAGTGATAATACCAACCTTTTATAATTTGTCATGGTAGGTGTGTTTTCGTGTGAGTAATTAAGAATAGAGGATTCAAATTTAGTATTCAGCGTATTATTGCTGTCCCCTTTTTTTGACATGTTTTGATGGCCCGATCTTTTCGCGGTGTTTATTGCTTCCATAGTAAAAGAAGAGAATTTTGGAAAACTGGCGCCTTTCTGCTCCGCACTTAAACTTTCAGCCTATATAGCTACAATACTGCTTATCAAGTGCAGGACTGTCTTTGTAAATGGAATGCCCGCAGCCATAAGCTGTTATTCCCTTTCTGTTCGCGGACTCATTAACAAAGTCTCTATGGAAGATTCGCCAATCTTATATCTCTGTAGAATCTCCAAACGGCGGATGTTGTGAAACCAAGTCTATCACGTGAACAATTTAATTACAGTACCTGTAGTAAATTTCCTATGATAGCCCGTAGGGGAAGCTTTTCGAACCCCTTTTTGGAAGATTTAAAACTTTTAGCAGCATCTTGATTGGGTTAAAATGCTAAATAATAATTATTTGCGAAATGAAGACAAGCGTTAAAACCTACTTTTAGTTAACACAATAATATAATTAGTGTTGCAACACGGAGTTCTTTTCTTACAAAAAAGAAGCAAAAGACCTGAACTCTATTATTGGAGTTTGATTAGTTTGATTCCTTGAGATTCAATTATATATCAACCCTTCCTGGACAATTCTCGAACTATTTTTTGGCGGACTTGCGTAAAATGGCTTTTTAATTGTTTTGGTTCAATCCTCTGATACTTCAATCAAACAAAGGATTCAACACATATCAAATGATCAGCTAGCTACCCTTCTTTTAAAATTATCAATGATAATAAATAGTTATCTACTGTTGACCTTAATGTAGCAGCATTTAATTTTATTTAGAAAGTTAAATCAACACAATTTATATGTTGGACGAAGTGAAAGTACGTATTCCGGCGAGCTGTTTTGATCCGGCTAAAACATGTTGGACTTACTTAGCTGCTTCCTCGTTGATAAACTATTTATGCAGTGGCGTAATTGGTGGCGAAGGTAGGGTCAGCCATAAGATCAACAAAACTATCGGAATCAGCCATAATATCCCAATAACTAAAATCAGTCTGTTCTTTTGTTTGCTTAACTCATTATCCACCAAAGCAAACTTCTCTTTAAATTTTTCAATATTACTCTGTGAAAATGTTTCTTTATAAGCGGAGATATTCGCTTCGGTGAAATTCAGAGAACTGAACTGGTTATTTAAAAATATCTGAATCAAAACAGCAAAAATGAACAAGCTAATGATGGATACAATATTTTTAATAGAATCCGGGTCTTTAAAATCAAAAGTGGCGAAAACCAAAACGAACGCGGTCGGGATAGTTACCAGTTTATTTTGTGAATCATTAATAACAGACTGAATCTTTTGCGTAAATTCTAATGCCTTGGAATCCAATTCTATTTTGAGTTTATTATAAGAAAAATCTCGTAAATAATATTGGTAAGCGTTATTACACTTATCTACAAAATCCGAAACATTTCTTAAAAGAGTTGTGAACCTCACAACTTCGGCGGCTGGGGATAAGTAATCAATCATTTCATTGATAAATAACAGTTGCTTTTCCGTTCCACTATCCGAAAAGACATCGATTATTGCTTGTAAGCCTTTTAAGCCGCCTGCTGAGATATGTTCCACCTGGTTTGATCCATAGGTGAAAGGCAGCAACAACGCTTTGTCATCGCGGAATATCAAAGCATAATCCATATCAACATCGGTATAGTTATGCCTTGATATAGTTTTTATCGCATTGATAAAGTCAATAATAATTTTGTATTTGGAATAAAACTTAACATCTGGCTCATCGCTGAAACGGTCAACCCCTGCTACATAAAACAGGGTAGCAGGATAGTTGTATTTATTTTTTAGAATTAAACTATCTGCGTTTTGATAGTATCCAATGCCGTTCAGCCGTGCAATCGATAACTCTAATTTGATCGTTGCGCCAACCCGATTTTCATAGTCGGTGTTTTCAATGATGTCTTTTACTTCCAGGAACTGAATGGCTGTGCTGGTTTCATCATCGACCGGTACCCCATGACAAAACAAAGTGCCATCTGTTTCATGGTAGTTATTAGCGCTTAGAATAATATGAACAACGTCCTTAAGCATAATTTCAAGATGGAAGCTGTTTTATCAAACCCTCCGGTACCTTTTTGAAGGTAAGCTCATTCTTTTCTTTATTATAAATTACGTCCGTTCCAAGCAGACCCGCGTCAAATTCAACAGAATACCTATCATCTTTATACATGATATACTTGATACGTTTTAACTGCGCCTTGTCACCTTTTATTGTTTCGCTAACGCCGTATTCTTCACCGGCAGCAAATTCCTGGAATTCGTTAATGTTGTCTGGATCAACCAATGCTGATATTGCAGAAAGCTGGATGTCTTTCTTTTTAGTCATACAATCCGTGCAATAATCATGGATTTGATTTTTTAACCTGATCTTTGATTGCCGGTCATAGCCCTTAGTAGTTGCATAGGCTTCTATTGCATTGACCAGTCTTTTTGAGGATTCGGTGCTGGTAGTCTTGTTATCACAATCGATGAAAGTCAGAAAATAATAACTCACTTTTTTATTACCCTTGACAAATGATAAATAAGTTTTACTATCCGTATCGGCCCCTGCTTCAATATCTTTCCATCTTGTCAGATTAATCATACAGGCAACGTCCACTTGCCCAAGATCAAGGTTTTTGATGTCTTGTAACGTAAGATCGGCTTCACTAACTACATAACCGTCCTTATTGTTAATAGTCAGTACGAGCATATATCGGTTTTTGGTATCGGTATTGATAAAATCTGTGAAGATTAAAAATCCGCCGGTTGAGCTAATTGTATTTGCCAGTGTTACTTTATATTTTTCTGCGGCAGAAACTGAGAAATCATAAAAGTGATCCGCTGATAAATAACTTTCTAGTGTTTCTTTGAAATCCGGGTTTATCCCAGCAAAAATACCATAAGTAGGATTCGATTTTTTGTGGTAAGAATCGTTCAATTTGCCAATAAACACTTTTTCCTTTTCGCCAACATTGAGAACTTGTGTTGCCTTTTTAAAACCAACGTTTCGATCGCCCGCGTTCTTATTTAACTGGTGGATGACCATCCCTTTTACATCGAGATTACTGCCAAATTTTTTAAATTCCATGAAATAATAATGATTAAGGTTTAAATCTATTGCGCAATGTAATCATTAAATTAATAAATTAAGCCTGTGGCATGGCTGTCGATTTATCGAATGAAACGATTTTCTTTCGCATCATTCCCTTATTTTTAAAGTGCCGGGAAATTTGCTGCGTCAAGGCCGTAAAATTGTTTCTGCCGTCCTTGTTCTCGTGATAGAAAATTTTGATCGATTTACAATTGTCATGTTCAAAGACCATGTTCAACATCGTTCTGTCGGACAGCCCGCAGGAGTGCCCCATTACATAAACCTGGAAATCATCTGAGTCAATAAACCGGATTAGGTTATGGTAGTTAGATGTTTTAAAATACCAAAAGGATTTTATATACGTCAAAAAACCGCTCGATTTTTCCAGTTCCATTTTTAAATAACTATCATCCAATTCATCGCCAAATCCAAAAATCAGAGGATTTGTGGGATCACCGGCTTTGCCATGAATGTAATTGACCTCATAGTTAATGTTAGAGTACATAGGCATAGCCTTTTCAAAATAATTTTCGATGACTGGTGTATAATTAAAGTTCAACACCTGTGTGTCAGTCGGCATTACATCTTTAGTTAATTGGACTGTTACGATCTCGTCCTTTTTAATTGATGCATCAAAAATATCAAGGTATGCTTTAATCTGTGCAGGGGGGTGAATTTGTAATAAATACATTTCCAGGAACGAAATCAAGTTTTTCATGGATTCATTTAAAAGCATTAGGGAAGATGATTTGCTGGTTGTCCCTTTTAATATTGCTGTTAATTGATCATAAAATTCATTTTCAATATCAACCCAGCCCGCTTCTTTGCAGGTTTTAAGTAAATGAAAGAAAAAATCAAATTTAAGCCTTACGGAGAAAAATGGGTGATGAACCACCCCACTTGTATAAGTGTCTTTATTATTTAATAGTTCGTTTAAATTGTTTTTTAAACAGTAATCAATGTAATCTGAAACCTTATATATACGGTCAAACCTCAATTCCTCAAAAAAGTTCCGGCCAATTTCTATCAGTTCGTCCTCGTACTTATGTTTGTCGTACGCTTCCGTGAAGGTGAATTTTAGGTTCCATACTATAAAATCCTTATAGCTGGTTTTCATTCAATGTGCGAGGTCAAATCCGTTTCCGGTTAAAATTAGGCGGTTCATTAGCAAATTAATTATTAGTGCTGTCTCAACGATGATGATTATTATGTGGCGTTTGATCGCGATTAATTCGCCTGCATTCTAATTCCATCGCTTTTGCGCGGGTTTTAGGGTAATCATAAACAAAGTCATCAAAAGGGATAATACCTGCCCGCTCATATTGATCGATACGCCCATCAAAGCAATCTTCATAAGAAATGCCATGATACATCTTTTTTCCCTTATAAAATAAGATATAATTTACCGTGTCATGGGGTTCATTTAGTAAGCTATCCAGTACAGCGACTCCTAGCATTAGCAAACTTGCTTTTACAGCAAATTCTTGCCAGCGTGTTTGATTTTGATTGTATTGTTCTTGCATAAAAAGTATTATTTATAATTGTATAGTCACTCCTTGCCTCTTATAATCATTTGTAAACTACCTTATACAGCATTTCTAAAGCATCGGTTATCATAGTCCCATTCAGTTTTTTAAATCCCTCAATAAGCGTAGTATAATTCGGAGGAGTTGTCCGGATTACTTTACCATTAGCATACACCGCCATTTCACCGATACTACCGGCCATCTTCTCTAAGTTGTAAAAAACACGTTGATTACTCGCCTTTATTAATAACCCCGAAAATTCTATTACCGGTTTTTCTGAAAGCACATCTGCTACCTCTTTCAAGGAGTTAGCATATTTAATACGAATAGATTGCCAATACCATATCAAAAACCTGTTCATCCGGCGTATCTGAATTTCATTTAAATCTTCGCCGGTATCATCAAATGACCACATCGTTTCCACCATAACCTGAATGGTTACCAAGAACCATGTTTTATATTTTTGTTCGTCAAACTTGTCATCATAAAGCTTCGACCAGGCATAGTCATGCAATAACGCATATACATCTGCATGATAATCTGATTCTTCAATTACTTTGGGAAAGCTGCCGATGCCGTCGGCAACTTGCTTATTGATATTATGGAAGCTGTAATGTAAAGATTCATGGAGAAGAAATAACCTTCCCGCTTTATTAACCAATGCCTCTTCTTTCAGCCTTTTCACCAGGGCCACAAAGACGCTAGTATCAATGCTCCATTCATAAACCGCCTGGTCGTAGTCGAACCCATTTGCAACCGTAATATTTTCCTGATTGATTTTATCCTGTACAAGCAATTTATTTGCTATAAGCGGCTCAAGGTGCCGCCAATAGGGAACATTGAAGGAAGACCAGTCTACGTCAGTTGATAAATAGTCAAACCAGTTGCCTTTCGGTTTATCATTCAGGTTTTTTATAAAACGGTTAAGTTTTTGGGTTAACATCTCGTTCCAACTCGCCCTGAATTTAGCTGCCAATTCATATTGTTCGGTTGTGAACATTACTTTTTCCTCAGACGGCTGATTGATTAAAATAGCCAATTGAAACTGCGTTTCTGCGCTGCTCTTAAATTGATAAGTATATAAAACCGGGTAAATATTGGGCTGTATCTTATGCCCTAAAACAAATGCTACCGGGATCGGTACACTTGCAAAAACATGCACTACTGACAGATTTGGGAATTTCAAGTTTAATACACTAAAAACCTCATCTATCCGCTTACCGAATTCTATCAGGTCATTTTGGTCATATAAGTTTTCATAGCCGGGAGTCACTACTTCTAAATTAACCACCTTCATCAGCGAGTCGCCTACAACAGCGGAAGTAACATCCGCGTTAACTTTAAAGGATACGCCAATATTTAAGGCTACATCTTTATTAGATAAGTTCTCATCATTAGGCAACCCCGATAACTGGTATTCAACCTGCTTTTTATGATCCAGCTCGTAACGCCACTCTCTTGTATCGTGCGTTCTAAACATGGGATACACCTGCTGCCAGTTGTCGATTAAAGAACCTAAATGAATGATCAGCGGAATAGGCGCAAATCCAAAATAAAAAATTGGAACACCGGGGTATTTGTCTACTGCTGGTTTAATCTTTTCAACGAATTGTTTTCGCTGTAAGATCTCCAGTTGATCCCAATCTTCAATTGCTTCGCCAAGGGGAATAGACGCCGGCTTTATTTCTATAATTAGTTGCTGATCGCTGGTATATTTTGAAGGTATAGCTGCTAAACATTCCTGATCTGAAATTTCACTATGAACCGGGTGTTTTATAATTATGTAAGTCATTTTTTAAATTTTAAATTTAGTGTACGGTACCTCCACCATTCCAAACCCCTGTAGCTGCCCAGATTTCATAATGGTATAGCCATTCCGAGGCCCATAATAAAATGGTCTTGGCAATCAATTTTGATGGTTTCCAGCCCTGGTTATCATGATAATAAAGGCATAGTTTTTTTTCCGGAGTCGAATAGACATGGGGCAGGACTTTACCATGAGCGATAATTAGCTCAGGTTCCAGCACGTAAACTTTGGGCCAATCGTACAATTCATAAACAATTTTAACCTTGTAAGTTAGGCTGACCGGGGAAGGCGTAAGTTCCCCGATCCAGACTAATTGTTTTTTTTGAATCTTGATATCCGCTTCGGGGTTAAACCGGGCCAATACTTCTTTTTGTACTTGCAGCGTAATTACCCTGTTATTCTTTGGTACCATCGAATGTGTGTTTAAGAACAGGTTTATTGAAACCAATACCTAACGTAGCGGTTCCTGCCGTTGCGGTTAATTTCCCACTTTCACGAAGATCATTCAAGTTCTTGCCAATATTATTGACAGCCTCGTTAACTGCTCTTGTACCAAATAGGGGTTTGAGCGTCGCGCTAATATTAGGAATTCCTTTTTGAGAAACTACGTTGCCAAAATCATCCTTAACCTTTTTTAACCACTCGTAAAACTTCGTTTGACGTTGTTTTTCTGTCTGCCATTTATCGGCAAAGTTTTCTTTAGGATTGACTGGATTAGGAACCCATTTTACTAATTTTCCCGCCACTACCCGATCTTCTATAAATAAGGGCATCCGATCAATTATACCAGTTAACGCGTCATAGAGATTTGACTGTCCCTGGTAGGCTCTTGCGGCCAAGGTAGTAATTATAATAGACACCGGCTTATCGTCACAGTCATTCTGAAAATACAAATCACGATGTCTTTTTAAAATCTGTATAGCCCTTTGCAGCGGTGTTCTCGCCTTAAAATCAGGAATATCCTCAATCCTTTTGTTTAATGTTTGGGACATCATCCGTATCGCTTCCTGCAATTGCTCCTTCATTACTTCCAGGAACCATAACGCAAAACCTTCCGTATTACTCTTTGGCCAATCGCTGGATATTAATTTATAATTAGGACTTTTATTATCGGTAATATTGATCGCGTGTTTAGCATAATGATAAGGCACTCCTTGCGCTGTGATCCATAAAAAATCGTCTGGAATTGCTGGCACTACATCAAGGTGAAAACGGGTTGCTTCCGCATATTTTTCCCGCCAACATCTCCTATGTTCTTCATCAAGCATGCGTTTGTAGTCCGCATCTTGTTCCAGCCTGATTTTAAATAGTTGTTTTAAATCATACTGTGATAATGCAGCGGTACTTGTATTTAAAATACAAGTCATATCTACATCAAACTCGTCCTCCTCGTTAATAGGTCTTACTGGAATACCCACACGCAAAGACCCTTGCAACAAAACCTGGGGATTAAATCGAGCGAGCAAACTACCAGGTTCAGAAAGATAGTTGCCCATCTTTAAAAACTTTTCATTCGCCAGTTCATATTGAGCGTCCGTCAAATCTAAAGCATCTGCCAATTTCTCCCAGAGTGAGGTGAAAAACTGTTTTTCTTGTAAAGAAATCATTGTTTACCTTCCCTTCTTACACCCTTAAATTTAAAGCCGTCTTGTTTGACATCCATAAAACGGCCTGTAGCCGAATCCCGTTTGACCCATTTTTCAGCTGTTGGTTTGAACACTTGTGAGCGGTTTCTGACCGCGCCTTGCCGGTGGTTGTCTCCGGGCTTTCCGTTTGTAGCCATGTTGCTAATTTTTTAAATAAAAAAACTGCCATCCCTAGCGGGATGAATTAATTTTTCTGATTGGGTCACGTTCAGAAAAACATGGCTTCAGGCTATGGAATGTTGGAAATTAAGGGGTAGAGATATAAGATTAAGTTTGTAGAATCCAAACTTTTAATATCTTTACGACGTTATAAGACAAACACCTTAAAGTCACACACTGTGTATCTACCGATTAGACGCGGTCCTGATTGCATTGAGACACTTTATTAGCCTGTGGACCGCAATTCCCCAGGCTTTTTTATTATCCTTGCTTTATATTGTTTCTAATTCAAATCCATATTCATAACTAATTAATTTTTTTCCATCCTGATAATTTTCATACCAGGCCTTTTCCAAATGACTCGTTTCAATAATATCCGATACTGAAGTATTTTTGAACTTGGTTACTACCTCATTTAGTGATGCTAATTCATCGTCATTAAATAAATCCGGATTAAACTTTCTTTCCGGGTTAGGAAGGAACTTTTCTCCCAAAGCACCGCTGGGAAAAGATTTCCTTTCAATATTTATATCTTCATGATCTGCTGCAAATTCAAAAATGCTATTAAAGTTATTAGGCACAGGACCCATATCAATAGCACGGTATTGTGTACCGCTGATAGAAAAACAAGTCTTTCTGAAATTCACGAAATCTGCATAGAATAACAACTTATTCATTTTTGTCTTCCACGGTTTTACAGAAGCGGTGAAATAAATAATCATCTGACGAAGCTTTTCCAAATTTGGCAAAGTATAACCGGTATGGATTCCGATACTACTATCAAATCCCAACAAATAATCTTCTATGCTAAATGACCAGATCGATTGTTTTTCCCTTTCAATTAATTCATCTAAATGACGAAGGATGTTCCTTTCTTCATCTACGGTGTAAACACCACTTAATACGATCAAATGTTTGAATTTTTCAGGGTCCTGCGCTAATTGAATCAGCCTGGAATTGGATTCGCTTGGAACTTCCCCGTTTTCATAATTCCTATACATATTCGCCCCAAAACCTAATATATCAGCCATTTTTATAGCCGAAATTTTATATCTGTCCCTTAGCTCTTTGATCTGTTCAGGATATGGAAGTTTATGCGCCTCCCGATATTTATTATATACCTGCAGCATATTAATTTCATCCAACTCGGTCGATGTAAATTGCTCTTCAGATTCTATACATTTCAAATAATGATAAACAACTGAAAATTCTTCCTTCCTGAAAATAATTACTCTTTTTTCTTTTTGTAAGGCCATTTCCTTACCTGTTATTGGACTTTTCATAACATTTTACTTAAAAGGGTACGTTAAAGGATATTCTGCTATGTGAAAAGAAACACAAATAACTTCTGCATTAACCATGCCGAGTGTTATTTTTATATAAATTTCATTTTTCTTAATCTCTTTACCAAAAACCCACATGTCACTTCCGCCGTATAATTTCTCTTCCAATGGCCCCTGGCAATAATCTTGTGCTGAAAGGGAATCTAAAACAGTATCCCTATCAATAGGCCGCAACTCCAAATCTGCCAAGGTTTGCGAGTTTTTGCCACGGTCATCCCTATACAATATTCGCCATATCGACTTTTTTACTTTAAAGTCGGCAAGAAATGAATGAACTTCTGCGATGGTAATACTCACAATACAAATATAACAATAATTTTAAAGTGTGTGTGCCTTGGAAAAAATGCCTGCCTTTAGATTATATACGTGCACACAGTATAATGGTCGACGAAATTATTTTCACATAAGGCAAGTATCAACTTATCAAAGAATTAGAATGTTGTATAGATAATGATGAAGAAGAACAATAGTATTTATCTGACCTTACACTTTTAGCCCGTCACTGAAAAATTCACAATTCTTTAAATTCTCATTTGGAGAATAATCGTATTTCGATAGATTCATTTGGTGCGGTTACGCCGTAACGATGATAATTTAAATAATTTGATTAATGAAAAACCAGTAGTTAGCACCAGCCATTTAAATACTTAATCGACCAAATGTTCATTTTCAGCGGATAATAAATTAATCACTGATTCCTGAATCTCGTCGATAATCTTCCAATTTTTAGAAATATAAATATCTGTGACTGACGTCGTCTGATCTTTATGATTAAGGGCTAAAGCAACGTCATCCTTGCTAAACCGGCAAATATTTCTGGCCCAATCCCCGAAAGCGTGACGCGCATCGTAAAATTCCAAATCAGCTATATTCAGATCTTTACCTATGGACCGCATGCCGACGCTTAATGCCCGATCGAGTGAAAGATGTGTGGCATATCTCAATTGAAGATGCCCAGCATATTTTACGAAATATGGTATAGCGATATCTGGTATATTTACGCTAATAAATGCTCTGTCACGCCGTCTCGACTTAGTTTTCGAACGATTATAATCTACTCGTTCATTTAAAAATATTTCTGCTTCAAGTTGATACAGGTCAACAGCGTTCATTCCGCATAAATAAAGGCTGAGCATAAACAAGTCTTTGGCAAGCTCGATACGGCTATTTTCCGGAACTTCGCAGTCACGGATCGCTATTACCTGATCGATTGTAAGTTTAGGCTTGAGGTTTTCCGTAACATTTACCAGCTTATACTTTTTAAATGGATAATGTTTGATTACAATGACGTCTAAGTCTTCATCATTATAAAAATCTTTAACATCATTAAAAAGAATTCGCAGGTCGCGCATGTGATTGTGAAGACCTGTATCACTTAATCCGTTTACAGTCCGTTTATATACGTTATTAAATTGATCCGGCCTGCTGATTGTCCGAGTTGAGCGAAGGTATTTTTCATAATCATGGAGCATTTTGGTCCTAATTTCAGTTACAGGAACGAAATCGATTTTAAAGTAGTCCATCAAGCTATAAACAATGGTGGTCATGTTTGCTGCGCTCGCATTCCTTTTCGCTTTCTTTAATTCCTCAATACGCTTTTTTCCATATTCGATGATATTGATATCATCTGCTGTTTGCTCTTTTTTGGTTAGAATAATGACCAATCTAGACACTTCCAGCAATTCAAGTTTTGGTCCGAGCTCACTGATTTTTATACGGTATTCTTTGAGTACCGGATAAATAAGATCGAGGATGATCGAATCTTTAATGGTAAAATCTTTACGGATTTGTTTGTCCGTGACAAAATGGTGTGTTTTTAGATAAAGGGTCTTCGCCTTGTGGTTAACCCTGATCTTTACATTCCATGTTCCATCTTTCTTTTTTTCCGTCGGAACAATTACTTCCCTTACTGTAGCCATTTGTTTAAAAATTAGCGGCCGAAAAAATTCTTAACTATTTCTGAATAATTTTTGGCCAATTCAACAATAAAATCTGTTAAATCGCTAATCACTCGATTGAGCATACTTAGAAGAGATGACGCTAAAATACGCCTTATTTCATCAAAAAGGCCATTTCTTATTGAAAATGGCCTTTTTGATGTTGTGGTATCAGCTGGGATCGAACCAGCGACACAAGGATTTTCAGTCCTTTGCTCTACCGACTGAGCTATGATACCAGCCGTTTAAGGACTGCAAATGTAGCTTTTTTTTTATTTATCAGTACTTTTTTTTGAAAAAACTGCTACTTAGTTTGCGATTGATAATTAACTGTGCAGTAAATCAAATATTTACAATTACAAAAAAACTTTTAAGCAGCTAAATGTTTTGTACTGTTTTGATAGTTGATTGATAAAACTATCTTTGAGTTAAATACTATGCACGCATAATGATTTCACAGATCCTGTTCGTCCTCATATTAATTGCTGCCATTTACCTGTTCAGTAAAAACGCGGGTAAAATACGGCGCAATATATTGTTGGGCAGGGATGTGAACCGCAGCGACCGCCCGGCCGAGCGCTGGCTGGTTATGGCTAAAGTTGCGCTTGGTCAAACCAAAATGACCAAGCGCCCCGTAGCCGCTGTTATGCACTTCTTTATTTACATTGGCTTTATCATTATCAACCTTGAAGTATTAGAGATAATGATCGACGGCATATTCGGCTCACACCGTATATTTTCAAAACCGTTGGGCAGCCTATACGGCTTATTAATTGGCGGATTTGAAGTATTGGCAATATTGGTATTGACAGCCTGTGTGGTGTTTCTTGCCCGGCGCAATATTATCCGTTTAAAACGCTTTAGCGGGACGGAAATGACCGCCTGGCCTAAAAGCGACGCCAACTATATCCTCTTCATTGAAATATGCCTGATGACCGCATTTTTAACCATGAACGCCGCCGACTATAAATTACAGGCGCTGCATTTTGGTCACTATATACAGGCGGTCAGTTTCCCGGTAAGTAGTTTAATAGCTCCCCTCCTATCCGGCAATGCAAATACGCTGGCAATTATTGAGCGCGGGTGCTGGTGGTTCCACATTATAGGGATACTGGCTTTCCTTAATTATCTGCCTTACTCTAAACACTTCCACATCCTGCTGGCTTTTCCAAATACCTGGTACTCTAATTTGGAGCCTAAGGGCGAGTTTAGCAATATGGCATCAGTTACTAACGAAGTTAAAGCGATGCTTGATCCATCATTCGTACCTGAAAACAATGGCGAAATAGCGCGTTTTGGTGCTAAAGATGCAACCGATCTAACCTGGAAGAACCTGATGGAAGCCTATACCTGTACCGAATGTGGCAGGTGTACATCTGTTTGTCCGGCAAATATTACAGGCAAGCTGCTGTCGCCACGTAAAATTATGATGGACACGCGCGACCGGATTACCGAAGTAGGTAACAACCTGGATAAGCACGGCAAAGATCACAACGATGGCAAAGCACTATTAGACGATTATATAACCCGCGAGGAGCTTTGGGCCTGCACCACTTGCAATGCCTGTGTGGAAGCTTGCCCGGTAAACATTAATCCGTTGGAGATCATTACCGAAATGCGCAGCTACATAGTGATGGAAGAATCACAAGCGCCGGCAAGCCTTAACAATATGTTTGGCAATGTAGAGAACAATGGCGCGCCGTGGAAGTATAGTAATGCGGATAGATTTAACTGGGCAGAGAAGAATTAAATAAAATGGACGAACTAAAAGTACCCACCATGGCCCAAATGGCTGCCGAAGGTAAAGAACCCGAAATATTGTTCTGGGTTGGCTGTGCGGGAAGTTTTGATGAGCGGGCGCAAAAAATTACGCGCGATATCTGCAAGATATTGCGCCATGTAGGCATTAGCTACGCGGTATTAGGCACCGAAGAAAGTTGTACCGGCGACCCAGCGAAACGTGCCGGTAACGAGTTTCTGTTCCAGATGCAGGCCATGACCAACATTGAGGTACTGAATGCCTATAATATTAAGAAGATAGTAACCGGCTGCCCCCATTGCTTTAATACAATTAAAAACGAATACCCGGGCCTGGGGGGTAGTTATGAGGTTATCCACCATACCCAACTAATTCAACAATTAATTGATGATGGTAAGTTAAAAGCCGAAGGCGGGGAGAGTTTTAAAGGCAAACGCATTACGTATCATGATCCTTGCTATCTGGGCCGCGGTAACGACGTATATGAGGCCCCACGCAAAGCCCTGGAGATATTAGATACCGAACTGGTTGAAATGAAGCGCTGCAAAAGCAATGGCCTATGCTGTGGCGCCGGCGGTGCCCAAATGTTTAAAGAACCTGAGCAGGGCAATAAAGACATCAACATGGAACGCATTGACGAGGTAATATCGGTAAATGCACAGGTTGTTGCAGCCGCCTGCCCGTTTTGTATGACCATGTTGAGCGATGGCGTAAAAAATCACGACAAGGAACAGGAAATAAAAGTTTTGGATATCGCAGAAATAACCGCCCGGGCAAACGGGTTATAAATTCTTCGATTTAAAATACAGCAATGCATGTTGCAAACTATCTAAACGCTCGGGTTCCATATTTTTTACGGGGATAGATAGTACTGTCGCCATCGAATCAACATTACCCTTTTTATCGTTATAGGTTTGTACAATAATATCGTCGCCTTTTGCTTTTAGCTGCAGCGTGCCGGTGTTTACAGTACCCAGGTAATCCATATCCTGCAAATTATGCAGGTGGAACGAAAAGTATTCCTGCTTCCCGTTTTGATAAGTTTTACGCAGGCGGATAAAGGAATCGTCGGTTAATAGCAGTTCCCACTTTTTTATTTTTGGATCTGATGATGGATCAAAGGATTGGGCCAGGCATTTGTTACCCCAGTTAAGCCAGTCCTGGTCGGTCATGCCCGCTGCAAAGCATAAGCTAACGGCAGCCATAATCACAATGGAAAAGATAAGCGCTATCTTTTTATTTTTTGGCAGAACTGATTTTACCATGACAACAAAAGTACAGCCCTAAGATAATAATTTGATAGCTTTGTATATGCAATTTTCAAAAAATTCAAGAGTGTGGGTTTACCAGTCGGACAAAAAGTTAACAGACGAGGCGGTAGCTCAAATACAGCTACGCCTTAACGACTTTACTTCGCTGTGGACAGCACACAATAGCCAGCTTAAAGCCAAAGCCGAAGTACGTTATAACCGCTTTTTGATATTAATTGTCGACGAAACACAGGCAGGCGCCAGCGGCTGCTCTATTGATAAATCGGTCCGTTTTATGCAGGAGATAGAACGCGAGTTTAATATTAATTTGTTTGATCGCTTCAATTTGGCCTATAAAGAGGCTGACGAAGTGCTTTCATTACCTCGTCATGGATTTGAAGATCTGCTTAAACAAGGCGCCATTAATACCGATACCATTGTTTATAACAACCTGGTGCAAAACCTAACCGAACTGGAAACAAAATGGGAAGTCTCTTTTAAAGATAGCTGGCATATCCAACTTTTCGGGGATTTGGTGGTTAGTTAACTAAACACCACGCATGTTCGTTATCGATCTTAACTACATCGTCCCGTTAGAAGAACTGGATACCCACATGGCCGACCATGTGAAGTACCTGCGCAAGTATTATAAGAAAAATGTTTTTGTAGCGTCGGGCCGTAAAGTGCCGCGTACGGGCGGCATCATCCTGGCTTTAGCCGATTCTAAAGAAGCGGTTGAAAAACTTATCAAAGAAGATCCCTTTTACAAACACAAACTGGCCGAGTTTACCGTGACCGAGTTTTTGACCTCTCAATATCATCCGGACCTGAAAGAATTTTTGGGTTATTAACCGTGTGTGTGCCAGGTACAGGTGGAACAGCTGGTACACGTGGCACACCTGGCACACCTCAACAATGTTATTTATTTATCAGGTTACACCTATCAAAAATCCATCGGGCCTAACCTGCGCATGTTTTTCATGATCAGGTACTGGCGGTGCCTTACATAGCCGCTCGGCTCTGTTGCCGACCATTTTAACGGACTTGGAAAAATTGATGCTATGGCTGCTGCCTGTGCCCGGGTTAAATTAGCTGCATCTTTATGGAAATAGGCTTGCGCTGCCGCGTTAACGCCATAAATACCATCACCCATCTCTATAACATTTAGGTAAACTTCCATAATGCGGCGCTTACTCCAAAATATTTCTATCAGTAAAGTAAAATAGGCTTCAAATCCTTTGCGCACCCACGACCGGCCGGGCCATAAAAAAACATTTTTGGCAGTTTGCTGCGATATGGTGCTGCCACCTATCAGCTTATTACTTTTTGAATTTTTTTGGATAGCTTTTTCTATCGCGTTAAAATCAAAGCCGTGGTTCTCTAAAAATGTTTGGTCTTCGGCAGCAACTGCGGCACGTTTCATAGCATCGGCGATGTCATCAAAATCACGCCATTCCTTATCAATCTTCCAGGGTTTGCCGTCCGCTTTTTGCTCAAAACCACGGGTAAGCATCAGCCACGTTACCGGCGGATTTACAAAGCGGTAAATTATCACCCAAAACACAGTAACACCAATAAAAAATATCAGGAATAATTTAACAAAACGCCAAATGAGTTTACCCAAACCTTTCATGCAACTAAAATATGTTTTTATTTCGGATGTCAGAATGCCCCATTGGATTTTGTTGTATCGGCGACAACCATCCTAAAACAAAAAAGCCTCCCCTATTGGGAGGCTTAACTTTTATAAGTTTAGTTTTTACTGATTATCAGGAACACTTGCAACTTTATAAGCGGTATTACCACGGTTATCTGTTACCGCCTCAAAATAAACCTCATCAGGCGATACATAATATTTTTTACCGTTTAAAGTAACACTACGGCTATTATCAGGCAAACGGTTAACCATATCGCCAACGCGCGGCCCTTGATATTGGTCGGCTGCTGCGTCGTCATTACCCTCTTCACGTTCGGTATTTAAAACGCCGTCTTTACCGGCAACTACATATACTTTATCGCCTTTATCATTAATAACTACTTTATAATACACACCGTTATATTCAAAAAACTGCTGATTGTCTATCATTATACTTTTAGCCGCTCTTGGTAAGCCAGGTACTGCTGCGCCAACCGGCGGGGCAGTAACTACATAGCCATCATCATAAGGGCTGTAAAATATACCATTGTTATAGTAGTACATTGATGCACCCATATAAAATGGATAGTAACCATAAGGCAATGTGTTTAAATAAAACCCTAACGACGGATAGCCAAAGCCATAATATGCAGGCCTGTAACCATAAGCCGAACGATACCCTAAGCCTAAACCAAAGCCGCCACGGCTGCCAATGCTTACACTACCACTAAAGCTACCACCACCACCGGCTCTGCTAAAGCTGGGGCCGCTGCTGCTTCCACCGCCGCCGCCGCTGCTTCCGCCACTTGCATGTGCGCCACCCCGTTGCGCGTCAGCATTCAATACCATCATCACACTGAGCGCGCCGGTTAATACCAAACCTGCGGCATATTTATATAGCTTTTTCATATTGCTTAAAGAAACATTAACACATTTTAACGGTAAAAAGTATCCGGTTGTTAAACTTTTACTTACACCGGTTATTTGTTAGACGATTTACTGTTGAAAAGGTTTAATTGAAGGTATAAAAAAATTGTTAAAAATTTAACTAACCTGTTCAATCAATTCGGCAGGAAAAATCAGCTTAAAATTACTACCCAGATCTTTCACAGAATCAACCTCTATTTTAATGTGATGAAATGCAGCTATCGATTTCACTATAGGCAACCCAAGGCCAAAGCTATCCTGCTGCATGGATTGCCTGACTTTTTTAAACCGGTTAAAAATAAATGGCATATCCTCTGTACTTATTCCTATCCCGCTATCGGTTATATTCACTATTAAGTTGCCGTTCTCGCTTTCGGTGGTAATCACAATTTCGCCGTCTTCGCGGTTATATTTTATGGCGTTATTAACCAGGTTAAAAAACAGGTTAAATATTAAAAACTTATTTACGTTTATTAAAATGCTATCCTGCGGGATAAGAATATCAAAAGTTAAGTTTTTTTCGACCAGGCGTACAGAGATCTCATCATTAACTTCCTGCAAAAGTTCGGTTAATGAGATCTTGTCTTCCTTTAAAAATTGCTCGTTTTCAATCTGCGATATCAGTAACAACGTCTTGGTAATGCTTTTAAGGCGATTCAGGATCTTCTGCATTTCCACCAGGCGCACTTTTACTTCGTCATTAATATCTTCCTGCTCAAACATGTTCTCAATCTTTGACTGAAGGATAGATATTGGCGTCATCAGCTCATGCGATGCGTTTGATATAAACTCACGCTCTTTCTGAAATGCAGCCTCAATAGCTTCTATCATTTGGTGGATACTGATATCAAGGTGCTGAAAATCAGAAGTGCTGGTTTTCACTTCCTTATACAAACCAAAGTTTGGGAACTTCTGCCCTATCAGCTTGGTTTTAATAATCAGCGCCAGTGGTTTTAATACACGGTTGGTATAAAACTGATCTGCAAGGATAGTTAGTAAGAACATTCCTATCAAAACACCAAAAGCAATATTTTGCAACGGGGCACTGGTTTCGTTAAGGGTTTCTACACTTTTACCTATCTCCAGCAAATACTTTTGATCGCCAATTTTAAACGTATGGCTCAGGATACGAAAATCAATAGTATCGCGCTCAACCGAACGTTTCTCATTCTTAATGGTATTTACAAAATGCGTTGGAACGGTATCGGTCTCTATAGTAAGGTATTCTTCTTTAAGCGGCAGGTAATAGCTTCCGTAAGTTTCTCCATCAGGTATATAGTTTTTTATACCCTGGGTTTTTACTATTTGCAGGAATTTATTTTTTTGTTTGATAAGGGTATTATCAACATAATTATGGCTTATTTTCTTAATTATAAACGGAACCGCCAACACAAACAGCACCACTATTACCAGCTTAGAGATGGCATTAAACAGCGTGAGTTTTGTTTTTAGTTTCAAATTGTTAAGCGTTCATCTTTATTTTATAACCAAGTCCACGTACCGTTTCTAACCAATCGGGGGGTGCATAAACATTTAGCTTTTTACGGATGTTTTTAATATGCGCGTCGATATAGTTCGAGTCGTAATCATCATTAATAATGCTTCCCCAAATATGCTCGCTTAATTGCGTGCGGGTTAGGGTGCGGTTTTTATGCAAAATAAGGTAAGCTATCAGGTCAAATTCTTTTTTGGTGATAGCACTTACCACATTATCCTGGCAGCTAATAACCCTGTCGGTAAGGTTGATCAAAAAATCGCCCAGCTCAACAACGCTCTGTTTTAAACCAAATTTGCGGCGCATTATTGCCTGCATACGGCTTTGCAATTCTAATAGCGAAAACGGCTTTGGCAAATAATCATCGGCACCCAGATCAAGGCCGCGCACGCGGTCATATACCTCGGCACGTGCAGTTAATATCAGGCAGGCAGCGTCGGGGTTATTTTTCTTAGCTTCCTTAAGCAAGTCAAGCCCATCATAATCTGGCAGGCCCAGGTCTATCAAAATAAAATCATACATATTGGTAGCTATTTTCTCGGACGCGGCGCGGCCGTTATAGCATACCTCTGTTATATAATTATGATTGGCGAGGAATATTTCCAGCTCCTGTGCTAATGCTTCTTCGTCTTCAATAATTAAAACATTCATACCCCGATTTTAATAAAAAACGTAGAAAAGTGATAAGTTAAGAAAAGATTCGTGCTTATTCTGCAAAGCGCCTTCAACATTAACCGGTATAGAATATTTATAAGTTAACTCGAAAGTATAATGCGGCGTGTTATAAGCTACGGGCACTTTAAAGCTATAGTTCAGAAAGTTTAACCGCCCATTGTTAAAGCCGGTTGATCCTCCGCCTAAGCGGTAGATATTATCTATGTTTAAGCGCTCTTCGTGTTCCAACGAATAGCGCTCTACAAAGTTTTGAGTGCCGACAATTACGCTTACCGTAGGGTTAAACGACAAATAATCAACATCGCTAAAAATATTCCCTTTTGTTTCGAAGTATCTTGATTGCGATACGGTCATGAAAAAATCGCTTGATTTGCCAAACAAATAATCAAATATTATGGTCGATTTGAACGGCTTCCAGTCAACCGAGTTTTTCCAGTTGATATCATTTGATGTAGCCGATTCTATAATACGTTCTTCCTTATTAAATATAAACCGGTTATAGGATATAGATCCCGAGAATTTTTTTGTTGGATGATATAAATAACCGCCACCCAAATCAACCTCATCAACAAAAGTGCGGTAGCCTATAAGCCTTAATGCCGAGCCGTAAACAAAGAAACCTAACTTACTATTGTAAACAACATCAGTTGATAAAAACGGATAGGTAATTGGGCCTGTACGGCCAAAAAACATAGCATCGCTGCCATAATTTATACCTACCGACAGGGATTGTTTACGTATAATGGTATCAGTATCCTTTGCAGCATAATATGCACCTTTATACACAAGGCTGTGCCGCACAGCAGCCATAGCCTGGCCGGCAGCATTACATAGTATTAGTAAAAGCAATATGCGTAGGTATTTCATTTATTATCAGCTATTAGATTAGGTTAACTGCCATTTCTTCTTGGTATTTCCGGTGGCCTGTCCAAACCTTCGGGGCGGCGTTGCCTTTTTGTTTTTTGTTTAACTTTCGGGTCCTGCACATTTTCAGCTTCGCCTATCTTTTCGGGCTTTGATTGTCTTTTTGCCTTTGATATTTCTTTAATTTTTTTGGGCTCGTCTTCCTGCTGATGCTTTTTTGTTGTATCCTTTTGTATTTGAGCACTTAAAACAAAGCGCATAGCATCTGCCCTAACAAGTTGATGCCTGCCGGTTACAATTTTAGCGGATGACAAGCCTGCTGCAAATATCAACAACATTACAATATATGCAAGTCGCTTTATCATTGACGAAAAGAAATTTGTAAAATTTTTTCCAAAAAATCAGTCAGTTAAGTTAACTGTAGGGTTACAGTTCTAAGTTATGGTAATGGCTTTAAACTTTATAATTTAAATGGGGATTTTTTGAAGCGCAAATAAAAACGCCCCGATATCGCATAAATACACACCTCACACTAATTACAGTTAACTGTAATTAGGTTAAGTTAATACCTTTTGATGGATAAACGCGGTTTTGGTCGTCAATAATAACGCAACCTATCTGGTTTAATTGATTTATTAAGTAAACACCCGCGTTAATGCCTATGGTCATTACCGGCGTAGCCATTGCATCGGCAAATTCGGCAGTTGGGCTTAGTATGCTTACACTTTTTATCTCGCTTACGGTAAAACCGTTTTTAGCTTTGCCGGTGCTTAGTTTTTTATCAGTGATGGTAGCGTATCTCTCGGCATTAACCGATGTTGCTACTGCCATATTTGTTATATCCAGGTTAGCGAAGGGTAGTGCTTTTTGGCGCGGATCGGCTGAGGCAACGGTCCACGGTTCCATATCAGGTGTTAAACCCCAGGTTAACAGATCGCCACCCGCGTTAATAACGCCATGGCTTACACCTTCTAATTGTAATATATATTTTGCCCTGTCGGCGGCGTAACCTTTACTGTTAGCACCAAAGCCCACACGCATACCTTCTTGTTTCAGGAAAACAGTGGTGGCAGTGGCGTTAAGCACTACATCTTTATAGTTTATCTTGGTGTAAGTTATAACGGCTGAATCGTTTTGCAGGGTGGCCTGGTCGTTATTGTAATACGTAATATCAAAAGCGCCGTAAGTAAGTTCTGATATTTGTAATGAACGCTCTATCAGCTTAAAGATCTCGGCACTAACTTTTACGGGTTTAATACCCGCGTTGCGGTTAATAGTGTTTACTTCGCTATCCTCGCTAAAGGTGCTTAGTAATTTTTCGACACGGTTAATTTCGAAAATTGCGCTGTTAATACGCTCGCCGGCCCATACAGGATCAGTCCCCACCACACTAATTTCAAACTTGTTACCCATCAATCTAACCTCACGACGGTAGATGGTTGAGTTATTTGCTAATACCTTTTTTAGAGCCAGCATAATCCAGTCATTTATATCCAATAACTAAATTAGGTTGGCATTATGAAAACAAGATGAAAACCCAGTTATGATAAATGTAAAAAGCCGCATTTGCGGCTTTTTACATTATAAAGACAATAACAATTATGCTACGGTACCTTCCTTCAGTTTCTCGGCGTTCTCTGCAAATTGCAGGGCTTCCATAATTTCCTGGATACCACCGTTCATTACCTCTGACAGGTTATAAATGGTTAAGCCTATGCGATGCTCGGTTAAACGGCCCTGTGGATAATTATAGGTACGTACTTTGGCCGAACGATCACCTGTTGCAACCATCGTTTTACGTTTTTTAGACGCTTCTTCAAGGTGTTTTTGCAACTCCAGCTCATACACTCTTGAGCGCAATACAGCCAAAGCCTTATCAAAGTTTTTTAATTGCGATTTTTGATCCTGGCACTGTGCAACCAAACCTGTAGGTAAGTGTGTTAAACGTACTGCAGAATAAGTTGTATTTACAGATTGACCACCCGGGCCTGAAGAACAAAAAAGATCTTTACGGATATCGCTTGGATTTAGCACGATATCAAACTCATCAACCTCTGGCAATACCACCACCGATGCCGCCGATGTATGCACACGGCCCTGTGTTTCGGTATCAGGCACGCGTTGTACACGGTGTACACCCGACTCATATTTTAAAGTACCGTAAGCGTCCTCGGCATTAACATTAAATACGATCTCTTTATAGCCCCCTGCTGTACCTTCGGTATAGTCAACCAACTCGGTTTTCCAGCCACGTTTTTCGCAAAAGCGCATATACATCCGGTAAAGGTCGCCGGCAAAAATTGATGCTTCGTCGCCACCTGTACCACCACGGATCTCCACAATAGCATTTTTAGAATCCTCCGGATCTTTAGGTATCAGCATTAAACGGATCTTTTCTTCCATTTCATCCTGTTGTACCAATAATTCATCCAGCTCAGATTTGGCCATCTCGCGAAATTCTTCATCTTTCTCGGTAGCTAATATCTCTTTGTTGCTATCAATATTGCTCATAATGTTGCTGTATATATTATACTGGTCAACAATTTTAGCAAGGTCTTTATATTCTTTATTCAACTGGGCAAAGCGCTTCATATCAGACATAGCATCGGGGCTGCTTAACTCTGCTTCTACCGCTTTCCAGCGTTGATATATTAATTCTAATTTTTCTAACATGTTCTAATTGTTCAATCAAGCCATGTAATGGCCCGGCTTAAAAAGCCTACAAAAATACGATTTTTTAAGGATATACCTGAAAGGTAATGACCGAAACCTAAAAGGTTAATTTACAATGACAAAGCTACCTGTTTTCGGCTTTAGGTTCAAAATACTCCAGGGTCAACTCTTCACCATCAAATACCGCGTACGAATTATAATTAACCCATTCGCCCAGGTTTATGTACCGGCTTTTTTCGTTTAACCGGATATCCAACGGCAAATGCCGATGGCCAAATACCAGGTAATCATAAAACCGGGTTTGCAATAATTCGTGGCTGTAAACTACCAGCCATTCCTTTTCCATGACTTTACGTTCTTCGTTAGTTTCGCCCGCTATCCGGCTATGCTTTGACCAGGAATTGGCAACACCTACGCCAAAATTAGGATGCAAGCGCGCAAATAACCATTGGCATAGTTTACTTCGGAAGATCTTTTTAAGCACCTTGTACATACCATCGCCCGGGCCAAGGCCGTCGCCATGGTGCAGGTAAAATTTTTTGCCGTTACGTTCTATTTCAAGCTGGTTACTGATGACTGTTGCGTTTAGCTCTTTCTCAAAATAATCAAACATCCACATATCGTGGTTACCTTTAAAAAATGTTAGTTTAATGCCGGAATCAGCCAACTCGGCCAGTTTGCCAAAAAAACGGATATAGCCCCGTGGTACAACTGCTTTATATTCGAACCAAAAGTCAAAAATATCACCCATTAAAAAAACTTCGGCAGCGTCTGTTTTGATCATGTCAAGCCAGCGAACCAATCTATCCTCACGTTCGCGTGATGATTGATAAGTGCCTGCACCTAAATGAAAATCAGAAGCAAAATAAAGTTTATTACCTGTGTCCATTAGGGCAAAAGTACGTTTTTTGTCTGAAAGACCTACGATTGATCCTTTATGATCTCCCGTAAATACTATCAAACAAAACAGGCCCTTCATTACCGAAGAGCCTGTTGCTATTTAGTAGCTAAATAGATTAATTTTTGCCATGGCCTTTACCATGGCCATTGCCATGAGCGCCTTTGTCATGACCGTAGTCACTATTGCCAGGTCCACGACGGTCGTCTCTACGATCATCACGACGATCATCGCGTCTTTCATATTGATTTCTGTCTTGCCAGTGCTTGTTGTATTTTGCTTCGCGGCTATCGCGTATAATTGTTTGGCGTTTGCCTTTGTAGCTTACATATCTGGTACGATATACATTAGCGCGTTCCCATGGGTTACGCTCGTTTACCACTACTTTATAGCTATTATACGGATCGAAATGGTAACGGGCCGGTAATACACTTGCACGCACCCAACGGTTGCTTTCATAATAAACATAAACATGGTTTGGCACATCATAATAGGCATCAACATCAGGCATGTAGTAATAACTTGCATGATCATATCCTACCGGGCCCCAGTCTGGCTGGCTGCCAATATTAAGTCCGAGACTAATTCGTAGTTGGGCATCGGCTGTTTTGTACATTGAGCATCCTATTATTAAGGCTGCTGCTAAGATTATCTTTTTCATAATTGCTGTATTTTGGTACTATGACAATTACAACCAATAATAGTTTAGTTTATTTTTTTGTGGTGATTGTAACAATGTAAGTAAAACAAAAAAAGCGACGGGTATACCCGTCGCTTTCAAATTCTTGTTTACTGCGTTACTTATTTATCGTTATCGGCCTTTTTATCTTTATCAACTACGGCAGCTAATACAGGCTTACCAATTACTTTATAGCTACCGTCGCCTTTTAATATGGCGGCCAATTGGTTTTTGTCCTGCATGGTTTTTACAGCCTGAGCAAGCTCTTTGTCGTATTTAAAATTAGCTTCGTAACGTCCCTTATCATAGTAATAGCGCGATATTATTTCGTTTTCAAGTGCTTGTTTTATTTCGGCTTTGTGTAGTTGCAGGTCGTTTTTCTTACTGTTGGCCAGCTTATTTTTTAGTACATCGTACTCAGCTTGTATCTGGTCGAATTGTTTTTCTTTAGTTGCCTCACCTTTTAAAGCAGTAAGTACTTTTTCAGTCGTAGTATTATAGGTATAATTTTTATCGGCCAGGTATTTTACAAAATCGCCATACTCGGCATCTGTTAAGGTAAAGCTATGAGCGTCGGCAATTTTGGTGTGGCTCGCGCGATATTTGGTAGCATAATCAAACAATAATAGTTTACCTATTAAAGCCTGTGTTACGTTAGCATAGTTTTCTGGCTTGATAAAAATATCAGGGTATATACCGCTGCCATCATAAACAGAACGGCCGTTTTTAGTTTTAAACTCGTGCATTAGTGAGTCGGCAACTTTTGTTAGCGTACCATCATCCTTGCGGTGGGTGTAATCAATTTCCTGGATACAACGGCCGGATGGCACATAATATTTAGCTATGGTGATCTTTACCAGGCTATTATAAGGTAACGGGAAAGTTTGTTGTACCAAACCCTTGCCATAGCTGCGCTGACCTATTATTATACCACGATCCAAATCCTGTAAAGAGCCTGCAACAATTTCTGATGCCGATGCCGACCGCGAATTTACCAGTACAACCAACGGAATATCCGGTGCTAACGGCGTTGCAGCTGTTTTATAGGTATAGTTCTTTTCTTTTACTTTCCCTTTTTGCGATACTACTTCAATATCCTTTTGTACAAACAGGTTAACAATTTTTACTGCTTCCTGTAATATACCACCACCGTTTGAGCGTAAGTCAAGTATAATACCGTTAGGGTTATTTTTTTTAAGCGAAACAAGGGCATCGGTTACTTCCTGGGCCGAGTTCTCTAAAAACCTATCCAGTTTTATATAACCCATATTACCGTCAACCATACCATAATAGGATACGTTGGGTTGTTTTATTTCGTCGCGCACCAGGTTTTTTTCAACCGGTTGTGCATCATCCCGTTTTGTCAGCAGCTTTACCGTAGCGCCTTTTGATCCTTTTAACAGTTGGCTTACCTGATCGCTGTTTTTGCCATCAAGTACAATGTCGTTTATCTGCATCACCTGGTCGCCCGGGCGCACGTCGGCCTTTTGGGCCGGGAAGCCTTCAAACACGCCAGAGATATACACCTTGTTGTTTCTTGAAAATATGCTTGCGCCAATGCCGCCATATTGGGTGCTTACGTAATGCAGCTTATAGTCCTCAATTTCCGACTCGGGCACAAACTCTGTATATGGGTCTAAACCATCAAGCATGGCATCGGCACCAGTTTTTAAAAATTTAGCCGAATTAATATCATCAACATAATTAATATTAACCTCTTTATATAAGGATGCAAATACTTCCAGGTTTTTCGAGATCTGGAACAGATCATCACTAAAACTCCATATACCTAAAGCTAATGCTAATATGCCTGTAGATAAAATGAACCTCTTATATTTAACTATCACACCCTTTTTCATCTGTAAAAAAACTTAATATTATAAAGCTACAAAAAACCGCCTGTAAAATACTTAACTGTTTTTACAGCCTATTATTGTCAATATTAACCAAAGCTTTTTTTAGGGTAAACACCACATACTCGCGGTTGCGGTTAACTAAGTGCATCAGGTTAGTAATTAGGGCATCTTCCTGTCCTTCTATATAGTTTAATTGAGCATCGGTTAAATGATTGTATTTACGCTGCACTTTAATTTTAATACGTTCCCACTCTTTGTTGGTTATACTTATTTCGGCCATAATTAAATATTTTCAACAAAAATAGAAAAAATACGGCACGGGCAATGTCAAAAAAATGGTACAGCTATTGTTAAACCATTGCCGATGGTTATAATCAAACCCATCAAACTTTATAACAACTAAATATCAAACACTATGAAAAAGTATGTATTAAGCGCCATGTTACTAATAGCAGCAAGCATTAGCGCCAGCGCACAGTTAGCCTTGGCGCGAAAGCCGGGGTTAATTTCTCGAAAATCAATACCGATAATTTAGGCGAAAGTACCACAACAGGCTACCAGGCAGGTTTATTTTCCCGCATAGGCGGCGGCTTTTATCTACAACCGGAACTTTACTTAAGCAGCACAGGCGGTAAGTTTAATTCCTCATCAACCACCGGAAATTATAGTGGTGATGTTAAATTTACCAATTTAAATGTGCCCTTGTTATTAGGCACACAATTTGGCCAGAAAAATTTAAATTTCCGAGTAATGGCCGATCCAATTTATACTTCTATATTGGATAAGAAACAAAGTTACTCTGCTAATTTCAATGCTGCTTATGCTGATTTTGGCAACTACAAAAACAGCACGCTCGGTTTCCAGGCTGGTGCCGGCGTTGATATTGGCTCTATTACTGCCGATTTACGTTACGAAGGTGGCCTAACCAAAATAAACGACAACTATGGCCAGCGCCAAAACCTTTGGTCCTTAAGCGTTGGTTTTAAATTCTTTTAATAAAACCTGATAGCGAAAAGCTTAAAGCCGTTACATCTTAACCGATGTAACGGCTTTTTTGCGTATTACCATTACCGCAACCATACTATTTTTTATACATTGCAGTGCCAACCTCCTAAATTTAGTATGAGATCAAAAATTGCATTTATCGCCTTGTCGATATTTATAAGTACCGCATGTGTAGCCCAAACTAAGGCTAAGCCTAAAGCCGATACACCATATATAAGTGGCAAACCTTTGGATACAATGAAAATTGTTTACTTCGGTTCGTCTGTACCTTACGGCTTCGGTGCTAAAAAGGATTATGGCTATACTTATCTTTTTACTGATATATTAAAAAAACGAGCGGCTGATGGGACGGGTAAAACCTGGAAAACCGCAAACATATCAAGGGGTGGCGACAATACGATACGCTTAACCCAACGCTGGCGTAAGGACCTGGTGCCGCAAAAGGCCAAATATGTAGTGTATGCCCTATCGTTAGGTAACGAAATGCTGCACGAGCAGGGACCATCGAAATACACCCAGTTTAAAACCAATATGTTAAAGCTGATAGCTATGGCGCGCGACAGTGGCTATGTCCCTATAGTTACAAATGCCTACACCCGAAACGATTTTAACGAGCGCGATTACCACTACACCAAAGAATTAAATATGTGGATCAATTCGCTTGATGTGCCATCAATTAATTTATTAGGCGGTGTTGATGATGGTACCGGCAAATGGGCACCGGGCAACTGGTATAACCCCGGCCACCCAAATGATGCCGGCCACCTTGAACTGGCTTATACTATTGTACCGTCTTTATTCGACGCTTTAAGCAATGGTAAACCGCTACCTAAAATGGTAGAAAGTTCAGGCATAACCCTGGGTAAAACTGGTTTAATTGATTTTAAGCCTGATAATATAACTCACCCTTTTACCACAACTATTACTATTAAAGCTAATGGCAAAGGGCAGATCCTGCAATTGCTGGATAGTACCGCACATGCAGGATCGATAGTTATCACAGATAAAGGTACGGTTGAATATACCTCGCCGCAATACCAGCAAATAACTGGCACTACCAGGATAACCGACGGCCAATGGCATAAAATAACCCTGACCCACTACTATGCCCGTAACGAAACACAGCTATACTGCGACAGCACCCTACAAGGCCATGTAGCCGAGCGCCTTTTTATAAAACACCTGCAACTGGGCAATAAAAACGGCAATGGTATTTCTGCCAAAAACTGGCTCTTTTATCGATCGGGCATGAACTCGATAGAAATTGCTGCGCTTACCAATAATGTATTCCTACAATCAAGCATGGAGTTGTATGCGCCGCTGGATGAGAAGCGCGGTGTTTTAGATAATTTGGCGCAGAGTACGGTTGGGTTGAAGTGGGTGAAGTAGCTATCATTCGTTAGAACGCGCGCCGACGCTCAATTGCCGCTAAGGCTGTTACTTTTTGCTTGATCAAAAAGTAACCAAAAAATCAAGTCATCCGGGAGGCTTCTCTGCCGCACTTGGCCTTATGCGCTGCAAAGCCGGTAAAACCTCGCGCCCGGTTCTTTTGCCGCCTGTTGTCGCGCAAGGCCGCCGCTTCAGGCAAAATTACCAATGCCCGTGCAGCCGCACATCCCACCTTGTTTTACCGCCTTTCGCCCGAAGCTGCCCGTATGACGGTTTTAGCCATAAAAATGAGATACTCTTCAATTAAACAATAAGTTCAATTTGTATTATTAGCATGATGTTGGAATTGTGTAAAAGCGTCAGCAGAAAAACTTCGGGTGAGGGCAGGTAAAACTGGTGGCCTTGCACGCTGGGAGGAACATAGCAATTTTTTGCTGAAGCGATAGGCAAGAGCGGGCGAAGCGGCGCAAAAATTTTGCAGCCCGAGGTTTTACCTGAACTGCCGGGCAAAGGCCCTGTGCGCAAAGAAGCCTCTTAGCTGACTTGATTTTTGGTTCTTTTTATCAAGAAAAAGAACAAAGCCACCACGGCAATTTAGCGGGGCAAGCCAAGGGCGCAAGGGCCTAACAAAGCGACAAGTGAACTATTCAAAAAGATCTTTTTAAAATAAAAAAAGCTATAAAACAAGTACGGCCCTCTGATGGGCAGGGGCCGGTACTAACCAATTATAAACCTAAATTATGAGAAGAGCTGTAGGAGAAGGAGTCGAACCTCCACAGAGTGGTTATTCTTATTGCTAAGAGTTTCCCATGATCTCCGCCACCGCGACGAGGAGGTGTGTCTGCCAAAGTTTCACCATCCTACAGTATTGTTATTGTTAATTCACGCCAGTGAATTGCTGTTGGGGAAGGATTCGAACCTCCACAGAGTAGTTAGCCCGCTTCGGGTTTCCTATGATCTCTACCACCGGGACAAGGAGGTGTGTCTGCCAAAAATTTCACCACCCAACATTATGTGATGTTATTTATTTAAAAGAACGATTAAGCTTTTAGGTCCAATTGCTTGTTACAAACATAACAGACCTATCAATTCCTTGCAAATATTTCAACAAAAATATTTTATTTTTATGCAAATTATAATTATACTTGTATTTCAATAAAGATATTCAAATTTATGTCCCACAGAAAAGCTCAAAATTTAGAAATTGATAATCTTGATATCCAGATTTTATCAATATTGATGAAAAACGCTACTACTCCTTACACCGAAATTGCTAAAGAGTTGATCGTTTCCGGCGGAACTATCCATGTGCGCATGAAAAAGTTGGAAGAGATGGGGGTAATTAAAGGTGCCAGTTTAGAGGTTGATCCGCAAAAACTGGGCTATGATATTACCGCTTTCCTGGGGATATTCTTAGAAAAAGGCTCGCAATACAATGATGCGGTTAAACAGTTAAAAACCGTTAAAGAAATAGTTGAGCTGCATTATACTACCGGTAGCTACAGTATTTTCGCTAAAATCATCTGCCATGATACCACCCATCTGCGCGAAGTACTGAACGAGCAGATACAAGGCGTTAAAGGCATACAACGTACCGAGACATTTATATCATTAGAAGAAAGTATCCGCAGACAGATAACTTTGGAGTAACCACCACTTACACTTTACATAATTAGAAAGGCTTGCCGTAATGAAGTGCCCCCGAAAAGTTAGACGAATTTAAATTAATTATTAATATGATGAGCTCGGTATTTTAACGGGCTCATTCCTTTTAGATTTAGTTTGA
>NZ_JBNPWM010000003.1:0-506518 GCF_050433825.1 Mucilaginibacter sp. UYCu711 | reverse complement strand
TATATAAACCGGCCCATTGCGCGTAATCGCCCCAATGGATAAACATACCAAAACGGGCTTCGCGCCACCATTTCATACGCTCATCGCGGGTTAATTTTTTCTGTGCTGATGCTGTAGTTGCAAATAAAGCAAATAAAGCTAATAGAGTTAATATTCGTTTCATTACCGTAATAGTTAAGGGTTGCCTTTTAGGGCTAATAATAATTGGTAATGCAATTTAGGGCGTTTAATTGCATTTTTGTTATAGCCTATATGCCAATGATTAAGCTATTTAAGCAAACCAATAGTGGTTTTAGCTTTATTGATAATTACGCTTACTGTAAATTAACCGGTCGATCGTTACTCCAAAAGATAAGGTTAAAGTGTGCTGAAAACCTGTATCACCCCACAAAAATCACCCATATTGCAATCAATTAATTATCAACCTTATAGATAAAAATTATACTTAAATTCCCTGACGAATAAGATGTATCACACCAAAAATTAAAGTGCTATAAATAAGCAGATTAAGTGTTTCACCTGTACCACCGGTACCTGGCACACCATCACTTCCCCTCAAACACCGCATGCTCCGGATTAACGGATGTTACGCTTACCTTGCTCACCTGCCTCCCGCCTTTAAAAGTAGCCGATTTGATGATCGCCGGTGTGCTTACATCAAAAGCCGTTTTATAAACCGGCGAGGTTAAGGTGGGCTCGGTGCTGTCGGTGGTATAATGTATCTCGGGCTTTGCGCTGTTGGTGGTCAGGGTAATGGTTGCGCGTTGGTTTGCCGCGTTGGTTACGGTTTGCCAAACGTTGTAAGCGCTTTTTGAATAGTGGATACCCATAGCGTCATAACGTTGGTATTGCGCTTCCATACGGTCTTTAAAGCCCTCCCAGTTCTTGATGCGGGTGGGTGTCCAGGCTACTTCGGCCATGGCGGCGGCGCGGGGCAGTGTCATATACTCCACCTTCTCGGCCGAGTGTATAAACTCCGACCATACATTGGCTTGTACACCTTTAATATATACGGCTTCATCGACGGTTAACTCGGCAGGCACGGGTTCGTATGAGTAGACCTTCTCTAATGTCAGCAAACCGCCTATAGCAACGGGTTCGTTATAAGGCTCGCCCTGGTAATAGTCAAAGTACATAAAGTTGCTTGGGGTCATGGTTACATCGTGGTGCTGTTTGGCAGCGGCAATGCCGCCGGCTATCCCGCGCCATGACATGACCGCCGCGTTAGGCGCCAGTCCGCCTTCTAATATCTCGTCCCAGCCTATGATGCGTTTGTTCTTGGTGAGCAGGAAGTTCTCAATCCGCTTAATAAAATAGCTTTGCAGCTCGTGCTCGTCCTTCAAGCCTTCGGCCTTTATGCGTGCCTGGCATTTGGGGCAAAGCTTCCACCTGTCCTTAGGGCATTCATCGCCCCCGATATGAATAATGGGGCCGGGGAAGAGCGCCGCCACCTCGGTTAACACATCCTGCAAAAATGTAAAGGTTTGTTCATTACCCGGGCAATAAACATCTTTCTGAATACCCCACAGCACCGGCATTTTAAATGGCCCGCCGGTACATGAAAGCTCGGGGTAAGCAACCAATGCGGCTAACGAATGCCCCGGCATCTCGATCTCAGGTACAACGGTAATATAGCGGTCTTTGGCGTAGGCTACAATTTCGCGCACCTGGTCCTGCGTATAATAGCCGCCATGCGGGTTATTATCTACCTGGTTAGCGGCCCGGTCGAACTGTGTGCCGGCGCGCCAGGCGCCAACTTGGGTAAGCTTTGGATATTTCTTTATTTCTATGCGCCAGCCATGATCCTCAGTCAGGTGCCAGTGAAAGGTGTTTAGTTTATACATGGCCATATAGTCCAGGTACTTCTTAATAAAATCAACCGAGTAGAAATAGCGGCCAACATCCAGCATCAATCCGCGCCATTTAAAGCGGGGTTTATCAATAATATCGGCAGGGGGAATGGTAACTGTTGAGACCGTAGCCTTAACAGGCAGTAACTGTTTAAAAGTTTGCAGCCCATAAAATATACCCTGCGGCTTATTGGCGCTGATAACTATACCTCTGGAATTTACGGATAGTTTATAGCCTTCATCACCCAAAGTGTCAGCTGTATGATTTAGTGTTAAAACTATACTGTGAGGGGCTTTGCTGCCATTATTTATGCCAATAGCAACCGGGCCATTGACCAGGCTTTTAAGCGCTACTGCCATTGTTTGCGCTATCTGGCGGAGTTCGGGATTATTAGCGTCAATGCGTATAACGGTGTTTTTGGTTATAACAAACTTTGAATTTGACGTACTAACACTTACCGGGTAAGGAATTATTGAAAGCGATTGAGGATCTGAAGCTTTTTGCGCGCGTAACGAGCAAACATTTATCAGCATAAGCAGTAATGGCAGCAGTTTTTTCATGATATAGCTTTATGGCCTGGCCCGGTTTATAAAACTAAGTTAAGGTAATTTTAGTTTATCTACGGTATCAATGCATAAAGCGGTACCGATTGCACAGATTTTACTGCAGGTTTCGCATTTTTTTAGTTTGGTAAACCCGGCATGCGAAAGCAGCCGGGTTTTTACTAAAAGGGCCTAATCTTTAACGCATCTTACTGTCAACCCTATGTTGGTTCGTGACGTTCTGATCACAGAGTTATCGTCAGAAAAATTTACGGCACGTACCCAGTTCGTATTTAAATTAACCTGGGTCGAGGTCCAATAAGTTCCGGCTTCTCCAAATAGCTCGTACTCATTTCCCAGGCTGCGATAGCCTGCCAGTTGTAAGTTTAACCCGGACGAACCACCCTGCATCAATTTCTGTGCGATATTACCCCTCAGAAAATGCTGATCAATATCATCAGCTTCTTCGCGCGACATGCCCTGGTTTATTTCTAATGTTTTCCATTCTTCGTCAGATGGGATATGCCAACCGGCAGGCGCTATTTTACGCGGGTCATTTACGGCCTGAACATTGTAGTACTTTCCGAAAGCGGCATCGTTTGTAGGGGTGCCATTTGCAAACGCATATGCTCCCGGGTTTGTTGCTATCCCCCACAACATTCCTGTAGTTCCATTTACTATAGGGTCGCCATTTCTATAATGCGTAACCCGCAGGTTGCCGGTCATCCAAATCTGGTGCCCTATGGTGACGTAACTATATTCATTGCCGTCAATATCAGTAAAAAGGTGTGGTGCTGCCGTAATAAACCCCACCTCGTTACCAATAGCTGCGCCTGCTTTGGTAACTGCATACGCTCTTAAATAATAAGTAGTATTGGGCAGCAAATTTTTCATATTAACTGAAAAGGTTGCGCCGTATGTATTGCTTTTAACTACAAAATCTGCTTTTGTGGGGTTTGTATGAGTAGCATAATATATGCCGCTTTCAATCACCGGCTCATAACAACAATTGGTAATACTATTATTTGTAATTGCGCTGGTGGCGGTAACATTTGAAAGTGAATCGGTTAAAACTATAGCTGGCTGGCATATCGGTTTAGCTTTTTTGCAACCTGATAATAAGGCTGTTAGTGCCAGCAAAAGGGCCGCCATAGTATAAACCACTATAGTATAAATTAAGATCTTCAAAATACGAACATTAAAAATTAGTTAATTAAGTTACCCAAACTTTGGTACAGCGGACCGCCGTCTGATACGATCAAATAATGCGCTAAAAAATAAAGGGGGTGGTTGTTAAGATAGGCTGTAGGTGTTTTCCTGACGCCTTGTTTAACCTCCTCTATCTTAGCGGGTATTAAGCCATGGGCTGCTTTATGCGTATTAATAATGGCTGATGAGTCTGGTGATTGCGATAAGCAAAATATGGTGCCGGTTTTTTCATTCACCCAGTAGTTCAAAAAATTTGCACCAAACTTTGTTTGCGATGCCAGGTCCTTCTGATGCGCTTTTTCAACATCATTGACCTTAACCCGGGTTCCCAGGTGATGGATATCCATAAAAAGTTTACCCTCTGTTATGGTACGGGGCAGGCTGCCTTTTACTAAAAATATCTCGTCGGGAAGCAACCCGTGTGCTTCGGAGTGCGTATCTACAACCGAACGTGAATTTTTCGCGCTTGAAAGGCAATATACAGTGCCATCTTTTTCATTTAACCAGAAGTTTATAAACTTAACGCCATGTTTTTTTTGAACTGCAAGATCTTTTTCATGTGCCTGTGCAACATCTTCATAACTAACCTTTCCGGGTCCAAAATGATGTATATCCATATAAAAGTTCGTGGTGTTTTTTTGATGGGGCGTGTTTTTATGCCAGTTGACCTTATTTGCCTGGGCATGTGATTGATAAGAAGCAGAAGTGACTGCAATAAGAGCAGTTATTAAAAAGTGAGTTTTCATGATTTGAGTTGTTTAAAAAAATAATAGTCTGGAATTCCGCTACAAAGGAACCACCTAATTAATTACAGCATATAAGAGGTTTTCCCTATTTTATAATAGCTGATACTTGTTTTATAAATATTGAATGGAACTAATTGAAAGAAATAAATTCTTAGCCTCGTTAGAGGCAAGTTTTGAAAAAGTTGTTGAAGGCGAAGGACACTGCGTTTTATTATCAGGCGAAGCCGGAATTGGTAAAACATCATTAATAAAGGCTTTTTCCAAACAGAAGAGAAACGATTGTGATATATACCAGGGCACGTGCGACTCGCTTTTTACCCCACGGCCACTGGCGCCGTTGTATGATATAATCGGGCAAATCAATAATGATCTGTGGCCGAATGATGATCAGGCTGTAGATAGGGTTAAAATGTTTTCTAAGCTTTTTAACGAGTTGCGCAATCAGGATAAACCAACACTGGTGATTTTTGAAGATATACACTGGGCAGATGAGGCGACACTTGACTTTATAAAGTTTTTTGCCAGGCGTATTGCCCAGATCCGCTGCCTGTTTATTATTTCCTACCGGGATAACGAAGTTAATGCACAACACCCACTAAGAAATGTATTTGGCCAATTACCGCCAGACTCATTTACAACTTTGCAGCTACTGCCCCTGTCAAGACAAGCCGTTGAAGCATTAGCTACCGAAAAAGGTTATAGTGGTGAGGACGTTTACAGTATATCAGGCGGTAATCCGTTTTATGTAAATGAGATCCTGGCAAGCTATAGCCCCGGGATCCCCGAAAATATTAAAGACTCGATATTGGCATTATACAATACGCTTGATGATAAAATAAAAAGTGTATGGAGCGCCCTGTCTGTTATTCCTGCTGGTTTTGAGATCGCCTATCTTGAAAGAATGGAAGCGAAATATGAAACCGTTATTGAAGGCTGCCTGTTGGCTAAAATAATAGTGCTGGACAATGGGGTGATATTTTTTAAACATGAACTGTACCGGCGAACTATTGAAGCTTCGCTATCGCCCGTGTTAAGAGTCGCACTTAATAAAAAAATACTTGACCTGTTTTTGGGAGATTTTGAAAAGAACCAGGAGATTGAACGGATTATCCACCATGCAAAAAATGCCAATGAGCACCAGCTTGTAATTAAGTATGCCCCCTTAGCGGCCGGGCAGGCTGCGGCTTTAGGTGCGCATATTGAGTCGGCAAGGTTATATTATATGGCAATTAGCTCCTACAGTGGTGATGATAAAGGCGTGTTAGCCAAACTTTACGAATGTTACGCCTATGAATGCTATTTAACAAATCAGTTAAAAGAAGCCATCACTTACCAGGAAAAGCTACTGGCCATACGGCAGGAACAAGACGATAAAGAGCAAATGGGGAATAGTTTCCGGTTTTTATCAAGGCTATGGTGGTTTGAGGGTAATCATAAGCAATCAGAGCATTACGCCTACCGGGCCATAAAAGCGTTGGGCGAGCATAGTTCTTCAAAAGCAACAGCAATGGCATTTAGCAACATGTCGCAATTAAAAATGCTTTCAGACCAAAATGCGCTTAGCATTTTTTGGGGCGAAAAAGCTATAACACTGGCTAAAGAACTGAAGGATGATGAAACGCTTAGCCATGCTTTAAATAATGTAGGCAGTGCATACTTAAAAGTGCCGGCATCCAAACAACAAGGCATCGACCTGTTGATGACAAGCCTGGAGATAGCCTTGAAAAAATCGTATCACGAACACGCGGCCAGGGCTTATATAAATCTTATAAGTAACAGTATTATACTGAAGGATTATGAATTTGCAGAAAAAGCAAGTGAAGAAGGGATTCAATATTGTATGGAGAGGGACCTCGACTCATGGGCGGCATATATGTTAACTTGTAAAGCCCGGCTGCTACTTGAAACAGGCAATTGGGAGCAGGCATATGCAATTGCGGATAAACTCCTGGCAAATAAAAGTTATACATCAATTGTTATCATCCCGGCGGTTACAGTAATAGCTACCATTAAAATGCGCAGGGGCGAGGCCGACGCATTACCCTTATTACTTGACGCCAGCGACCGGGCATTTGAAGCAATGGAACTGCAAAGGATCATCCCGGTATTGGCGGCCTTGTTAGAGTACGAATGGTTAACCGGCGAGCGGGTGGTGAAAAAGGAAATGCTTGAAAGCGCATTAAATTTATTAACTGATACAGACGCAGAACATTATAAACAAGAGTTTGATTTTTGGGTAACAAAAGTTCAAAAAAATAATTACCAGGCAAAAGTGTTTTATGATGACTATAAAATATACAATACAGCAGCAAAGGTTAAATGTGCAGCGCCATCAGAACAATCAGGGTGCCGTTATGCACATGCAATTAAATTATTTGACGGGGGCATTGCCGACAAAAAAATGGCTATCAATATAATTCATGGCCTTGGGGCTAATCGGGTATATGAAAAAATGAGAGCAGATATGCGAACCTCGGGTATTAAAAACATCCCGCGCGGGATGCGAAAAAGCACCCTTGAAAACCCGGCTAACTTAACGCGCAGAGAGTTGGATATTTTGTTTTTACTAAAGGATGGCCTGCAAAATAAGGAAATTGCCGAACAGCTTTTTATATCCGCTAAAACGGTTGATCATCATATTTCATCCATCCTGTTTAAACTGGACGCGAAGTCGCGCGCAAAAGCGGTAACCGAAGCTGTGCGGTTAGAGATAATAAAATAGGGAATACTAATTATAAAATAGGGAATACCTCTGCTATTTAACAGCACTGCAGTTGGCATTTTTGTGCCTCACTAAAAATAAATAACAATGAAAAAAGCAAAAGCGGTATTATCTGTAAAATTTAATTCAACTTATGGTTCTGAAGAAATAGTTAATCTTTTTAAGCAACATCTGGATGTTTTTAAAAACGTACCCGGCCTGTTAGAGAAATATTATATAGCAGAAGAAACCACCGGTGCCAAAGGGGGTATATATATATTTGATAGTACAGAAACAAGAGACCTGTTTTGGAACTCGCAACTGGCGCAGGAAATCCCGGCACTTTACGGTGTAAAACTGGATACATTGCGGGTTGAACAATTTGATATCGATATTGATCTGAATGGTAATTTAGCAGCTTAACGGTAAAGTTATATTTATGTTAATTGGGGAGGCCCCGGGATTGATTTCCCGGGCCTTTTTTGTTTTTTGTGAGTGTAGTTACAAGCTTCGGCATCGATTGCGGTTGCGTTTGCACAAATTTTTACCGCCTTGTCTGCAGTAAATCTTTTAAAAACCGGTAATATAGCTTAACCAATTACCCTAAAACCTAATTAAGCATACTGATAATAAAAAGAGAATGAAGAGAAAACACGGGTAGGCCCCACCCCGTAGCAACCGATAAACTCCTGTATAATTTTTAAAGACCGGCCGGCAAAACAAGGCGGCGGGTAAACAGCACTTAACAACGCTGACAGGAATTGTATTGCCCTGATTAACCAATATATACTATGGCTTATGCCATCAACTATTTGGCCTCCCCAGCCAATAGCATCAATTAACCAATTATGACAAACAAAAAAACAATTTATGAAAACATCATTCAGTAAAATCATCACAACAAAACAGTTAGTAATGGCTACGGCGTTATTGTTTTGCCTGGTTTCCTGCCGGAAACAGAATGTCGATCAGGTCCTTCCCGACCCGGTAATAATTAACCCATTATCAGAGTTTGACCTGGTAACCTATCCCAACGATCCTTTTAAGTTTACTTTTAAAAGCGTAGGGGCAAAATATAAAAAAGTAGAGTGGCGCTTTGGCGACGATACCCTAAGCACCGAAGACAACCCAACGCACATCTTTGCTACTTCGGGAAAATACCAGGTAGATATGCGGACCATTTCATCAACCGGTAATACATCAAGAAGACTGTATGATATTAATATTATCCCGGATAGCGTGGTGCGGATCACCCTTGAAAAAACAGGCGTACTTAACCAGGTTAAATTTGGCCTGGTTAGCAAAGCAGAATTTAAGTCTGTTTTATGGACATTTAGTGATGTTACGCCCGCTGTTACCAGCACATCATTAAATCCGGTTTACACTTATGTGCCCGGATCATTTAATACTGTTACCGCAACTATTACTACAACTAATGGCTCGACCGTAAGTGTAAGCCGTAATAACGCTACTACCGAAGGGCTGCTGCAGGACATTACCCCGGGGCGGAGCAGCTATACCGTATCGGCCGATAATTTTTATGCGCCGGGCGAAAACTCTACCATGCTGATGGATGGTAATATATTAACCAAATATACCATGGGTGGTAAAGACGGCAGGCTATTTACATATCCACTTATAATAACTGTAAATTTCAGTGAAGCGCAATTAGTGAAGACCTATTGCATAGGTAGTTCAAACGACAACCCACCCCGGGATCCTAAAACCTGGACCGTACAGGGGTCAAACGATGGCGTAACCTGGGAGATCCTGGACACAAGGGCTATGACCAAGAATTTCTATGATCAGATGACCGCGTTAGGCGCCACTAATGATACACAAAAGTATAAGCAATTATTTTTTTATGGCATTGCCAATCCCAAGCTCTTTACCAAATACAGATGGGTAATTAACTCGAATTTTGGCGATGCCGCACTGCAGGTAAACGAATTTAAATTATATAAATAACAGCTTTTATTGTGGTGAAGTAAACCCCGGCTGCATTAGGCAGCCGGGGTTTTTGTAGTCATGAAATTCTATTTTCTTTTGATCGCTCAACAGCTAATAGCTCTGCTATATCATTTAAATTTTGAGTAAATGTTCCGTTACAATGTTCCAAATAATTTCGTAGTCGATGCCAAAATATTCATGACTAATACGATTTCTTAAGCGATACATTTCTTCCCAGGGTATGTGGGTATTTGCATCTTTAATTGGTGTTGGTAAATTCTTTGACGCCTCTCCGATGATTTCAAAATTACGGATCACTGCATCAACTGTTTTATAATCTCTTTTAAATCCGTGAAAGTCAAACGGTGCTATATATTCCTGCACGCGTTGCATGGAAAGAACTATGTCTTCCAAATAAAGAATAGGATCTCGTTCAGACGGTTTCAATGTATTTAACCTGGCAAAGGATAGATTCTTTAATTCGAGTTTTTAAAGCGCTTTTGGCAACAAGGTCAATACGTAAGCCCAGGGCTTGCTCCAAAAAGCTTTCTAATGTAAAAAACGACCACCCGACAGGTTGTGAAAATTCAACAACCAAATCCAGGTCGCTGTCGGCTGTTTGGCTGCCATTAACATACGAGCCAAAATAGCCGATCTCGCTTACATGGAATTTTTCAGCGAGTACCGGTTTGATTTGTTAGAGTTTAACCTCTATATCGTTTGTTGACATACACAAAAATACACAATATTGTACAATATTGCATTTTCACTTTCCTTAATCCTATAAATTAAAAACTTAATTTATAAAACATTTTTTATCCCCGTTGCTTTTCTATTCACCCTGTCGCGAAATTTGTTTTCCAAAACAGGTATGCATTTTTATCGCATTAACCATTAATCTATTTAAAACAAACACACAACATGGCACAATTAGATGTTCAACCCAAAAACTCAAGTCCGTGGTGGATCTGGCTTTTGCTGGCGATCTTCGCTATCCTTATTTTATTTTTCCTGCTTAGGGGATGTAACAGCAAAACTACCGTAGTAAGCACTACCGATTCTACCAAAACGATTGCCGTTACCAAGCCCGACTGGAACAGCGTGGACTTTAACAGCCCGGTAATTACCGACCCTGATATAACCGACAAGGATATTGTTTTGAGTGGTACAGATAAGTATACTATTTATACGCTGGGCGAAAATATCCTGTTCGCTACAGATCAAAACAACTTGCAGGGAAGCGCTGATGCTAAATTGAAGCAGATAGCGGCATCATTAAACAAACGCTTTAAAGACGCGCCTATAGCTATTTATGGCAATACCGATTCGACCGGTACCGGCGAGCATAACGCCGATCTTGGCGGCTGGCGCGCAAAAACGGTTAAAGATTGGCTGGTAGCTAATGGTATTGATGGCGACAAAATATCGTTACACACCTTTGGCGAAAGCAAACCGGTAGCCAGTAATGAGACAGCCGGCGGCAGGCAACAAAACCGTAATGTGCAGATAGTTGCTTTTCCGGATAGTAAATAATTAATAGAGGAATAATCTTAAATATTAAGAAGATGAGTTTTGACAGCAATAACAATGAATATAAAAACGATCACCTGCAGGAATTAAGCGGCAGTGATTACGAAATAGTTGACGGCGAGCCGAACATAAAAAACTGGGATGTAAAAACCGAACAGGGCGTAAAAATTGGCGAAGTGGCAGATATGTTGTTCGACCCGCAATCGCGTAAGGTGCGTTACCTGATAGTTAGTTTGGAAGACAGCGAGATTAACGTTACCGATGGTAAAGATGTACTGATCCCGATAGGTATAGCTAAACTATATAGCGGCAGTAATAATATAAGCGAAGAAGTTGCCGGTACCGAGAATGATACGGTAGGTGGCGCTACAGTTGTAGATGCGACGGTGATAGATACTACCAGCCCCACGCCTGTTTTTTACGAAGGGAACGACGGTTTGTACAATCCTGCGTTTGACGGTGATGTAGTTATAGTGCCCGCCACTGCCAACCAGTTGGTTTTATTGCCGGGTTATGTGCATAACGAAGTTACCCCGCAAATGGAACTGGCCATAAGGCATGTGTTTGAAGGGACGGGCACTACGCTGGCTTACGACCGTAATGGTTTTTATGACCACGATTATTTTGATGTGGACAGATTTTATGACCGCGGTGCAACCACGCGCTCAAACCTGCCCGTAAGCGAAGATAGCCTGGACGAGTCGCCTGCCGGCACAAACCTGTCAGAGCCATCGGCCAGGAACCCTTTTGATAGTTCAATTGAAAAAGATGAGCCCGGGTTAGGTAAAATTGGGTATTAAATAAGTTGACAAGATAGGAGTGATAAGGCCCTGGGAATTTTCCGGGGCCTTATGTTTTGCCCCTGATTTTTAAAACTTATTCGTGATCTTCATTTGAATCGCTACCGCAAGTTGTATCATATTTAAATTTGAATCCTGTTATTATTTCCCGGACTTTTGCTGTGTGTGGTAATGAAGATTTAGCAATTGCGGGCAGGAGATGGAATATATGATAATGTGCTGACAAACAGCTGATTTGCCTTGCAAATTAAAATCAATTGTTTTACTTTTATGTATACTTAAACACATCACATCACATGAAACCTTTAATTGTAATTTTAGCCCTTTCATTGCTTCCTGCGCAAAGCATGTTCCAATCTTTCAAAGGATGCTCATTAACGGGCACTATAACCGAAATGGGCACTTTATATCGTTCTATGGACGACCCGGAAATAGATCGGGTCACCTTGGAAGAATTGCGTTTTTTATCTGCGTCGTTTTTGGTTAAGCCCGCTTTTTTCTTCTACGATGATAGTGAAGGAAACAATGCGTATTCAACTCCCCAAACGGTTAAAGATGCTGAATCGGTTGATGGCACCGTGTGTTTTGGTGTAGGCTTACATCGAACGCAAATGAAAAAAAGTAAAGGCGGAACCAACATACCCATAATCCTGGCTCATGAGTTTGCACACACCGTGGCCAGGAAATACGGACTTCATCTACCCACCAAGCAAAATGAACTATTTGCTGACTACCTGGCTGGCGCGTATATGTTTTACAGAAATCAGCGGTTTAAACCTACTGATATCGACGCGGCTTTTAATGCTTTTTACAGTATGGGAGATAATGATTTTACTAATCCGGATCACCACGGTACCCCGGGCAGCAGGAATACGTGTATCAGGCAGGGTTTCAATGTCTGCCAAAGTGCTTTTAAACAGGGGAGTGTTTTTACATTAAACGATGTGGTCCAAATGGGGGAAAGTTTCGTCACCACCCATGATCTTGAATAGGCGAATTTGAGCAGAGAGATTCCAAACAGTAGATTTTATTTCATCCCCGTTGTTCGAAGTCGGAGACTGCGAACAACGGGGATGTTGCAGTAATTGTATAGACAGTAAAACATCATCCCCCTACATTAGTTGTTAGTAACACCAGCATACTCATGATATTTAAAATTGCACTACTTTTCTTTTTAACTATACCGCTATGTAGTATTGCTCAAAAAGCCTATGAAACAGCCAATTATAGCGGTAAAATAAAGGGCCAAACTATCACCCTCAAACTGGCTAACGGTTATATTGGCGCCAGCGAGATAAGTTTACGTAGATCGCCTAAAGCAAAACCAGTGCTGTATGCGCCTGATAGCGGCACGCCCGACAGTGATAATAAAATAAGCTTTAAAAGTGATAAAGCTACTGCCGGGTACTTCATCGTCAAAAACATGCAGGATGCGTACGACCGGCTGCCTGTTATAATTTATGTGATATTTATAACCGGCACCCAAAGCCTCCCTGTAAAACTAACGCTCGACAGGAATAAAATTTAAACCAGGCGTTTTATTTCATTTTGTTTCATCAGATATTTTCAATCAGCTGATATTAAAACAGTTGGGTTGAATCCCTTGTTCCGTTTGTTTCACATTTTCATGAAACAACTGTTAAAGCAAATCACTCCTCGCGTTTGTTATTGAGTGTCCACCCGCAACTTAGGTTATTGTCTATAAAAATGTACGTAAAAAGGGCGTAAGCGCGGTTTTTAGGCAAAAAAGGGCCAATGGCACAGTTTTGGTATTTATTAAGACATCACACCAATTTGTTATGGAAAATATAGATATCACAACCGCCATATTATTAAAGGCGTCAGACATCGAATTACGGGAAATGTTATTAGAAGAGTTGCAGCAATTCCGTTTAAAACAAGCTGCTTAATTTATAAACTAATTATTATGCAATACTACCATCAAAACGCCTCAGTTGTATATACTGATAATAAAGGAAAACAAATTGATACGTTTGTAATATTTGATACCGACCGCCAGACTGGCCTTACCCATATTAACCACGAAAACCTGACGGTTCCGGCTGATAGGTTGGCTTTGCATGCAAAAACAGTATGCCAGTACCATCTGCCTATTGATGATGCTTTTAGCTTTGAAATGATAAAGAAACTACGTTTAAAATACGCCGATACCGACCGCAAAGCGCGTAGAAAAGAAGCACCTAAGGAAGTGACCAAAATGTTGGTGTTGGCAAAAGCGTCCTAATAAAATGCCACAAATTATAGAGGTGCGGTTATAATGCGCTTTGATATTTTCTCATAAACCTGGTTTGGTAGCAAACCAGGTTTTTTTGTTAACTTTTTTCCAAACCACAGGGATTGTAGACACACTAAACTATATGGCGTACCTTAACTGGGAGGTAATGCATGTAAATTGCTCTTTTAGAGGATATATAGCAAATAGCTGGTCAGATCGTCAGCGGTCCTGTTTCAATGTTTAAACAATTGTTATTTTCACAATAGGCTAATTGTCAATTAATTATCTAAAAATCTTGTTTCATTTTGTTTCACTGCTTTTTTGTAAGTAGTTATTTTACAATGCTTTAGATCTAAATCTTGTTTCACGTGTTTCATTTGTTTCACACACGCGTGAAACAAACAGCGTTAATATGCCGCTATGTTTTGCTTATTAGGCTTAATCGTTTTCTCTTTCATATTTGCTACATTAGTTTCTTCAAAACAATAAACCAATGGAACGTAGAGAATTTATAGCAGCCGGGGCAATAGCTGCAGCCGGCTTAACCATTTTACCTTCTGGCAGCCTTTTTGCCGGTGTGGCAGATAAAGTTAGATTAGGCTATATAGGCGTAGGAGCCCGGGGCATGAGCCATATATCTGAAGCTACGCTGCGTAATGATGTAGAGATAGTGGCTATATGCGATACCCAGGAAAGTTCACTAAAACGCTGCCGCGAGTTCATAGCCAAAAAAGGCCGCACCGCGGCTACCGAATACACCGGCGGGCTGGACGCCTATAAAAAACTATTGGACCGTAAGGATATCGACGCGGTGATAATAGCTACTCCGTGGCAGTTTCATTATCCACAGTCTATTGATGCCATGAAAGCCGGTAAATATGTAGGCTGCGAGGTTATTGCCGGCCTGACAGTGCAGGAGCACTGGGATATTGTTAACACATCCGAAAAAACGGGCATCCCTTACATGACATTAGAGAATGTATGCTACCGCCGCGATGTAATGGCTACTTTAAATATGGTGCGTAATGGTGTTTTTGGCGAATTACTGCACGTGGAAGGCGGCTACCAGCACAATCTGCGCGACGTGCTGTTTACCGATGGTGCTAAATACGGCCCCGAGGCCAGCAGCGAGGCGCAATGGCGCACCCAGTTTAATATAGACCAGGACGGCGACCTGTACCCAACCCACGGTGCCGGCCCGGTAATGAATTATATTGATATTAATCGCGGCAACAGGTTTACAAGCATGTCATCTTTCAGTTCTAAGGCCCGTGGATTGGCGGCTTATGCCAATGAAGTGTCGCCGGGCAGTGCGGCATCAAAGCTTAATTATAAGAATGGAGATATCACCCAAACCATGATCAATTGCGCTAATGGCGAAACCGTGCTGCTAACGCATGATACACATTTGCCAAGGCCATATTCGTTAGGGTTTAGGATTGATGGTACCAAGGGCATTTGGATGGATGTGAACCAAAGCATCTACATCGATCACCAAACTAAACAACATGATGTGTGGGAGCCGGCCAAAGAATGGCTGGATAAATACGACCACCCGCTTTGGAAAAAGTATGCCAATGATGCAGCCAGTGCCGGCCATGGCGGTATGGATTGGTATGTATTTAACGCGTTTATACTGGCAGTTAAACAGAAAAAACAAACGCCTATTGATGTTTATGATTCGATGACCATGAGCGTAATAGCGCCGTTGTCAACCAAGTCATTAAAAGAAGGTAACGCGGTGCAGGAGTTCCCTGACTTTACGCGTGGCAAATGGAAGACGCGCAAAAATATATTCGCGTTGGATGATAGCGGCTTTTAGGTAACATTACTGCTAAGATTAAAAATTAGCTTAGCGCATTATATAAGTATCCATATTTGACGAGCCATCCGACTTCTATTTAAAACTTACCTGCGAGGCTGCAAAAAAGCTGCGCGAAGAAAAACCGCGTGCATTTTAAGATGCCGCAGTTGGTTGGTAATTAATATATGATAAGGAGAGGCGGTAAGGTTTATCGGCTATTAATTGTTGATTGCATCGTTGGCAAGCGGAACTACCATCCCTTCTTTTAAAAAAAAGCGAGCTAAATAAGTGTTTTAACAACTAAAATCTAAGCGTTGGTGTAAAAAATACACGTGAAATGATGTGCTAAAATTATTATATTGATAATTTTAGCCTTTTAAATCATTTCCAATCAAATATTTGATAAAAAAATAAGTACATATCGAAATATTTTGCATTTATGTGCCAAATTATTTGACAATAATGAAATTAAATTTACTATTTAGTATATTTGGTTCAAGATAATTGCCAAAATGACAAAAGTTTCTGATAATTATTTAATATTAACTGAAAATGAACTGATAAAGTTGCTAAAAATTGGCGATAAACGGGCGTTTGAGCAGTTGTATCATAATTATAAGGTCAGAATTTACGGTAATTTATTTAAAATGGTAAAATCTGGCGACGTTGCCGAAGAATTATTGCAAGAATTGTTTGTAAAAATATGGATCGGCAAAGAAAATATTGATCTCGACAAGTCATTTAAAGCATATTTATTTAAAATTGCCGAAAATTTGGCTTACGATTTCTTCCGTAAGGCGGCTATTAATAAAAAAATGGAAACCTACCTGGTTTCTGTAGTCACTCCCTCGACATCCCCTATCGAACAACATATATATTATAAAGAAGGTAACTACGTTTTGGCCAAGGCAATTGAACAGCTGCCGCCTAAACGTAAACAGGTTTATGTATTATGTAAGATAGAAGGGAAAAGTTACGAAGAGGTAAGCCGGTTGCTTGGCGTATCTATATCAACAGTTAATGAGCATATCGTTAAAGCATCAAGAGTGGTTAGGAAATATTTCCTGCTGTCAACCAATATCAGCTAACATTATTAGCTGCTACCTCTCAATATATCTGCCTAAACTTTCCTGAAAAATAACGTTGCGAAAAAATATTTATATTTTTTGCACAACAGAGCAGATGTAAAACGCCGCAAGAGCGTATTAGCTGTAAACACAACCAAAATTGGAAGAGGAACAACAGCTTAAGGAGATCTTTCAGCGGTACGTAAACAATGAATGTACAGAGCAGGAGGTTAAATTCTTACTTGCACATTTTAGGACCGACGATAACGAGGATACTTTACGCGAGAATATAGCTGCGAAGTTAAATGAATACCCGGTAGGCGATTTTGAGCAAAATCTGCAATCAAAACCGAAGTTCGATGTAATTTTTAACAGCATCCTGGATAATATAGCCGATGAGCATGAGGAAGAAGAAGCTCAGCTCAAAAAGTCCGGGTCACTTTTGATAAAGCTTATAGGCGGGATCGCGGTGGTGTTTATTGGGGCGCTGGCTATCTACAGCTATCATAGCTCCATTAAAGTAGGTGTTGCAGTTGTAAAGAATATACCTGCAAAAACTAATATAACACCGGGTAGTAACAAGGCCATCCTAACCTTGCAGGATGGCTCAACAATAGTGTTGAACGATGCAAAGGAAGGTACATTGGCGCAACAGGGTAATGCCAATATAGTTAAAATGGCTAACGGGCAACTGGTATATAACAAAACAGATACCGAGCCCGAAAAGGTATTATTTAATACCATGACAACGCCCCGCGGCGGCCAGTACAAGTTAACATTGCCAGATGGTACAGATGTTTGGCTTAATTCGGCATCGTCAATTACATACCCTACAGCTTTTGTAGGTAATGAGCGTAACGTGAGTGTAACCGGCGAGGCATACTTTGAAGTTGCAAAAGATAAAACTAAACCATTTCACGTAAAAGCAGGCAGCCAAACTATTGAGGTATTGGGCACGCACTTTAACGTAATGGCTTATGCGGATGAAGATGTTATTAAAACAACCTTGTTAGAAGGCTCGGTAAAGGTAACAGGTGATAAAGAGTCGGGGATATTAAAACCGGGAGAGCAATCGGCTATTAACAAAGCCGGCGACCTGAAAGTAAGTGTTGCTTCGATTGATGAGGCAATGGCCTGGAAGAACGGTTACTTTAAGTTTAACCGGGTAGGCATTAAATATATAATGAGGCAGCTATCGCGATGGTATGATGTTGATGTAGTGTATGATGGCCGGGTAAAGGAAGATGAGTTTGTAGGCACCATTGGCCGCGGCGAAAATATTGTACAGGCGTTGCACCTGTTAGAACTGGCTAACGTGCATTTTAAGATCCAGGATAAAAAGATAATTGTATTACCCTAATTAAATTAACAGATTGTTAACCCCCTAACCAAAAAGAAATATGAAGAAACAGCTATGAAACCAACTTCACAGCTAATTATAAAAAAATCCGGAAGTGCTACCAACACCCCCGGACTATAAATAAGAGTTAGCTAAAAGATCCCTGACAGAATCAAATTATTCACTCAAACCTTGCAAAGATATGCAATTAAATTTTCTTCGTAAAGACCATAGTAAACTATGGCTCTTTTCCCCCAAAGTGTTAATTATTATGAAATTAACTGTATTTATTATCACAATTTCATGCCTGCAATTAAGCGCCAAAGTATACTCTCAAAGAGTAAGTTTCTCCGGCGAAAACATCACTTTAGAAAAAGCCTTAAAAACAATTGAAAAACAAAGCGGCTATTTCTTTCTCTATAAATATAACGAGATAAAAATGGCTAAGCCGGTATCAGTACATATAGAGAATAAAAGCGTTACCGATGCCTTAAATCAATGCCTGAAAGGCCAGCCGTTTACTTATACAATAGAGAATAAAACAATTGTTGTAACCGCAAAAAACGACGAGCCCGTAATAAGCCAGCCTATCCAGAAAACAATAAAAGGAAAGGTGCTTGATGAAAAGGGCCAACCACTACCGGGATCATCAGTAATGATAAAAGGAACCAAATTTGGTACAATTACCAATGTAAACGGCGAATTTGAAATTGATGCACCCGATGCAGGAGTTTTGGTTGTTTCTTTTATAGGTTACAAACCCAAAGAAGTTTCAATCGCTAAGATCACATCGCCGGTTACCATTGTGTTAGAACTTGATGAATCATCATTAAACGAGGTGGTAGTTACCGGTTTGGCAACCAGTGTAAAAAGAAGTAATTCGGCAAACGCGGTATCACGTTTATCGGCGCAGGCACTAACAGGGTCAACACCTCCGGTTACTATTGATGGGGCCATGAGTGGTAAATTGGTTGGGGCTAATATTACAGCCAACAGTGGGGCTCCTGGTGGTGGTATCTCTGTTAAATTAAGAGGTATATCATCAATTATTGGTACTTCAGAGCCATTGTATGTTATAGATGGTGTGTTTGTAAATAACTCGCAGTTTGCTACCGGTGCAGGTGCAGGGCCATTCTCTGGCGCGGGTGCTAACCAGGATCAGGCAACTAACCGCCTATCGGATATTAACCCGGCCGATATAGAATCTATCGAGGTGTTAAAAGGCCCAAGCGCAGGCGCTATTTATGGTACACGCGCTAACGCTGGGGTAATAATCATCACCACAAAAAAAGGCAAAGCCGGTAAAACCAGGGCAAACTTTAGCCAGGATGTTGGGTTTGCTTCAGCGACACGATTCTTAGGTTCAGAAAATTGGAGTCTTGACCCGCTGGGGCCGGCCGGTCAAACTAAATTTGATTACATTTTTGGCAATGGCACCCATTATGCAGACGGCAACGCTGCAATGCCTACAAACGAACAAACACAAATAAATTTATGGAAAACGGCCACCGCGGCGGGCCAGCTGCATGATTATGAAAAAATAATTTATGGCAATATCGGCCATGTAAGTAACACCAGTTTAAGTGTTATGGGCGGGAATGAAAAAACAAAGTATTTTTTATCGGCGGGCTTAAATGACGAAACAGGTATTCAAAAGAAAACCGGCTTTCAGCGCCGTTCTGTTAAATTGAATTTGGATGAAAATCTAACCAAATTTTGGAGTTTCTCTATCGGTACCAATTACCTGAATACAGGTAACCAGCGTAGTTTTAGCGGTAATGATAACCGTGGTGTTTCTATCCCTTACACAATAGCTTACACGCCTAACTATGCGCAGTTATTACCGGTAGACGGCGTATATCCCGACTCGAGATATACTGCCGATAGCCCTATAGCTATAGCAGATAGGGCTATAGATACCGAGAGTACTAACAGGCTTATACAATCGTTTGGCACAAATTTGTATTTGATCAGGAAGCCAGAACATACCTTGAAGTTCACTTTTTCAGGTGGTTTAGATTTTGTATTGAGCGAATCGGAAGTATACATGCCTGAGGATTTGCAATCGCAAAGGTCACTTTCTAACCCGGGCGCGTCACGATTCTCAAAAAACAGGAGTTTTAATACTAACTACCAGGGCTTTTTGATCGATACCTGGAAACTGCTGAAAACTGTTGATATGACTTCGCAGATAGGTATGACCAAGCTATCTACTAAAAACGATTTCAGCTGGGTACAAGGCGAGGGTTTGCTGCCTAAACAACAAAATCCAAATAATGCTACGGTTAGAAGCTCAAGCGAAACTTTTCAAAGTTGGACCGACGTTGGCTTTGTTGCTCAGCAGGAATTTAACTGGGAAGATAAGGTAGTAGGTACTGTAGGCATCCGTTTTGATAAATCAACGCTTAACGGGCTTAATTATGACAAATTATATGCCTTTCCAAGAGCATCAGCCGCGGTTAATTTAACCAAATTCGATTTTTGGAAAGTTGAGCCGATAAGTCAATTTAAGTTGCGCTTAGCTTTTGGCCGCACAGGTGGCGAACCCACTTTTGGTACAGCTTACACCCCCCTGGGCACCACTATTATTGATGGTAAGTTAGGTACAGTTACGCCGACAACCGTAGGTAATGCTAATCTTAAACCCGAAACCGCGCAAGAAATTGAAGGTGGTATTGATATAGGTTTTTTTAACAACAGGTTAACACTCGAAGTTACCTACTATAATAAGACTACGTATGATCTGTTAAACCCATACGTTATAGCCCCGTCAACTGGTGTTACGCAATTTAATGCCTACCCGGTAGGCGATATGCAAAACAAAGGTATGGAGTGGGCCTTAAATGGTACACCTGTTAAACTACAAAATTTTGTATGGAACACTACTTTGCTGTTCTGGTATAACCGTTCTAAAATGATCAAGCTTAATATCCCTAATACCATCGTAGGTAGCGGTTTCAGTATTTACGGACGTAACCAGTTAAGATTAGGGTCTTCGCCAACCGCATGGTATGGTACACCAAACATTGTAGATGCTGATGGTGTAGCACAAGCAACACAGTATGAAGATGCACAGCCAAAATACCAGGCATCATGGCAGAATTCATTTACTTTCTTTAAAAGCTTCGATCTTTCATTCCTGATCCACAGAAGCTACGGTAACTTTAACTCCAACCTTACCCGCAAACAGCAGGACGTAGGTGGTACTACAATAGATTGGAGCAAGAGTGATAACCTATGGGGACTACCGGGTGTGCCAAATGGTAAAGCCAGGCAGCCAAGTAACCCTAATGTTGTTGCCCGCGAATATATTCAGGATGCAAGTTATTTCAGGTTACGCGAAGTATCGTTATACTATACTATACCTAAAAGCTTTTTACTTAACACGTTCGGTAACAATGTTCAAAGCGTACGTATAGGCACCTCGGCAACTAACCTTATCACCTGGACAAAATACCTGGGTTACAATCCTGAAGCGTCCAATTTTGGTAACCAATCGGTGGGTGCCAGTGTTGATAATGCTTCATACCCAAGCAGTAAACGGATATTTTTTCATTTAGCAGTTGGATTTTAATTTAACTATAAAAAATTAGAAATATGAAACACTTTAAAATAAAATCAACCCTCGTACTTGTAGCCTTATTGGGCATGCAGGCTTGCAGCGTGTTTGAAAACAAGGAGGTTGTTGACCCTAACTCACCTTCGGTCGAATCTGTATTGACCAATGCTAACGCTTCACAGCTTAATCAATTAGGTATTGGCGTTCAATCGGCTATGCGTAACGGATTCCCTAACTTGCGGTTAGTGGCTGGGTCAATAGGAAGAGAGGTTTATAATCTTAGCTCGACTGAGGTTACCTGGGTTACCGAATTATTAGGTACCACTAACGGTGGATTTAACAATAACACCGGGTTTAATGCATCGTATAATGATTTTTCGCAAACGCGCCGCCGTGCAGAGATCTTTCAAAGATCGGCAACCAACTCAACCTTCATTACCGAACCTCAAAAGAATGGTATACGGGGTTTCGCTAATACTATACAGGCCTGGACAATGCTTAAAAACATTAACATGCAGTACAAGAATGGTATCCGTATAAGCTTTAGCGATTTGAGCGCACCCGGCGATTTACTTAAACCGGGGCCATTTGTAACCTACGAAGCGGGCCTTACAGAAATAAAACGCTTGCTTGACCTTGGTGCGACACAATTAGACGCCGCTGGTACTATTCCATTTGCCTTTACTATGACAAGCGGCTGGGCCGGGTTTGCAATCCCTTCTGATTTTAAAAAGTTTAACCGGGCCGTAGCCGCGGAAACTGCTCTTTATCAAAAAGACTGGACCGGCGCACTTACAGCAATAAACAGCTCATTTTTAAACTTAACAGGACCCTTAACAACCGGGCCGGTTTTTACATATTCAACTACATCAGGCGATTTAACCAATGCCTCTTATAAAATTAAGAACGATATCGCAAGCCCTGTTGTGGCACAGGCCAAATTTGTTACAGACGCTGAGCCCAATGATACGCGCGTGATTACAGGCCCAACTGCCAAAGTTGCAAAAAGAACCTCAGATCGCTCATTTAGTGGTTTAGTTGGCAGTTATGATGTTTATATGTACCCTTCAAACATTGCCCCGGTATCAATTATGCGTAACGAAGAATTGATATTAATATACGCTGAGGCCCAGATACAAATAAACACGCCGGCCAGTTTAGCCCTGGCAGTAACAGCATTAGATGCTGTTAGAACTGGTGCCGGATTACCTAAATTAGCTGTTGCAAAACCGGCTGTAATAGGTAACCAGGCAGCATTGATAACCGAAATGCTGAACCAACGGAGGTATTCATTATTTTACGAGGGCCATCGCTGGTTTGATATGCGCAGGTACGACTTGCTGAGTACTTTGCCTAATGATCTGCCAACGTCTTTGGTATATGTACAATTGATAAGACCTTTTGCCGAAGTACAATGGGATGCTAAAAACCCGCAATAGTTAACATACACTAACATTAAAAAAATGAAAAATAAGTTTTTAATAGCATTGCTATTTATAAGCGGAGGATTATTTAATGCCAGCGCGCAGCACAAAGCTGCCGCCGGCAAAATCCCATCTTTTAAACTTTCATTCGCGCCGGGCACCAGCAAAGCAGCCATTACCGGCCGTATGTTTTTGATAATTGCCAACAAGGATACTACCGAGCCGCGCTTGCAGGTAGGGCGTTACGGGCCATATTTATTTGGTGTGGATGTAACCGATCTTAAGCCATCAACACCGGTAACAGTTGATAGCAAGGTATTAGGTTATCCAAGCCCTATGAAAGATATCCCGCCGGGTACTTATTACGCGCAGGCGGTATTGAGCAAATACACCGAGTTTAAACGGTCAGACGGCCACACGCTTTGGATGCACATGGACCAGTGGGAGGGCCAGCAATGGACCAGGTCCCCGGGAAATCTAATCAGTAAAGTAATGAAAATTACTATCAGCAAAACCGCCAATCCGGTTATTAGTTTGGTAGCTGATAAGGAGATCCCACCTATACCGCCAATGGAGGATACCAAGTGGGTTAAGCATATCAAGATCCAGAGTGCCAAGCTCACCGCATTTTGGGGGCATCCCATTTTTATTGGAGCTACTATACTTTTGCCAAAAGGTTATGGCGAGCATCCTGAAAAGAAGTATCCGTCTATTTATGCGGAAGGACATTTCTCTACCGCCCCGCCGTTCAGGTTTAAAGACGACCCAAAGAATGAATTTTATAAGGATTGGACATCTGCCGATTTCCCTGAATTTATAGGGATAACTATACAACATCCATCGCCATATTTTGATGATTCGTACGCAGTAAATACCCCAAACAACGGCCCTTATGCCGATGCGATACATGAAGAATTGGTCCCACTTATCGAAAAACAATTCCGTGTTATTCCTGAAGGCTGGGCACGTTTGCTAACCGGTGGCTCAACAGGTGGTTGGGAATCTTTTGCGTTGCAATGTTTATACCCTGATTTTTACGGAGGCACCTGGTCATACTCACCCGATCCGTTGGATTTCCATAACGTAGAAGGCATTAATGTTTATGAGGATGTAAATGCTTTTTATAAGATCCACGAATATTATAAAGTACCTACCATTAATACCCGGTTTTATATAACCGGCGACGCACGTTTAACCTCAGAGCAGCGTAATACCATGGAGGTAGTAAACGGAACTAAAGGCCGTTCAGGGGGGCAGTTGGATATCTGGAGTTCGGTTTTTGGCCCTATTGGTCCAGATGGTTACTTTAAGCCTTTATTTGATAAAAATACCGGTGCTATGGACAAGTCGGTAGCGCAGTACTGGATAGATAATTGGGATATGCGTGTTTACCTGCAAAAAAACTGGGCGACAGTAGGGCCCAAGCTGGTGGGCAAGCTCAATATCATTGCCGGCCGTTATGACGATTTCTTCCTTAACTTTGGTGTATACCATATGGAAGATTTCCTGGTGACAACCACGAACCCGTATTACGGCGGTACCATTACCTACGGCGACCGCGGCGGCCACAGCTACCGTAATTATACCACTAGCGAGCTGATAAAAGTAATGGACGCATACCTGAAAAAAATGCACCCCGGTTATAAATAAGATCGTTTCATATAAAACTCAACAATTATGAAGAAGGACTTTAACCGCTCAACAACAACGAGCGTAATAAAATTAAACCTGGTATTGCTCACTGCAATACTGGGTTTAACCACCACGCCATTAATGGCGCAACGTGGTGGCCGTGTCGCGACTCCCCCAGCCGGCGCTGCTGCGGCGGCACCCGGAAGGATGGTTAACAAAGAAGATTCGGCCTATATCCGCAAAAAATATAAAAAAATGGAGGTGATGATACCTATGCGTGACGGGGTTAAGCTTTACACCTGTATTTATATGCCTAAGGACGATACGAGGAGTTATCCCATCATGTTAGATCGTACGCCTTATGGCTGCGCGCCTTACGGGCCCGATGCTTTTAAAACATCTTTAGGCCCGTCTATGATCTTTGCGCGCGAAGGCTTTATTTTTGCTTACCAGGATGTACGTGGCAAGTTTATGTCTGAAGGTGACTTTGTTGCAACCCGCCCTTATAAGGTTAAGAAAACGCCGACCGATTTTGACGAAAGCTCGGACACCTATGATGCTATAGACTGGATGACAAAAAATCTGCCCCTTAACAACGGCAAAGTAGGCACCTGGGGTATCTCGGCTCCCGGCTTTTATACAACCATGACGGCTATCGAAGCGCACCCTGCATTAAAGGCAGTGTCGCCGCAGGCACCGGTTACCAACTGGTTTATGGGCGATGACCGCCATCACAACGGTGTTTTCCAGGAGATGGGAACGTTTGCCTTTATCTCGGGTTTTGGTGTTCCACGGCCTAAACCATCGCCAATGGGCGCTCGTGGTTTCTCTGCCTATAATACGCAGGATGGCTATAACTTCTTTTTAAAAATGGGGCCGCTAAAGAATTTTAACGAGCGGATACTGCACCATACTAATCCCCTTTGGGACGAAATGCAATATCATGATACCTATGACGAGTATTGGAAAAGCCGAACACCCGAGCCTCACTTAAAAAATATTGGCCCGGCTGTGATGACCGTTGGTGGTTTCTTTGACCAGGAGGATCCATACGGCCCTTTAAAAACTTTTGCAGCCATAGAAAAGGGCGGGCATAAGGATCTGAATACACTGGTAATGGGCCCATGGTACCATGGCGCTTTTTCGCGCGGCGATGGCGAGACCATCGGTAATATCCAGTTAGGATCTAAAACAGGGTTGTTCTATCGCGAAAACATAGAGTTTCCGTTCTTTATGCATTATCTTAAAGATGCACCAGATCCGCAATTGCCAAAGGCGTATGTATTCGAGACAGGATCAAACACCTGGCATAAATACAGTAAATGGCCACCTGCCGAAGCCAAACAAGGCGCATTATACATGCAACCCGGTGGTAAATTAGCGTTTACCGCGCCAAAGGCAAATAAGCAGATGTTTGATTCGTACCTGAGCGATCCGGCTAAACCGGTACCGTATACTGCCGAAGTTCGTGTTATCCGCGGGAGCGAATTTATGGTAGAAGATCAGCGTTTTGCATCTACCCGCCCCGATGTATTGGTTTATCAAACTGATGTACTGGATAAGGATGTAACCATTGCCGGTAATGTTAATGCCGACCTATTTGTATCTACAACAGGCACCGATGCCGATTTTGTGGTAAAGGTTATTGATGTTTATCCGGATGATGCGCCTAACAACGCGGCACTAAACCCGGCCATCCCGATGGGTGGTTTCCAGATGATGGTACGCGGTGAGATAATGCGTGCCAAATTCAGAAACGGATTTGAAAAGACAGTGCCAATGGTACCCGGCAAAGTAGCCGAGCTTAAATGGGATGTTGAGGACATCAACCACACGTTTTTGAAGGGCCACCGGATAATGATACAGGTACAAAGCACCTGGTTCCCGTTAAATGACCGTAACCCGCAAAAGTTTGTAAATATTTATAAAGCTAACGAAGCCGATTTCCAAAAGGCTACCAACAAAGTATATTTTACCCCGCAGTTTCCGTCGCATGTTGACGTGAAGCTAATTGAAAAGTAAGTGTTTAAATAAGTGTTGTGAATGACAAGGCGAGGCCGAAATTTTTTTCGGTTTCGCTTTTGTTAGGCCGCGCTTTGCTAATATCTGACAAATCGCGATAATAAAACCTCATTGAAAGGTAGTGATTATATGATATTGAAGATGCCTACTCGCAACTAATAATTGTACCTGATAATTATATAATATGAACCTTTTAACAAAAAATCATGAAAAAATTATTTGCTGTCGTTTTACTGCTTGCCGTATGCTTTGAGGGCTATAGCCAGGCAAAAACTGCTGCCGCGCCAACCCGCACTATATTGGCCACCGGCGGTAACTTTTCTATCCCGTACATTAAGTATGTGATAAAACTCACCAAAAAGAAGAATCCCAAAATATGCTTTATGGGATCGGCAGGCGGCGATAACATTGCCAAGATCATTGCCTGGTATGATTCCTGCCGCGCGTTACCTATGCGGCCTTACGTTCAAAAAGTATTCCTGAACTCTGCTCCCGACCAGGAAACGTTCGACCAAAAATTATTAAGTATGGACGCCATCATTATGGGTGGCGGCAATACCATGAATATGATTGCCATCTGGAAAGCCCAGGGCGTTGATACGGTATTAAGAAAATGCTACAACAAAGGTATTGTACTGGCCGGCGGCAGTGCAGGTTCTATCTGCTGGTTCCAAGGCGGTACTACGGATTCGCGCCCGGTAAAACTATCGCTTTGCGACGGGTTAGGATTTTTGCCTTACAGCCATAGCCCGCACTGGCGCAGGGAGTTATTGCGACGTCCGCTTTACCGCGATGCCATATCAACCGGGAAATTAAACGCCGGTTACGCGGTTGAGGATTTTGCGGCCGTGTTGTTTGAGAACGAGAAGTATGTTAAGTCGGTATCACTGGATACGATGAACCATACCTACTTTTTATCTATGGTAAATGGCAAGCTGAGCGAAAAGCTTTTGCCGGTTACAGAAATTGTAAAGTAAGCCGTTAATCCCTAATCCCACACGATCATGAAAAAACTAACCGTTATATTACTATTGCTTACCGCCGCATTTGCCGGTAACGCGCAGACCGCCGCCGTACGCACCATTTTTGCATCGGGCGGTAACTATGGTAAGCCGTTTATTAAATATGTAATGGCGCTTACCAAAAAGAAAAACCCGCGTATTTGTTTTATGCCAACCCCAAGCGGTGATAACCCGGTAAACATTGCCACCTGGTACCAAAACTGCGAGGATCTGGAGATGCAGCCATTTGTACAAATACTTTACGTAAGCAGCTATCGCCAAACAAAAAGTTTTGAAGACGTACTGTTAAGTATGGATGCCATAATAGTTGGCGGTGGCAGTACACTTAATGCCATAGCCGAATGGAAGACCCACGGCATTGATACCATATTGCGGAAAGCTTATAATAAAGGCATTGTATTAGGTGGCGGCAGTGCAGGTTCTATCTGCTGGTTCCAGGGTGGTACTACAGATTCAAGGCCGCAAAAACTATCTATTTGCGCCGGGTTGGGATTTTTGCCTTATAGCCAGTCGCCGCATTGGTTGAAGGAGCAAACCCGCCGCCCACTATACCGGGACGCTATATTAACCGGTAAACTTAACCCAGGCTATGCCTGCGACGATGGGTCGGCTATATTGTTTGAGAATGAAAAGCCGGTAAAAGTGGTATCGATAGACGAGATCAACAAGCCTTACTTTGTTTCGGTTGAAAACGGTAAAATAGTTGAAACCCCAATGAAGGTTACTGAAATTATTAAATAGTAAATAATCAGCTAATAGTGAAAGGCTGCCCTGTGTAAATGGGGTGGCTTTTTTGTTTAACGATGCTTATACGCCTCAGCCAAATTATTCTTTAATAATTGATTATTGGGATTAAGGTGTAAACCCATCTTCCCAAATTCAATAGCCTTGGCCCACCGCCCTAACCGATTATAAGCGGCGCAAATATTATTGTAAGCTTCGGGGAAGTTTGGTTTTAGTTTGATAGCTTCCATACAGGCATCAACACATTGCTGGTAGCGTTCGGCGCTATAATAAGATAGACTTAACGCCAGATATTTTTCTGCCGTAGGCGATGCTTTAATTTGCGCTGCTTCGCTATCTGTTTTGCTTTTCCTGACCTCTGCTGCCTGCAGGTATTTTTGTGTTTCTGTATTATCCGGCGCAAGTTGTCGGGTTGCTAACGCGAGGGCTTTAAGCTCGGCCCAATTCTCTGTATTTTGATACGCTTCCATCAAGAGCGTCCGCGCGTAAATGTTCCCGAATGATAAGGCTATTGCTCGCTGTAGATTTGTTATTGCTTCGGGATATCGGTGCTGTTGGTTTAAAAACCGGGCATAATAAATATAAGCGTCGGGATAATTACTGCCATAGGCTTGGCCCATTTTAAAATAGCTTTCAGCTAACGCAGGCTGCCCGGTAGCCGCTTTTAAAATGCCGAGGTTAACATACAGGCTAAAGTAGCTTGGCAGGAGCTTTAACGCACGGGTATAATAAATATCTGCGGTAGCATAATCGCCAGCTGCCATTTTGCTAAGGCCGTAGTTCATTAAGCCACGGCCATTATTGGGGCTTTTTATGGTGACATCATGCCATAACGTTTCCTCGTTATACCAAACCTCGTTACGTTGCCAGGTTGCATAAGCGCTAATGGTAAGAATAACACCTAACATAATTGAAAGGGCAATTTTAAATTTGGGCAGATAGCTTTTAATGAGCAAGGCAACAGTCCAGCTTATGCTGATTAAAAGACCCACAAACGGGAAGAACATCCGGTGGTCGTTAAGCACCTCGGCTAATGGGATAATGCTTGAGGTGGGCAGCAATGCTAAAAAGAACCAGAGTATCCCAAAGCTTATAGGCCTTAGTTCTTTTTTACGTGAAGTAAAGAACGCTATCACCAGCATCACCAAAATAAATGCCGAGCCGGTGATGAAGCGCCAGTCGGCCATACCTGTTATAAGCCCCCAATCTGAATCTGCACTTAATCCATTCGGCCAAAAAAACATCTGGAAATAGTGAGCTATTACAAATGGCTGCGTAATTAAATATTGCAACGGCGATGTGCCGCCTGGCTGCCAGGTATTAGGGGTAAGGTGCCCTTGTAGCCAGTAAAGGAAACCGCAGCAGATAAATGCAGGTAACGTTTTTTTTATAACGTTAAACAATCGCTTATTAAAAATATTTGCAAGGCCTAATTGCTCCTCGAAAAACATAACGTAGAAAAACAATAGCGGCGCAAACATAATAGCCGTTGGCTTTGCCAGCGTGCCTATAATTATAGGGGTAAGATATAGATAAAATCTATTCCATCGTTTTGAATGCTGATACAGCACAAATGCAGCTACAACGGCCAGCGTAGATTGCAGATCGGATCGGGCGATAACATAATTCACTGTCTCTGCTATAGCCGGGTGCAGCAAGTAAAATGTGACTCCAATAAGGGCAACATAGGTGTTGAATTTTAAATCAGGTGCTGTTAGATTAAAGATCTTCCTGAAAAACCAAACCATCAGCAACCCTTGCAACAGGAACAGCAGAAAAGTATCAAAATGAAAAAAGAACAAATAGTAATCGCCGCCCAGCCAGTAATCAATAGCCAGCGATGTGGTTACAACCGGCCGGTACGATTGGTTTTGTGGTAAGGTGCTGCTGGTACTGCCATCAGTAAAAAACAGCGGGATGTTATGGATATTGCGGATATAAACATTGTTTTGAATGGTATGCGAATCGTCAAAATGAAAATCGTTTTGAAAATGGTTGGAATAAGTGATGGTACATAGCGCCATCATTATTAAAATCGCCCACCAAAATTTTCGTTTTTCCATTGCTACCCTTTAACGGACATGACTTGTTTTATAGTTCCGTTTATTTTAACTTTTACTTTTTTTGCCTGCGGCGATGTGATCCTGTAACCGATAATCTTACCGTCTTTCCATTGCATATTAACCGTAATTGACAGCTACAATTCTATCGCAAAATATGTAGGCTAAAAATAGATAAAAGGCTTTAAAGATGGACAATCCTATTAATTCCTTTTGTAAAGGCAACTTACAAAACCCGTGGGCTATTTTTTTAATTTAGCGGCCTATGGAAAACAGTTTGTCTAAATATCAACAACTGGTGCAGCGCAGCGCCGGGCATTATAAAGCTTTTCTTTACGATTGTGATGGCACCCTTGCCGATAACATGCCGGTGCATGCTTTAACTTATATACAGATAGCTAAAGATAAGGGCATAACTATTACCGGCGAGATCATTGATGAATTTGCCGGCCTGCCGGTGCCTGCTGTGGTTAAAGAGATCAACAAACGATACAATACAGATTTCGATCCCGATGAATTTGCCGAGATCAGGCTGAAGTTATACCATGATGAATATATTAATAAGCTATTGCCTGTTGACCACGTGGTTGATCATTTAAAGGCACATGTGGGTAAAGTAAGGATAGCAGTAGTTTCTGGTGGTACAAGGGATGCAGTAGAAAAAACATTAAAGGTATTAGGTATTGCCGAACTGGTTGAAACGCTGGTCTGCGCTGGTGAAACGCCACGCGGTAAACCATTTCCCGACCCGTTTTTAGCTGCCGCCGAAAAACTGGGTATTGACCCTAAAGACTGCCTGGTGTTTGAGGATGGCGATCCTGGTGTGCAATCTGCAATTGCTGCAGGCATGGATGCTATACGGATAGACCAGTTGGATTAAAAAGTATCCCGCAGGAAATTCTCTTCGGTGTTACAAAATAACGACGAGTAGATCCTCACATCTTTATTATTGGTCTGCAACCGGCGTTTCATGTGTACCACCGGGTGCGATGTTTTGATATTAAGCAACGCGCTGATGTTTTTATCGGCATGGATAGCCCAGATCTTTTGCTCGCCGTCGGTTACTTCTACGTTGTAAAACTCCTTCAGTATTTTAAATAGCGAACGGTTCTCTAAATTCCTTGATGAAAAACGAGGTAGGTCAACATTAGTGATATAGGTCTCCTCGTACAAAACCGGCGTTTCATCAATATGCCTTAACCTCGAAAAGAAAATGCAGCCGTTTTTGCTTTCGCTGTCATCTATCGCGAAAAAGAAATCGGCGGGCCAGTCTTGCTTAACCGGTTTTTGCAGGATGGATGTAGTTAGCTTTTGTGTACCAATACCGGCTGTTACACCGCTCAACGAAAGGATTCCTAAACCTGATTTTGGCTGCGAAACGATACTGCCTTTGCCATGCTTGCGAATAATATAACCCATATTGGCCAGCGCCGACAGCGCCTGCCTGATAGTAACCCTGGTAGTATCGTATGATCTGCAAAGCTCATTTTCCGAAGGCAGTAAGTCGCCGGTCTTATACTCGCCATCTTCAATGGCGGCCCGCAGGTCCTCGATTACTTTTTTATATAGGTGGATTACTTCTTTTTTACTCATAGATTTAGGCATGGTGTAACTACAAATATAGTAAATGTTAGCTTAAAACACTGTGAACAAGGTTTTAAAAAGTTTAATAAACAACTTGTATATACAAGATAACTTTTATATGTTTGGTTTTTATAAACCCGGTGCAATCCCCTTAGTGCCATCATACTATAAATAACATTCAATTCAGATGAAAAGATTGCTTGGTGCTTTTTTATTCCTTACAGTTGTAAGCAATACTCGTGCCCAAAATAAAGCGCTGCTTAAATATGTCGACCCATATGTTGGCACGGCACCAAGCACTACCCTATCGGCAGGCAAACACGGGGCCGGTACCGAGCAGCGGGCCAATACCATTCCGGGTGTAGGCATACCGTTTGGCATGACGCAATGGACACCGCAAACCCAGCGGTTAGAAACCAAATGCGTACCGCCCTATATCTACCAGGACAAGATGATGAGCGGTTTCCGCGGGACACACTGGTTAAGCGGTTCGTGCGTGCCCGATTACGGCAGTGTTACCATAATGCCAATCACCGGTAAATTGGTTACTGCTAATGCCGAAGTATCAGCAGCTTTTTCGCATGCTGACGAAATTACCCGGCCAGATTATTATCGAACCAAATTCACCGATAACCAGTTAATAACCGAGATTACCGCCACCGCACGTTGCGGTATAATGCAGTTTACCGCAAGCAGGGACGATAGCCTTTACTTACTTGTTACCCCAAATAGCGATAAAGGTAAAGCGCATATCTATGTTAACCGTTCAGCTAATGAGATCTCGGGAAATAATCCTGCGTATCGCATTTATGTAGGTAGTGGCAAGCCTGCCGGTTTCAGCGGATATTTTGTGATGAAAGTTGAGCGGGTCGCTGCTAATGGCGGCGTGTTTATGGGTGGCAATCATTTTACTGCGGATAGCATTGTCAATCAAAAAGACATCGGTGCCTACCTCGGTTTTAAAGTGGCAAAGGGGGATGTATTACGGATAAAAATAGGTACATCATTTACCAGCATCGCGGCAGCAAGAAAAAATTTAGAAACCGAAATACCCGGCTGGGATTTTAACGGCGTACGGGCCAAAGCTGCTGCGGCGTGGGAAAAAGCTTTAAATAAGATCCAGGTAACCGATGCCGAAGAAAAGAACAAGCATGTTTTTTACACCGCGCTATTCCATAGCTTGCAGGCACCACGATTATATAATGATGTCGAAGGCACTTACCCGGTCTTTGCGCATCAATACCAGATTGCTAAAGTGGCACCGGGCAAAAACTATTACTGCGATATGTCCATGTGGGATATTTACCGGGCCGAGCTGCCATTGTTAGAAATCTTACAGCCTAAGCTGGTAAGCAACATCGTACACTCGTTAATACTAAAAGGGCAGCAGGGTGACTGGATGCCGATATTCCCCATCTGGAACAGCTATACCAGCGCCATGATAGGCGACCACGGCGCGCCGTTTATCGCGTCGGCCTATTTAAAAGGGATTGCCGGTTATGACGTAAAAGAGGCTTACCGTTTACTGCGCCAAAACGCTTTTGAAGTTGCGCCAAAGGCTGATTATGAAGAAGGCAAAGGCCGCCGGGCGTTAGACTCGTACATGAAATATGGATATATCCCGTTGGAAGACCCGGTAAACAATGCGCCGCATAGAGGCGAGCAGGTATCGCGGACGTTAGAGTATGCATACGATGATTATGCGTTAGCAATGCTGGCTAAATCATTAGGCCATAAGGCTGATTATGACCAACTCATCAAAAGATCAAAAAATTATAAAAACGTAATTGATACCGTTACCGGCCTGGCCCGTGCCAAACATGCAGATGGTACGTGGATCTCGCCTTTTTATCCCGACAGGAAAACACCCTACATAACCGAAGGCACCCCAAGACAGTACACTTTTTATGTGCCGCAGGATGTTGCCGGGCTTACCAAATTAATGGGTGGCAAAAATAAATTGGAGAGCGCGCTGGACAGTATTTTTATAAAAGACGAATACTGGCATGGTAACGAACCGGGGCACCAAACACCTTACATGTATAACTTTACCAATTCCCCGTGGAAGACGCAGCAGGTAGTGGCCCGGATCCGTGAGGAAGAATATACCGATGGCCCCGGGGGCTTAAGCGGCAATGACGATTCGGGGCAAATGAGCGCCTGGTACGTGTTTTCGGCACTGGGCTTTTACCCGGTCGACCCCGTATCTGATAACTACCAGTTGGGTACCCCGTTATTTAAACAGGCCGTGATTAATATGGATAACGGCAGGAAGTTTGTTATCAATGTCACCAAAAATATACCTTTGGGCATTTATATTAAATCCATCAAATTAAATGGTGTTAACTATAAAGAAAGTACCATATCTTACAAAAGTATTTCGCGCGGCGGTCTAATGGATATCGTGTTGGCAGACAAAGCATTAGAACAACAATAAATTAATATATCAACAACAACTAATACACAATTTACCGGTAATGAAAACATACAGATTAAATAGATTATTTAACGGCAAATCGGGCAACTGTTTTGACGTAGCTATAGACCACGGCTTTTTTAACGAATACGCGTTTTTAAACGGCATAGAAAATATACAGAAGGCAGTTGATGTTTTGGTTGATGCCGCCCCCGATGCTATACAGCTAACAGTGGGCCAGGCACAATACTTACAGTCGATACCCGGCCGCCATAAACCATCGTTGGTACTACGTACAGATGTTGCCAATGTATACGGCAAGGACCTGCCACGCGCGCTGTTTAGCCGCATGATTGAGAACCCGGTTGAGCAGGCTTTACGCTTAGATGCAACTTGCGTGGTGGTAAACCTGTTCAGTATTCCCGGCGAGCCCGAGGTGGCAGACCAGTGTATCCAAAACATCCTTAAAATAAAACCGGTTTGCGAGCAATATGCCATGCCGCTAATGATCGAGCCATTGGTTTTTCGCCCAAATACCGAGGCTGGTGGTTACATGGTAAACGGTGATCCGGAAAAGATAATCCCGTTGGTAAGGCAAGGTGTTGAGTTGGGTGCCGATATTATTAAAGCCGACCCAACCGACGATGTTAACCAATATCACCGCATTGTGGCAATCGCCGGAAATATCCCGGTATTGGTACGCGGCGGCGGTAAAGCCAGCGACCAGGAAATTATGGACCGTACCTACGGCCTGATGCAGCAAGGTGTTAAAGGTATTGTGTATGGCCGTAACGTTATCCAGCACGCTAACCCGGCCGGTATGACCAAAGCATTGATGGCCCTGGTGCACGAAGGCGCTAAACCTGCAGATGTAATGCATCTTTTAAAAAGTTAAAACAAACTATTAGATTAGAATTGATGAAAACTATCAATATTGGAATTATTGGCGGGGGTCTGATGGGCCGTGAAGCAGCAAGCGCGTTTGGGCGCTGGTTCGCGTTGAATGATTTCCCGGCGAAGGTGGAATTGAAAGCGGTTTGTGATTTGAACGAGCAGGTACTGGCCTGGTATAAAAATATATCGAGCGTCGAGCTGCTGACTGCGGATTATAAGGAATTGTTAGCACGCGAGGATATAGATGTGGTTTACGTAGCGTTGCCGCATAACCTGCATAAAGATTTTTATATCGAAGTATTAGAAGCAGGCAAAGACCTGCTTGCCGAGAAGCCTTTCGGTATTGACCTGGAAGCATCCCTGGCTATCAGGGATAAAGGCGAAGCCTTGGGTCGCTTTGTAAGATGCAGCTCTGAGATGCCTTTCCTGCCGGGGCCGCAACGGGTTATAGAAGAGGTTAAATCTGGCCGTATGGGCGAGATCATTGAAGTGAAAGCCGGCTTTTTACACTCAAGCGACCTGGATTTTAACAAACCTATTAACTGGAAACGACAGGTTAAATATTGTGGCGAGATAGGCGTTATGGGCGATTTAGGCATGCACGTTTTACACGTACCCTTGCGCTTAGGCTGGAAACCCGAATTGGTTTATGCCAACCTGCAAAAAATTGTGACCGAGCGCCCGGATGGTAAAGGCGGCATGGCCGTTTGCGATACCTGGAACAACGCTACACTAAATACACAGGTTACTATCGACGGTAAACAAGTGCCGATGCTTTTAGAAATGAAACGCATTGCCCCCGGCGAAACCAACACCTGGTACATTGAAATATTTGGTACCAAAGGCGGCGTAAAATACAGTACCAAAGACACCAAAGCACTATGGACGTTTAGGATTGACGGCGACCAGTACTGGCAGCGCACCGATCTTGGTTTTAAAGGCGTTCCGTTCCCGGTGATAACGGGCGGTATTTTTGAGCCGGGCTTTGCAGATTGTTTTATGCAGATGCTGGCTGGATATGTAGCCGAACGCGAAGGCTTTTTAAACGGCCGCTTTGGATGTGTAACACCTGATGAAGCCGTTGCCAGTCATTATGTTTTTGATGCGGCGTTAAAATCATTTGCTAACAGCTCGGTAGAGAAAATTGAATATCAACAACAACCGGTATGAAAAGATCAGAGATTAATAAAGCTATTGTAACCTCGGGCCAGTTTTTTAAGAAAAATTGCTGGGTACTGCCGCCAAATCCCAAATGGGATGTAACAGATTTTGGCCTGGGTGATTTTAAAAAATACGGACTGATACTAATTAATCTCGCTGAGGAAAAAGAGTATTGTGAAAAGCTGATGTACGCCGCCAAAGGGCAAACCACACCGGCGCATACCCATAAAAAAAAGAAGGAAGATATTATTTGCCGTACCGGCGAACTGGTAATTGAACTGTGGTCGCAAAATCCCGCCGGGGGCGAAGCAGGCATAGCCTTCCAGATGAAAGTTAACGGGCAGTTTAAAAGTATTCAATCTGGATCAACGCTTAAATTACAAGCCGGCGAGCGCATAACTATTGAGCCGGGAATCTGGCATGCGTTTTACCCGGGAACGGATGAGTGTATTATCGGCGAAGTATCTACCGCTAATGACGACCTGAACGATAACTTTTTTGCCGACCCTAACATTGGCCGTTATGCCGAAATTGACGAGGACGAGGCTCCTATAGTTAAACTATTAAGCGATAAATAAGCCATGAAAAACGGCATTTTAGTTGGCGGCAACTGGATAGTTGACTATGTAAAGTTGATAGATGTTTTCCCGGAAGAAGAAAAGCTGGTTAACATCTTGTCCGAAAGTAGTTGTAATGGCGGCTCGGCCTATAACGTTATTATGGACCTTTGGAAACTACAGGCTAATTTCCCGCTCAGCGGGGTTGGTTTGGTTGGCGACGATGATCGTGGCAACCAGGTCATCAGTCACTGCCAGGGCTTGGGTATTAATACTACGCAGATCCGCAAAACTAACGAGGCCCATACTTCCTATACCGATGTAATGAGCGTTAAAGGTACGGGCAAGCGCACCTTTTTTCATCAGCGCGGCGCTAACGCGTTATTGGATATTGACGATTTTGATTTCTCATTATCGCAGGATAAAATATTCCATTTAGGCTATCTGTTACTGCTTGATCAGCTGGATATTATTGAAGCCGACGGAACCAGCCGGGCTTCCAAAGTCCTAAAAAAAGCAAAGCAACATGGCCTACTTACATCGGTTGATATTGTAAGCGAACGGTCTGAGAGGTTTAAGGATGTTATACCATCGTCCCTGCCGTATGTCGACTATCTCTTCGTAAATGAATATGAGGCCGGCATGATAACCGGTGTTAAAACCATTGATCCGGGCGGCAACATTATCATGAAGGATTGTTACGATGCTGCTTTTAAACTCCTGGAGATGGGCGTAAACAAATGGGTTATCCTGCATTTTCCTGAAGGTGTAATAGCCATCAGTGAAGCGGGCGATTCACACTTTCAACCCAGTATACAAGTGCCCGCGGCTAAGGTGGCCGGTGCGTCTGGCGCAGGAGATGCTTTTGCAGCCGGTGTATTAATAGGCGTACATAACAACCAGGACATGAAGGATTGTTTGGAGTTGGGGGTTAGTGCCGCGGCATCAAGTTTGTTTGAGTCCACATCGTCAGATGGTGTGCTACCATCAAATGAATGTCTTAAATTAGCCGGACTTTACGGTTATCGCGACGCTATCTGATAAGAAACCTGAAAAATAATATTAGAGCCTCCCGGATGAATGCCTTAAATTAGCCGGGCTTTACATATCGCGAGCTATCTGAAAAACCTGAGAGAACATTGGAGTCTGCAATTGGTAAATTACTGGAGGGCATATTACCTGCCGAAAGGATCAAAACAGATCTGATCGACCTGGTTGCGTCTGCATCAGATGCCGGGTTTTATTACCTGCGCCCAAAAGCCGTAGTGCTGCCAAAATCAGAGGAGGAAGTAATTAACCTGCTGGCTTTTTCAAGGCAGCATAAAATCCCTGTTACGTTCCGTACTGCAGGTACAAGCTTATCTGGCCAATCTGTTACCGATGGTATTTTAGTTGACCTGAGTCAGCATTGGAATGCTATCAACATAGAAGATAATGGCAATATAGTGCGTGTGAAACCCGGTGCTATTGGCGCCAATGTAAACACTTATTTAAAAAAATACGGCCGTAAAATAGGGCCTGATCCGGCAAGTATAAATGCTGCCATGATGGGGGGCATCCTGTCGAACAATGCCAGCGGCATGTGCTGCGGCGTGAGTAAAAATTCTTATCATACTGTAAAATATATCCGCTTTATATTGCCTGACGGAAAAACTTATACTACCGAATCGGCTATTGATTATGAACGGTTTAAGATCGAATCGGCTGCGTTGTACGAGCAGTTAGCTTCATTACGTGCGCAGATCATCAATAACCCCGAGATTCATGATAAGATCCGCAGGAAGTACCAGACTAAAAATACAGTAGGCTACTCGGTAAACGCTTTTATTGATTTTGAGGAGCCGATGGATATCCTGGCGCACTTACTAATAGGTGCCGAAGGAACATTGGGCTTTATAGCCGAGGCAGTTTTAAATACGGTGAATGATTATCCCGAAAAGCTAACAGCTATGCTTTATTTCACGGATATCTATTCGGCGTGCAAGGCAATAACCCCGCTAACTATTTCGGGTGCGGGTGCTGTCGAATTGATGGATAGGGCATCACTGCAATCCATAGAAAATATGGAAGGCATGCCGGCTATCATTAAAACCCTGCCCGAAAGCGCGGCCGCTTTATTGGTAGAGTACCAGGGCAATACCCAAGAGGAGTTGAAGGTGCAAATGGATAGCTTTTTAGCTATTGCGGATGACCTCTCGCTGTTAGAAAATGCGGTTTTTACTGCTGTGCCTTATGAGCAAGCACTGTTCTGGAAAGTGCGTAAAGGCATGTTCCCGGCAGTAGGTGCGGTGAGGGCAAGCGGCACAACGGTGATTTTGGAGGATATAGCTTTCCCGGTTGATAGTTTGGGCGATGCCATTTCTGACCTGCAACTCCTGTTTAAAAAATATAATTATACCCGGGCCATTATCTTCGGTCATGCCAAGGATGGAAACATTCACTTTGTAGTTACCCAGGCATTTGATACCCCTGCCGAAGTGGAGCGATACCGTACTTTCTTACAGGAAGTGGTTGACCTGGTAGTAACAAAATATGGCGGCGCTTTAAAAGCCGAGCACGGCACCGGCCGCAACATGGCACCCTTTGTGGAAACCGAATGGGGCGGCGAAATTTACCGGGTAATGAAGGCCGTTAAGGAAATTATCGACCCCGAAAATTTAATAAACCCCGGCGTAATTATTAATGCGGATAAACAGGCGCATATTCGAAATTTAAAGGACCTGCCACAGGTTGAGGAAGAGGTTGACCGTTGTATTGAATGTGGTTTTTGCGAGCATAAATGCCCAAGCCGCGATATTACACTTACCCCCCGTAAACGCATTGTGGTGCGCCGCGAATTGCGTAAACTTAAAATAGAGGGCAACGCCGCCCAACACGCCGAGCTGCTTGACCAATATCAATACGAGGGCCTTGACACCTGCGCCGTTGATGGCCTTTGCGCCACCGCCTGCCCGGTTGACATCAACACCGGCGACCTGGTAAAACGCCTGCGCCGTGAAAATCACTCGGCAACTGAAAATAGCCTGGCCTTGTTTACTGCTAAAAACTTTCGCGGGGTTTATCGCGCGGTTAAGCTTGCTTTAGCATCGGGTGTGCTTGTCAATAAGATCTTTGGCACAAAGGCTATGTTTAAACTTACAAAGGCCTTGCGTACCATCATCCCGGGTTTCCCGTTGTGGTCCAATCAATTGGCTACGGCTGGCCGTATACCGCGCAGTAGTGTAATTGCAGGCAATATCAATTCGGTTGTTTATTTCCCGGCCTGTATTTCGCGTGCAATGGGTGAGCCTGTGCCGGGTCAAAAGGGTGTTATGCAAACCTTTATGGATGTATCAGCCAAGGCTAACATCAATGTCATCATCCCCCAAAATATTGAGAAAAATTGCTGCGGACAGATCTATTCCTCTAAAGGATTTAAAGATGCTTATACCTATACTGTTAATGAAACGGTAAGCAAGCTTTGGGAGATTACATCAGCAGGGAAATACCCGGTAGTACTGGATATTACATCCTGTACCCAAACCCTTACACATTGCCGCCCTGCTTTGACTGACGAGAACAAACAAAAGTTTGACGCGCTTACAATTATCGACAGCGTTACTTATATTCATGATCATGTGCTGCCAAACATCAGCATAACTAAAAAGAAGGATCATATTGTACTTCATCCTGTTTGCTCCCTGCAAAAGATGCCGGGTTTAGAAGCACAATTTTCCAAAATAGCCAAATCCCTTGCTAACGACGTTAACCTGCCTGTATTTGCAGGTTGCTGCGGTATGGCGGGTGATAGGGGTTTCCTGCATCCCGAGTTAACCTATTGCGCCACCAAACCCGAAGCTACCGAGGTTAAAGCGGATAGTTTTGATGGTTATTATTCCTCATCAAAAACCTGCGAGATAGCTTTGTCTGACGCGGTTGGCAAAAGCTACCATTCTATTTTGATGCTGGTTGACGAGTGTACAGCGTAGCAACTTGTCGCATTTGCGGATTAGAGCCATCGGCTCGACAAATTTTGTAGCCACGGGTTTTAACCCGTGGTAAAGCGACATCAATCTTTTGAGTGCCGTAGGTACGACGCATATAATATTGGACGTGCCTAAGGCACTCGTATTTTATTGTCTTTTTATACCACGGGTTGAAACCCGTGGCTACAATATGGGCCGAGACTACGCCTCTTTGAAATTGCAATAGGTATCAATTAATACAATTAGCAAATTGTCGCATTTGCCCCTTTAGATTGTCCAGAGTTATAGCGTGTTTATTTGCAGGATAGTGTAGGTTTGTTTTATAACGATCAACAAAAATGAAAACCATTCTTGACGAAGCCACTCGTGACGGACTGATAGCCCGGGCAAAAACCTTAAATGTAGCCAGTAAACCACAATGGGGTAAAATGAGCATAGATCAAATGCTTAAACACGCTATCCTGGCTGATGAAATGTATTTAGGCGAGAAGGTTTACAAGCGCCATTTTTTAGGCTATCTATTAGGCCGGCCCATATTGAAAGCCATATTAAAGGACGAAGCGCCCATGAGACGCAACGCAAAAACCAGTCCCGAGTTTATAGTGACCGAAACAGGCGGCAATGTTGAGACCGAAAAGGCAAAATGGATAAGCGTGCTGGAGCGATATGCTAATTACGACAACCCGGAATTTACACATTGGTTCTTTGGCAAAATGACAAAGGAACAAGTTGGCCAACTGGCCTATAAACATGTCGACCATCATTTAAGGCAATTTAATAGTTAGTCTGTTGTTATCGCCATAACCGTTATATTTGTTAACGGTATATGGCACAAATATTTTTAGTTGAAGACGAAGAGCGCGTAGCGGCTTTAGTAAAAAAGGCGCTCGAGGAAAGTAACCATTCAGTCGAGATCATTCCTGATGGTGCCGAGGCTATCCGCAAATTTGCGCTTAAGCCGTATGACCTGGCAATACTGGATATCATGCTGCCTTACGTATCGGGCATAGAGGTTTGCCGGCATATCCGCCAAAAAAATAAAACTATCCCTGTTTTAATGCTTACTGCGTTGGATAGCGTAGATGATAAAGTAGCCGGCCTGAATACCGGTGCCGATGATTACCTGGTAAAACCATTCCATTTAAAAGAATTGCAGGCAAGGGTTGATGCGCTGTTAAGGCGCAACGCCGCCGACGCGGAGCCTATAATAACTGTAGGTAATATCACCCTAAACACGTCTAATAACACAGTTGAGCGCGAAGGCAAAAAAATAACCCTAACCACCAAAGAATGTGCCTTGCTGGAGTTGCTGATGCATAACAGCGACAAGATATTATCGCGCCAAACCATAGCCGAAAAGGTATGGGGGATCTCGTTTGATACCGGTACCAACGTGGTGGATGTATATGTTAACTACCTGCGTAATAAGATAGACAAAGGCTTTGCCGAAAAGTATATCCATACCGTGGTAGGCAAGGGGTATATATTTAAAACAGAGGTTTAAGTGAAAATAAAAGACCGGCTTTCGCTTTACTTTACGCTGATAGGATCGGGTATCTTGCTGGCCGTAATGGTATCGCTGTACATCTCTGTTTATACTATTGTGCACAACGACTTTTATACCCATTTAAATGATCGGGCAAATGTTGCGGCGCAGGTTTATTTAAAGGCCGATGAAATAAGCCCCGACTCATTAACCCAGGTAAGGAACCGTTTTTCTAAAAACCTGCATGGCGAAGTAACCCGCATTTATGACGACCGTAACAGCGCGGCATTTATTAAAGACGACGAGCAGTACTGGCAGGAAAAAACCATAAAGAATGTAAGGCGGTACAAGCACCTTGAGTATGCCAATCAAAACCGGCAGGTCGTTGGCAATTATTATAAAGATAACCAGGGCAACTTTGTTATCCTGGTTTCGGCTGTTGATCAAACAGGAAAGCGGCAGCTGGACTCGATATTGGAGGCAATGATCGTGGTGTTCTTAATTGTAACCATCACCTTGTTTTTAGTGAGCCGTTGGCTGGCCCAAAGTACATTATCGCCTATAAAAAGTGTAGTAAGGCAAATGCAGCTTATCAAATCAACCAACTTACATTTGCGGGTTGATGAAGGCAAGGGCAAGGATGAAATAAGCGAACTGGCTAATAACTTTAACCGTTTATTAGAACACTTAGAAAACGCTTTCGAGCTGCAACGGACGTATGTAGCCAATGCCTCGCACGAATTACGCACCCCCATAACCAGCATTATTGGTGAGGTAGAGCTGGCCCTGAATAAAGAACGAAGCCCCGGGGAAACTAAAAAAACGCTGCAATTGGTATTAGAAGAATCTGAAAGATTACGCGATACCATATCCGGCTTAATGGAGCTTGCCCAGGTTGATATGGATTACACCATAGCGCAACAAAGCCCTATAAGGATGGATGAATTGTTATGGGATGTCCAAGCCTATTGGGTTAATAAGGCGGGCGCAGAAGCCCTGCAAATCAATATCGAGCATATGCCTGATGATGAAGCCATGTTAACTATCCCGGCTAATTACCAGTTGTTGTTTATCGCGTTAAATAATTTAATAGGCAATGCCTTTAAGTTCTCCAGTCAGCAGCCTGTTAAGTGTAATTTTTATGCAGATGAGATATTGATCCGCATGCAGATTGTTGACTCAGGAATTGGGATCCCAAAAGAGGATCTCGACCTGGTTTTCAAATCATTTTACCGGGCAACCAACTCGCATAATTTTGTGGGCAGCGGCATAGGCTTATATGTTACGCAAAAAATAATCCAGCTATTTAAGGGTACGCTGCAAGTTGAATCTGTTGAGGGCCGGGGTACCGCTATCACCATACAATTCAACAGAAATTAAATTCTAATGTCATTCTAATTTAAGCCAACTAAGCAAGGGGTAATTTTGACGCTTTAGAATAACTATGCGTTTTAAAGTTCTTTTTGTAATACCCCTGTTAATCATTACATCAGCGCTGAAGGCACAAGGCCCGGCTGATACGTTAGCGTTAAATTTCCAGGATGCCGAGAAACAGTTTTTGGCAAATAACCTTGAACTGCTTACTCAGAAATATAATATCGATGCCTCAAAAGCTTTAATTACACAGGCTAAGCTTTGGGATAATCCAACATTAAGCACTGATCAGAATATATATGATGGCGGTAGCAAAAAATTCTTTTACCATAACAGCAATTTAGGGCAGGGGCAGGTATTTGTACAATTGAGCCAGGTATTTAGCACTGCAGGCAAACGCGGTAAGCAAGTACAGGTAGCCAAAGACAATGCCCGGGTGCAAGAAGCAGAATTTAACGACCTGATGCGTAACCTGCGCTATAACCTGCAATTAGACTTTAGCCAGCTGGCTACTTTAATTGAACAAGGCAAAGTATACCAGGTAGAGATCAGCTCGGCAACTAATTTAGTTAATGGGATCCAGAAATCGTTTGATGCGGGCAATACTTCTATGAAGGACCTGGTAAGGCTGAAAGCTTTATTGTTTGGCTTGCAGAATGACCGGATAGAAAATAGCAGGCAAATAAACGACCTGCAGACAGAACTAAAGACATTGTTAGGCGCTAACGAAACCGCCTATATCAATCCTATTACAACTGATCAACAACAACGCCAATCGACAGGGTTGGACATTCCGGCCCTGATCGAGCTGGCAAAAGTTAACCGGGCCGATTACCTCTCTAACCAATACCAGCTTAATTCGGCCACGCACGATCTGGCTTACCAAAAAGCTTTGTCCGTGCCTGATATAACCGTAGGCGTTGCTTATGATAAGAATAGCAGCTACGCGCCAAACTACTATGGTTTGCAAATAGGTATACCATTGCCATTCTTTAACAGGAACCAGGGCAATATCAAGTCGGCAACCTACAACATAAAAAGCCAGGAAAGTACACTGAAAAGTAGCGAAGCGCGCCTTAAAAATGAAGTCGTATCTGCCGTAAGGCAATACCAGCTAACGCAGGAATTATTCTCGACCCAGCAAACCGCATTTAATGAGCAATACGATAAGCTGTTTAGCAACATGCTAAAAAGCTTTAAAGAGCGACAAATAGGTTTGGTGGAGTTTGTTGATTTCTTTGACACTTATAAAGACACCAAACTTAAACTGCTGCAACAGCAAAACAGCCTGCAAAAGTCCATCGCCGATTTGAATTTTGCCACCGGGACAACTATAATAAAGCCTTAATTAACTATTGAATAATTTACGAATAATGAAAAGAGAAACGTTTTTGATTGGGATCTCGGGCCTGTTGCTTTTGGCTGCGTGTAAACAAAAACAGGTGGACGTGCCCGAAAATAAACAGGTATGTATAAGTGATTCATTGCAAAAAATGATAACTATTGATACCGCCAAAACCAGCACCATGAAGGATGAGCTAAGTCTGTCGGGCGAAGTATCAAGCGATGATAATAACGTGGTGAAGGTGTTCCCGTTTTCAAGCGGGCAGGTTACATCAGTAAAGGTATCGTTGGGCGATAGGGTAGAGAAAGGACAAACCCTGGCCATAATGCGCAGCGCGGATGTGGCCGGTAATTATACCGATCTGTCATCAACCCAATCAGACCTCGCCATAGCTAAACGACAGCTTGACCAGGCCGAGTCATTATATAAAAATGGCATCTCGAGCGAGCGCGATTTTACCGAAGCGAAAGAAAATTATAACAAAGCAGTTGCAGCAAACCGGAAGGTTAAACAACAGCTATCTATAAATGGCGGCGGTAATACCAGCGATAACGGAACATTGGTTATTAAAGCTCCGCAAAGCGGCTATATCATCGAGAAAAACATAACGTCGGGCAGCTTTATCCGCCAGGATAATAGTGGCAGCATGTTCACCATATCAAATATGCAGGATGTATGGATCTGGGCCAATGTGTTTGAGTCGGACATCAGCAAAGTAAAAACAGGTTATACAGCTAAAGTAACAACCCTGGCTTACCCCGGTAAAGTATTTATGGGTAAGGTGAATGAGATAAGCTCGGTACTTGACCCTGACAACAAAGTAATGAAGATCAAGATTGCTTTACCCAACCCCGGCATGCTGTTAAAGCCCGAAATGTTTACCAACGTAACCATTACCAATAACGAAAACGCGCAGGCGGTTTCCGTACCGGCAAAAGCTATTGTGTTTGACAGCAGCAAAAACTATGTAGTGATTTTCAACAGTAAATGCGACCTGAAGGTGCGCGAGGTTAGTGTGATAAAAACGGTTGACGATATCTCCTACATCGCATCGGGCTTAAAGCCGGGCGATAAGGTGATCTCCAAAAATCAATTGCTATTATATAATTCGCTGACTGAGGATTAATTGAAGTAGTAAGTATCCAAGTAGCTGGTATCAAGATGCCTGCCACCGATACTTAAAGAAATCTTGCTACCTGATACTAATTACTTGATACTAAAAAATGAATAAATTCATTAAAAATATAATTTACTTCTCGCTAAAGCACCGCTATTTTGTGTTTTGCATGACTGCCGTTTTGGTGGCAATAGGCGTATGGAGCTACAGCAATACACCTATCGAAACTTTCCCGGATGTTACCAATACGCAGATAATCATCATTGCGCAATGGCCGGGGCGCAGTGCCGAGGAGGTTGAGAAGCTGATAACTATACCTATTGAAACGGTATTAAACTCGGTACAAAAAAAATCAAACCTGCGTACCACGTCGGCATTCGGTTTATCTTATACTCGGATAATTTTTGATGATGATGTGGACGACGTTTTTGCGCGGCAACAGGTATTGAGCCGCCTGGCTAATGCCGATCTGCCCGACGGAGTTAAGCCCGAAATTGAGCCGCCTTACGGCCCAACCGGCGAGATCTATCGTTATACCTTAAAAAGCAAAACCAAATCGCTGCATGAGCTTACAGCGATACAGGATTGGGTGCTCGATCGCCAGTTTAAATCTGTACCCGGCGTTGCCGATGTTAATAGCTTTGGCGGCGAAGAAAAAGCTTACGAGGTTAGCGTTAACCCGGCATTGTTGCAAAAATACGGGTTAACCTCGCTTGATGTTTTTACGGCTATCAATCGTAGTAATATCAATGTGGGTGGCGATGTTATCGAGAAAAATGATCAGGCATATGTAGTGCGCGGTATCGGCCTCATCAACAATATTGACGATATGCGCAACATCATTATTAAAAATGTAAATAACGTACCGATATTAACTAAAGATGTTGCCGAAATAAGAGAAGCCGGCCTGCCGCGTTTAGGCCAGGTAAGCCGCGATAAGCAGAAGGACGTTATAGAAGGCATCATCGTAATGCGGAAGGGCGAAAACCCGGCCGAGGTATTGGACCGCGTACGCGCCAAAGTGAAGGACCTTAACGATAACGTCCTTCCAAAAGATGTAAAGATCGATACATTTTACGACCGTACCAACCTGATGGATTATTGTACGGAAACGGTAATACATAATTTACTGGAAGGTATTGTACTGGTAACAGTTATTGTATTCCTGTTTATGGCCGATTGGCGCACGACATTGATCGTAGCTATTATTATACCACTGTCGCTTTTGTTTGCCTTTATATGTATGCGGATTAAAGGTATGAGCGCCAACTTGCTATCAATGGGGGCGGTTGATTTTGGTATCATCATAGACGGGGCCGTGGTGATGGTCGAGGGCATTTTTGTGGCGCTGGATCATAAAGCGCACGAAGTGGGTATGGAAAAATTTAACAAGCTTGCCAAGCTGGGCTTGTTTAAAAATGTAGGTGCAGAGATGGGTAAAGCTATCTTTTTCTCTAAGCTCATCATCATCACCTGTCTGATCCCGATCTTCGCGTTCCAGAAGGTAGAGGGTAAAATGTTCTCGCCATTGGCTTATACGTTAGGCTTCGCGTTGTTAGGTGCGTTAATATTTACGTTGACGCTGGTGCCTGCATTATCGAGCATCTTACTAAATAAAAATGTTAAAGAGAAGCATAACCCGGTGGTGCTGTTCTTCGAGAATGGCATCCGTAAATTGTTTACTTATACCTATAAACATCCTAAAAAGAGTATCCTGGTAGCGGTGGCTTTTATGGTGCTCACCTTCTTCTCGGCCAAATTTTTAGGGACCGAGTTTTTACCCGACCTTAACGAGGGCGCATTATGGGTAGAGGCCGAATTGCCCATGAGCGTATCCTTACCTGAAGCCGAAAGCATCAACCAAAAAATGATGCAGATCCTGGCGAAGTTTCCTGAGGTTAAACAAACCCTGGCACAGGTTGGCCGTACCAATGATGGTACCGACCCGAAAGGTTTTTTTGATGTCCAGATCCAGGTAGACCTTAAAAATAAGAAAGACTGGCCAGCAGGAGTTACTTCTGATGGTTTGATCGATCAGATGGACGAGCAGCTAAGGAAGATACCCGGCGTAGTATTTAATTATTCGCAGCCAATACGCGATAACGTTGAAGAAGCCGTTGCGGGGGTTAATGCCGCGCTTGCGGTAAAAGTATTTGGCCCCGACTTTAAAGTTTTAGACGAAAAAGCCAACGAAATAATGCGCGTGTTAAAAACCGTAAAAGGGGTGGATGACCTGGGCATACTGCGCAATTTGGGCCAACCCGAATTTAGGATAGAACTGGATCAGCGTAAAATGGCGCTGTATGGGGTTGCAACCGCCGATGCTAACTCGGTTATTGAAATGGCCATAGGCGGTAAAGCCGCTACCGAGCTTTATGAAGGCGAGCGCAGGTTTGATATCCGCGTGCGTTACCAACAGCAATTTAGAGATACCCAGGATAAAATAGAGAACCTGATGGTGCCAACGCTAAACGGATCGAAGATCGCCATAAAAGAAATTGCCACCATTAAAACGCTTACCGGCCCGGCATTTATTTACCGGGATAACAATATGCGGCACATAGCTGTAAAATTCTCAAACCGTGGCCGCGATTTGGGCAGTACCATTGCCGAAGCACAGCAAAAGATAAACCGCTTTGTAAAACTCGACCAAGGTTATACGGTACAATGGGTAGGCGAGTTTGAGAACCAAACCCGCGCCTCAAACACCTTAGCTCATGTGGTGCCATTGTGCCTGCTGGTTATCTTCCTGATACTGTTTATCACTTTTGGCAACGTTAAAGATGCATCGTTGGTTATTATGAATGTGCCATTCGCGTTAATTGGCGGGATATTGGCCTTGCACATTACCGGCATCAACTTCAGTATCTCGGCAGGCATTGGGTTTATAGCTTTATTTGGTGTTTGTATCCAGAACGGGGTTATCCTGATATCAGTATTCAAGAAAAACTTAGAAGAGCACATGCCGTTGGATACCGCTATACTGGAAGGTGTGATATCGCGCGTGCGCCCGGTGGTGATGACGGCCCTGATGGCGGCTATAGGCCTGATGCCGGCCGCCATATCAACAGGTATAGGCAGCGAAACACAAAAGCCGTTGGCGGTAGTAGTTATTGGGGGATTGGTAACATCAACCATACTTACGCTGTTGATATTACCTTGTATTTACGCATTGGTACATCGCTTAATACATAAACGCGAAAACAGGAAACTATTAAAGAAAATAGGTGCAGTGCACGGTTAACAGATATTGCATGTTAGGTTTAGTTCGCAAATTGCTCCGGGTTGAGGGACCCGGAGCTTTTGCATTTTAGGGGTTATCATAAAAAGTATATCTTAGTAAATCAGAATAACTTATATACACCACTATTATGAAGAATTTAAGATTTGGGCTCCTCCTTATTTTAACCGTAATTTTTGCAGTTAGCATCATATCATGGCGTGGTAATGCGCCTAAACCTGCACCAGTAAAACAGGCGCAAAAAAGGCCAAATATTATTTTGATCATGTCTGACGATATGGGTTATTCGGACTTGGGCTGCTACGGCGGCGAAGCGGCTACACCAAACCTGGATATGTTAGCCAAAGAAGGCCTGCGCTATACCCAATTTTATAATACAGCAAGATGCTGCCCGTCGCGCGCATCGCTGATGACAGGGCTTGATCCGCACCAGGCAGGCATGGGCTGGATGACCACCAATGATTTTAAACTGCCCGGCTACCGCGGCGACCTGAGCCATAATGCGGTTACTATTGCCGAGGTGTTAAAATCTGCCGGTTATGAAACGGCAATGACGGGTAAATGGCATTTAAACTTCGACCCTAAACCAAACTTTGGTAAAGAGAACTGGCCGTTACAGCGCGGGTTTGATCATTATTACGGCACCATACTGGGGGCTGCTAATTTTTATGACCCGGGCTATCTTACCCGCGGCAACAAGCTGGTAAACACAACTAACGACCCTGAGTATAAACCCGAACATTATTATTTTACGGATGCGATATCAGACAACTCGGTAAAATTTATCAAAGAGCGCGATAAAAATAAACCTTTCTTTATGTACGTAGCGTATACCGCCGCCCACTGGCCGATGCAGGCTCCCGAAGCTGCTATTGCCAAATACAAAGGGCGCTTTGACAAAGGTTATGAAGCATTGCGTTTAGAGCGCCTCGAACGTATGAAAAAACTGGGTGTGGTACAGCCAGATGTTGCGTTATCGGCATTTGATGGCAAATCATGGGCCGGCGAGGAAGATAAACCCGCCATGCTGCGCCGTATGGAAACTTATGCCGCTATGATTGATATTATGGATCAGGGCATTGGCCGTATCATCAAACAATTAAAAGCCGACGGCATGTATGATAACACGCTGATCTTTTTTTTACAGGATAATGGCGCCTGTGCCGAGATCATCGGCACAGGCGAGATAAGGCCGGTGGCACCCAATCCAAACAGGGTACGTAAGCTTGGCCCCGACTCATTGATCTACTCCAACAAACCGGTAACCACCCGCGAGGGTAAGCTGGTAATGCAGGGCAAAAAATTAATGGCAGGTCCTGCAGATACCTATGTATCATACATGCAGGAGTGGGCAAACGTATCAACCACGCCGCTACGTAAGTTTAAACATTATGTACATGAAGGCGGTATCTCTACACCGTTAATTGTGCACTGGCCTGCAGGCTTAAAAGCCAAAGGCGAACTACGAAGCCAGGCGGGCCATGAAATGGATATTATGCCGACGATATTAGATGTTACTAAAACGCCATACCCTAAAACCTATAACCAGCATGATATTACCCCGGTTGAGGGAATAAGCCTGGCGCCAAGCTTTGAAAATAAACCACTACAGCGCGAGGCCATTTATTGGGATCATGAAATGAACAAAGCCGTTCGCATGGGTAACTGGAAACTGGTAAGCGAGGCTGATCTTCTCAAAGGTATGACCTATAAATCATCGCCGTGGGAACTATACGATATATCAAAAGATCGCAGCGAAATGCACGATCTTGCCGCGCAACACCCCGACCTGGTTAAAAAGATGAATGATATGTGGGATGCCTATGCAAAGCGTTGCAATGTGTTGCCGGGGCCGTGGAAGAAGGTAGAGTAAAAGGTGATCTTAATAAAATGACAATTAAAAAAGCATACTACTATCTGTTTTATAAATATTATAAATTCGGGGAATTGTCGTATTCATCTTTTCCAAGCGACTTTACCGCTACTGCCTCAATAGTGTTTTTAGAGGTGCTTTTTTTAAGTTCGCTAAGGGTCTATTACTTTGACTTCATTGATCGAAGTTGTGATTTCGAATTTGGATCCTATGTAACCCTAATTCCCCTGTTCATCGTTTTTTTAATTAATTATATGGCATTCTTAGCTAACGACAATTGGAAAAATTATGTTCATGAATTCGACCAATTACCAAAAAGAAAAAATGCAAGGGGGACGTTGATTGTTATAATAATAACTCTTTTAATAGTAATAAATTTGGCGTTATCTTTTCATATAATGGGTAAGATTACTGGAGTGGCAGATTAATAAAGATGCGGGCATTGAAGATACAGTTTACAACCTATCCAACCTAAAATATCCCAAATGCACCTCATCCTCTGGCAAGCCTGATGCTGAGGTTATTTCCAGATGGTATAAAGATTTTTGAGCCACGGGTAGCATTTCTTCGATCTTATAAACGTCATCTACATCAATGCCATACTTATCATCGATGTGGGCATTAGCGCCTTTAACCGAGGCGATGGTATTGGTGCGGAAGAAGGCTGCTTTCTTGGCATCCTGGATAGCTTGTGCGCGATCGGGTTTGACTGACAGGATCACATAATGCTGCTCCTCCAGTTTCCCCTCCATATAACCGCCCAGGTTTATAAAGAACAATTTATTCTCTGATGTTATGTTCGATTCGTCTTTAGGGAAAACTTTAATTTGATACCCGTCTACACTGTTCACTTCGCGCCAGCCATCAATGTGCAGATTACCTACAGCGCCTTTCCAAAATTTCTTAATATCCGGAACAAGCTCACTCAGCTCGTGGGATATCCCGAAGAAAAAATCATGCTGCTCTACATGCCTGCCCGGCGCTTTCGAGCCAAGCAATAACATATATAATTTTAGCGGAGCTGCTGTTTGCTGGTCCATGCCTTGTGTTATTTAAACATACTTTTAATGATCCGTTCTGATGACGCTTCGCAAAAATCAAGTCCCGAATAATCCGGGTTGAAACCACCAATGTACGGCACCGCCATCATATAGATCCGCTCGTTTAACGCGCCATACTCATCAACCGGTTGGAAATCATCATTGATTGCGATGCCCGGAACGCGGAGATAGTAATAGCCTTTGTCGTCGGTTTCCACATCCTTGTTGCCTTCATCTAATTGAACTTTACCTTGCTCATTATCTTTAAACCGAAGCCGCGCCGGGCTTACGGTTTGCTTGTCGACAAGGCTTTTATAGGGCAGATCTTTATACTTTAAATGGGGTTGGCCCACGCAATCAACAAAGGTCTTAAAATAAACAGTTTGCTTTTCGCCGGCTTCGTCATCATAAAAATAAGTAGCCCCGCCTTTGTCTCCGGGCTCAACATAACTATCATCGCCAACGGATATAATTTCTAATACGCCCGCCTGGTGCAACGCCAGCATTTCTTCGGCCGAGCTTTGCGGAACGAACGCGATAACAATAGAGATTAGCGGCATTAAAACTTTTTGCAAGCGTAACATGTCCTCTGCTGGCAGGTACTTGGCAGGGTAGTTCATCGTAAAACTTAATATCGCCAGCATCTCTTTCCAGTAAACCGAATGGTGCTGTTTGATCGATTTTTCGGCTTCAAGATACTCCGCTTTAAAAAGATCAAAAGGCCGGATGCTTTCGCGCAGATCCATCATGGTGTTTACAAACCCCTCCAGGGTCATGTCCTTTATCCGCTCATAAAATTCGGGCCGTTTATCACGAAACTGCTCCTTAAAATCCTGCTCAAATAAAAAGTCAAGTGATAGGAAGCCATCATGTTCCCGGCGGTAAGATTGCATTTCTTGAATACTCAGCGTCGCATCTTTTGATAAATGCGGATCTTCCAGGTGAAACCTCACCGCAGGCAATAACCCATTACGCGAGTGCATCACCATTTTAAATCCGGCGCTATCATCGGCCAATTGATAAGTGCGATGATGGCCATCTTCGGCCACAGTAAAAGTTCCGTTTGCCCTCGCCAGCGTTCGCACAGCATCAATAGCAGTAAGCGAAGCACCTTTAACAGCCACCGGGTCATTCAACTTTAAACTCAGCTTTGCGGGCGGGTATGGCGAATCAAAATAACCCGGTATTTTACCTTCATATTTTACCGGCCAGCGGTGCCCGGTACAGATAACCACCTGGTCGTATTCAAATTGGTCACTATTGGCTATCTCAACCTTTATAATATTTTGTTCGCGATAATCTATAATATCTGTTACGGTGCTTTCAAAATGGATTTTATAGGGTATTCCCTGTGCTTCGGCTTTTTGCTTTAGCAGCTCAAACTGTGCCGATAGATACTGCCCAAATAGTAAGCGGGGCAATACTTTATAATCATTATATTTTTTTGGGGTGATGTTAAAATGATCCAATAAAGCTTTAGGAGCAGTAGCTATCCAATCGGTAACGGATGTTACCAGCTCTGGGATCTCATTGCCGGATACGTTGGTGATATGCTCGTCGTTAGCGCCATCCTTACTATAGGGCAAGCCCACACCTAACTGGTGTTTTTTTTCAAATATATCTATGGCGATGTCGGTGCCGTTAGTGTCCACCAATCGCTTAAACATAAATAGGCCGCTGGGGCCGCCGCCCAATATGGCAATGCGTCTTTTGTTTTCCAATTAAATTAGCCCACTATGGTAAGTGCTAACTGTTAATTAAAAAGCTGGTGAAATTGTTTTACAGGGTGCTGTTTTTTCTGCAATCGATTGCAATGTAACATATTCACCACATTGCTATAAAAGCTGAAATTTATCTTGAATATTGTTTACAATAACCAGCAATATCAATTTAATAATCCCCTTAATATGAAATCAATTTACTTACGCACCTTAGCGATAGTGGCTTTCCTTGCAACCGCAAGTTCAGTTTTCGCGCAAACCGGCGGCATCACTTCGGGTGCTATCTATTCCATCAAATCAAAATCAAACAGTAAAATGCTGGATGTCACCAACTCATCGGTTGATAACGGCGCCGCTGTTTACAGCTGGGCGGATGCCAGATCTGACGCGCAACGCTGGATAGTTAAGCTCATCAGTAAAAACACTTACACCTTAACTAATGTAGGCAGCGGTAAATTTTTGCACGTGGCAGCAACACCGGCCGACTCGGTTAGTATAGACCAATTTGATGATTCAGGTAACGACTATGTTAAATGGATAATTACCAAAGCAGGCAGCGGGGTGTATACATTGCAATCGGCTGCTAATCCAAAATTTGCGCTTAATTTAAATGCAGCCGGTACCGCCGACGGCACTAAAATTAATTTAGCTACAGTGGCAAAAACTGATGTGCAAAAATGGGTGTTCACTAAGGAAAAGGCGCAGGAAGCCGCGCCCTCTTTAGCCACAGCGACTAAAGCGTTTAATGATTGGTATAATGGTTATAAAATAGAAGACCACAAAGGTTTTTGGGACCAGGCCGAAATGATGGAAACCGTATTAGATGCTTACGAGGTTACTAAGGACCCTGTTTATAAAGATCGTTTTGCCAAACTGTTCACCAATTTTATTACCAACCACAAAGAGGATTGGATGTATAATAAATTTAACGATGATATAACCTGGGCAGTGCTGTTTAGCGTGCGCGGTTACCTGCTTACCGGCAATAAAACCTATTTAGATAAAGCAAAAGATCAATATGATAAAATGTATAAGCGCGCCTTTACCAACAGCTACGGCGGCGGGTTGATCTGGTTTGAAACTAAGACTTCAAAAAATGCCTGTATCGAGGGTCCTGCAGCAGTAGCGGCTTGCTATCTTGCCCAGGCTACCGGTGACAATACTTATTGGGATAAAGCAGTTGCGCTGTATAGCTGGTCTAAAATTTACTTGCTTAACCCGGCTACCGGCAAGGTTAAAGACAACGTCGACCTGAATAAAAGAACCGGATTGCTACGAACCAGCAACGTAAGCTTCACTTATAATGAAGGGACGTTTTTGGGCGCAGCAACTATGCTTTATAAATATACCAAAGAAGCTACCTATTTAGATGAGGCCCAGAAAATAGCGCAATTTACCCGCGATTCTATATATAGAGGAAAAGTGATGAACAACGAAGACAGCGGCGGCGACTTGCCCGGCTTTAAAGGTATATTCCTTCGTTATGCCCGTATGTATACAGTTGAAACCGGAAAGACCGACCTGGTAGATTGGTTGAACTTAAACAGTAAAGTGGCTTACAATAACCGTAATACGTACGGGATCATCCAAACAAAATGGGCCACCCGTACGCCTGAGGTTGCCCCGGTGTTAAAGAAGGGTTTCGGGCCGTCAACCGCGGTGTCGTTATTTTTTAATACGTACCCGTTAAAGAAGTAAGACCACCGGCTATGATATTTAAAAGCCTTCGGCGTAAGCTGGGGGCTTTTTGTTTTTTTATTATATTCGTGCATCACAATTATAAATCAATACGTTAAGCCATGACAACAACTGCCGCTTCAACAAAATACAGGATAGAATCAATTGATATTGTACGTGGGCTGGTAATGCTCATTATGGCGATTGACCATACCCGCGATATTTTTCACGGTGCGCCCGAGCCTACCGACTTGGCGGTTACTTATCCGTTTTTGTTTTTCACTCGGTGGATAACGCATTTTTGTGCGCCAACCTTTGTTTTCCTGAGCGGGGTATCGGCCAACATAGCAGGCACGCGCCGTACACCCACGCAACTATGCACATTTTTGTTTAAACGAGGTTTATGGCTGATTGTGGTGGAACTGATTTTTATAAGCTTTGGCATTACACTCAACCCGATATTCAGCGTATTGATATTACAGGTAATATGGGCCATTGGCGGCAGCATGATCTTATTGGCTTTGCTGGTTAGGCTAAGAGCATCGTTAATAGTTATCGGGATAATAGGCGCTGTCATATTCTTCGGGCACAATATATTGGATGTTGTTAATGTAGGGCCCATAGGTAAGACTATCCCGTGGACATTATTTTTATCGGCAGGCGGTTTCGGGGGCAATGGTATTGTTAACGTGGGCCACCAGCATTTTATATTAATAGCCTATGCGCTTTTACCGTGGACCGGCGTAATGTTGCTGGGCTATGTGTTTGGCACATTATACAAGAGCACCTACAATGCGGCAAAGCGCCGTAAAACTTTATTGTATACCGGGCTGGGCTTATTGGCCCTGTTTGTGGTATTCAGGTACTTTAATGTTTATGGCGATCCTTCGCCATGGTCGGTTCAAAAAACTACGGCATTAAGCATCATATCATTTTTTAATGTTACCAAATATCCATGCTCGTTATTATACCTGGGCATGACTTTAGGCACAGCGCTTATATTGCTTTCAGTATTAGAAGGGGTTAAAAATAAATTCACCGCAATTATGGTAACCTATGGCAATGTGCCATTCTTTTACTATGTATGCCATTGGTATTTGATCCAAACTATACATATTATCCTGTTTTTTGCGATGGGCTTTAAAACCAGCCAAATATTGCCTACAGGTGCGCCGTTCCTGTTCGAGCCGCAGGGCTTTGGGTTAAGCTTAGCAGGTGTTTACGGCGTATGGTTTTTAGCGATATTTATTTTATACTTCCCATGTCGCTGGTTTGCCAAATACAAAAAGACACATACCCAATGGTGGCTAAGCTATTTGTAACAAGGTAGCCTATTCTTCTAACCGGGTTTGGGCGGCAATATATTTGTTTAACAGGCTCAGCTGGTTTTGCGCGCGCACTAAATTCTGCCCGGCATAAGTGGTATGGTAATAAATATCACCATTTAAGTAGTCAGCTAAAAAACGAACCGCCTGCATGTAGATCATAAACTTGCCAGAATAGAAGAACAAATCTTTTTCTGCGGATGTCAGCACTTCGCCCATCTCAGCCATATAGCCTTTGTAAATAGCGGCGAAGTTATCTTCCAGTATAAAAACTTTATCCAGGTCCTTTTCCTCTTCGTTGGCAGGGGATAGGTAAGTACGCATCATATCGCCCACGTCGCTTATAAAATAGCCGGGCATAACGGTATCAAGGTCTATCACACCTAATCCCTTATCATCAGCATCAAACAGTACATTGTTGATCTTGGTGTCATGATGGATAACGCGTAGCGGGATTGTTTTTTCCTCAACCAATTGGCGGTAGATATCGGCAATATCTTCATGCTTCTCTATCTCTTTGATCTCAATGGCCGCTTTATCCAATCTATCAGCAGTCGCGTTTTTTAAGGCTGATTTAAATTGATTGACACGTAGGCTCAAATTATGAAAATCAGGTAAGGTATATTTCAGGCTATCCGCATCAAAGTCATTCAGCAGGCGCGAAAACTTGCCAAACTGCTTTGCCGCCTCGAAAGCCTGCGCAGGCTCAGACACCACATCAACCGTATGCGAGTTTTTAATGAAAGGCAGTAGGCGATAATATTGGTTATCATCAATCACCAGGTAGTCGCCGCTAAGTGTTGGTAGCGGTGCGGCAAAAATATAGTCCGGGGCTGCTTGCGTTAAATAGGTTTGCAGGCTAACCAAATTATCGGCAATAGCCTGCGGCGATTTAAAGATGTTGGTGTTGATGCGTTGTAAAATATAAGCGTCATCGCTGACCGTTACTTTCCAGGTGCCATTGATCAGGCCCGAGCCAAAAGGTACAACAGCCGAAAGATCAGCATCGATACCAAAGGCGCTTAAAATATTTTTAAACATATATAGGCGTAAGCCCAAACTTACAGAATTATTGTTTACGCCGATTGCTCTACCGGGTGTTTGATCAAATAAAACCCATCGCCGATCAGTTTTTTAAGCCCGGGTTGTTTATCGGCTTTATCCTCTAAAAATTGGGTGATGGCTGTCGCCACTTCAGGCTCCTGTTTTTCGCGATCCAGGATCTCTAAAATTTCCAGCGCGCATAACCAATCGTCGGGGAAATCCGTTTGTAATTGTTCCCAGATATAAGCCAGCCGTTCATGCCCCACAGTATCTTCACGACAGTTGCGCACACGTTGGTAAAACCGGTGCAAATCTTGTTGTTTTTGGGTATATGTTGGGTGATAAGTGGTAGTTTTTGGGTGATAAGCAAGCTCTTCGAAAGTGTTTTTATCAGCAGCGCCGCTAAAAACAGAAACGATATCATAGCCCAAAGCCATGTCATAAATACCCCATGCCGGGTCGAATAAAATCTCGCCACCGGCCGAGGTTACCGTGCAGTTTTCAAAAGTGATGATCTGCGGCGTGCTATTTTTTATGGTTCCTTGTACGGTAATGCCGCTTTCAAAATCTAATTGTACCGGGTTGCCTATAATTAATTCGCTATCAGCCTTGAACTGCCCCACAGGCGAGCTGAAACCGTCTTTATGATAATCCTTCGCATGCCCATGTAACTGTTTACCATCGACGGCTAATGCAGCCGGACCGGTAAGCCTTATAAAGGCAGGTTTGCCGTTGTGCTGGATAAAATCAGTCAATGTGCCCGATACCTGCAGACCCGAGCTATACACAACTGTGCAGGTGTTATTGCTTTCCAAAGCTTTGCGTAGGCCATAGACGCCGCCTACTCTAAAAGCCATTTTATTGGCAAACTGCTCCAATACATCTATCAGGTTCTGAAACGTTTCGGTAACAAATAGTTGCTGTTGCGGTTGGGTAATATCATACGGGTAGTTTACCGCGTATTGGTTATACCATAGTTTTTTAACGTCAGGCTGCATACAGGTCGCGCTTTCACCAATAGATGATAATAGCCCCGCACCATAAATTTTAGGGTTCTCCAGATTACCGATCAAACCATATTCTACCGTCCACCAATGCAGGCGGCTAAGCAGCGCCATTTCAGATGGTTCGCCCATGTTTTGCTGGCAATAAGCTACCTGGTTCTGCGCGGCTTTTAACTCGCAAGGATCAGCATCGGGCATTTCTTTCAGAATGGATAAGGCGCGAATGGCCTCATACAATTCATAGTCTTGTGCCGAAAACATCGCCTTTGCGCCTATCGACCCAAAATAACTCAGGTACTGGTGATAATCCGGATCGGCAATAATAGGCGCGTGGCCCGCCGACTCATGGATAATATCCGGCGCAGGCGTGTACTCAATATGTTTTAACTGGCGAATATCCGCAGCGATAACCAACACCTTATAAGCCTGATACTCCATAAACGCCGCCGGCGGAATAAACCCGTCGACCGTAACCGCGCCCCAGCCAATTTTGGCCAGCGCGTCATTCATCTCCTGCAGGTTAGGGATATGTTCAATGGTCAGGCCCGCCTTTTCTAACCCGGGGATATAGGGATAATAAGCCACATCCTTTAAATAGTTGTAATTTTGCCGCATCACATACCGCCATATAGCCTGATCTATGGGCGTATAATGCTCGTAGTGCTGCGGTACAATATATTGCCGCAGATGCTTGGGTAATGCTTTTACCTGGGGATTATTAAAATCTTCGAAGTCCATATAAGTTTGGTGTCGTAGCCTCACCCCGGCCCTCTCCAAAGGAGAGGGTGCTGGCGCGGGACTATTTTTATTTTTTCAAACCGTTCATTAAAGCCCTCTCCTTTGGAGAGGGTTGGGTGAGGCCTATAAGTTCCCTCTTAATTCCTGTTCACGCTCAATTGCTTCAAACAGCGCTTTAAAATTACCTGCTCCAAATGATTTGGCACCTTTACGCTGGATGATCTCGAAAAACAAGGTCGGCCTGTCCTCAACCGGTTTGGTGAAGATCTGCAACAGGTAACCCTCGTCGTCGCGATCAACTAAAATGCCCAGCTTTTCCAGCGGACCTAAATCTTCATCAATATGGCCTACACGGGCGGTTAGCTCTTTATAATATGATGTTGGTACGGTTAAAAATTCAACCCCCCGGCTTTGCAGCTCGGTAACGGTTTTAACGATATCATGCGTCGCTAATGCAAGGTGCTGTACACCTTCGTCTTCATAAAACTCCAGGTATTCTTCTATCTGCGATTTCTTTTTACCCTCGGCCGGTTCGTTTATCGGGAACTTTACATAGCCGTTGCCATTACTCATCACCTTACTCATTAAAGCCGAATATTCGGTCGAGATCATTTTATCATCAAACGTCAGGATGTTTTTGAAGCCCATGGTGTCCTCATAAAAACTAACCCACTCGTTCATTTTATGCCAGCCTACGTTACCTACGCAGTGGTCTACATAGAGCAATCCGGTATCGCTTGGCTGGTAATTGGTTTGATGTGCTTTATATCCCGGCAGGAACAACCCTTTATAGTTTTTGCGCTCGATGAATAAATGCACCGTTTCGCCATATAATTTAATGCCGCTGGTGCGCACCTCGCCAAATTCATCGGTAATAGTTTGCGGTTGCTGGTATGGCACAGCGCCACGGCTGGTAGTTTGCTTAAAAGCGTCGTAGGCATCATCAACCCAAAGGGCCAGCACCTTTACACCATCGCCGTGTTTTTTAATATGGTCTGATATAGGGTGATCTGAATGCAGGGGTGTTGTCAAAACAATCCTGATCTTACCCTGCTGCAAAACGTACGATGCACGGTCGCGCACGCCCGTCTCCGGGCCGGCATAAGCCAGGTCCTGGAACCCGAAAGCCGTTTTATAATAATGCGCTGCCTGCTTGGCGTTGCCTACGTAAAACTCTACGTAATCGGTGCCGTTAAGGGGCAGAAAATCTGTCGCCCCCTCTAAATCTCCCCCGGCAGGGGAGACCTTTTTATTTTCGATTGTTTGTGTTGTCATGGTGTTTTTTTAAAGCCCTCCCTTCAGGGGAGGGTTTGGGTGGGGCTGGCCTTAGCTTATCCAACTCTTATAATAATTCTCATCCTCAATTTCTATCGCGTATTCCGTCAGCATTAATGGCCTGAACGGGTCTATCATTACGGCCAGCTCATCTGTCGACTCTTTGCCGATAGATTTCTCAACCGAACCCGGTGCCGGGCCATGCGGTATGCCGCCGGGATGCAGGGTGATCTGTCCTTTCACTACACTTTTACGGCTCATAAAATCGCCGTCGACATAGTATAGCACCTCGTCGCTATCTACATTACTATGGTTGTATGGTGCCGGGATAGACAACGGGTGATAATCAAACTTGCGCGGCACAAACGAACAGATCACGAAGTTATGCCCCTCGAAGGTTTGATGCACCGGCGGTGGCTGATGCAGGCGACCGGTTATCGGCTCAAAATCATGGATCGAGAATGCCCATGGGTAATGAAAGCCATCCCAGCCTACAAAATCAAACGGGTGCGTGCCGTAGATGTAAGGGTAGATCAAACCCTGTTTTTTAATGAGGATCTTAAAATCGCCTTTCTCATCATGCGTTTCCAAATTCTCAGGCTGGCGGATATCGCGCTCGCAATACGGCGCGTGTTCCATCAATTGGCCATAACTATTCAAATACCTTTTTGGCGGACGGATAGGGCTAAAGCTCTCTACAATAAACAGTCGGTTTGCTTCTGTATCAAACTCCATTTGATGGATCGTCCCACGCGGAATCACCAGGTAATCGCCGTAGGCAAACTTAATATTGCCGAAACCGGTTTTTAGAGTACCGGTACCTTCATGAATAAACACCACCTCATCGGCCTGGCTGTTTTTATAAAAATAGTCGGTCATTGATTTGCGCGGGGCTGCCAGCGAGATATGCAGATCGCTGTTTACCAGTACCGGCTTGCGGCTTTGCAGGTAATCGTCTTCGGGTTCGATGTTAAAGCCGATCAGGCTGGTATGCTTCAAGTGCTTTTCGCGGGCTATTTTAGGCTCTACAGAATATGGCTCGCCCAGCTCTTTAACCATGGTTGGCGGGTAAGCATGATAAATAAGCGAGTAAGCGCTTGAGAAGCCTTCTGTCGACACCAGCTCCTCGGCATACAGCGTACCATCCGGCTTCCTGAACTGGGTATGCCGTTTATGCGGGATCTTTCCTAAGGTATGATAGCTTGGCATGATCTATTGGGTTAATGGTTCATTAATAGGTTTAGGTAACGCGAACAAGCTTTCGGAGGTTACGCGGGTATACCAGTCGCCGCCGAGGCGGGCAACCAGGTCAAAGTTTTCTTGTATTGGGCGTCCGTTATCATCCAGCAGGTCATCCCTGAAATGGATGGTTTTTACTTCAGCTATAACCAAATTGCCTGCGCCGGGGCCCTCACCTAATGGGATGATCTGTTTAACGATACATTCCAGTTGCACCGGCGATTCGGCAACGCGGGGCGGTTTAACGTGTATGGATGCCAGTTCGGTTAAGCCGCATTCGCGAAATTCATTCACACCCTTTGGATACTCGGCGCTGGCCTGGTTTACTTTGTAAACGATGTTATGATCAACGATATTGATGACGCATTCCGCAACTTCCTGTATGTTCTCTAAAGTATGCTTGGTGGTATTGTCCCTAACCCTGCGCGAGGGCGAGAACACGCAAACCGGCGGGTTGGCGCTAAACAAATTAAAAAAGCTAAACGGACTTAAGTTCACCTTGCCATTCTTATCAATGGTGGATACGAACGCGATGGGCCTTGGCGCAATGGCGTGCTGCAGGTAGTTATGTACCTGACCGGTGCTCATCTCTGCTGTTTCAAAGCTTTTCATCGGTTATTTCTTTTGTTTTAGTATCGACCAATCAGTCGCCTCGGCTACCATTGTATTGGTTAACGTGCCTAAGCCGGTTATCTCCATCGTTACCTCATCGCCGGGTTGCAGCCATTGGGTTTTATAGTTATAATCGTTTAATATTCCTGTTCCGTTCAATTCTAAAAAGCAACCGGTACCAACCGTGCCCGAGCCTATCACATCGCCGGCATACAGGTCAACACCGTACGATGCCCGTTCAATGATCTCGGCAAAGGTCCAGTCCATATCAGCCATATTCCCTTTTGATACCTCGATACCGTTTACCTTGCAGGTCATTTCTAAATTATAGGCAGCACCGGTATGGCCCGGTTTGGGTTTCGTTTTGTAAGGTTGCAGCTCATCTGCGGTAACCAGCCAGGGGCCTATTACGGTGGCGAAGTCCTTGCCTTTGGCCGGGCCGAGGTTGAGCAGCATCTCCTCCATTTGCAGGGTGCGTGCGCTAAGGTCATTCATGATCATGTAGCCCGCTATGTAACTATCAGCATCCACAGCTTTAATGTTGCGGCCGGGCTTGCCAATTACTATAGCTGCTTCCAACTCGAAATCAAGCTTGTTGAAATGGTCGGGCATGCAGTTGATGTCGCCTGGCCCATAGATAGCATTGTGGTTGGTAAAATAAAATATCGGGTACTGGTCAAACTCTTTAATCATATCGGCGCCACGGTTACGGCGGGCCGACTCCACATGCTGCCTGAAAGCATATCCATCCCGGCAGGATGTTGGATTAGGTACAGGGGCCAACAGCTCATACTGCTCAATCACCCGCGCATTGATCTGTTTGGCTTTGATCTGCTCCTCAATGCGTTTGGCTTTCTCCATCAGCACCTCGCCGCCGTTTAAAAATTCGGTCATGCACCCGGGCAGGATCACCCCACAGGTATTCAGGTCAAAAAGCTGGTCATTAACAATCAGGCCCAATCCCTCGCGGGTGGCGGTTTTATAGGTAACTAATTTCATTAGGTCTTCTCTTAACAGGTTGTATCTAAGGCAACAATCGCAATTTCAATTAGTTTGTAGCTGTTGCGGATACCGTAAGTCGTAATTCTATATAAATTTCAGGATTTGCTGTTTAATTAACAGTATACCAATATATAATCCGTAGATTGTACTGTTATTACCATATAAGACAGGATTTAATCCTGTTTGATGATAGTTATTTATCCCTTTTCCGAATACTTTACTTATGTTAAATAAATTAGATACCGTTGATAAGCAGATCCTGCAAATATTGCAGGACAATGCCCGCATGACCAACAAAGAAATTGGCGAGAAGCTGCACAAAAGCGCCAGCGCCGTTAACGACCGCATCCGCCGGATGCAGGAGCAGGGCTATATCAAGAAATACGTGGCTGTACTGGATAATAAAAAGATAGATCGCGGCCTCATTGCCTTTACGCATGTACAGCTGCGCGACCATAGCAAGGAAACGCTTAATTATTTTGAGAACGAGATAATAAAAGTGCCCGAGGTGATGGAATGTTACCATATGTCAGGCCAGTATGATTTTATATTGCGGGTAGCGGTGAAGGACCTGGATGCCTACCACCAGTTCCTGATGAACCATTTGTTTGAGACCGTGCCCATGGGCGCGCTGCAAAGCACCTTTGTAATGCGCGAGGCAAAAGCCGAAATGGCTTATCCTATTACCTTTTAAGTGTTTCACAAATAGTGAAACACTTTGAAACACCTGAAACACTTTTTTATTGTAATGGCCTGTAAATAAGCATGTTGTTTAAAATGAAGTGAAACACTTTGCAACAGCACAAATAGTTTAAGTGATTGGCGGTAAATTATTGATAATAAGTTACTTGTTTGATTTTTGCGCGATTTTAAGGATCGAAGTGAAACACTTTGAGTGAAACACTTTTTGCCATTCATTTTCCTTATCCTTTATTAAACAATGTTAATGTATGTTAACAGGAAAGAGCTTTTATAAATGCGGCGTATATCTTCGTTTTAAATATCAGAAACGATGAAAAGAAAACTAAACCTTATCCTTATACCTATCACGCTGGCCATATTTGGTATTATGTGTTTTCAGGTAGACTGGATGATTAAAACCAATAACACAGAGGTGGCAGCTATAATGAGTGAAAGTAGCGTAGCATTATTCGATGCACTTACAAAAGTAAAGGCCGAGCAAAGAGCGATCGACTCTACCTATATTGCTACTAACCTAAAAAAATGGGTGGATACAGTAAAAATGCAATACATTAATGGTGGTGATTCGCTGCATATCGATTTGGAGTATTTGCATCCAACACTTACGCGGCCTAACATAAAAACCGGGTATTATATGCATATGGGTCTTTCATCTCCTGATGGGGTTTCGATCATGTCGCCTGGAATACTTAGTACTGGTAAATTTATTGAATCGACGACTGCTGCTACTAATAAAAAGAACATGCGACTTGATGATTCGCTCCAAAAGTTTTTTCATTGGGGCTATCACGAGGAAGAGAAATTTTTCCGGGAAATGGTCGGTAAGACCCGCGACCAGGCATTTAAAGACGATTCGGCTAAGATTTATAAATATCTTATAGAAGGCTTGCTACACTTTAGGGTGACAGATCCTGGCAAGATGGGTTTAGTTTTAGCCTTTGGGAATAATTTGCCCTATTTGCCCTATTCGCCAAAACACGACGTATTTATCCAACCTTTTAGGCAGAATGTATTGCATGGGTATCCCCAAAAACGAAAGGTAGCATTGTATTTCCCTAATAGAATGTATTGGGTAATTTCTCAAATGGCGACCAGGGTAGCTATAGGTATTTTGTTGATTTTAATATTGATCTTCTCCTTCAGCTACCTCATCAAAATAATTAAACAGCAAAAACAATTAGCCGATATTAAAGATGATTTTATCGACAATCTTACCCACGAGTTTAAAACACCTATCGCCACCATATCGGCAGCTATAGAGGGGATGCAAAACTTTAAGGCACTGGATGATAAAGAAAAAACCAATCGCTATTTAGACATCTGCAAAAACGAACTTACCCGACTAAATGATATGGTAACCAAGTTGCTTAATATTTCTGTGTACGATAAGAATAAGTTAAAAGTCTCCCTGCATCATTTAGATATAGTTGCATTGACAGATGAGATCATCGGCATGGAAAAATTCAGATCAGTTAAACCGGTTAAGTTTACGGTTGATATAGCTGATGAAGTAAAACATATCCAGGCTGATCCACTGCATTTTAAAAACGTGTTGATCAACCTGGTAGACAATGCGGTAAAATATTCCAAGGAGTCGGTTGAGATAGCGATTATTGGAGTGAAGGACAAGGGCTTTGCTTACTTTACTGTCCTTGATAATGGTATAGGCATCCCAGCAGCAGAGCTTAAACATGTATTTGATAAGTTTTATCGTGTGCCTACCGGCGATGTGCATAATGTTAAAGGCAGCGGCCTGGGCTTAAGCTATGTCAAATCGGTTATTGAAGCGCATGGCGGTACCATAACCGTAAATAGTGAAATAAATATCAAAACGGAGTTCATCATTTCCATACCTTTAAAATAGATGGGTACTACTAAAGTTTTACTGGCCGAGGACGAAACCTCGCTGGCGCATATCATCCGCGAGAGTTTGGAAGAGCGCGATTTCAAAGTTATTTTATGCCCTAACGGGAAGGTAGCCTTCGAGCAATACCAGGCACATAAACCGGACATTGTGGTACTGGATGTAATGATGCCCCTGATGGATGGTTTTGAAGTAGCCCAAAAAATACGGGCGACAGACAGACAAACACCTATTATCTTCCTAACCGCTAAATCACAATCAAAAGACGTGGTAGCAGGGTTTGAATTAGGTGCAAACGACTATCTGAAAAAACCATTCAGCATTGAGGAATTGATCGTACGCATCCAGGTGCAATTGAGTAAAGAAGGCGTATTAAACGCCAAACCAATTAGTGAGACCGAAGTGTTCCAGTTTGGCGAATTTATCTTCAACCCACGCAAAAACCTGATCGAACAGGGCATAAACATAACACAGCTAACATCCCGCGAAAGCGAGATCTTAAAAATACTTTGCCAGAATTACCAGCAGGTAGTGAAGCGCCCGTTTATACTGCAAACACTTTGGGGCAATGATAGTTTTTTTAACGCCCGCAGCCTGGATGTTTTTATTACCAAGCTGCGCAAGCACCTGTCGGCCGATCAATCAGTGCAGATCATTAATGTGCGGGGGATAGGGTATAAGTTGGTTTATTGAAAAAAAATTGTTGTTATAGACAAAGTGATTAAACAAACTTGCCCCATAGGGGCTACCTGTTTGTAGAAATTAATCCATCAGATATTTTGCTCCGTAGGTGCAACCCTTAATAAATTAGTCGCCGCCTGTCAATTCAGGGTCGCACCTAAGGAGCGATTTTTATTTTTATCTATTTTACTACAAACAAGTAGCCCTAACGGGGCAATCGCTTCAATATCATTATTAAATATGGTAGTAAAATAAGCAATCGTGCTTAGATGAAACTCCGGTATGGCATTCTTCCTGTCGCAAAGTAAGAAGTTATTTCTTTGCGCAACTTGCCGCCTTAGTTCTTGTTTTGGCAATAACTTCGATATAATAGTTTTCATATATCGGTAAGATCTTCGCCAGGTCAAACTCTTTGGCGCGGGCAAGGGCGTTTTCTTTAAAGGTTGCCAGGCGTACTTCGTCCTCTAAAATGTAAATAGAGCTGTCGGCCATGCCTTGTATGTCGCCAATGTCTTTTAAAAATCCGGTTACACCGTCTATGTTTAATTCGGGCAGGCCGCCGGCATTCGAGCTTACCACAGGCACTTTGCAGGCCATAGCTTCTAATGCCGCTAAACCAAAACTTTCAGATTGTGACGGCATCAGGAACAAATCAGATACCGATAAGATTTCTTCAATAGCATCCTGCTTGCCTAAAAAGCGCACGTCGTCACCTACGCCCAAATCGCGGCATAATTGCTCGCAATCGCTGCGCTCGCCGCCATCACCAACCATTAATAGTTTCGATGGGATCTTTTCGAGGATCTTAGCGAAGATCCTTACCACGTCCTCGGTACGCTTAACCTTGCGGAAGTTGGAAGTATGGATCAGGATTTTTTCGCCCTCTGGCGCAATAGCTCTTTTAAAATGATCTTTGGCCTGCAGGTTAAAGCGGTGCAGGTCTATAAAATTGGGGATGACCTTGATGTCGTTCTCGATCTCAAAAAACTCATAAGTGTCCTTCCTTAAGTTTTCTGATACGGCAGTAACCCCATCGGACATGTTGATAGAAAAAGTTACCACCGGTTTATAGGTGCGGTCCTTACCAACCAGCGTAATATCAGTACCGTGCAGCGTGGTAACAACAGGGATATAAATCCCATACGTTTGTAAGATTTGCTTTGCCATAAACGCCGCCGAAGCATGCGGAATGGCGTAGTGTACGTGCAGGATATCCAGCTTTTCAAATCGTACCACATCAACCATACGACTGGCCAAAGCCAACTCATAGGGCGGATAATCAAACAACGGGTATTTAGATACCGATACCTCGTGGTAAAAAAGATTTTCCGAAAAGAAATCCAATCGGGCAGGTTGGTTATAGGTTATGAAGTGTACTTGGTGGCCGTTATCAGCAAGTGCTTTGCCAAGCTCCGTGGCTACAACCCCGCTACCGCCGAAAGTTGGGTAACAAACTATTCCGATTTTCATTTAGTCTGGATGTGGATATGTTGTTGTGATAATATAATGCAAGTTTAACAGCAAATAATGGATTTAGTGTTTTTCATTTGTAATATTAATATGATGTAGGATTTCGGATGTGCGATTTCGGTTTGTTTTTGCGATCCCGGCGATTTTAAATAAAGTTGTGGAATGCTTAAGAGCCATCGGCTCGACCTATATTGTAGCACCGGGTTTTAACCCGGTGAATGGTAAAAAATATAAACACGAGTGCCGTAGGCACGACACATATTATATGGGCCGGGCCTACGGCACTTTATTTATTCTGTTTAGATATACAACGGGTTGAAACCCGTTGCTACAAAATTGACCGAGGCTACGCCTCTATTGAAATCTTCAAATACTCCTGATTTTAAATCAGAAATCACATCGACATCCGAAATAAACCGCATCTTTAACTTATGGAAAGCGCAATAAATTTAAACATCAGGGCCATACAGCATATCGGTATACCTGTAACTGACATCAAAGCATCGGCAGCATTTTACAGCAAGCTTGGTTTTGCTAACGCGATGGAAAAGCCGTTTACCTATAACGCCGAACAAGGCACCTGCGTAATGATGAAACGCGATAACATGATAATGGAGCTATACCAAATGCCCGACAGCGTATTGCCCGAAATTGCTGCCCGAAAAGACGGCCATGTAGACCATGTAGCTTTTGACGTAGCCGATATTGATGAAGCCTACGCCACAGTAAAAGCAGGCGGATTTAACATCATAGAACCCGGGCCGGTGTTCCTGCAATTTTGGAACAACGGTTGCAAGTATTTCAACATTACCGGGCCGGATGGTGAACGATTGGAGTTTAACCAGGTACTGTGATTTCGGAATGCGAATTGCCGAATGCGGAATGACTGGGATTTATAATTTCGCATTCAAAGTTCCGCGCTCCGCATTCATCACATCCCCTTCGCTATCGCCTTATAAATTACATCCTGGATCCTTGGCCTTATATTTAAGCTGCCCAGTTTACTGCTAACAGTTGGGTAAGTGCGGTTTGATAAAAAGATATAAACCAGGTTATATTTCGGGTCGACCCAAATACAGGTGCCGGTATAGCCGGTATGGCCATAACTATCCGGCGATGCCAGCTCAGATGGGTATTTCCTGTCGGCTATCGGGTCCCAGCGATCAAAGCCGTAGCCCCGGCGACTTATGGCCGATTGCTTGGCCGTAAACAGGTCGACTGTTTCGGATTTGATGAATTTATCGCCGCCATAGGTGCCCTTGTTTAATAGCATTTGATAAAGGATAGCCAGGTCATTAGCGCTGGCAAACAATCCAGCGTGGCCCGCTACACCGCCCATTAACGCGGCGGTAGGGTCGTTAACATAACCTATTAGTTCAGATTTCCGGTAAACCTCATCATCTTCTGACGGGATGATCTGCGCTTCCGGGAAACGGTATAACGGTAAAAAGCCAGCCGTTTGCATGCTCAACCTGTTGTAAAATTGCTGCTGCACGTATTGGTTAAGCGGCGTTTTCATAATACTTTCAACCACTTGCTGCATCAGCAACATGCTTATATCGCTGTAAACATATTGGCCGCGTGTTTTAAGCGGAGAGTTATACATAGCCGGCAGCATAATGTCTTTATAATAATCCTTCCGCAAAAAATAACCTTTATTAACCTTAACCGGGAACGCGGCAGATGAGTCGGCGCTATGATCGGTCGGTTTAATTTTATCAAACGTTGGGATATCAGGTATCAGCCCGGCCTGGTGCATTAATACCTCACGAACCTGTATATCAGCTTTATTGGTATTGCGGGCCATCGGCAGGTAATAAGCCAGGGTCGAATCAACGCTAAGCTTACCTTCGTCCTTGAGCTGCATAGCTGTAATGGTAGTCGCCGAGATCTTGGTCATGGATGCCACATCAAAAATATCGGTGATCTTGTCAGGCATGTCCGCGGCATAGGTATGGTAACCGTAGGCTTTATTAAATATCACCTTACCCTCTTTGGCAACCAGTACTACGCAGCCGGGGGTAGCGTGTGCATCCATAGCCTCTTTAGCTATCTTGTCTATATCCTGCAGGTTTTTAGCGTTAATGCCAACAGCCTCGGGTACGGTATATTGCAGGCGGGTCTTTTCTGTTAAAAAACCCATGCCAAAACGGTATTTCTGGGTAATACTACCGGTTAGTTTTTGGGTGATGGCAACCCCGCCAAATATGGCCTGCGCGCTATAATAAGCGGTAACAGCCGATGCATGATCAGCATAAATTATGGGTGCGGTAACATCGGTTAGTTTAGCCAGCTCTTCACCTTTGCCAAAATAGGCTATCACCACATTCCTGGATTTTTGATTGTCTGTAATAAATTTTACTAATTCGGTATTATTCAGATCAGCCTCGTTAAGCTGTACAATAATTGTGTTGTATGGTTTAAGATCGGTAGAAAGTTGTGTAAGCGCCCGTTTACCTACGTAACCCGCCATGCTATAAGATTCTACCCTTGCATACTTGTTTAACAAACTGTCAAACCCTGTGGCAAATGGGTTTGATAAATGGATGCTGGCAATTTTTAAGTTGCCAACATTACGTAAAGGGATGAGGGAATTATCATTATTCAATAATATGGTCGACTTCTCGGCCAACCGTTCTTCTTTCAGATAAGCAAGCCCGGCGTTTTGGGCGCAAGCCGAATTAAATAAAGTAAATACAAATAAAATTAAAAGAACACAATTATTATTTTTTCTCATACACCTTTTCTCCGTTTATGTAGGTTTTTAAAACTTTTATATTTGGTAATACACTTGCATCGGCCTTCATCAGGTCCTGGTCGGTTATTATAAAGTCGGCATACTTGCCCACCTCAATGCTGCCTTTTTCTTTTTCCTCGAAATTAGCTTTAGCTGCCCAAATGGTTATTCCTCTTAGCGCTTCGGTCCTGCTTAAAGCATTTTCTACCTGGAAGCCATTTGCCGGATACCCTTTCAGGTCCTTACGCACTACTGCCGCGTAAAACGTATAAAACGGACTAATATTCTCGACCGGGAAATCAGTACCAAGCGGCATCCAGCCGTTTTGCTGCAATAGGTTTTTATAGGCATAAGCCGATTTTAACCTTTCGGCACCTAAGCGTTGCCCGGCCCAGTACATATCAGAGGTAGCATGTGTAGGCTGTACTGATGGAATAATATTATTCTGCCCAAACAAAGCCACATCACCAGGCGCTACCACCTGCGAATGCTCTATGCGCCACCTGCGGTCGTTCTTACCTTTTAATGCTGCCGCGTATATTTTTAATATCACCCGGTTAGCCGAGTCGCCAATGGCGTGGGTGCACATCTGGAAGCCTTTTTCGGCTATTATTTTGGCAACTTCTTCAAAATGTTTCTGACTGCTTAGTAAAAAGCCGCTCCAGTTTTTTTGATCGTTATAAGGCTTTAGCAAACACGCCCCGCGCGAACCCAATGCACCATCGGCATAAACTTTAAATGAGCGTACGTCTAACCCCGGAGTTTTAAATACGCCGCGTTTAAATAAGTATTCATAATTTTCGGGCCTGTCGGCCAGCATTACATACATGCGCATTTTTAGCGCGCCTTTGTGCTGCAGTTCGGCAATGGTGCTTACCATGGTGTAGGGCAGGCCGCAATCGTCAACGGTAGTAAGGCCCACAGCAAAGCAATTGGTTTGCGCGCTTAAAAGCGCGTTTTGGGTTAGCTGCTCAGTTGGGTCGGGAATTTTGCGGGTAACAATGCCTATGGCGTTATCAATTAATAAGCCGGTAAGTTTGCCGTTTATGGTTTCAATTTCGCCGCCGGCAACTTTTTGTCCCGGTTTAATGCCTGCTATGTTTAGCGCTGCCTGGTTGGCAATTACGGCATGGCCGTCAACCCTGTGCAATATAACCGGGCGCACCGGGAAAAACTCGTCAAGCAGGGCTTTATCCGGGAATTTTTTGCCGGCCCATAAGTTTTGGTCCCAGCCATTGCCTATTATCCAGCCGTCGGTATTACGGTCGGCATAAGCTTTTACGGTATCAACTACTTCGGCCCAGCTTTTAAGAGCTTTTAATGGCACTTGCTGCAGGCCCAGCCCATATTCATAAAAATGAGCATGCGCATCAATAAAACCGGGATATATGGCTTTGCCCTTTGCGTCTATAACCTCGCGGGCCAGGTATTTTTCTTCTAAGGTATCGGCACTGCCAACTGATATAATCTTGCCGCCGCTTACCACAAACGCATTGGCGGTAGTAAAGGTGCTGTCAACCGTATACACCACCGCGTTTTTAACCAACAGGTCGGCATTGTACTCTTTTTGCTTGCAGGCTGCAACAAAAAGCAGCAGGATGGGCCATAGTTTTTTCATACAGTTGATGTAAGGATGTAAATATATTGCACTTAACAGTATATACAACTATCAAATGATAAAGTTATGGCATCAAATAATTAATTTAGCACCGAAAACGTAATTGAAGGGGAATTTTATAAATGTCAGACATAATTCAGCTTTTACCAGACTCAGTCGCTAACCAGATCGCCGCGGGCGAGGTGGTGCAACGGCCGGCATCTGCGGTAAAAGAACTGATAGAGAATGCTATTGATGCCGGGGCGGACAAGATTCAATTAATTGTGAAGGATGCCGGCAAATCATTAATACAAGTTATTGATAACGGCTGCGGCATGAGCGGCACCGACGCGCGCATGAGCTTTGAGCGCCACGCCACATCAAAAATTAAGAAAGCCGAGGACCTTTTTGCCATCCGCACCATGGGTTTCAGGGGCGAGGCTATGGCATCTATCGCCGCTATTGCGCAGGTGGAGCTAAAAACCCGCCGCCACGAGGATGAGCTGGGTACACAGATCTTTATTGAAGCGTCAGAAGTTATTAAGCAGGGGGCGTGTGCGGCTGTTGCCGGTACTTCTATCTGCGTAAAGAATTTATTTTACAATATTCCGGCGCGCCGTAACTTTTTAAAAAGCAACCCGGTGGAGATGCGCCATATTATTGACGAATTTCAGCGCGTCGCGTTAGCGCATCCCGAAGTATTCTTTACGCTGCATCATGACGGGCAGGAGGTTTACCATTTACCGGCCACTACGTTAAAGCAACGGGTTATCCACCTTTTTGGTAACAATTATAACCAGCGCCTGGTACCGGTTGAGGAAGATACCACTATTATTAATCTGCGTGGTTTTGTGGGCAAGCCCGAGTTTGCCAAGCGCACCCGTGGCGAGCAATTCTTTTTTGTAAACAACCGTTTTATAAAGGACCCGTATTTAAACCATGCGGTGCTGACGGCTTTCGAAGAGCTGTTGCCAGATGATACCTATCCGCTGTATGTGTTGTTTATAGATATCGATCCTTCAAAAATTGATATCAACGTACATCCCACAAAAACAGAGATCAAGTATCAGGACGAGAAAGCCATCTACGCCATCATCCGCTCTGCGGTAAAACGGTCGTTAGGGCGATATAATATTACCCCAAGTTTGGATTTCGACCAGGAGAACAGCATTGAGCACCTGATCACCCCAAAACCTTTCGAGGAGATCATAGCCCCGGTTATTGCTTTTAACCCCGATTTTAACCCGTTTACCAAAACCGAACGGGAGTTACCATTTTTGCGCGATACGGGCGGCAGTCGCAGCAACCCTAACAGGATCAACCCTATCCCAAATAACTGGGATACATTGTACGAGATCAGCAAAAAAGATACGAATACACAGCACGAGATCCATACGGAAGAAACCGTAGCTGTGAATGACCAGGAAATTGTCAAATCAACCGACAGGCAGTTTTTCCAGATCCATAACCGGTTTATCATGTCGCAGATCAAGTCGGGTTTTATGCTGATTAATCAGCAAGCCGCGCACGAGCGGATTTTGTACGAGCGTTTTTTGCAGCAATTGCAAAATCATTCAGGCGTTAGCCAGCAAAGTTTATTCCCGCAATCGCTTACACTAAACGGGGCCGATTTTGAGTTATTGAAAGAGTTGATGCCCGATATCCGCGCGCTGGGTTTTGATATTCGCGAGTTTGGTAAAAACACCGTGGTTGTAGAAGGTATCCCGGCCGACCTGAACAATGTTGGCGAACACGAGTTATTAGAGCGTTTGCTGGAAGGCTTTAAAAATAACCTTTCGATACTAAAACTGGATAAGCGCGATAACCTGGCCCGGTCATTGGCACGTAACGCGGCCATTAAAGCGGGCACCAAATTATCGGCCGAAGAAATGAACCAGCTAACTGATCAACTTTTTGCCTGTCAAATGCCAAATGTTGCGCTAAATGGCAAGCCTGTAATTAGTACCTTTACACTAAATGAATTAATAGAACGGTTTGAAAAATAACCGATACGATATATAGAATATGCAATCACCTTTCGCAAACCTTTCACCGGTAGTAAAAAACCTGCTGATCATAAATGTTATATGCTTTTTGCCTTATTTGCTGTTTAATGAGGCGATGGTAAATCAAATTTATAATCTCGCTTCGGCACATTACTTTGATTCGCCTTTGTTCAAACCATGGCAGCCTATTACCTACATGTTTTTTCATGGCGGCTGGATGCACATTATTTTTAACATGTTTGCCTTATACTCGTTTGGCGCCGTGTTAGAGTATTCAATGGGTTCGCAAAAGTTTGTGTTGTTTTATTTTATTTGCGGGCTTGGGGGTATAGCCTTACAGTTAATAGTGCAGGCTATTGAGGTTCACGGCATAATAGGCACATTTACAACGCCTGATATTAATGCTACCTTAAACAGTATTCCTTTAGAAGACGCTAAAAAATTAGCTGGCATTTATATGTCATCAATGGTAGGTGCATCGGGGGCCATATTTGGCTTATTAATAGCCTTTGGTATGATGTACCCCAATGCAGAATTAATGATCATGTTTATACCGGTACCGGTAAAAGCAAAGTACATTATGCCGGTGTATGTATTGTTGGAGCTATCATTAGGTGTAACCCGGTTCGCGGGTGATGATGTTGCCCACTTTGCGCATTTGGGCGGAGCGTTAATAGGATTTATTTTAGTAAAAGCCTGGCGCTTGCAGGGCCCCAAAGACTTTCAATTTTAAGTATTAACAGATCATGACGTTGTGGCAAGAAATAAATAACAAAGTGTTCCGGTCGGGTAGTAAACTATACGTGCTTATCGGCATTAATGTTATTGTTTTTTTGGTGATTGGCGTGTTATCCATATTTGAGCGGTTAGTATTCCGAACGACCATAGTTGACGACCTTACCCGCGAATATTTATACATGCCAGCTTATCTGCCCAAACTGGCCGTACGTTTCTGGACACCGTTTACTTATATGTTTTTGCATGCGGGTATCTTCCATATATTATTTAACATGCTTTGGCTTTACTGGCTGGGGCAGATATTTGAAGAGTATTTAGGCACCAAACGCACATTAGGCTTATATTTATTAGGCGGGCTGGCCGGCGCCGCGTTGTTCCTGATCAGTTATAATGTTTTCCCGGCGTTTACGCAAAGTGGGTTACTGTTAAACAGCTCGGTGGTGGGCGCATCGGCAGCGGTTATGGCGGTAATTGTTGGCGCGGCTACCATAGCGCCAAATTATACCATATCCTTAATGTTTATAGGCCCTGTGCGGTTAAAATGGCTGGTTATATTTTACCTGGTGATTGATTTTTTAGGCATATTAGGCCCCAATGCCGGTGGCGAAATAGCGCACTTAGGCGGCGCGCTGTTTGGGTTTATATACGTTAAACAGGTGCAACAGGGGCGTGATATGATGGGCGGGATAGCCAAACTGTTTAAGAAAAAATCTAAACTAAAAGTAGCCTCGACCAACCGCGACAAAAGTTCGCCTTCGGGTGTGCCGCGGCAGGATGAGATTGACCTGATATTGGATAAAATATCAAAAACGGGATATGATAACCTGAGCAAGCAGGAAAAAGAAACTTTATTTCGCGCCAGCAAAAAATGAAGAAAAAGCAAAAATTGCCTTTTTTCGATAAAGTGTTTTTATGGATAAACTGCGGTTTATGCCTGGCTTTGCTGGTAAGTTACCTTGCCCCCGTAACCGATCCTAAAACAACATGGGTCATCGCGTTCTTCGGGCTGGCTTACCCGCCGTTATTATTGGTTAACCTAATAATGATTGCCTATTGGCTGTTACGCAAAAACTGGTTGGTACTGATATCCGTATTGGGTATACTTTGCGGTTTTGGCATTTTAGAAAAAAATATCGGGCTGCATCCCGGCAATAGTAATATAGCTAAGCCAGATGCCGGTAACGCCGTTAGGATGATGACCTACAACGTGCACGATTTTAAAAAATATGGCTCAGGAAAAGATATATCTACCAAGCATGAAATTTTAGAACTCATAACCAATCAACAACCTGATGTTATTGGTATGCAGGAGTTTTATACCCGCAAACGGGGCCAGTATGCTATGGTTGATTCTATGAAAAAAATCATTGGGTCGGCTAATTATTATTTTGAAAATTTTAGTGGGAGTGAAGACGAAAAACTTGGTATAGCTATTTTTTCAAAATTCCCCATTATTGCAAAGGGCCTTATACAGCTATCGCCACTATACAGCGGGAACCAATGTTTATATGCTGATATCAAACAAAACGATCATATTTTCAGGGTTTATAGCGTACACCTGCAATCCATCCAGTTTGAACCGGCCGACTATAAGTACATAGATACCGTAACCCAAAAAGGCAAACCCGATCTTAGCTCGACCAAACGCTTAGGCGGCAAATTAAAAAGAGCATTTATGAAACGCAGCGAACAGGTAGCTTTGATAAGAGCCCACGCCAGGCAATGCCCGTACCCATACATTATATCCGGCGATTTTAATGATACGCCATCATCATACGCGGTAAACCAAATGGCAAAGGGGCTTAAAAACAGCTTTGTTGAAAAAGGATTTGGCCTGGGCCGTACCTATAACGGCGATTTCCCGAATTACCAGATAGACTATATACTGGTGTCGCCGCAATTTAACGTTGCCAGCTATACCATAGCCGAGAAAAAATTATCAGATCATTACCCGGTAATTGCTGACCTGGTGTTAAAATAGGTGAGTAGTTTATTAGGTGAATAGTTGATTAAGTTATACTAATGTAAAATAAAACCACTTACGGAATCAACTCAATCCAACCGCTCAACTAAAACCTAAAAATCGTAAGTTTGCCCCCATGGAACAAAATTTATTTGTTTACAATACATTAACACGTAAAAAAGAAGAATTTAAGCCGCTTAATGCCCCGCATGTGGGTATGTATGTATGCGGCCCTACTGTTTATAGTGATGTACATTTAGGCAACTGTCGTACCTATATCTCGTTCGATCTGATATTCAGGTACCTTATGCTGCTTGGCTATAAGGTACGCTATGTGCGTAATATTACTGATGCGGGCCACTTAGAGGGCGATGCCGGCGACGAGGGCGAAGATAAGATCTCTAAAAAGGCGAAGCTGACACAGCTGGAGCCAATGGAAATTGTACAGAAATATTCGGTTGGGTTTCATGACGTGATGGCGATATTTAATACCCTGCCGCCAAGCATAGAGCCCACAGCTACCGGCCATATTAGTGAGCAGATTGAACTGGTTAAGCTGATACTGGAAAAAGGCTATGCCTATGAGGTAAATGGCTCTATCTATTTCGATGTGGAAAAATATAATAAAACCCAGGACTACGGCATACTCAACGGCCGTAATTTAGAAGACCTGCTGGTAAATACCCGTACATTAGGCGGACAGAACGACAAACGCGGCCCGCTTGATTTTGCCTTGTGGATAAAAGCGAAGCCCGAGCATTTAATGAAATGGCCCTCGCCATGGGGCGTTGGTTTCCCGGGCTGGCACCTGGAGTGCTCTGCCATGAGCCATAAATACCTGGGCGACCAGTTTGATATCCATGGCGGCGGTATTGATTTGATGCCTACGCACCATACTAATGAAATTGCGCAAAACGTGGCCAGCTGCGGTAAAAATCCGGCTACTTACTGGATCCACACCAATATGCTTACGGTAAACGGGCAAAAAATGTCAAAATCATTAGGCAATAGCTTTTTGCCGTACGAACTGTTTACCGGCGAGCATTCCATATTAGATAGGGGCTATAGCCCGATGACCGTGCGTTTCTTTATGCTGCAGGCACATTACCGCAGCACGCTTGATTTTGGAAACGAAGCTATGGAAGCGTCTGACAAGGGCTTTAAACGCCTGATGAACGCTGTTGCGTTATTGGATGGCTTGAAGACATCTGCCACTACAGATGTTGATGCGGCGGCCTTGCAGCAACGTTGCTACGATGCCATGAATGATGATTTTAACAGCCCGGTTTTAATAGCCGAATTGTTTGAAGCGGCACGCATCATTAATTCGGTAAACGATGGTAAATTGAAGATAGATGCAGCTAATTTAGAAATTTTAAAAAACATCATCGCCACTTTTGTGTTTGATGTTTTGGGATTGAAGGATGAGCAAGCCGCAAATGACGATCTTCCCAAAGTGTTGAACCTGATAGTTACCTTGCGCAACGAAGCCAAGGCTAACCAGGATTATGCTACCTCTGATAAAATACGCGACGGCCTGCAAAAAATAGGCTTCCAGTTAAAGGATAGTAAAGAAGGAACAAACTGGAGTAAAATTTAATTCAGTTTTAAACGTTATAAAAATTAAAGCAGATACATTAGTCCGCGCAAAACATGCGGATTACATTAATTACAAATCTAACACAATGAAAAAAAACGTATTGGCCGCTCTCTACCTTGTTTTTGCAACTTCAATAGTTGTGGCACAAACAACACCAGCCAAGGTTAACACCGTAGTTGAAGCCGAAAAAAGCTTTAATAATTTAGTGGCAAAAAAAGGCATGAAAGGTGGCTTTTTAACCGTTGCCGATCCGGACGGTATTGTATTCAGGCCGAAGCCGGTTAAAATCACTGATTTTTACGCAAACATTGAAAAACAAGCCGGTTCATTAAGCTGGACACCAAAAATTGCCCGGATCTCTTACAACGGTGATTTGGCATTTACGGCCGGCCCGTATGTATACCAAAATGGTAAAACTGATGATGATAAGGTGTACGGCGATTATGTATCTGTTTGGCGCGCCGATGGCGACGGCAAATTAAAGCTATTGATAGATCTGGGTATCCAACACCCCGAAGCTGAGAAAGATGCGTTGATAGATTTTAAAGAGCCTGACGCATCAATAAAACCTGTTTTAAATAAAGATCCGTTTGTAGGTAAAGAAATTATCCTTAACACAGATAAAATGTTAAACCATGCTTTAACTATATCTTCGCTGGGTGCATACAAAGAGTTTTTGAGCCCCGAGGGCCGTTATTATTTCCCTGGCTTTGAGCCGATGACCGGTAGCGACAGGATCTTAAAGTTTTTAAATAACGAGGCTATCAGCATATCAGCCGAAACTATCAGCGGTGGTCGTTCAACAAGTAATGACCTGGCCTATAGCTATGGCCGCGCGCGTATTAAAAAGGGAAACATTGTGAGCAATTTTAACTATGTGCGTATATGGGAACTTGATGCCTCTCATAAATGGGATATACTACTGGAAGTGTTTTCGGCGATTGAAAATTAGTGATTAGAGGTTGGTGATTAAAGATTAGTTGCCAATCGCTTTATATAGAAAGCAAAAGAGGCTGACCACAACGGTCAGCCTCTTTTGTTATAACTTTTTTTGAAATGGCAATGACTAACCTCTAATCACCAGTCACTCAACTCTAAAAGAGTTGCTCAATAATATCATCCGTAGATAACCCTTCGGCTTCTGCATGGTAGCTGCGTACAATACGGTGGCTTAAAATGGGCCTGGCTACTGCCTGTACATCTTCAATGTCAGGCGAATATTTGCCGTTGATGACCGCATGGCACTTGGCACCCAGTATCAGAAACTGTGATGCACGCGGGCCTGCGCCCCAGTTTAATAAACGTTTAACTTGTGGTGCAGCAAATTCGCCATCGGGGCGGGTTTTTGCTACCAGCTTTACCGCATATTCCAATACATTATCGGCAACCGGGATATTTCTTACCAATTGCTGGAAATAAATGATCTGTTCGGCATTTAATATTTTACTTACGCTTTGCTGCGTTGTGCTGGTGGTGTTTTTAACGATCTGGAGCTCTTCTTTAAACGATGGATAGTTTAGTGATACTTTGAACATAAAACGATCCAACTGCGCTTCAGGGAGCGGATAGGTGCCTTCCTGCTCAATTGGGTTCTGGGTAGCTAATACAAAAAATGGCGGCGATAGCTTATGGGTAACGCCTGCGGCAGTAACCGATTTTTCCTGCATGGCTTCTAATAATGCAGCCTGCGTTTTAGGCGGCGTACGGTTAATCTCATCCGCCAAAATAATGTTAGAGAAAACCGGGCCGGGGATGAATTTAAAAGTCCGGTCCTCGCCCAATATTTCAGACCCGATAATGTCCGAAGGCATCAGATCGGGTGTAAATTGTATGCGGTTAAAATCAAGGTCAAGCACCTGCGATACGGTTTGTACCAGCAAGGTTTTTGCCAGCCCCGGTACGCCTACCAGTAAACAGTGGCCATTACTGAAAATAGATATGAGCACAAACTTTACAACTTCATCCTGCCCAACTATTACATTACTTATTTCTGTACGTATTTGCTGATAGGCATGTTTTAAAGCATCGGCTGCTTCTACATCGGACTTGTGCTGCATAATTTTTAAGGTTTAGCCTGTGCTGTCGTTGGTGTGCCCCAGTCTTTCAATACGGAGCAACCCTGGTATTGCGGATCAATTTTTATATAAGTTTCTTTCCTTTTTTTAGCAAACCACTGGCTAATAGTACGATTGATCTTATCATCAGTAGCGTATGCTTTTAATTTAGGGAAATCCTGATCTAAGTTAGCTTTATGGGCATTGGTAACCGATTTTAAATAGAATATCCGGTAGCTTTTTTTGCCGGCACGATCTGTAAACAATACCGGTTTTGATATACCGCCGGCTTTCATGGTATCAACCACCAATGCAATTTGCGGGTCAAGCTTATCGGTAGGGATATAAGTGGTACGTGTTTCGCCTTCAGGGTTGATGATCATACCGCCATTATACTTGGTTTCTTTATTGTCCGAATAGAAAGATGCCGCGCTCGAAAAGAAATCAACCTTGCGATTTTTGTCTATTAAGGTAAATACGGTATCGGCTTTGCCTTTCGCTCTTTCTAAACTTGCTGCTGTTGTAGGCGGCGTAATTAAAATATGGCGCACGTGTACCTGCTCGCCCCGGCGCTCTAATACCTGCAGGAAGAAGAAGCCATAATCAGGCGACTCAAATACCGGCGAGTATTCGCCTGCTTTTAGCCTAAATGCCCAGGCTGTAAACTCTTTAACAAACATATTCCTATCGGCAAAGCCAACATCACCACCCTGCGGCGCCGAACCCGGATCCTGCGAATAAGCTGTAGCCAATGTTGCAAAGTCTTCACCTTTTTTTATCCTGTCCAACAGGGCCTGTGATTTTTCGCGGTACACGTCTTTTTCTTCCTTGCTTAATTTAGGTTCAAAAACGATCTCGCCAACTTCAACTTCTTTGTTGAAGGTTGGCAAGCTATCTTTCGGCATCCTGTTAAAATAGTCTTTCACATCCTGCGGGGTAGTATTCAATTTTTCGGTGATGTGTCCCTTCATTTTTTCGGCAACCATCATCTCTCGTACATCACCACGGATCTCTTCTTTGTATTGTAATAATGATCGGCCCAAAAACTGCTCCAGTCTTTCCTGCCCGCCTGCGCGTTGGGTCATACCGCGCATACGGCGGTCAACCTCGTTATCAACGTCGTCTGATTTTACTTCGATACTATCTATAGCGGCTTGCTGTACCAATAATTTTTGTGTTATTAAGCTCTGAACTAATAAACACTTATCAGGGTGCACATTTTGTATAACATACTGCGCATTTAATAATTCAATATCCGATTGTAATATAACACTACCACCTACTACCGCTACAATTTTATCTAACACTATTTTCTGCGCGTTAGCGGCAGAAGCAAACAAAACCACACTTAAAACAACTATCCCAAACTTTCTCATTTATCCTATTTAAATACACTGCGGATTTCTGCCCGCAAAAACGTCCCGAATTTCGGTAAAATTTATCAATTATAACTGCTAACCAGGGTGTTTTAATACACCCGGATTTATAATAATGCGAATATGCCAATAAAGCTTCAAACACTTTAACTATTTTTGGTTAAAATTTGTTAAAATGAGATCAGAGAACACGGCAGCATTAAGGTTTATATTACAGGATGACATTTACCTGCTGCAAAGCGATAAAGCGGCTGTAAGCCAGGCACCTGAAACACCTGTTGAAACAATTTCGCCAACGGTAGTAATACCAACTGCTACTACAACTGCCACTTTGCCAGAGCCGCCTGCTGCTACCCCGCAAATTACTGTTACAGAAACGCCTGCCGTGCAGTTTAATTATATGGGCGGTAATAAAAAGCGTTTTTTAATCATCACCCATTACCCAACCGAAGAGTTTATAGCAGCCGACCACCTTGCCGCGCTGCAAAATATATTGAAGCGTAAGGATTATGATATGGATGATGTGGCGATTTTAAACATAGCTACATCCGCTGTTACTGCTGTTACCGACCTGGTGAATTATTTTAAACCCGAAAAGCTATTGATATTGGGTGAAGCTGCCGTGCCTGGAGGTATGGGCGTGCCGCCGCTTAATCAGCCTAAAAAAATGAAAAATGGCGTGCTGCTGCATAGCTTTAGCTTTGATGAAATGATGAGTAGTACCGATAATAAAAAAGCGTTTTGGGAGCAAATGAAAAACTTATAATGCAGCAATTAGTATTTGCCACCAACAACGCGCATAAGCTGGAAGAGGTTTCGGACAAGCTTGCAGGACGTATAAAACTGCTAAGCCTTAATGACATTAACTGCCAGGATGATATTGCCGAAACCGGCACTACTTTCCGCGAAAACGCATCAATAAAAAGCCACTATATTTATGATAAGTACGCGGTTAATTGCTTTGGCGATGACAGCGGATTAGAGATTGACGCCTTAAATGGCAACCCCGGCGTTTACTCGGCACGGTATGCGGGCGGGCATGGTAACCATGCTACTAACACAGCAAAGGTATTGCAGAGTTTAAAAGGAATGACAAACCGTAAGGCACGTTTCCGTACGGTAATATCATTGGTATGGAACGGGGCCGAACACTTTTTTGAAGGAACAGTTGACGGGACCATCCGCCGGGAAGTAAGCGGTACCGCCGGCTTTGGTTATGACCCCATATTTCAACCCGATGGTTATACGGTTACCTTTGCCGAAATGACCCTGGTAGAAAAAAATGCCATAAGCCACCGCGCTATTGCTGTTGAAAAACTTGTCGCGTTTTTAAATACGCTGTAATACTAAGGCTTTAAAATAATAGACCGCCGCTGCTGCGTAACCGTGTCTTTAGCTACACTGTCTTTACTTGTTTTCAGGTTCGCTGGTTTGCTAAGTATGCTATCCTTACCCAGTTTTAAAGCAGGCTGACTATTGGAAATCGTATCCTTACCTAATTTAACAGCGCCCGTTTTTACAGGTAAAGGTTTGCCTGTTTTTTTGGCGGTAATGCCGGGTTTGGCGGCCGGCTTTTTAACCACCGGCTTTTTATTATAACCCGATAGGATAGCTTCTTTTGATACCGGCCTGTCTTTTGGTTTCCAGATAAAGCCTTTAAGTATTTTGTCTTCTTCTTTTACCTTATCTAATGGCGAGCCATGGCCCTCATATTTCCCAACAAAACCATTGCTGCTTATTTCGCCCTTATCAAAATTAAAAAATGCTACGCCGCTGACTGTCCGCGACATATCTGTCACTTCGTTTTTAACCGAATCGCGTTTAAAATAAATGGTTTCGGCATTGCCGGTGATAACAAACGCGTTTAGCTTGCTGTTTTTAAAAGTACCGTGCATCTTTTTACCACCGGCCTGGTTATAAAAGGTCGAGTCGTTTTTTTCCAAATTGACGATAAATGCTGCCGGGTACATGTCCAGGTTATCCAGCTTTTTATTCTTCATCTGCAGGTTTATCGTATCGCCTGATAGTTGCGACGCCTGTGTCCAGATCATCGGGTTTACGTACATGCGGATGGTGGAGTCGCTGGTGCTGTAAAACATCGAATCGGCTTTAGCCTGCAAATCAGACTTAAACAGCTTGGCATGATTGTATCCCCTGACTATCCTTATATGCGAAGTATCACTCAATGGCTTCGGCATCCGTAAAGCAATTGAATCGGCCCTGTTTTTAGCTTTAAGCGAATCCTTCGGACTTAATTTAATAACCGGAGCTTTCACAACTGGTTTCAGTATAACTTTAGGCGCTGGTTTTGGCGCAGGCGGCTTTGGCTTGCCAAAGTAGTAGGGCTTTAAAAACGTGGTATCCTTGGGGAAAGGGATAGGCTCCAACTCTATATACTTAGGCGGGGTTTTATACATAAAAGATGGTTTCCGTTTAACCACTTTAATGGATGTGTCAATATGCGTAGCATCATACTGCTTCTGCTTTAATATTTTAAAATCCTTGAAGGTCATTACCTGGGTTTTTAAAGTATCAGCAGCAAAAAACAGCGAGTCATACCGCATGCCCGGTTTGGGTTTTTCCTCCTGCCTTACGGTATCGGCAAATCTGTACACAATTTGCGGGGTAACACTTGGCGGTGGTAGTGGTGTTCGTTTAATTGTAGGCTGGGTATTGGGGCCTTTAACCTGAGGCATAGTTGTATTAACCGGCGGTGATACTACCGGTTTTTTAACAGGCGGCGTCACAGCTTTTACCGGCGCCTTTTTGGGCGCAGGAGTAACCGGGGCTTTAACGGGTAGTTTTTTTAAAATAGAGTCCGCCACGCTTTTTATAGCTTTACTATTTGATGCGATAAGCTGTGTAATGCCCGGCAGTTTTTTAGTAACCGAATCAGTAATGCCTTTTAAGGTTAGCTTTTTATCGCTAGGTGGGGCATTGGCTGCAGCTGTCGCCTTTTTTGTGAGGCTGTCAATAGCGCCGGCCTTTGTGTTTTTAAGTAAAGAATCTGTCGCCGGCTTTTTCACAGCGCTGCTATCCTCAGTTACAAATATCATGTAGGCATTGTCAGTTACCCATGCCTCTTCGTTCGATTTATGGTATACGCCCAGTTCGCCCTTAAGGGTCATCTTGTCCTGGGTATCGTTAAAAGTAACGTGCTTAACCGCGCGGCCATAACCTTTTAGGCGATCATAAAACAAACTATCACCACGCAATGATTTTGTTTTATTGATATATAAATTCCGTTTGCCAAAAGCTGCCTGCTCGGTTACGGTGTTGTAGGTGCCGTTCTCGGTGTATAAAACATCCTTATCCTTCCCGGTTATAATGGTTGGGCCGTAAAAATAGGTAATGCGGGTGCCCGAGTTATAACGCATGGTATCCGTTTTTATAACCGCATCGGGCGTGGTACAAACCACATCATACCTAAAGTAAGCATCGCGGGTGAACGAAAAATAATAACCATTTTTACTAACAAGCGTATTGCCTTTGTTAACCAGCTTGCCGCCTTCAATATAGGTGCCTATGCGGGTAGCGGTGTTATAGGTAAAGTTATCAGTAGTTAAGGTAGCATCTTTATCAACCATTATAACATGGTTGGTTAACGTGGCTAATTTGGTGTTACCGTCATAATGTAACAGATCCGAGTAAATATGTACCGTGTCGCCCTGGTTAATAACTACGTGGCTAAAAGCATCAACCAGGTTAAGGTCGGGGTAAAAATAAGCGCTGTCTGATGTTAAGGTAGAGTAGTCTTGTTTAAATACGCCGTTATGCACTTTTATTATCCGCTGGTTACCTTGCCCCGGCGCGGGCACCATCTCCATGGTCGACGAACTAATTAGGTTGACCCTTGATTTGCTTTGACCCAAAACAGCCATCGCCGACAGTAAAAACGATAAACTTAAGACGTATTTATTCACTACTGCAAAATTAGTTTTTTGTTGGGGTTATTAAATTAATAATTTTGATGATGCTCCCGGATAAAAAATTCACCGATTTTATTGGCCAAAACAGCCTGTTTGAACGTAACGGCACCTTGCTGGCGGCAGTAAGCGGTGGAATGGATTCTGTATTGATGGTTCATTTATTACTATCATCGGGGTATAAATTTGCTGTTGCGCACTGTAATTTCCAATTGCGGGGCCATGAAGCCAATGCCGACCAGGCATTTTGTAAACAACTGGCCCAACAATGCAACGTGCCTTTTCATACTATAAACTTTGACACCCAAAACTTTGCCACTATCAACAAAATATCTATCCAGATGGCGGCGCGCGACCTTCGGTATCAATGGTTTGAGCAAATAAGGCAGCAGCATAACTACACCGCCATCGCGCTTGCGCACCACCAAAACGATGCAATTGAAACAATATTGTTAAACCTGGTGCGCGGTACCGGCATTGCCGGCCTGCATGGTATCCTGCCAAAAAACGGCTGGCTGGTAAGGCCCATGCTGTTCTTATCCCGTCAGGAAATAGAAAAATTGGTAGCGGACAATAACTACCTGTATGTTGAGGATAGCTCGAACGCGTCGGTAAAATATGCGCGCAATATGTTAAGGCATGAGGTTGTGCCCGCGCTAAAAAAACTTAACCCGGGCCTTGAGAAAACATTCGAGAACAACCTGCAACACTTCCGCGACCTGGAGACATTACTGGAGCTGCGCATTGCCGAATTGAAGACGCAGCTATTTTCCTATCGGGATGGGGATGTGTTGATAGCAATTGATGTCGTTAAAGCGTTAAATCCGCAAAGGTTATTGCTGTTTAAATTATTGCAGGATTTTGGCTTTAATGAAACCGCTATTGACAACTTGATAGCAGCATTAAATAAACATTCGGGCAGGGTACTCGAGTCTGATGGTTTTAGGCTGATAGTGGACAGGGACAATTTAATTATCGCCGCAAAAAATAAAGCAGAACAGCCGGATGTAAGTATTACAGCCGAAGACCATGCTATTAATTACGGCGACTATAAGTTAACCGTTTTGCATGATGATACGCCGCTCATCATCAAAGATAACCCATTAGCTGTTTCTGTTGATGCGGATAAATTGAGTTACCCGCTTACCATCCGTGCCTGGCAACGAAGCGATAGTTTCCGGCCGTTGGGGATGAAAACTAAAAAGAAACTGAGCGATTTTTTTATCGGCCAAAAAATGCCCCTGCACCAAAAAAGCCAGGTGCCTTTATTAATAAATGGCAACGGCGAAATTATATGGGTGGGCGGTGCCCGGCTTGACGACAGATATAAAGTAACTAAAAACACCAAAAAAGTAACTATCTTCGAATTGTATAAAGTAAGATAATTTGAGAATGTGTTAATTTGAAGATTTGAAAATTAAATGTCAGATTAACAGGTCATCAAATCCTCCAAATTAAAAAATGAGCGAGAAATTAATCTTTACAGAGAAGCAATACCTGGGGCGCGAGTTTATCCCGCTGTCTATCCGTTTGGTATTGGCTATATTTTGTTTTGCTGCCTATACTTTTACAGCAGTCGGCGACTCGAACGGCGACCTGCTAGCCGTTGTAGGTTTCGCTATCCTGGTAATCTCGATAGTTATGGGTTTCCTGGTACATTTTAAAACCAGGGTTGAGAATAAAAGCATCATATTAAATGGTTTATGGACCAGCCGCCTGGTAAAAATAGACCTGAACAGCATTGTAAAAGCAGAGGTTGCGCCTTACAGTAAATATTTGGTTAACAACCCGGTTTATAACCTGCATAGCAAAGGCACTATTCGCTTTTTTGCTGCCGGCCGGGATGCAGTGCATCTTACAGACCGGGACGGACTGGTTTACATTATAGGCTCGCACCACCCTAACGAGTTTTTAAGGGCTATAAAGGCCGAAATGGACGGGAAGTTATAGCAGCAGCTTAAAGTTGCAGTAGCAGGTATTTGCAATAGAGCCTTATCTCTATATATCCATGACGATCAATAAATTTATTACCCGGATATTTTTCATCCTTGCTATTGGTATGGGCTGCGTGTTTAATGCATTGGCAATGCAAAGCAGGCTGGATACGGCGGCGGTTGTGGTACCGCTGGGTGGTAATGCTTTTGTTGGTCCGCATGCTAAAGCTATAATAAACGCGCGCGGGCTTAGCAATTGGACCAATGGCGAAGATGTGGTTACCGTTTATGTTCGCCCCGAAAAGGCGGGTAGCCTAAACATTGGCTTTAAAATGCGTGTACCATCAGGCGAAAGCACCATAAGCGTAAAGACAGCAGGCCATACGTTGACTAAAACAGTGGCTGCTACCGGGTATAACTTTTTGTTTTTTGGTGAGATAAATATTGATAAGCCGGGTTATTTAAAAGTAGAGCTGCAAGGCCTTTCAAAAACAGGAAATGTTTTTGCTGATATAGACGATATGATATTGATAGGCACGGCATTAAAAAATGACGCTGCTTATGTAAAGGATAACAAAGGTAACTTTTTTTACTGGGGACATCGCGGCCCCTCGGTGCACCTTAACTATACGGTGCCCGATGCTGTTAAAAACACGACCGAATGGTTCTATAATGAAGTTACCGTGCCGGTTGGGAATGACGTTATCGGCTCGTATTTTATGGCTGATGGCTTTACAGGTGGCTATTTTGGGATGCAGGTAAACTCGGCAGATACCCGCCGCATCTTATTTTCGGTTTGGAGCCCATATACTACTGATGATCCTAAAACTATCCCTGAGAGCTTAAAGGTAAAGCTGTTAAAGAAAGGCGAAAAAACACATGGCTGCGAGTTTGGCGGCGAAGGCTCGGGTGGTCAAAGTTATCTAACCTTCCCTTGGGTTGCCGGCAAAACGTATTGCTTTTTAATACATGCGCAGGGCGATATAGCAGCCGAGACAACAATTTATACAGCATATTTTAAACCCCTGGAATCGGACGAATGGATTTTGGTCGCCAGCTTTAAACGCCCGCAGTCGGGCTCATATTTAAAAGGGTTGCATTCTTTCCTTGAAAACTTTGACCCAAAGCAGGGCGATAAAACTCGCTGGGTATTTTTTGGAAACCAATGGATAGTTGATATAGAAGGTAAATGGTACCCGTTAAACGATGCCCTGTTTACGGGCGATAACACCGCCAAAGTAAACTACCGTAAAGATTATGCCGGCGGTGTGCAGGGCGATCAATTTTACCTGCGCAATTGCGGTTTCTTTGATGATTTTGTTCCCCTTAAAACATCGTTTACCAAAACGCCATCTGCAAAACCACGTCCGCAGATCGATTTTAGCAAACTGCCATAAAATAACCCGTCATTGCGAACGAGGTACGAGTGTGGCAATCTCTACACGCCAGGCGGAAAAACTGTATTGCGTTTATCTATCGTGTAGAGATCACCACGCTACGCTCGCGATGAAGGGGTGTTTATTGATTTTAGCCGGCCTACTGCAAACTAATAACTGCCAACTTATTTCTTCAATCCAATCTCACGCAGGCGCTCATCTAAATACTCGCCGGCGGTGATATCGCTGTATAATTTAGGATGCCCGGCATCAACGGTTGACGGTAACGAGGTCAGATCCATATCAGATACCGGGTGTAAAAAGAAAGGCACCGAGTAACGCGAATTTTTCATCAGCTCGCGCGGCGGGTTAACCACACGGTGCGTGGTTGATTTTAGCTTGTTGTTGGTTAAACGCTGCAACATATCGCCAACGTTAACCACCAAATCCTCGCCATGCGCTTTTACCGGGAACCAACTACCGGTGCGGGTAAGCACTTCCAGCCCATCGGCACTGGCGCCTATCAGCAAAGTAATCAGGTTAATATCCTCATGCGCGCCGGCACGTACCGCATCAGCAGGCACAGCATCCGGGTTTTCAATAGGGAAGTAATGCAACGTGCGTAATATCGAATTACCGTTATTTACCTTGTTATCAAAGTAATGCTCATCAAGGCCAAGGTAAACAGCAATAGCTTGCAATAATTGCTTGCCAACATTTTCCAGCTTTTTGTAGATCGCTAAAGTAGTAGGGTTAAAAGCGGGCAGTTCTTTTACAACCAGGTTTTCAGGGTATTCGGCTTTAAGCGCGTCATTGCCCTCAACCGTTTGGCCTATCTGCCAAAACTCTTTCAAATCGGGCGTTTTAAAGCCCTTGGCGGTTTCTTTGCCTTTGCCGGTATAACCGCGCTGGCCAGCAAGCTCGGCTATCTCGTAGCTTGATTTTACGCTATCAGGTAATGCGAAAAGGGCTTTAACCTGTGCATATAATTCGTCAATCAGCTCTTTGCTTAAACCGTGGTTGGTAATAGTAACAAAACCGGTTTCGTTAAAAGCCTTGCCTATCTCGTCCGAAAATTGTTTGCGCTCGGCTTCGGTACCATTGGTGTAGGTATTCAGGTCAAGGCGTGGGATATTTATTTCTGTGCTCATAGTATATCAAATATAAAAGGTAAAATTATTAATTATTAAATAGAAAACCGCTATTGTAAACTTAGCTAACTAAACATATTAAAACAATTAACGGGCTAAACGTTTTATAGTTTGTTATGTCCATATAACAAAAGCGTAAGTATTACGCCGTAAACTATAAAGCTATGAAAATCTTAAATAAAATATGGGGCATAGGCCTGTTGGCGTTATTGCTGATAGCCGCCGCCCCGCATATAAGTAAAGCACAGGATGAATATATTTCTGAGCAGGACTTTTATGATGAACTGGCACCTTACGGTACCTGGGTAAGCGACCCGCAATATGGCGACGTTTGGATCCCGGATGTTGCCGAAGATTTTAGGCCCTACCAAACACAGGGCCATTGGGTATTAACAGAGTATGGTAACACCTGGGTATCTGAGTATCCATGGGGGTGGGCAACTTTCCATTATGGCCGCTGGCGTTATGATGATTTTTACGGTTGGGAATGGATCCCGGGTTATGAATGGGCTCCTGCCTGGGTTAGCTGGCGCCATGGCGGCGGTTATTATGGCTGGGCACCTTTAATACCGGGCATGAGTATCGGTTTATCAGTTGGCAGCAATTACCGCGTGCCGGATAGCTATTGGGCGTTCGCTCCCGAGGCTTATATCAACCGCCCTAATATTTATAATTATTATGTGCCGCATACCAGGGTGGGAAGTATTATCCGCAATACAACAACAGTAAACTATACTTATTCAAGCGGTGGCCGACAGTATATTGCCGGTCCGCGGGCTGTTGACATCGCGCGTTATACACACCAGCGCCCACGCGTTTATGCTATAAATAATGCCGCAAGACCGGGCGCCATGAATGTGCAAAATAATACGGTCAGTATATTCAGGCCAGCTGTTAGGCGCAACGGGGATGCACGCCCGCAACGCGTTGTTGATGCTAATGCTTACAAGCAGCAAAACCCTAACCAGGGTATCGCCCGCCGCGGCCCCGGTGGTGCGCCAGGTTTTAATCATGATAATGCTGCAAAACTGGCTAACGTGGCCCGTAGCGCCAACGGCAATAATAACGTGGTGCGCGTAAACAACAGGCCTGATAACGATCAGCAGGGACGTCGTCCGGATCAACAGGGTAACCGTCAACCAAATCAACAGGGACAAGCTAACAGGCCTAACCAATCGCAGCCCGCCCAAACGCCGCCAACGCAAACGCAACCCGGCCAACAGCCCGTATTTAACAGGGGCGGCGGGCGCAACGGTAATGATAACCGCCCCGCTACAACGCCGCCAAATAATGACCTGCAGCAAAAGCAACAACAGCTAAATGACGAGCAGCGTACTTTGCGCGAGCAGCGACGCCAGCAATATCAGCGCGAGCAGCAGTTGCAAAGTGTAGGGCAAACTCAGCAAGCGCCGGCCATTAACGGCCAAACACCGCAACAACAGCAGCAGGGTGCTATAAGAGGGCAGCGCCGCCAGCTACAATGGCAGCAAGAGCAACAGCAACGTGCGCAACAGACTCAGCAGATACAACAACAAGCACAGCGCGAGCAGCAGAGACAAGCCGCTCAGCAGGTACAGCAACAACATGGTCAGGCCCAACAGCAGGCCGACCAACAACAACGCGCTCAACGTGCCCAACAACAACAGGCTCAGCAAGCCGCCCAGCAACAACAAGCCGCCCAGCAGGCTCAGCAGCAACGTGCCCAACAACAGGCTCAGCAACAGCAACGCCAGCAACAACAGCAGCAGCCACAAAGGCAGCAGCGCAGGCCGCCAGAGCCACCTGTAAAACCGGTTAATTAATACCTGTTATTATAGCGCATAAAGGCCGTCCCGATAATACCGGGACGGCCTTTATTGTAACGGGCGATCAGGATCGAATATTTGATCATTAAACTCCACAAAAAAGCCTGCCCCTGTTAACAGGATGCAGGCCCTCACATTTAACCGATCAACAACAAACGATTAAAAATCTTTATTGCAATGTATTATCCCGGATAAATTTATCCTCGGGATATACTACAAGTGGAATATAATTTTATACCTGTTTACCGGTACGGCGTTGTAAAGCTTAAATAAAGGCTGATCCCCTGGGACCAGCCTTCCCTGCTATGGTATCTTTATTAACCCCTGGTGTTGATTCAGTTGGGATAAAGGGTCAGCACTTACAAATAATGCACGTATGTTAGGGTTGTTGTAGCAATCAATCAAATCTAATAATGTGTGCTTGTAAGGCTGGCCCAATAAAGATTGCATAAGGCAATGATTTAATTATTGGGTGCCGTACTGCTTGTAGCAAGCAATAGTAAGATTTGGGTAAGTATCCGCTGGCATAAACCTATAGATACCTGCATAAAGCAAGCACTTATTATCAATAATATTGATAGGTTTTAGCAAGCGACAGATACCTTACTGGTGCTACCAAAAGGCGTGGAAAGGAAACAGAAAATCTGCGTTTCGAAGCGTATATCTGTGGTCGTTATATCCGGAGAAAAAATTAAAATACTTTACACAGGTGGTTGTTTTGTGCGGCAGTAAATAAAATGTAAAAACAGGATTGGTTGTTTTATGCACCTGTCGTATTGCTTCCTGGTTATTATCAACAAGAGTGAATTTTATAAAAGGTGCAAAAGGGCAGGTTGTACTGCCGTAAACTTTTGAATAGAAAGTTGATTTTTTAGTTTGATTTTCAGGAGCATGCGGATTGCTTTTGCTGGCAAAGAATGAACAGCAAAAAAGCAGTAAAAAAAATAATTTTATGAAATTTTTTAGCTCCATTTCAATAAAATATGCCCTTGTTTTAAATGTACAAAAAATAATTTAAAGTAAATTATTAATCTCCTTTTTTGTCTTTTTCGTCGGGTAACTCTTCAAGGTTGCCATCTTCATTTACCCCATACTTAGAACGTCTTATAGATTTGTCAAGGCGGACATTCCAATTTGACTCTTTTCTTTTTGATGGCCCCCGAAGCGGGATGATCAAAATAAAGAGCAGGAGTGCAATCTTAAGTATGCTTAGTGCCATACGCGTCAGGATATGTTTAATGCGGTATTGCCTGCTATTTTTTTGTCTTTTTCGGGCGCGTGATCTATACTTTCTTTAACATTTATCGCAACAAAATAAACCAGGCTTAATATTAATGACAAAAGCACGCTTGCTAAAATAGAAACCTTTGCAATGTCTTGAAACTCCTGCTGCTTAAATGCCAGCATAGTAGTAAATATTGACATTGTAAAACCAATGCCAGCCAAAGTACCCATGCCAAACAGTTGTTTCCATTGAACTTTATTAGGAAGGCTGGCTATTTTTAATGCTACTAAAACACGGCTAAATAAAAATATCCCAATTGGCTTGCCTATTACCAGGCCAAACATAATGCCCAAACTTAAGGTGCTGCCAAACGAACCCATAACATCGTTTGGTAAAATTATAGCTGTATTAGCAAAGGCAAAAAGCGGTAAAATTAAAAAGTTGACGTACCGGTGGATGCGTTGCTCTACTTTAGGCAACATGTCTACAGGCATCGCAAATGCAATTAAAACTCCGGCGATACTCGCCTCTACACCCGAATTGTATAAAGCGAACCAAAGCCCCAGAGAAGCTACTATCCAAATGAATGGTGATGATATTTTTTTATAGTTTAAAAAGATAATCACCCCATAAAGTGCAGCAGCTAAACCTAAAAACATCCAGTTAAGGTGGCCGCCGTAAAATAATGCTATTACTATTATAGCACCCAGGTCATCAATTATGGCTAATGCCATTAATAATATTTTTAAACCTACCGGTACACGCTTGCCCAATATAGAAGCAATACCTACAGAAAACGCGATGTCGGTTGCTGTAGGGATACCCCAGCCTTTTGCATATTGGGTATGTGCGTTAAAAGCAACATAGATCAATGCGGGTACGATCATGCCACCCAAAGCAGCTCCAAAAGGTAATATTGCTTTTTTTAATGATGATAACTCGCCACTAATCAGTTCTCTTTTTATTTCCATTCCGGCCATCATAAAAAAGAAAGCCATCATGTAATTATTTATCCAACTAATAAAAGTTTCAGGGAGATGAAAGGAAGATGGGAATAATTGAACGGCCCAAATGCTTTTATATGCATCGGCCGACTCATGGTAATTGGCTAAAAAGATCGAGCCTATTGTACATACTATAAGCATTATACCTGTAAAGCGGCTATCATTAATTAACAACCAAAGTGGATCAACCGCTCTTCCTATAACCTTTCGCATGGTCCTGTACCTTTAAAAATCAGTGGTAAAAAATGACCAGCTGCAAAGTGCAGCCGGCCATCTGTTTGAATCAACGTACAAAAAATATTTTAGTCTACGTAGCCCATAACACCCATTTCCGGCATGTCAAGGCCTTGAATTTCATCTTCGGCAGATACTCTGATAGGAGTAATTTTATTTGATATTTTGAAGAATGCGTACATTATTACAAATACAAATACAAAACATACAACTACACCTATACATTGTGCGCCAAGTTGACTGCCATCGCCATAAAATAAACCTGTAACAGTTCCTTTTACGCCGTTCCAGCCGTCTCCGTATGATCCATCAGCAAATAAGCCTAATGCAATAACGCCCCAGGCACCGTTAACGCCATGTACAGCAAAAGCACCTACCGGATCGTCAATTTTCAATTTATGGTCCATTATATAAATAGTAGCTACAACAAGTACCCCGGCTATTGCACCAATAATTACTGATCCGATTGAGTTTACAAACGCGCAAGGTGCGGTAATTGCAACCAAACCTGCCAGCATACCGTTTGCCAGCATACCCGGATCGGGTTTTTTACCTTGCATGTAAAGTATAACCAATACAGCTAAAGTACCGGCAGTACCTGCCATCATGGTGTTTACAGCAACAATCGCCAAACGGAAGTCGCCACCTGCTAAGGTTGAACCTGGGTTAAACCCAAACCAGCCTAAAGCAAGAATGAAAGTACCCAACATTGCCATCGGGATGTTATGCCCTGGAATGGTATTAGGAGTGCCATCTGCATTAAATTTACCAATACGTGGGCCTATAATAATAGCGCCCGCAAGAGCAGCTACACCGCCAACAAGATGAACAACGGATGAGCCTGCAAAGTCAACTACACCATGGCCTAAACCAAAGTTAGCACCTAATTGCGATAACCAGCCGCCGCCCCATACCCAGTTGCCATAAATTGGGTAAACAAACATAGAGATGAAGAAACCAAAAAGAAGGAATGACTTAAACGACCATCTTTCGGCCATAGAGCCGGTAGGAATAGTTGCTGTAGTGTCCATGAATACCATTTGGAATAAGAATAATGTGAAAACGCCAACGTCATAAACTTTGCTGTTTAAGAAAAAGCCTACATAGCCTACTAAACCAAAATCATGGCCGAACATATGTACAACATATTCATGAGGGATAACGCCGGGTGCACCACCAAGGGTGCCTGCGTTCAAGGCCCCGCCAAACATAAATGCAAAGCCGCATAGCCAGAAACCAAACATACCTACTGCATAAACCATAAAGTTCATGCCTATGGTATGGGCAACGTTTTTCTTTTGTGTAAAACCTGTTTCAACGAGGGCGAAACCGGCCTGCATAAACATTACCAGGAAGCCTGCAATTAAGGTCCACACAATGTTAATGGCAATTTTGTTGTGGCCTGCTGCTTCTGCTACTTCAGTAAGTGTAGGCGCGCCTGCTTTGGCTGCAGTTACATCATTAATGGTACCTGTTTTGGCGCCGGTGGCATCTTGTGCGAGTGCGTTAAGGGGTTGACACACCGAACAGAGCATGATCAGCGCAATACCTAAGTATAGGTACGTTGATGGTTTTTTGAGTAAAGTTTTAAAAATCATAGTTGTTTACGGTTAAATAGTGTTAATAATATATGTGTTTGAGTTGATTGCACGAAATTATTCAACAAAAGGTTAAAACTTATAGAAAAAACGATGATTTGAAAGATTGCTTTTGCTAAATTAATAATACATTTTAATTTTCCTATAAAAATTAATAAAAAAAATCAAATAAAATTAGCAAAAACACTTTTTTAGTGCATTTTTAATGTTGTTATTAAAGTATTTTGGATTAAATAATAGAATTAGTTGTTTATTATAGTATTATTTATCAAAGTTTTGTTAATTATTGTAATAGTTAAATAGAATTTGACTTATTAGAGTTTATAAAAGCCTTTTTAAATTTTTTTAATTGAAAAGCCCATATTTAATTGATAAATATGGGCTTTTTCGAAAGATAAAATAATTTTATAGTTCTTCGTCGTGCTGGCTCATATCCAAGCCTGCAAGTTCTTCTTCTTCAGTAACACGCAATGGGCTTATAAGGTCTGTTATTTTTAACAGGACAAATGCACCTAAAAATGCAAATGCCGATACAGCAACCAGCGCTACCAGGTGTTTAACAAATAAGGTAGTCTCGCCGTAAAATAAACCTTCGGCAGCTGCGCCGTTTACTGCTTTTGTGGCAAATATACCCGTCATTAGCATACCAACCATACCGCCAACACCGTGGCAGGGGAATACGTCAAGCGTATCATCAATATTGGTTCTGCTTCTCCAGATAACTACCAGGTTACTTACCACTGCGGCGACTATACCAATAATTAATGAGCTTGATACGGTTACATACCCTGCAGCAGGCGTAATAGCTACCAAACCTACAACTGCGCCGATACAGGCACCTAATGCAGATGGTTTTTTACCTCTTAAGATATCAAAAAAGATCCATGACATGGCAGCGGCAGCTGATGCTGTAGTTGTAGTAGCCAATGCGGTAGCAGCTAACTCGCCAGACGCTAATGCAGAACCAGCGTTAAAGCCAAACCAACCGAACCATAGTAAGCCGGTGCCCAATATTACGTAGCTGATACGGGCCGGAGTGTGTGCTTCTTCTGCACCGGTACGTTTTTTAAGATATAAGGCCGATGCTAAAGCTGCCCAACCTGCAGACATGTGTACTACGGTACCGCCCGCAAAATCCAATACGCCATATTTATAGAAGATACCTTCAGGGTGCCAGGTTGCGTGGGCAAGCGGGATATAGATGATGATGATAAACAGGGTGATGAAAATTAAGTAAGAGTTGAAACGGATCCGCTCTGCAAATGCACCAGTGATTAACGCCGGTGTAATAACCGCGAATTTTAATTGGAACATAGCAAACAATATAACCGGTATGGTACCACCTAACCAGGCAACGCCCAATGTGTTTTGCATCATAAAGAATGAGCCGGGATTACCAATGATGCCGTAGCCGCCAACGTCAGTACCGAAAGCCATGCTAAAACCAAATACTACCCAGATGATAGTGATCAAGCCCATACAAACAAAGCTTTGCAGCATAGTTGAGATTACGTTTTTCTTCCTAACCATTCCGCCGTAGAAGAAGGCAAGGCCGGGGGTCATTAATAATACAAGCGCTGTCGAAATAAGCATCCAGGCAATATCTGCGCCATTATAAGTTGTTGCAGCCGGTGTTGCTGCTTTATTACCCGGAAATGCAAATGCCAGGATAACCACAATTACAAGAATACCAAAGGGTATAACTTTTTTCATTTTTGATAAGTTTAATAGTTAAAATACTGTGAATTGGAGAGCGCAAGTAACTGCACACATTTAAAGTGAAAAAAAATATTAAGCACGATAAATAATGATCAAAGGTTTGATCTTACCAAAATACATGATTGGGATATAAAAGCAGTTTGAGCTTTCGAGTATAACTGCTGAAAATACGCTTACGATTATTCTTTAAGTAGCGCAGCAGGATAACTGTGCTAAACAGGTCAATAAAAAATATTTTAAGAAAGTGGGCCGATTTTACGAGTCGGTAATGGGCGATTTGTAGTGGATTGCCATTGTTTGAAAACACATCGCTGTTGTTTTCGGAATTATCGTGTCGGATTTGCCCCGTTTTTAACTGATGGGCTTGTGGATTCCCTTTTTGATTGGCATTTGCAGCAAATAATTGCCCTGAATGTATAAAACAGGCTAAAAGAATGATAAAAAATATAAAAAATTTACTATTTGCTTTCATTTAGGCTCTAAAAGTACAATTTATTTAAAAAAATAGATCAATAGCGTAAATTTTAGTAAAAAAAGTATAATTTGAATGTATAAAATATAATTATGGAAATTTATTAACGATTTGTGAGGCTAAAAAAATCATTTTAATAAAAAAAGCCTTTTCGGTTAGTTCCGAAAAGGCTTTTTTTATTATATAAAGTAAAAGATGGGTTAATCTTCGACCATTTCGCTGTTTGGAGCGCTTTCTTCTACGGTTTCCTGTTTAAAATAGTGTTTTTGGAAAATCAGGATTAAAATAACGCCTACAGATATAGAAGCGTCAGCCAGGTTAAACACCGGGCGGAAAAATATATAATCCTGCCCGCCCCAAAGCGGTACCCAGTTAGGGAACACGCCGGATATCAGCGGGAAATAAAACATATCAACCACACGGCCATGAAACAACGGCGCATAGTGATAGATAACACCATAAAAAGTAGAGTCGATGATATTGCCAACCGCGCCGGCTAATATTAAAGCGCCGTTCATTATTAAGCCACGGTGGTATTTATGTTTAATTAAATAAACAATACCCCAGCAAATAACCACCACCGCCACAATGCGGAATAAGGTCAAAGCCAGTTTACCCCAATCGCCACCCAGCTCCATGCCAAAGGCCATGCCATTGTTTTCAGTATAGTGCAGCATGCCGCGGTCGCCCAGGAATTTTATTTCCTCGCCCTGGTACATATGGGTATGCACCCAGATCTTAATGATCTGGTCGGCAATAATTATTAATAAAGCGGTTAAAAAAGGTTTGACGTAAACAGCCTTCATTTATTGCTTCAATTTAGCTTCCATTGTAAGGGTGGTGTGCGGCACGGCACGTAAACGCTCTTTCGGTATTAATTTACCGGTTTCGCGGCAAATACCGTAAGTTTTATTTTCAATGCGCACTAATGCGGCCTCTAATTGCTCAATAAATTTTTTCTGGCGCGCGGCTAATTGATTGATCTGCTCTTTCTCTAAAGTTGCCGATCCGTCTTCAAGCGTTTTATAAGTACCGGCGGTATCATCTGTACCGTTAGCGTTTGGCGAGCTTAAAGAAGTTGCCAGGGCATTTAATTCTTCTTTAGCGCTTGCTAATTTATCTAATAACAGGTCTTTAAATTCTTTCAACTCGGTATCACTATACCTGGTCTTTTCGTTTTCTACTTTCATTTATACTTTATTAATAGCAATAATTAATTCGTGTTCACCAATGGTGTGTTTTTCACCGTCATTTAGCTGATTATCAAAGGTTATGCTGTCAGCTAAAATTTCGGCGCAAATATATAATAAATTCTTATTTACCGCTTCTTGAATAATTGCGGCCGCGTTTGTTATAACAGTTATTCTGTCGGTAACTTCAAAACCTGTGTTTTTACGCATGTTTTGTACCCTGTTAATAAACTCACGCGATATCCCCTCCTCTTTTAATTCGTTGGTAAGGGTAACATCTAAAGCCACGGTTAGTTTGCCTAAATTTGCTACCTGCCATCCCGGAACGTCTTCGGCGATGATTTCTACGTCAGTATTTAGTATCAAGTATTTAGTATCAAGTACTGCAATCTCTCCTTTTTCTTCCAGTTCGGCTATATCGTCCTGCGTAAAATTGTTGATCACTTCTGCAACGGCTTTCATATCCTTGCCCACTTTTGCGCCTAATGCTTTAAAGTTTGGCTTGATCTTCTTTTTAATAAAGCCGGCGGTATCGGTAATGTACTCTATATCCTTAATATTTGTTTCAGAAAGGATCAGGTTTTTAACCTGGTCGACCTGTGCTTTAAAGCCTTTATCCAGTATCGGCAATAATATTTTGCTTAACGGCTGGCGTACCGGTATCTCTACCTTTTTACGTAATGACAATGCCAACGACGATATATCCTGAGCCATTTGCATACGCTCTTCCAGTTTGGTGTTTACCAGATCAGCATTATATTCGGGGAAGTAAGACAGGTGAACAGATTCAAAAGCTTCTTTCCCGGTTACGCTGTTCAGATCGGTATATAAACGCTCGGCAAAGAACGGCGCTATCGGCGACATCAGCTTAGCTACCGCAATTAAGCAGGTATATAACGTTTGATAAGCCGAAAGCTTATCGGCCGAGTTGTCCGACTTCCAGAAACGGCGGCGGCTTAAACGCACAAACCAGTTACTTAAGTTGATATCCACAAAATCCTGGATAGCGCGGGCGGCTTTGGTAGGCTCAAAATCAGCATAAAAACCGTCAACCTCTTTGCTCAGGCTGTTTAATAATGATATGATCCACTGGTCAATTTCAGGGCGGTCATTAATGGCTATCTCCGGCTCGGCATAGGTAAACTTATCGATATTGGCATACATCACAAAGAATGTATAAGTATTGTAAAGCGTACCGAAGAATTTACGGCGGACCTCATCAATACCATCAACGTTAAACTTCAGGTTGTCCCACGGCGCGGCATTGCTAATCATGTACCAGCGCGGGGCATCGGCGCCAAACTGCTCAATAGTAGCAAACGGATCGACACCGTTACCTAAGCGTTTTGACATTTTATTGCCGTTTTTATCCAGCACCAACCCGTTTGATATCACGTTTTTAAACGCTACACCTTTATTGCCAACGGCTGCATTAACTGCTTTTATCTCGTCGCTGGCTTCGCTTAGCATTACCGCTATAGCGTGCAGGGTAAAGAACCAGCCACGGGTTTGATCCACACCTTCGGCAATGAAATCGGCCGGGTAGGAGTTTTTAAATTCTTCTTTATTCTCAAACGGGAAATGCCATTGCGCGTAAGGCATAGCGCCGCTATCAAACCAAACGTCGATCAGGTCAGGCTCACGGAACATTTTGTTGCCGGTTGATGAAACCAGGATCACATCATCAACATAAGGCCTATGCAAATCAAATTCTGAATTATGGAGTGATTGAATTATTGATTTGTTTTTCTCCAATTGTTCGGCAGATAAAGCGCCGCTTTCAACTGCAGCTGCCAGTGCGTCTTTTAACTCTTTTATAGAGCCTATACAAAGCTCCTCGCCGCCATCTTCTTCACGCCAGATAGGAAGTGGTGTACCCCAGTAGCGCGAGCGCGACAGGTTCCAATCCACCAAATTCTCCAGCCAGTTACCAAAACGGCCGGTGCCGGTCGACTCCGGTTTCCAGTTGATGGTTTTGTTCAGCTCCACCATTTTATCCTTAACGGCAGTGGTTTTAATGAACCAGCTATCCAGCGGATAGTATAAAATAGGCTCATCGCTGCGCCACGAGTGCGGGTAGCTGTGTTCGTATTTCTTAACGTCGAACGCTTTGTTCTCGGTCTTTAATTTTATCGATATTAGTACGTCGGTCGGTTTAAAACCTTCAACCGCGCGCTCATCGGCGCTGCAATAATCTTCTTTAACGTAGTAGCCTGCAAATTCGGTAACCTCATCAACAAACTTACCCTGCTTGTTAACCAACGGCACATCTTTGCCTGCTTCGTCCTTCACCATTACGGCAGGTACACCGTTTTCTTTAGCTACCCTAAAGTCATCGCTACCAAAGGTTGGGGCAATGTGTACTATGCCGGTACCATCTTCGGTAGTAACAAAGTCGCCCGCTATAACACGGAAACCATTTGTTTGAAGATCGTCGTTGGTTACGTACGGCATTAATTGCTCATAGTGCACACCAACCAGTTCAGCCCCTTTATAGGTCCCTTTTATTTCCCAGGGGATGATCTTATCACCGGCTTTATAATCAGCAAACGAAGCATTTTCGCCATCAGCTTTAAATAACTTGCTAACCAGGTCCTTTGCCAATACAACGGCAATAGGCTCGAAAGTATAAGGGTTAAAGGTTGATACTTTTACGTAGCTGATCTTTTCGCCAACAGCTAAAGCGCTGTTTGATGGTAAGGTCCACGGTGTGGTAGTCCAGGCCAGGATAAATAGGTCAGAAGTAATATCAGCATACAAAAACTCCGAATCCTGATCACGCTTAACTTTAAACTGCGCGGTAATGGTAGTATCCTTCACCATTTTATAAGTGCCCGGCTGGTTCAGCTCGTGCGAGCTTAGGCCGGTACCCGATTTTGGCGAATAAGGCTGGATGGTATAGCCTTTATATAAAAATCCTTTATCATGCAATTGCTTCAGTATCCACCAAAGCGACTCGATATAGTTGTTCTCGTAAGTTACATACGGGTGCTCCAGGTCAACCCAGTAGCCCATCTTTTCGGTCAAATCGTTCCAGATATCGGTATAACGCATAACCTCCTTGCGGCAGGCATCGTTATATTCTTTTACGGTGATTTTTTTGCCGATGTCTTCTTTGGTGATGCCCAAAGCTTTCTCTACCGCCAGCTCAATAGGCAGGCCGTGGGTATCCCAGCCGCCTTTGCGTTTTACCTGGTAGCCCTTTAAAGTTTTGTAACGGCAAAAAATATCCTTTATGGCGCGGGCCATAACGTGGTGAATGCCCGGCATGCCATTGGCACTTGGCGGGCCTTCGTAAAATGTATATGGGTTATTGGCAGGGCGGCTGCTAATGCTTTTTTCGAAGATGTTATGCTTCTTCCAAAACTCCAGCACATCTTTGCCTGTTTCCGATAAATTTAACTGCTTATATTCCTTGTACATTAGCCTATTACACCTCAAATTTTAGAGGTTGCAAAAATAGGTAATTTACAGCGTAATACATATATTATAAGATGAAATTGTGGTTATGTTATTAAAATAACAAAACCCGCTTTCGGCGCAGCGAAGAGAGCCGCGTCTGCAGATAGATTTAGTAGTAGGTGTTTGCCATTAGCGTTTTATTATATGGATCGTGCCTACGGCACTCAATTTATTTTTTTTCTTTTTCGCCGGGTTAAAACCCGGCGCTACAATATTGGTCGAGGCTACGCCTCTTTTTATTATTTATTACACCGTTAAACCCCTGTGCTATAATATTTGGCGAAGCTACCCCTCTTGATTGATTGTCCATTAATTCACCTATACCACCAAATAAAGAGCCGTAGGCTCGATTTATATTGTAGCCACAGGTGTTAACCGGTGGGAAACGTTATACAATTCGCAACGAGTGCCGTAGGTATGATCCATATAATTATTGCAATATTGGCCGCGGCTACGCTTCTTCTTTGAGCAATTGCCCGTTAATTCACCTATACCACCAAATAAAGGGCCGTAGGCTCGATTTATATTGTAGCCACGGGTGTTAACCCGTGGGAAACGTTACACAATTCGCAACGAGTGCCGTAGGTACGATCCATATAATTATTGCAATATTGGTCGGGGCTACGCCTCTTCTTTGATTATTTGCCTATTAATTCACTTATAACGCCAAATTAATAAAGAGCCGTAGGCTCGATTTATTTTGTAGCCACGGGTTTTAACCCGTGGTGAAGATTAAATAACATTTAACGAGTGCCGTAGGTACGATGCATATAACTTAGCTTTAACACATCGCAATAAATTTTCATTAAATTTACCCTAACCACAATCAATCTTGAACCAGCATGATCAGACATAAATTAACGCGATATATAATTGTTTTGATAGCCCTGCCCCTTGGCACTTACGCCCAAAGCAGCAACAACTTTAAAGCTACCGACAGGTTTTTTGGCGTACATTTTGATTTTCATGCCAACCCCGATACCAAAGGCATAGGCAAAACATTGACCAACGAAGATGTGGCCTACATGCTGAACAATGTACAGCCCGACTATATCCAGGTAGATACCAAGGGCCATCCCGGCATCTCAAGCTACCCAACAAAGGTGGGTGTTGCCGTACCCGAAATTGCAAAGGACCCGCTGCTGATCTTCCGCGAAGAAACGGCTAAGAAAAGCGTTGCCCTGTTCTCGCATTTTTCGGGCGTGCTGGATGCGCAGGCGGTAAAAGATCATCCCGATTGGGCGCGCATAAACGCCAATGGCAAGCCCGATGCCGGCGCGACATCCATTTTTGGCAACTATGCCGATGCTTATTTTATCCCGCAGTTAAAAGAGCTGAGTGATAAATACAATATTAACGGTGCCTGGGTTGATGGCGAATGCTGGGCGCTGCAAGCCGATTTCTCGCCGGCAGCCATAGAAGCCTACAAAAAATTTAGCGGTAAGGTGGATGTGCCGCACTCAAGAAAAGATGCCGACTGGGCAAATTATATACAATTTACGCGCTATGCCTTCAGGCAGTATTTAAACCATTACTTTAACGCGGTACATAAATTTAATCCCAGGTTCCTTATCACCAGCAATTGGTCGTTTTCTTCGTTTATGCCGGGGTCGGTTGAATCGCCGGTCGACTATTTATCGGGCGATTTTACCAGCGACGCCGTACCCGATGTAAATTTTGAGGCACGCGCCCTGGCCCCGCAAGGCAAGCCGTGGGACCTGATGGCCTGGGGTTTTATGAGTGATAAGAACGGCAAAGGGTTTTATTGGAAAAGCGCGCGCCAGTTAGAACAGAAAGCAGCGCTGGTATTGTCGCAGGGCGGTGGCTACCAGGTTTATGTTCCGCAAAAGCGCGATGCATCATTACAATTAGAAATGGTGCCGACATTAACCGAAATATCAAAATTTGCCCATGCGCGTAAGGCTTATTGCTACCAAACAACGCCGATACCACAGGTAGCGTTATTGTTATCTGCCTATGGGCATTATAATGAGTCGCCGGGCGTGTTTGAGAACGGGCAGGGCGGCAATAACAATGTAAAAGGCACGCTGGCCATGCTATTAAACTCGCAATACAGTGTACAGTTATTACAGGAGCATCATTTGCAAAACAACCTGGCCGACTACCCCATATTGGTTATATCCGAATGGAAAAAGCTGCAGCCTGAGTTTGTGATAAAAATTGAAAACTATGTACGCGGGGGTGGTAAAGTTTTAGCCATTGGCGATAAGCACATATTTACTAACTCGCTACCCGAAACTGTAACAACAAGCACTGATAATATAGCTAAATTGCCGGTGCGGATGCAAACTTATGGCAAAGGTATGATAGCTTGCATTGATGATAATATCTCACTTAAATATGCCAAAACAGGAAATGATACCTTGCGACAGGCGGTAGCAGGAATAGTAAGTAAATTGTTTCCGCATCCTAGGGTAGCTGTTGGCGGGTCGGCAAAGGTGCATGTTACTATCAATAGGAAAAATAAGTCGACGCTGATCCACCTGGTGAATGTGAATGATCACTACGATACGCTGCCAAATAACCAGCTCGATTTTAAATTACCGGCCATTGCCGATAAATTAGCAGTTACGGTTAATATGCAGGTAAAACCGGGTGTTATCCGGGTACAACCGGGTAATATTTCGGTACCGTTTACTTATGCTAATGGCACGGTTAAGTTTAATGTTGACGGGGTTGATGTTTATTCGATAGTGGAGATAAAATAGAGGTGTTCCATGGTGTTCCACCCGTTCCATGGTGTTCCACTTTTAAAAAATGGAACACCCTGTGAACTGCGAAAAAGAGAATGAAATCATCGCCTGCTTTTCCGTAAATTTGACTAATGAAAAAACTCATCCTCAGTTTTGGTTATGCTTTTAAGGGATTGGGCCATGCGGCTAAAACGCAGCTAAATTTCAGGGTGCACCTGGTGGCATCTATACTGGCTATCTTTATGGGATATGCTTTGCATATAACTGTAAACGAGTGGCAATGGGTAATCCTCTGCATCGCCCTGGTTTTAATGGCCGAGCTGTTTAACACCGCCTTTGAGTTTTTGGTCGACCTGGTATCACCGGAGTATAATGAACTTGCAGGCCACGTAAAAGACATTAGTGCCGGGGCAGTTGTTATAGCAGCGTTGTTTGCCCTGGCAACCGGCGCTATTATTTTCTTACCCAAATTGCTGTCGCTTATCCATGCTGCATAAAACCCGGGGCATCGTTTTAAAAACCACGGACTATGGCGAGAGCAGCGTTATTGTACAGGTGTTTACAGAAAAGCTGGGGTTGCAGTCGTACATTATTAACGGGGTAAAAAAGCCCAAGGCAAAAATAAGCCGAAACATGCTGCAGCCGCTTCATCTGTTGGATATGGTGGTGTATCATAAAGCTGCGGGTAACGTACAACGGATAGCCGAATTGAAGACATCGCCGGTATTGCTCAGCATCCCTTACGATGTGATAAAAAGCAGCATGGCCCTGTTTTTAAACGAGGTGCTGTATAAGTCTATCCGCCAGCAAACTGCCGATGAGAACCTGTTTGATTTTGCATTCAGCGCGATAGAATGGCTGGATCACCAAACTGTGGGGCTGGCTAATTTTCACCTGTTGTTTTTAACGCAGCTTACCCGTTACCTGGGTTTTTATCCCGACAGGTACCAAGCCAATGAAGCTGATTATTTTGATCTGAAAAATGGGGTGTTCATCAAATATAAGCCCGATAGCTTTTCATACCTGTCGCCGCCCCATACGCAAAACTTTGGCCGGTTATTGCAATGCAACTTTGAGGGCTTACCCACATTAAAACTAACTAATGATGAGCGCAGATATTTAATAGCCAAGCTGCTTGAATACTACGCCCTGCATATAGAAGGTTTTGGCAATATCCATTCGCACGGGATATTGGAAGAGGTGTTGGGGTGAGGCCCTATACCTGCAGCCCTAAAACTTTCTTCTTTATAAAATCTATAGAGGAGTCGGGCAGGTTTGTGCCGGCGGTTTGTGTTAGGGTATTGTCGTTATTTATTTTCAGTTCGGCGGTAATATTATCATCTATAGTCACGTGAAGCATTTGTTGTTCTTTTTCTACCAGGCAATTTACCTCGCGGCCAGAGTAGTGTAGTTTAAACTGGTATTTTCCGTCTTTTTCGGCTGGTGTTGTATCTTTTAACTCGATCATGGCTTGGTGTTTATTTTTAATAACACCACAACGGTCAGGATGTTTACTCCCTTTAAATATAAAAAACCTTTAACCAAAAAGAGAGAGCGTGCAGGCTCTCTCTTCTGTATTAACTGACTCATTAACTTACCATAAAGAACATTTGGTGTAGTTCGATAATAACAATTGTACAAATATAAATTCTACATGATTAATAGGTTAATATTCCGCGTGGTTTTAACGTGGATTTAACACTATACTTTTGCACAACTAGCTAATAATTAACATTTAACGCCCTTAAAACGCCTAAACTATCTTATTATAGCAATGTAGCCGCTAACTTTAGACTTATTATTACTGTTAAGGTCAATAACATAATAATACGTGCCAACAGGTAAGTTTTTGCCATTAAGGGCACCATCCCATGGCTTGGCATAGCCCTTTGATTGATATACCAACTCGCCATTGCGGCTGTAAATATTAACTAAACAGTTTGGGTAACTTAATAAACCGCTAATGGTCCAAAGGTCATTAATGCCATCGCCGTTTGGTGTGAATGCTGTTGGCGGGAGTATTTGAAGTGGCGGTTTAATAGTCACAGTTACCGGCGCGCTGGTAGCAGGTGCCGCGCAGCCGCCCGATAATATTGTACAGGTAACCTTATCGCTATTTGAAAAAGTTGATGAGGTGAACGTAGCGCTGTTTGTACCTGCAATATTTCCATTCACCTGCCATTGGTAAGTTATAGTGCCCGTAGTATTTAATGGCGTTGCTGTAAATGTAACAGGAGTGCTCTCGTATACATTATTAGCCGATTCGGTTATAGCAACAGTTGGCGCCGGGTTTGCAGGCGAAGTAATGTTTACTGTTAGGGAATTTGAATTTCCTGTATTTGTAATAAGGCATGGTGTCGACTGGTTAGTGAATGTGCAGCTAACTATATCCCCATTAAAAAAATTGACGCCGGTGTAGGTGGCGCTGTTAGTGCCCACATTGTTACCGTTTAGCTTCCACTGATAAATTATGTCAGCGGCGGGTTGGCTCAGGGTAGCGTTAAAGGTAATAGATTCGCCCGAACAAACCGCGCCATTTGCAGACGAAGTTATGGTTATATTCAAGGTTGACATAGAGGTTACGGTAAGCCCTGCATAAGTGCCCGAATTACTTGCCGAACAGGTAGCATTATTAGTCACAGTACATTTAACAACATCAGTACTTGCAACTGATGGCGCTGTATAAGTAGTGGCATTTGTGCCAACGTTGGCACCATTAACCTGCCATTGATAGCTTGGGTTAGTGAGATCGCTTAAATTGCTAACATTTGCGGTAAAAGTAACTGACGTGCCGGCACAAATATTTTTAGTGCCCGGGGATACAGTAACTATTGGCTGTATGCCGGACGTAACCGTTATTAATTGCGAAACAGGTGTAGCGTTGTCATAATTTGCATCACCTGCCTGGTTCCCGCTAATATTGGTAGTGCCTAAACCAACTATATGTATTGTTCCGCTGGCATTTATTGTGGCAACAGCCGGATTGCTGGTTGTGTAAGAAAGTGGGTTTATTGCCGATGTTGTACTTGTTATCCCGCTTGGAAAATCTGCATCACAAATTGTTTTTGGTGCAATTACCGGGAATAATATTATCTGCCTTAGTTTAAATGTTTCTGTATAAGTTTTGACGCCCGCTGTGAAGTGTGCCGAAGCAACTTGCGATGCCGTAAGGGTTACTGTGCCCGGGCCTACCCAGTGTAATACATTATTGGCATCAACCGAAATAACATTTGGGTTACTGCTGGTATACATAATAGGAGCTTCAGTATTATTGCTGGTGACAGATGGGGTAACCGTATCATCGGCATTGATTTTTAAAGCAGGCGCATTAAATGTAATGGTAGTTGTGGACGTGTTTGCAACTTCAAGTTGTAATGGAAAACTATTACTGCCACCACCATTATAAGCGGTAATGGTATAAGTTTGCATTAATGTCGGTGTTGTAGGGCTTCCACCGATGATGCCGGTTTTTTTATCAAACACCAGGCCCGCAGGTAAGGGTTTGTCTATCTCGTAACCCGATACAACTATTTTAACTACTTTATATTCGTTATCGCCAATATACAGGTTGCCCAACCCATCAAGCACGGCACCAACAACCGTCTGAGTTGGTGCAAATGTAGCTACGGTAGTTACTACGTTATCAGGTGTTATTCTTACTACCCTGTTATTGCCCTGGTCGGTTACATAAAGGTTGCCGGTACCATCAACCTTTACATCGCGGGGGGAGTTTAGCGTACCTGCCGGGAAGGGAACAGTAGTAACAGTGCCATTGGCCACTTTTTGTATACGATTATTACCCGCATCAGCAATATATAAAATACCACCTGAAGCGTCAATGCCAACACCGCTGGGATCCTTAAGCGGACCGGCGTCAAAAATGGTAGATACCTGGCCTGATTGCGCATCTATTTTCCTTATTAAATTATTCTCGAAGTCGGCTATATAAATATTGTCGGATGCATCTATCGTTATCCCCCGTGGCGCATTAAAAGTTGCAACTGTCCTCGAGTTATTAGTTGAACCGAAAGTGCCATTTATGCTGCCGGCAAAAGTTGATACATCACCCGCAGGGGTTATTTTTCTTATCGAATTATTTTTCTGGTCTGCTACATATATATTGCCAAATGAATCTAAAGCTATACCTATAGGGCCCGTGAAATTAGATTTACTGCCAATCCCGTTAGTCTGGCCAACGGCACCGGTGCCGGCTATTGTTGTAACAACACCCGTTGCTGCATCTATTTTTTTTATTTGATTTCCATTAGTCATTGTCACGTATATATTTCCATATACATCTGTAGCAACAGCTGTGGGTCTGCCTAACCCCGGGTCTATGTTGGTTTTTGTGCCATATATTGCAGCCGGTACCGCGCCGCCGGTATTAGTTGGCGATATGTTAACAAAATTTGAACCGGGGCTTACAGTTTGCGGCGACGCATAACTGATATTTGGCGGAGGGATTTTAGCCGGCTTAGACGGGCCATCTACCTGGATAGTTACGGTAGTGGCACTACTGCCACTTGTATTATAAGCGGTTATGGTATAATTCGTAATTTCGAAAGGCACCGTAGGCGTACCACTAATGGTACCTGTTGTACCATCAAATATTAGGCCAGGCGGCAAGGCTTTGTCAATAGCGTAACCGGTCATGGCTAATGTTCTAACGCGATTATTCCCCTTATCTGCTATGTATATATCGCCGGTATTATCAATCGCAATGTCAACCGGTATGGCAAAACTTGCAGCAGAGCCAATTGCATCTGTACTTCCGGCCTTACCTGCAGTATTACCGGCCACGCTGGTAAGATTGCCATTGGGATTTAACTTAAAGATCTGATCTTTGCCTGCAAAATAAAGATTGCCAACGGCATCAGATCTCATCCCGTAAGGCACCCCCGACACATTTATATTTATACCGGTGAGGGTATTTACCATCCCGTTAGCTATAACCCTTACAATACCAATTATTGAATCGTTTACATATACGGTTCCCTGGCTATTTACAGCAACATACAGTAGCCCCCTGAATGTTGCTGTATTGGCAGGCCCGTCTTGGGTGCCTGAGGCACCTGTACCCGCGAGCGTGGTAACAACCCCTAATGGAGATATTTTTCTGATAGCATTATTGGCCGCGTCGGCTACATAAATATTGTCGGCCGCGTCAATAGCCAAACCATACGGTTGTTTAAACTGGGCAAGAATGCCTGTGCCATCTACAAAACCGGCAGCACCGCTGCCCGCAAATGTGCTGACTATACCGGTTATCGCATCTATTTTGCGGATAGTATTGTTTGTATTATTAATTGCATTATCAGCCACAAATATGTTTCCATGACTATCAACCACTACCGATGATGGGCCGGTAAAGGTTGCTGAAAGTCTTGGCCCATCGGCGCTCCCTGCCGTGCCCGCCTGCCCCGCAAAAATAGTAACTGCTCCCGACGGGTCTATCTTTCGTATTGTTTTATTGCCAAAATCAGCCACGTAAAGATTGCCTGCCGCATCAAAATTTAGCGATGTAGGTCCATTAAAACGCGCAACCGTTCCGGCACCGTCGAAGCTACCCTGGGCACTGCCGGCAAAAGTAGTTACCTGCCCATAAACTTTTGCAGGTACTGCACCGCCATTATTGGTTGGTTGTAATGGAGTTATGGCTGTACCTACTGTATAAACCTGCGGGGTTGCATAAGTAATGTCAGGTGGAGCTAATGCCTGAGGTGTATTTATTGCGTTTACAGTAATGTTAACGGTTGTAGTGCTTGAGCCGCTTGCATTATAACCGGTAATAGTATAAACCGTTGAAGGCCATGCTGCTGTAGGGGTACCGCTGATTTTACCGGTTGTGGCATCAAATACCAAACCTGCCGGTAAGGATTTATCAATGGTATAGCCTGTTAAATTTAGCTTGCGTATTAGGTTATTGTCCTGTTCGGCAATGTACAAATTGCCTTCAGTGTCAAAATTTACGTCTTCGGGCCGTTTAAAGGTCGCTGTGGCAGCAGGGCCATTTGCAGAACCCGATACGCCGGAACCTGCTATTACAGTTGACGACCCATTGAGTGCCATTTTAATGATTTGCTGCTTATTAAGTATGGCAATATAAAAACTACCGTCAGGGCCTATTCTAATGCCCGCTGGTATTTGGCCGTTTGTTCCGGAGATAGTAGTTACTACTCCTAAAGGAGTTATTTTCCTGATCGCGTTATTGCCGGCGTCGGCAACAATTATATTTCCTGAAGCATCTACAGTTAAATTGGTTGGTCCGGTAAATTGGGCCGTAACGCCGGTTCCATTTACAAAGCCGCTAAAACCATTACCCGCCAGGGTAGTAACATCACCCACCGGCGTTATTTTACGGATGGCATGGTTGCCGGTTTCTGCTACATATAAATTGTCTGAGGCATCTATAGCTAGACCATAGGGGCCATTAAAAGTTGCATTTGTCCCCGTAGCATCGTTAAACCCTGATACTCCGCTGGTACCTGCAAAAGTACTTACACTACCTGGTTGCCCGGGCGTTATTTTACGAATAGTATTAGCCGTATAATCCGCGACAAACATATTGCCCCGGCTGTCAAAAACTATCGATGTGGGGCCGGTAAAGGTCGCGGTTGTGATCAGCCCGTCTAAGTTGCCCGGCGTGTTCATAAGGCCTGCGAAAGTGGTAACCACGCCACCGGGTGCAATTTTGCGTATTACTTTATTATTAAAATCTGTGGAATATAAGTTACCTGATGTGTCGCTGGTTAATGATTGCGGGTAATTAAAACTGGCGGTTGTTCCGGTACCATTGGTATTTCCTGATAAGCCGGTACCAGCAACAGTGGTTACCTCGCCATAAGCATAAGCAGGTATGGGGCCACCGGTATTGTTTGGCCGTAAAGTTGTTATTGGGGTGTTTACCGTGTAAACCTGCGAGCTTGGTACATAACTAATATTTGGGGGATTAATAACAACTGGTGCAGCATTTACTTTTATATTAAGTGGAAAACTACTGCTACCAAAATCATTATATGTAGTAATAGTATAAGTAGTTGCCGGTGAAGGGGTGGTTGGTGTTCCGCTAATTGTACCATTTGCAGTATTAAATACTAAACCAGCCGGCAGGGGTTTGTCGATATCATATCCGCTTAATAATATCTTCCTGATAGTATTGTCACTGTCTGATATGTATAAATTACCTGCTTTATCTAATACTGCACCAATGGGAGCACGGAATCGAGCAGATAATCGGTTTCCGTTATCTGATCCGCTGTCTCCCATGACACCAGCTAATGTAGTTACCAAGCCGGAGGGGTCAATTTTCCGGACAGTAAAGTTGTACGAATCGGTAACGAAAATATTACCTAATGCGTCAACCACTAAATCCCAGGGATATCTGAAACGAGCTGCTGTACCAACGCCATTAATTGAACCAGGAACCCCATTCCCTGCAACTGTTGAAACTATGCCCGCCTGTGTAATTTTCCTGATCATACAATTACCATAATCGGCGACATAAATATTATTGGACGCATCAACTGCTAAACCAGATGGTCCATGAAATCTCGCTGTTGTTGCATCACCATCAGTGGTTCCGTTAACTCCTGCTTTACCGAAACTAGTTACTACGCCAGCCTGGCTAATTTTCCTGACAATACTATTCATGTAGTCGGCCACGAAAATATTCCCAAGCCCATCAACAACAATATCATAAGGGAAATTAAAGCTTGCTGATGCTATTGGCCCATCAGTTGATCCCATGGTGCCGGTACCGGCATAGGTGGATACAATGCTATTGGTAGTTATTTTTCGTATAAGTTGATTGCCTTGATCGGCAACATAAATATTATCTGCATTATCTGTCGTTACACCATTGGGATTACTAAAACTTGCGTATGTTCCGGTGCCATCAACAGCCCCAGCTAAACCTGTACCTGCAAACGTACTTACGATCCCTCCCGGGGTGATTTTCCTTACAAGATGTCTGGCATTATCAGCCACATAAATATTATTATTGTTGTCAACAGCTAGCCCCCTTGGTGAATAAAAACTTGCTACAGTAGCGATGCCATCTGCTGATCCTGCCTGACCGCTACCTGCGAAGGTGCTAACTCGTCCATATTCATTTGGTGGAACAACCCCCCCTATGTTGTTTGGTTGTAAAGGCGCTATTAATGTGTTTACAGTGTAAACCTGCGAGCTCGGTGCGTAACTAATATTTGGTGGAGCTTGGGCCCAGGCGATATTATTAACCAGAAAAAGCAAACCACACACCAATCCCCTCCGGCAAAAATTGCCGCTAAAAAAACTTTGTATTACGTTTCTTACCAGGTTCATAGGGCAGGGGTTATCAAAAATAAAAAAAATACCCTGAATGCCAATAGCTTAACACCATAAAAATGAACAGTGAATGTTATGCATGCATAACATTTTTAACGTAAATTTTATTAATTTTGTTTTATACCCAATTATACCATGGATAGCGTTGCTTATCAGTCTGCCAATAAAATACGTTTTGTTACCGCTGCTTCATTGTTTGACGGGCACGATGCTACCATAAACATTATGCGCCGCATACTACAAGCAAGCGGCGCCGAGGTGATACACCTGGGGCATAACCGCAGTGTTGACGAGGTGGTAAACTGTGCCATACAGGAAGATGTACAAGGCATAGCCCTTACCAGCTACCAGGGCGGGCACGTAGAGTATTTTAAGTATATGCATGACCTGTTAGCCGAACGCGGCGCGGGCCATATCAAAATATTTGGGGGCGGCGGCGGAGTGTTCCTTCCGCACGAGATCAAGGAACTGCAAGATTACGGTATCAGCAAGATCTATTCGCCTGATGATGGCCGCACCATGGGTTTGCAAGGCATGATCAACGATATGCTTCGCCAATGCGATTTTAAAACCGTAACACATCTTAACGGCCAATTAAAACATTTAGGCGACAAGGATGCGCATGCGATAGCAAGCTTGATAACGCTTGCCGAAGCTGGCACAGCAATACCTGCTACTGCAACTGTGCCTATTACCAAAACTATCCCCGTCATCGGCATAACCGGTACCGGCGGCTCGGGTAAATCATCATTAGTTGATGAGCTGGTGCGCCGTTTTTTAATGGAGACAGATATTACGCTGGCTATTATTTCTGTCGACCCAAGCAAGCGTAAAACCGGTGGTGCATTATTGGGCGACCGGATCCGGATGAATGCCATTAACAGCCCGAGGGTTTATATGCGGTCGTTAGCTACGCGGCAGGCCAATTTGGCTTTGAGCAAGCACGTGCAGGAGTCGGTTGATATTTGCAAGGCAGCTGGGTATAATTTGATCATTGTCGAAACATCGGGCATAGGCCAGAGCGATACGATGATCACCGATTATTGCGACCTGTCACTATATGTAATGACACCCGAATTTGGCGCGGCATCCCAATTAGAAAAAATTGACATGCTGGACTTCGCCGATATGGTGGCTCTTAATAAATTTGATAAACGGGGAGCATTAGACGCTATTCGCGATGTGCGGAAGCAGTATAAACGCAACCATAAATTATTTGAGGCAAAGGATGATGAGCTGCCAATTTACGGCACCATGGCATCGCAGTTTAACGACCCGGGAATGAACGCGCTGTTTGCGGCGCTGGTTAAAAAGGTAGCGGTTAAAACCGGGGTTGAATTTAAATTAAAAGACATTATAAGTTTAGGCGATAGCGAGGCAGAGAAGATCTACATTATTCCGCCGGAACGTACACGTTACCTTGCTGAAATAGCCGAAAGCAGCGAAGCCTACACCAAATGGGTAAATGAGCAATGCAAAATTGCGCAGCAGTTATGGCAGGTTAAGGGGGTGATAAGAATTACTAGCCCCTCCCAACCCTCCCCTGAAGGGAGGGCTTTAAAAGATGCTCAATTAAAAGTCTCCCCTACCGGGGGAGATTTAGAGGGGGCTCTTACAGACCTTGAAAACCACCTGGAAGAACAATTGCATTCCGATTGTAAACGCTTGCTGGCTAATTGGCCGCATACCATCGAAAAATATAAAGCCGATAATTTTATTTATAAAGTGCGCGATAAAGAGATCAAGCAACCTTTGTTTTACACCTCGTTATCGCAATTACAAATTCCTAAGATATCCCTTCCTAAATATGAAGCCTGGGGCGATATTTTGCGCTGGCTGTTAACAGAAAATGTGCCGGGCGAATTTCCTTATGCCGCAGGCGTGTTCCCGTTAAAACGCGAGGGTGAGGACCCCACCCGGATGTTTGCCGGCGAGGGCGGCCCGGAGCGTACGAACAAGCGTTTTCACTATGTATCCCTGGGCCAGCCGGCGCATCGGTTGAGTACTGCTTTTGATTCGGTTACGCTATATGGCGAAGATCCGCATGTGCGCCCTGATATTTACGGCAAAATAGGCAACGCAGGTGTGAGCATAGCTACGCTTGACGATGCTAAGAAACTCTACTCTGGATTTGATTTATGTGATTCGTCAACCTCGGTATCCATGACTATTAATGGCCCTGCACCTATGTTGCTTGGCTTTTTTATGAACGCAGCTATCGATCAGCAATGCGAAAAACATATCACCCAAAATAAACTGGAGCATTTGGTTGAGGCTAAGTTTAAGGAGGTTTATGAAGATAAGGGATTGGCCCGGCCAAAATATCACGATAGTAAATTACCAACCGGCAATGATGGCTTGGGTTTAATGTTATTGGGCCTAACCGGCGACCAGGTTTTACCGCCAGACGTTTACCAAAAGATAAAAGCGTATGCCATTGCTACTGTACGCGGTACGGTACAGGCAGATATATTAAAAGAAGACCAGGCCCAAAACACCTGCATTTTCAGCACCGAGTTTGCCTTACGCATGATGGGCGATATGCAGCAGTATTTTATCAACGAAAAAGTGCGTAACTTTTATTCGGTATCTATATCAGGGTACCATATAGCCGAGGCTGGCGCCAACCCCGTTACGCAATTGGCGTTTACCTTATCAAACGGGTTTACCTACTTGGAATACTACCTAAGCCGGGGGATGAATATTGATGATTTCGCGCCTAACCTGTCGTTCTTTTTCAGCAATGGCATAGACCCGGAATACTCTGTAATTGGAAGAGTGGCAAGGCGCATCTGGGCCAAGGCCATCAAGAATAAATATAAAGGGAACGACCGCTCGCAAAAACTAAAATACCATATCCAAACCAGTGGCCGTTCATTACACGCTCAGGAAATAGATTTTAACGATATCCGCACCACGCTGCAGGCCTTATATGCTATTTATGATAACTGTAACTCGTTACACACTAATGCTTACGATGAGGCTATAACTACGCCTACCGAAGAATCGGTGCGCAGGGCGATGGCTATCCAGCTAATTATTAACCGAGAGCTGGGATTGGCTAAAAACGAGAACCCTATCCAGGGTGCGTTTATTATTGAAGAATTAACTGATTTGGTTGAGCAAGCGGTAATGAACGAGTTCAAGAATATCAACGATCGCGGCGGCGTTTTAGGTGCCATGGAAACTATGTACCAGCGCAGCAAGATCCAGGAAGAATCGTTGTATTACGAAACCCTTAAACATAACGGGGAGTACCCGATTGTAGGTGTAAATACCTTCCTCAACAAAAAGGGATCGCCAACTATTACACCGTCCGAAGTTATCCGTGCTACCGAGGAAGAAAAACAATACCAGATAAGCGCATTACACGCTTTCCAGGAGCGCAACGCTGATAAGATAGGTAAACTATTGCATAAACTTCAAAACACGGCTATAGCCGGCGAAAACATCTTTGAAAGCCTGATGGAAGCCTGTAAGTATTGCTCGCTCGGGCAGATCTCGCATGCGTTGTATGAGGTGGGGGGGCAGTACAGGAGGAATATGTGATACCTGCGGCAGAGATTAGTGATTGGTTAATTAGAGATTAGTTGGTTTCGGCAACTAATCTCTAATCACAAACTACTTCTTTCTCAAAAACTCCGTCCGCAATACAATACTCATTCCGTCAATTTTACAGTCAACCTCATCCGGGTCATCAGTAAGACGGATCTTTTTTACGGTGGTGCCTTGTTTTATATTAGTACCGCCACCCTTTACTTTAAGGCTTTTTATTACCGTTACCGAGTCGCCATCGTGCAGTTGGTTGCCGTTACTGTCTTTTACTATGATTTCGTCCATATTGGGGTGTTAAGATTTCGGGGGCAAGTTACAAACTTTTAATTGTGCCAACTGTAATTGAAATATGAAGCGCAGTATGTTTCTAACCATCATATTAGCTATCAGCCTGATCAAAGTATCGACTCAGGATACCTTGTCTATCACTTAAGTAATTTAAAGTATCCGTTCCCAGTAAAACTCTGGAGGTACGGGCTGAAAGTCAAAGCATCCAAATGACCTATAAGGATGTAATGCCGGCAAACCCTAATGGAAAAACCATAGGGTTAAAATGATATTTTTTCTATTTCAACACCTTCGCGATAGCCTTACCCCAAAAATCGCCTAACGCTATCGCACCTTTTTGGTTAGGGTGCAGGTAAAAGATCCCTTGTTTGCCCTGCTCATGCTGGAAATCTGTTTCGGCGTTTTTCTTAAAGTATTTAAATGCTTTTTTATCGCCTATGTAAATTTGTTTAGGGTTGGTTTCCCTATACTCTTTCACCAGTTTATCTATAACCGGGATATAAGTTTGCAAACGGGTAAGCCCCTCCTGCAAGTAGGCAGTGCCATTATAGGTGTTAGGGCTATACCATATAGGGTGTTGTATCACTACCAGGCACCCCGGGAAATCTGCCAATAGCTGGTCGATAATAGACTTCAGATTAGTGCGATAATCTTCCACGGCAACCGGCGCACCGTGGGTTCCTTTAATGGCACTGTCATTAGTGCCAATTTTAATGGAGAATAAAACCTGCGCTTGTTTATCGCCAAAAGCCCTGGCAGCAGCTTTCGGCAGTAATAAAGGCTTTTGTACCCGGCAACCAATCCAGCGTGGTAAAGCCGCTATGGCCCTGGTTTGAGATCTCTACAGTGCCAATATTTGATTGCTCCCTTAAATAATTAGCACAGATCACAGGAGGTGATTGTGTATTTCTGTCAGGCAAACCTGCACCATACGTTATACTGTTGCCAATGAAGACGATATTAATATTGCGCTTTTGCGCAAAGGCAATAACGGCGCTAAACAATACGGCGAAAATTAACAGGGATGCTTTCTTAAAATTCATGAGCGGGCAAATTGGTTACACAATTATAAGCATAAAAAAGCCTCCCGTATATCGGAAGGCTTTCTAAAATATCAAGTTATTGTTACTTGGTAACGTACATTACTTCTTTAACCGCTTTAACTACTTTATCTGCGTTTGGCAGGTACTCTTGTATCAATGTAGGTGCGTATGGCAATGGCACGTCGCCGCCCATAATACGCAGGATAGGCGCGTCAAGGTAATCAAACGCGTCTTTTTGTACTTTAAAGGCTATCTCGGTAGCTATTGATCCTAATGGCCAGCTTTCTTCAACCAATACCAAACGGTTGGTTTTTTTAACAGAGTTAATAACAGTTTCATAATCAATAGGGCGAACAGTGCGTAAGTCGATTACCTCTGCACTGATACCTTCTTTTTCCAATTCGGCAGCGGCAGCGTTAACCACTTTCATGATCTTGCCAAAACCAACTAAAGTAACATCTGTACCTTCTTTAGTTACGGCAGCTTTGCCAATTGGGGTGTAATAAGTTTCTTCAGGAACCATGCCTTTATCACCATACATTAATTCCGACTCCATGAAGATACAAGGATCAGGGTCAATAATACATGATTTTAATAAACCTTTAGCATCTGCAGGGTTTGATGGTACAACTACCTTTAAGCCCGGGCAATTGGCATACCAATTTTCAAAACACTGGCTGTGTTGTGAGCTTAGCATACCAGCATTACCTGTTGGTCCGCGAAACACAATTGGCACCGAGAACTGGCCACCACTCATTGACATGATCTTGGCAGCACCGTTTATCACCTGGTCGATAGCCACTAACGAGAAGTTAAACGTCATAAACTCGATGATTGGCTTTAAACCATTCATGGCCGAGCCAATGCCTATACCTGCAAAGCCCAATTCAGAGATGGGGGTATCTATAACCCTTTTTGCGCCAAACTCGTCTAACATACCCTGGCTAACTTTGTAGGCACCGTTATATTCGGCAACTTCTTCGCCCATCAGGTATATGGTATCGTCATTGCGCATTTCCTCCTGCATTGCTTCGCGAAGTGCTTCTCTGAACTGTATTTCTCTCATCTTGCTAATTAAATGATGTTTTTTGGAATGCAAATATAAGCACTAATGTGTGATTTGCAATTATAGCTTTAAGGAATGTTTTTGTTACAACTTTAGTATTGAATGAGTATATTTGCCCACCCCAACCTTATTATGAAAAAACCAACATCTGCAAATTTCATCTTAGCCTGTTGCTTATTATTTGCTTTTACCGCTAAAGCTCAGCAGCAAATACTTCAAAGTTCTATTGATAAAATAACAAATAGTCCGGGCATCAGTTATAAAGTTTCAGAAATCAACAATGACCCTTTTGGCGGAAGCGATCAGCATTCCGAAATTAAAGTAGCGCAATCCAACCGCCTGGGCGATAATAACTATGAAAGCTACGTGGTTGATTGTGAAGCCAGCTATGGTAAATTTAAGTATGTGGGCAACAGTAAGCAGCAACTTGAACTTTATTTGAAAGACAGCATATACGTTATGAAGCCGAGGGGGACAGATAAGTCGTATGCTGACCCGCTGAATTTTTTGGTAACCGACTTAAAAAGAAAGATCAACGAGACACGGTATACTACTCAAATGTTTTCGGATACCATTATCAATAAAGGCGAGTGTTATCATTTATTTATTGAATGGGAGAATACATCGAAGAAATTGTATGACAGGATACATGTTTTTATAAACAAAAGAGACAACATGATCCTGGGTGTGATATCAGATCAGAAAGGAGAGATGTCAAAAGGAGGGATATCGTTAGGTACTATCCGGATGACGCGCCAGGCCTCATTTTCGGATTATAAATTTAGTGCAAAGGAACCTGGCCCTAAGGACTTTTCTGTTCCGTCCGGGTTTAGGCCCGAGCAAAAAGCATTACCTTTATTAGGCAAAGGCACAACCGCGCCCGGTTGGGAACTGACTTCAACAGAGGGCAAGAAACTCTCGCTGGCAGATTTAAAAGGGAAGGTAGTGTTTGTTGAATTTTTTTCAAATGGATGTGCTGCTGCGGCACTCGCTGTCCCGTCTATGAAAAAGCTTAATGCAAAGTATGATGGAACTGATGTGGTTATTTTAACTATCAACACACAGGATAGCAAGGATGAGGTGTTAAATTTTATAAGTAAAAAAGATATTAAAGCGCCCGTATATTTAAATGGCAAATCAGTTGCAAAAGCCTACAACGTTCACAGCGATCCCAACTTTTATCTTATTAATAAACAAGGCGAAGTTCATTGGTCATCAGAGGGGTATTTTGAAGACTTTGATAATAAAGTAACAGCTACTATTGAAGCAATAAGGTAGTAAACAAAAAAGCGGACCCAGGATGGAAATTGAATAAGCTGGACACTATCTTACTTTCATTAACTCATTAGTTACAACTTGTGCAACAAAGTTAGCAGACGACACTATTGTACACCTATTGTTTGTAATTTTTGTTATATGGACTGTCAAACGAGCGTCTTTAGGCGTGTCAGGATATTTTTTAAAAAAATCACTACTCGGTATTAATATATAAGTACAATCATCACTCCATTTAACATGATATGTGGTGGGGATTTTTGCGCCATCAAAGTATTCTTTTTGTGTAGTCCCGAAGCGTTTAATTATTGTTGTGTGATTCTTGTCAATTAATTTGAAGGTTCCAATCTTGAAATTTTTGCAATTAACAGATTGTGCTTGAACCCGTATATGGAAAAATACATTTAAAATAATCCAGGCTGCCAATACCACCTTCATCTTAATTCTTCCGCTCCCCTTTTAACTTCGACGCTAATTGCACCGCTTTATAAGCATTAACAATACCGCCGGTTTTGCTTAATGTGGTGAAATCAACTTTATCTGTTTTGCTGCCCGGTTTTAAAACCATCGTACCCGTTAACGGTGTGGCCGATTCCAGGATAACCTGTTTGAGTTGTTTAGCGCTTAAGGTTGGGTAATACTCCAACAATAATGCGGCTACACCTGCTACTATCGGGGATGCAAAACTGGTGCCGTCGGCTGTATTAAATTCGGCATCGGTATCAATAGAGGTTACCTTTGCCCCCGGTGCAAAAACATCTACATTCTTTTTGCCATAGTTGCTAAAAGAGGCAGCCAGGGTCTCATCAACTTTAGCGCCGGATGCGCCAACACATACTACGTTATCCGCATCTGTGCCCGATCCGTCTGCGAATGTATCATTCGGGAACTGCGGTTTTTCATCCATATCCTGATTGTCATTGCCCGATGCCTGTACCAGCAGCACATCATGCGCGGCAGCATATTTAAACGCGGCATCAACCCAGTCTTTATGCGGCGAGATCTTTTTGCCAAAGCTCATATTAATGATCTTTGCGCCATTATCAACCGCGTAACGGATCGCGTTAGCAATATCTTTATCATATTCATCACCATTAGGCACGCCTTTAATGCTCATGATGCGCACATTATCGGCAACGCCATCAATACCATAGCCGTTGCCACGTACAGCGCCAATTAAGCCCGCAACACCGGTACCGTGCGATGCATCAGGGGCTTTAATCACGTTGTTGCCATAAGGTTTGCCGTCCTGTACATCCGGGTTATCGCCAACAATGTTTTTGCGCGCGTTAAGATCGGGGTTAATATCGTTGTTAAGCTTGGCTAAATAGTCGCTCAGTTCTTTTATCACTTTGCTGTTGTCGCCATCTACCTGCTCAAACATCTGCGACCAAACACCTTTACTCTGGTTGATGGTGTCATTGGTAGTAGCGGCGATCTTATCCAGATCTTTCTTTGTAAATGTGGCTGATGGAGCTAATTTCAATTCTCTTTTAACATAGCCGCTGGTAACCATTAAGGCATTCATCATCGGCGATAATTGTTGCGACTCGTTAGTTGATTTCGTAACAGTTTCGTCATGCTGGGTTTTTACTTTTATCCAGTATGCATATTCTTTTTCGCTACCCTCGGGAGCGGTTGTAGTGGCACCATATTTAGGTTTAAGGCGATTGTATTCTCTAACCTCTTCGGTAGTTTCAGTATAATCAACTTTGCCGCCCGGGCCGCCTAAAAAGTCCCAGCCATGTACGTCATCAATAAAGCCATTTTTATCGTCGTCCTTACCATTATTAGGAATCTCTTTCGGGTTTACCCACAGGATGCTTTTTAAGTCAGTTTGTGTAGTATCAATGCCACTATCAATAGTAGCCACTACTACTGTTTTGCTTTTTTTGCCTTTTAAAAAGTTGTAGGCATTGTTTAAGCTGATGCCATAAAAGCCATCAGCTTTAAAATCCATTTGATGCCAGTTTTTTGGTGGATCAGCCGGAGGTGCCGTTTGCGCCGTTACATTAAGGCTTAACACTAATGCCGCACATGTAGCGGAACTAAAAATGTACTTCTTAAAATTAGTCATGTATATAAATTTTCTGTAAGATATTATAAATCGAATTTAATTCCTTGTGCCAAAGGTAATTTTGTTGAATAATTAATGGTATTTGTTTGCCGGCGCATGTAAACTTTCCATGCGTCCGATCCTGACTCGCGGCCACCACCTGTCTCTTTTTCGCCGCCGAATGCGCCACCAATTTCAGCACCCGAGGTGCCGATATTAACATTGGCGATACCGCAATCCGATCCGGCATTGGATAAGAACGTCTCTGCTTCGCGTAAATTGCCCGTCATGATGGCTGACGATAAACCTTGCGGAACATCATTCTGCAACGCCAGGGCATCGGTTAATGTTTTATATTTTATCAGATAAAGTAAAGGGGCAAAGGTTTCGTGCTGTACAATATTATAATAGTTTTCTACCTCGGCAACTGACGGACTAACATAACAGCCCGAGCTATAGGCTTCACCGTCTAGCTTATTGCCTTCTATAACAAATTTGGCACCCTCGGCTTTACATTTGGTTATGCTGTCTAAATATAAACTAACGGCATCCTGGTCAATCAGCGGACCCATATGGTTGCTTTCATCTAACGGGTTACCAATCTTTAGCTGCCCATAAGCTTTCACCAGCTTGGCTTTAAAAGCATCGTAAACACTTTCGTGGATAATTAGCCTGCGGGTACTGGTACAACGCTGACCGGCAGTGCCTACCGCGCCAAATACCGCACCTATTAAGGCCATGTCCAGGTCGGCGTTTTCTGTTATGATAATGGCGTTGTTACCACCTAACTCTAACAAGCTTCGGCCCAGCCGTGCCCCAACGGCGGCACCAACCGCTTTACCCATACGGGTTGAGCCGGTGGCTGATATTAATGGCAGGCGCTTATCATTAGCCATTAGTTCGCCAATATTTTTATCGCCGATGATCAGGCATGATACGCCTTCATCTATATTATTCTTTTTAAAAACTGCTTGCGCTATATGTTGGCAGGCAATGGCGGTCAACGGCGTTTTCTCTGATGGCTTCCAGATACAAACATCGCCGCAAACCCAGGCCAGCATGGCGTTCCAACTCCACACCGCAACCGGGAAATTAAAAGCTGAGATGATACCCACTATCCCCAAAGGGTGATATTGCTCATACATGCGATGGTCTGGCCGTTCGCTATGCATGGTAAGGCCGTAAAGCTGGCGGCTAAGGCCAACGGCAAAATCGGCAATGTCAATCATTTCCTGTACTTCGCCCAAGCCCTCCTGCAGGCTCTTGCCCATTTCGTAGGATACCAGCTTGCCCAGGTGTGCTTTATGCTCGCGCAATGCTTCGCCTATTTGTCGAACTATTTCACCGCGCTTTGGTGCGGGTATGGTACGCCAGGTGGTAAAAGCTTTGGCAGCCTGATCAACAACTATATTGTATTCATTTGCAGTCGCCATTTTAACCGTAGCGATCTTTTTCCCGTCAACCGGCGATATAATATCTTTAATAACATTATCAGCCCCGCTGGCCCATATACTACCGCTGCTGTAGGCAGCGTTTATGTTATCTATATGTAAATCTTTTAGGGTATCAGTTATATCAACGCGCATAATCCGTACTTTTGTAATATCAAAGGTAAAAATCTTTAAGGCAATAATTGCCAACTCACCCCACTGGTCCTCAAATGCTTTATGTTAGTAATCAATACTTTGCAAACAGCGATGTTAAAAATGTGTGTATGTTGAAAACTTAATTGCTTTTTAGAATCTTTTACTGGTAATTTAAACACAGCTAAAGTTTTGCAGTCTAACAAAAAACAGATTGTTGAACCAATGTTCTTAGACACTAATTAATGGAAGAAGAATTTGAATTTGGTTTTACCGAAGATCCAAAATTTTCGGTAGAGCGGTACGAGGAAATGATCAGGAATCATGACCAGTACTTTTTTGATGCCCAGGCGTTTGAGAACATTATCGATTATTATATCGAAAAGAACGACCCCGCTAAGGCCCTGCAGGTAGCCGAGTATGCTATTAATCAACATCCCTTTGCCGCAGTATTTTTAATAAAACAAGCCCAGTTGCTGGCCATAACCAACCATACCGGTGCTGCCTTTGCAGCGTTGGATAAGGCGGCTATGCTCGAAGCGTCAGACGCGGATATTTATATCATCCGTGGTAATATGTACGAGAGCATGGAGCGTTATGCCGAGGCGTTGGAGAACTATGAAAAGGCGCTTGACCTTGCCGAAGAAACCGACGAGATACTATTACACATAGCCTACGTTTACCAAAATATGGGCGATTACGAGACGTCCATTACTTACCTTAAGCTTTGCTTAAAGCAAAATATGGAAAACCAGGATGCCCTTTACGAACTGGCTTTTTGCTATGACGTTTTGGACAATCAGGAAGAAAGTGTGCAGTTTTATCAGCAATATATTGATACCGAGCCTTACAGCTATGCCGCATGGTATAACCTGGGTAACGCGTTCACTAAACTAAGTTTGTTTGAGAAAGCCATAGATGCTTATGATTATGCCATCCTGATAAAGGACAGCTTTGCGTCGGCCTACTTTAATAAAGGTAATGCGTTGGTTAACCTGGAGAAATATGCTGAAGCAATAGAAGTTTACCGCCATACTTTCGAATACGAGCAACCTAACGCCGATACGTATTGCGCCATTGGCGAATGCTATGAGAAGCTGGAGCAAATGGATGATGCCCGCGCCTTCTATAAAAAATCAGTTAAAATGGACCCTAAACTGGCCGATGCCTGGTTTGGTATAGGTGTTACGCTTGATTTTGAAGAACGCTATTTTGAGGCACTGCATTTTTATAAAAAAGCTTTGGATATCGACCTGACCAACGCAGATTACTGGTTTGCCATTGCCGATGCCGAATATAAACTGGGCCACATGCAGGAAGCCGAGGATGCTTACGAAAAAGTGGTTGAGCTTAACCCGATGGACATTGACGCATGGTTAGATTATTCATCTATTTTGTATGAAGACAAAAGGTTGGAAGGTGCCATAGAGATCATGTCGGAAGGGATAAAAAATAACCCTGAGGCGGCCGAACTTTACTACCGCATGGTAGCTTACCTGTTTGCCAAAGGCGAATATAATGAAGCATTAAATCAACTGGAGCTGGCCCTGGCAGCCGACCCGGAAAAACACTATATCCTGTTTGATTATTTACCGCAATTGCAGGAAAACAAAGTGATACTTGATATTATTAATCGTTACGCGAAGTAATGATTAAGTTATCATTAAAAAAGCTAAAACGTTTCCCGTTTTAGCTTTTTTTTTAGACTTTTACAGCTAATACAACCCTACAAAAGTATTATGAATTATACGATCAATAATCTTCCGGAGCGCACGCTTAAACCACGGGACAGTGGTATCACTATGGTAATGGATAAGGGGCTGAGCTTAAGACAAGTGGAAGATTTTTTGGAAGTATCAGGCACCTATACAGACATTGTAAAGCTGGGTTGGGCCACATCATACGTTACCCCTAATCTTGATAAAAAAATTGCCATGTACCAGGAAGCCGGCATCCCGGTTTATTTTGGCGGTACTTTATTTGAGGCGATGATTGTGCGCGGACAGTTTGATGATTATTGCCGCATATTAGATAAATATAAACTGGAGCATGCCGAAGTATCCGACGGCTCTATCACTATAGAGCATGAAGAGAAATGCGAATATATACGCAAGCTGGTTAAACAGGTAACGGTAATATCCGAAGTTGGATCAAAGGATGTGCAAAAGATCTTTGCCCCCTATAAATGGATCCAGCTGATGAAAGCTGAAATTGAAGCCGGATCATGGAAAGTTATTGCCGAAGCGCGCGAGAGCGGTAATGTGGGTATCTATCGCGACTCGGGAGAGGTTAGGCAGGGATTGGTTGACGAGATATTAACTCAAATACCAGAGCAAAGCATTATCTGGGAAGCCCCACAAAAAGCACAACAGGTTTGGTTCATCAAACTCATCGGCGCCAATGTAAGCCTGGGTAATATTGCCCCGGCAGATACGATACCATTGGAAACTTTAAGATTGGGTATCAGGAGCGATACGTTTGATCATTTCCTTGGACTATAACGTTTGTCATCCTGGGCATAGCGAAGGATATTATACGCTTTTATAGGTGGGCTGTTTTAGAAGATTCTTCGCTATTCTTAGAATCAGAAAAAAATTAATCTTTCTTTATCTTCTTAAACGAAGGGCCCTCTGGCTTTTTCCTTTTGGCAGGTTTGTCAAACAGATGCGTAACCTTACCAAACAGGCCTTTGGCTTTATCCCATACACTTTCAACAGAATCTTCTGAAATAAAATGAGAAGCTTTTTGTGAAACCAAACCCACTAAAGCTTTAATTATAAAGTTTGAATTTCTGAACAGTGTTTTGTTTAATGCAAAAGGTATTGCAAACCGCGATATCACACCTAAAAAATCCTGTTTAAATATACCGCCGTCTTTTTCATTCGGATCGCCTTTGAATAAAGAAAATACAGTCGAAAATATAGCACCCGGGCTACTAAAGTGGGCGCGTATTGCAGCGCCTTTTTCGCGCTCCAAGCCCTTTAGCCGGTATATTTCGTTCTTCAGATCAGTATGGCTTAAAATAGGAAGCTCAGTCATTATTTCTGTTTTTAAAAATCTTTTTCACAAATGCGTTAGCAATTGGCTTTTCTATAGCGCGTTTATTTATTTTAATAACCGTAGCTATTAACAGGTAGAGTAACGCAACACAGCCAAATCCTTCCCAGTAGGATTGGAATACTTCTGACAGGTAGAAAGCTAACGTAAAACTGGCAAATATAAAAGCCAGTAACATGCTTATAACAACAACAACATCAGCAATTAAGTTGGCAAAAATTGCTGAGCCACCATCAACTGCCTGGTACTTTGCCAGTTTAAACCTTATTTCGGCATATTCCCTAAGCTGATCAAATAACGGTGCCTGTTGTTCTTTTTTGGCTTCTTCTTCCATGAGGTAGTTGGGTTTTGAGTTATGAGTAGAGAGTTTTGAGTAAAAAAACAGCTCAAAACTCACTACTCATAACTAATTTATGCGTGCTCCAAATCGTCCTGGTACTCTTCTTCGGCACCTTTGATTTTTGATTTGATGTTGTCAACAACTTTGTCTTTAAAACCAACAAGGTTGTCAATTTCGGCTGCTGCGGTTTCTTTTATAGAGTCGCCCAGGTTTTTTAATGATTCGCTTAGTTTATCACGGGTTTCTTCGCCTTTGTCTGGTGCAAATAAAATTCCTAATGCCGCTCCTGCTGCAAGCCCTGCAAGTAGGGCCACAACTACTTTTGTGTTATCATTCATATTAAATAAGTTTTTAAGTTGAACATTTGATTTATATAACGACTAAATATCTTGCCAAATATAGTTAATCCAACATTTTGTATATGTTTAGCTGTAATTAAATAATTTTTATTTGCAGCTGCCCTATAATTGTTCACAAAAGTGTTCAACCACCAGGTCAATTGTCCGGGCTTGATTGTATCCTGTCCAGCCTGTCGGCAGCCATCCTGTTGGTTTCATATATCTCTATAAGCAATAAAAAGTAAGATAGCAATAATGGCCCAAATACCAACCCGGTTATACCAAATAAAGGTAAGCCAATAAATACCCCAATAACAGATATCAATGGGTGAGTGTTTGCCACACGTTTATTAATTATCAGGCGCAATGCATTATCAACATTACCTATAAATAAAAGTCCGTAAGCCAATAAAAGAATCCCCTGCAAGTTATGGCCGTCGGCAAATAATAAAAGGCTGGCCGGGATACACAGCGTTGGGGCACCTACCACAGGTAAAAACGAGATAAACGCACCTATTACGCCCCAAAAAACAGGATCAGGTATGCCGAAGATCCAAAACCCGTTAGCCAACAAAGCGCCCTGCACAACGGCTATAATGCCCTGCCCCAATACATTTGAGTAAGTAGAGTTACGTAACGCAACTGCAAACTTTATGGCATACTGCTCCCTGAATGGGGCATAGCGCAGCATCGCCGCCTCAAATTCTCTTATCTGCACAAACATAAAGTATAAAAGAAAGTATAATACTAACAACGTTAATATAATATTTGCGGCGCTGCCTAATAACGACGGAAAGAGGTCGGTTACATACACACCCAATTTTTGCATTGTATTTTCTGCAAAACGGGGTTGATGAAAAGTTGAGCCGGCAAAGGCATCTATTTTTACCACCAGCTGCTGTACGGATGCGGGGTTGGAATTTACTTCGGCTATCTTACCTATCACCATAAAGCTTAAAGTAATAAAAGGCAGTATAATTAAAGTGAGCGATGTAAAGATGATGATCAGGGCGGCGGCAGGCCTGTTCCACTCTTTTTTTTCGACCATATACAAATAAAATGGCCTGAAAATAGTGAACAGCACAATAGCGCCCAATATGGCACTGATAAGGCTGCTTAGCGCGTATAATATAAAGCAGCCCAGCACAATAATGCTGACCAGTATAATATTATTACGCTGCTTATAGTTAAAAATTGACATTTAGTACTGTGTGTAACAAAACTATAAACAAATAAACGCCAAATAGTTTTATTGGGGATTCTTTAAAAGGTCATTTATTTTTGTGACGCTGGTTAGGATAGTGTTCATGCAGAATGTAAAATCTTCTGATGGGTTGGGCGTTTCGTACTTTAATGCCTCTAATGCCATATGGATAGTTGAAAGCTGATTTTTTATATCATGCCTTAACCTGCTCATTACTTCAGCATCAACCGGTCCTTTGCTCATATACACTAATTTATTTCAGGTTGATGGCTTTCATTTTATTGTAAAGCGTTTTGCGGTCGATATTTAAAATTTCGGCAGCCCGGGTTTTATTAAAATTAACTTCGCGTAATACCCTTAATATGGTTTCGTATTCGGCTTCCAGGGCCGCGTTTTTAAGGTCGTGGCGCTGTTCTTTTATATCATGGCGCTGTTCCGGTGCCTGGTAATTACCCGTTTGGCTATAGCTATTTTGCTGATTGCTATAATCAAACATCGGCATTTTATAGTTCGATATCTCTAAGGGTAAAGATTTGGTAGTTATTTCACTTCCTTCGCTTATTAAGGCTGCGCGCCTTACAATGTTCTTTAATTCGCGCACATTGCCTTGCCAGCGGTAGTTCATAAAACACTCTATAACTTCGGGCGAAAAGTGGGTTACATTACGCTGCAGCTCCTGGTTGGCGGCTTGCAAAAAATGCGCGGCTAACAGCATAATATCGCTGCCACGGTCGCGCAATGGCGGCATAACTATGCTAAACTCGTTAAAACGATGGTACAGGTCTTCTCTGAATTTTCCTTTGTTTATAGCTTCTGCCAGGTTCTCGTTTGTAGCTACTATTATCCGCACATCAAGATCTATCTCTTTGGTGCTGCCAATTCTTTTTACTTTACGTTCCTGAACGGTTCTTAGCAATGCCGCCTGGATCTCGTAGGATAAGTTTCCAACCTCGTCTAAAAAAAGGGTGCCGCCATTTGCCATTTCAAAATGGCCTATTTTGGTTGCGAACGCGCCTGTAAATGATCCTTTTTCATGCCCGAAAAACTCGCTGGCTGCTAATTCTTTTGTTAGCGATCCGCAATCCATTGCAATAAAGGGCTGGTTGCTGCGATGGCTGTGTAAATGGATGCTTTTAGCAACTTCCTCTTTGCCAGATCCACTCTCGCCTAAAATAATAACGCTATAATTTGTTGGGGCAACCAACTCTATTTGTCTTGAAAGCTCTTTTGATGCGCGGCTTGTACCAACCACAACTCCATCTGCCAATGGTACCTGTTTCTTACCCGCTTTGCTAACCGGTAACGGGGTGTTAGCACCATCAATTAACGCTTGTCGCGTTTCAATAGCTTTGGTTATGGTATTTAATATTTCGTCGGGATATAAAGGTTTGCTGATATAATCGTAAGCGCCCATCTTTATCAGTTCCACGGCCATCTTGATATCAGAGTAGCCGGTAATTATAATAACCCCTGTATTAGGATATTGATTTTTTATTTTTCGAAGCATTTCGCGCCCATCCGTGTCTTCAAGCCGGTAATCACACAATACCAGGTCAAATTCTTCATTTTTAAGCTGTTCTATCCCGCTGTTACCGCTGGCTGCGGTACTTACATAAAATCCGTTGCGTGTTAAAAATTTTGAGAGTAATAACGCAACATTTACTTCATCATCTATGATGAGGATTTTTTTCATATCAGGAATTTCGGTTTATTGAGTAATGTATTAAACCGTTAAGTTACACAAAAATGCTAATTTCAATAATTTTTTGCACAGTAATAACCCATTAACCGCTATTTTTTTAAGATATTAATTAATGCGATAAATTGAAAGCGGTTATTGTTATTTTAAATTAAACGCATAAGCGACATGCAGTGCCCAAAACGTATTGGTGTTTTTCGCGTTGTAAAAACTGGCAGTATTTTCCATGCGGATGCCGCCATCAATATAAGTATGGCGTTTTTTAAGTGGCAGCACTAAACCAAGCCCGGGAGCCCAGGTAAATGAATTGGTATAAGTAGCGTATACATCGGCTTTATTAGCTATTAAGGTTTCACCCGCTTCGCCCTGCACATAAAAACGATCTCCGCCTATAAAGGCTTTAAGGCCTATTTTTAACGGGATAACGTTAAAATTAGCCAACTTAACACCTGTTATAGCTTGTTGGCTATATTGCGCGTTGCTGTTTGGAAAAAAGCTGGTATACCCCGCACTTAAAGTAACCCCTAATTTTGTTAATACTGGTATATCAACCCGTAAAGAAATACCAGCACCATAACTATATGCAGAAGCAGCAGTACCACTTGGGGGTGTAATTACACCTGTGCCAAAATTGGTAGTTGTAGTTGAAGCTATTTCTGCACCAATGCCAATACGCAAGCTATCGGGCACATTTAACTGTGCTTTAGCAACAGAACCAACACATATAAGAAGTAAAGAGTAGATAATTGCTTTAAGAGTAATTTTCATGTTATAGTTCAATATTAATATGTTAAACGCATATCGGTTTAACAATGTATAAGTTACCGTAATTTAGTAGTAACTATTATATATAATTTGTGCAAAGCTAATATCCGTTTTCAATAACCTGTTATAAATGGATGTAAAAAAATGTTAAATTTTAATAACTAAGGCTAAAAACCTGATAAAATAAAAAAGCGCCCCGGTTAAAGGGCGCTTTTTTGTTTTTAAGGGTAGATGTAGGTTGCTTGTTTAGAATCCGTAAGCTACGCGTAAGCCAACAAAGTTTACTTTGCTATCGTCAACGGCACTGTTTAATTTAGTACTTGCTTCGTAACGTACACCTGCATCAATGTAATTGCTGCCACCTAACGCAAACTGATAACCAATTTGTGGCGCGTATATAAATGCTGTGCTGTTATCCGCACCAATTTTTGTTTTATTCAAAACAAATGCTGCGCCCGCTTCTCCCTGGATATAAAAGTTTTGTACCGGGAAATATTTTAAACCGGCTTTAACAGGCAGTAACTGGATGTTGGGTGCTTTTACTGTAACTGCACCAACAGTTACATCTTTACCAAATATGTTGTTGTAGCCCGCGTTAACGGTAACAAATAATTGAGATGCAACAGGGATATCAGCCTGTAATGAACCGCCAAGGTTCCAGTTATAATTATCGGCTAATTTTCCTGTGGGGATACCGGCATCAACGCCGATGCTGTAGCGTATGCCACTTGCGGTTGTTTTGGTAGATGTAGGGTTGGTTTGTGCTTTGGCGCTTAGGGTAAAACCGGCTAAGGCTAAAACAAGTGCTGTGATTTTTAATGTACTTTTCATGGTTATGTGTTATTAAATTGTTGTGTGTGTTGTTTAACACGGCAGCAAAGTAACAGCACAAATCCAATACAATTTTTCATCCAAATGTCACGATTATTCAATCGATTGATTAACAGCTATTTATTTTTTGACTATAATGGTAATTTGGTCAGGGCAATGTAATAAAAGGCCGTTTATTTACCTTTAAAGGAAGGTTTTCGCTTTTCCAGGAAGGCTGCAATACCTTCTTTAAGGTCGGCAGTGCCAAAGCATTTGGCAAATTCTTCCATTTCAGTTTCGAAGCCATTGCCCTCATTTCGGGTTGCAGCATTTACTGCGGTAATGGCTCCGGCTATAGCTAACGGGGCTTTAGATAGTATTTTATTTAGGATCTCTTCGGCCTTTACTAATAAGCCGTCCTGACTAACCACATGGTTTACTAATCCCAGTTGATACGCTTCAGCAGCGGTTATCATATCAGCAGTTAATATTAACTCTAATGCCTTGCCTTTGCCTACTAAATTGGTTAAGCGCTGCGTGCCGCCATAACCTGGAATTAGGCCCAATGTTACTTCCGGCAGCCCCATCTTCGCATTGTCAGAAGCTATGCGGATGTGGCAAGCCATGGCCAGCTCCAGCCCCCCGCCTAACGCAAAGCCATTTATGGCCGCTATAATGGGTTTGCCGAAATTTTCTATAAGGTCGAAAATATTCTTTTGGTTCTCGTGCGCCAGGTGAAGAGCAGCTTTCATACTCAAACCTTTAAATTCGGCAATATCCGCTCCGGCAACAAAGGCCTTGGCTCCGGCGCCGGTTATAATCACGCCACCAACCTCTTTATCATATAAGGCATCGCCTAAGGCAATGTGCAGCTCATATAAAGTATCTTTATTTAAAGCGTTTAATTTGCTTTCGCGATTAATTACGATGTATTGGATGCGCCCTTTGTTTTCGATCAGTAGATTTTGGTATACCATGGCGTAAAGTTAAAAATTACGATGCTGATGCACCCAATCGGTAATATATTTTACAATATCCTGTGTAGTTGTGCCCGGTGGGAAGAGTTCGCCAACGCCCATTTGTTTAAGCGCGTTCATATCATCCTCAGGGATAATGCCGCCACCGGTAACCAGCACATCATCCATCTTTTTTTCTTTTATCAGCTTTAAGATCTTCGGAAAAACCGTCATATGCGCGCCGGATAGGATAGAGATCCCTATCGCGTCAACGTCCTCCTGTAATGCGGTATTTACCACCATCTCGGCAGTTTGGCGCAGGCCGGTATAAATAACCTCCATACCAGCATCGCGCAGCGAAGTTGCTATGATGCGCGCGCCGCGGTCATGCCCGTCAAGGCCAACTTTGGCAACTAATACACGTATGGGGCGGTTAAATGGTTTGGTGGTCATTTTGCTTTTTGCGTGATGCAAGATAGCAAATTACACCAACGTGGTCAATTTGATTAGGCAGCTATCTTTTTTGCAATTTCGTTTACCAGTTGCGGCGCCACATACATGCTGTCTACAACTATCCAGGTATGCCTGCCATTTCCTAATTTGATATGGCCTATAGGTTTATCATTTTCTAAAACACTGTATTTATCATCATTGGCAACAATACTTAAATTAAGTTGCTTGCCCTTGTAAGTGGTTTTCAAAGAAAAGTTAGCTTTTAGAGTAGTAGCTGATGCTTGCATAATTAATACGTTTATTGTTGTTTTTAGTTATTACCACCTATTCAAAAATAAGACCATCTTATTTTAAAACTTAAAATTTTGCTTTGTATGAATGATATGATTACAAAAACCCCCAAAGTGTGGAAATAGGGAACCATAAGACAATCTGGGTCTTAACTTACTGCCCGCAATATTTTTTATTTTTTTAAAATGTTTTCGCCGCTCATTCGTCTGCGTTAATAACAACAAGAAAGATGAGGAATATTCAGGACAAAAAAATAGCAATAGTTGGCGGCGGACCGGGCGGACTAACCCTTGCCCGACTTTTACAAATGAAAGGCGCCGACGTAAATGTATACGAGCGTGATGCACACGCCGATGCCCGCCCAAAAGGGGCAACGTTGGACCTGCACTATGAATCGGGTTTGCGCGCATTGCGGGAAGGAGGGTTAATGGACGAATTTAATGCTAACTATCGCCCGGGGGCCGACAGAATGCACCTGATGGATATGTACGCCAACTCCATATTAGAAGAAAATGTAGATGGCGGAGGCGAATACGCCCGCCCGGAAATTGATCGCGGGCCGCTGCAACAGATCTTGCTGGAATCTTTACAGCCGGGTACGGTTATCTGGGATAGCCATTTTGTTAGCATGAACCAAAAAAATGGGGTGTGGAAACTGGAGTTTAAAAATGGTACTGAAGCATTTGCCGATATAGTTATTGCTGCTGATGGCACCAATTCTAAGATCCGCCCTTACCTAACCGATATCAAACCATTCTATTCGGGAATTACCGCGATAGAGGGCGCGGTATATGATTTGGTAATAAACGCGCCTAATATTCACAAGCTTTTAAACGGCGGTAAGATCTTTGCCTTTGGCGATAGTAAAAGTTTAATAGTAGGCGCTAAAGGTGATGGCAGCCTGGTATTTTACCCCAGCTTTAATGCTGACGAAAAATGGATTGAACAAAGCGGACTGGATTTTAATAATAAAGACCAGATTACCGACTGGTTTAAAACGGCTTATGGCGGTTGGGACGATGTTTGGCAGGAGCTATTTGAAAACTCAACCGGTCAGTTTATACCCCGCCCTTTATACTGTATGCCTTTTGATCAAACCTGGGATGCGCAACCAAACCTAACCATGCTTGGCGATGCCGCCCACCTTATGCCACCTTTTGCCGGTGAAGGTGTAAATATGGCCATGCTTGACGCTGTGGAACTAAGTAATTGTTTATTGGATGATAGTTATGCTGATACACATGCAGCCATTGCCGCTTTTGAACAGGAAATGCGCACCCGTGCTGCTGAAACTGCGCAGATAACAATGGTATCAACAGAGGCGCTGCACTCGCCGGAGGCTATAGGATTTATGATGAGCTTGGGAGGTTAATTCACCAACAAGGATTTGTCCCGATTGTAATCCCGGACTAACGTAATGGATAATAATAAGTTATTATTCTAATTTGCTTTTATCATAGAAATCAGAATGACAAAATTTGATCCGAGATCAAAATCTGAACCAACATATCCTTTAACAATTCCATGTTATTTATTTCAATGCTTTTAGATGTGTCAAAGGTCAGTCCTACCAAATCAGCATTATTAACCGAATTGATAGCTTCAATAGATTTAATTCGTAAACTTAAATCTCCGGTTACTAAAGACATGCCAATGGCTATATTTCCGGATAAGATTGTTCCGGTAATGACAATCAGCTTTCTTGCTTGAAGAGTAAATACATCAACTATTTTAAAAGTTGCCATTTTTTAACTAACCAACTCTAAAGTCTTCAAAATCGCATCCACATACTCGCGGTTATTAGCTAAGCGCGGTACTTTATGTTGGCCACCTAATTTGCCTTTTTCTTTCATCCAGTTAAAGAAGGTGCCTTCGGGGACGCGGCGTACTATGGGGCGGCGCAGGGCCATGTCTTTAAAGCGCTTAGCGTCGTAGTCGGAGTTGATACGGCGCAGGGTTTGGTCAAGTATATCTACAAACCGTTCAAATTCGGCGGGCTTTTTCTCAAATTCTATCAGCCATTCGTGGGCACCGCATTCATCGCCGTTAAAATAAACAGGGGCGGCGGTATATTCGCGGATAATAGCACCGGTTTGGCTGCAGGCTTCTTCTAAAGCACGCTCGGCATTGTCTATGATCACTTCCTCGCCAAACGCATTTATAAAATGTTTGGTACGGCCGGTAACCTGTATGCGGTATGGCACCAGCGAGGTAAATTTAATGGTATCGCCAATTAAATAGCGCCATAGCCCGGCATTGGTACTAATGATGGGGGCGTAGTTTTTATCCAGCTCTACTTCGTCAAGTGTGAGGGTTTTCGGGTTTTCGTCGTGCAGGTTTTCGGTTGGTAAAAACTCATAGAAAATGCCATAATCAAGCATTAACAACATCTCACCCGGTTCAATCGTGTCCTGGATCCCGAAGAAACCTTCGGAAGCGTTGTAGTTTTCCAGGTAATACATGTCATCGCTTGGTATCAGCTTTTTAAACTGCTCGCGATAGGGGGTAAAATTAACCGCGCCGTGGAAATACATTTCCAGGTTGGGCCAAACTTCAAGCAAGTTGTTTTTGCCGGTAATCTCCAGGATGCGTTTACAAAGCAGCAAGTTCCAGGTAGGCACACCGCTAAGGCTGGTTACATTAACATCGCGGGTGGCGTGCGCCATTTTCTCTATCTTCTCTTCAAAATCTTCCAGCAGGGCAATGTCCAGGTGTGGGGTGCGATGAAACTCGGCCCATAAGGGAAGGTTCTTCATGATCACTGCGGATAAGTCGCCAAAGGAAGTATCAGGGCTTAGCTGGCTAACCTGGTGACTGCCGCCAAGCGTCAAGATCTTCCCCGTAAACATTTTTGCATTAGGGCGATTATTGAAGTAGATGGTCAGCAGATCCTTACCCCCTTTAAAGTGGCATTCCTCTAACGACTCCTCGCTAACCGGGATGAATTTACTGCGATCGCTGGTTGTGCCGGATGATTTGGCGAACCATTTAATTTCTGAAGGCCAAAGTACGTTTTGCTCGCCTTTAAGCATCCGTTCAATGTAGGGCTTAAGCGTATCGTAAGTTTGTATAGGTACGCGCTCTTTAAACTGGTTTAAGTTGGTAATGCTTTTGTAGCCGTACTTTTTCCCCCACTCGGTATTCTCGGCCCGCGATATCAATTGTTCAAACCATTCTTCCTGTACCTCGTTGGGGTACTTCATAAAAAGCTCTATCTGGTGGATACGCTTTTTCATGAACCAGGTAAAAACAGAGTTGAAAATTGTCATACAGGCAATTTAGGTTATTGAGCGAATGTTTTTCTTTTTAATACAAAGTTTGCACCCAGGTACACTTTCCGCACTAATTCATTCTCCGCCAATACCTCGGGTACGCCCGATTCTAATATTTTACCCTCAAACAGCAAGTATGCACGGTCGGTGATAGACAATGTTTCCTGTACGTTATGGTCGGTTATTAATATGCCTATGTTACGATGGCGCAACTTAGCCACCATGGATTGGATCTCTTCTACCGCAATCGGGTCAACTCCGGCAAACGGTTCATCCAGTAAAATAAAGTTTGGTTCGGCAGCCAGCGCGCGGGCAATCTCGGTACGGCGGCGCTCGCCACCCGATAACAAATCGCCACGGTTACGGCGTACACGGTGCAGGCTAAACTCGTCTATTAACGTCTCCAGTTTTTCTTCCTGCTGTACTTTGGTCATTTTGCCCATTTCCAACACTGCCTTAATATTATCCTCGACAGTAAGCTTTCTAAACACCGAAGCCTCCTGCGCCAAATAGCCAATGCCTTTTTGCGCACGGCGGTACATCGGGTCGGTAGTTATTTCCTCATCGTCCAAAAATATATGGCCCTCATTGGGTTTTATCAACCCTACAATCATGTAAAACGATGTAGTTTTACCTGCACCATTTGGCCCAAGCAAACCAACGATCTCGCCCTGCGAAACATTGAACGAGACATCGCTGACAACAGACCGCTGTTTATATTTTTTAACTAAATTCTCTGCCCGTAGGTTCATATGGCCCCCTCTAAATCTCCCCCGGTAGGGGAGACTTTTTTATTTTGCTTTTAAAAGCCCTCCCTACCGGGGAGGGTTGGGAGGGGCTTTAAAACCTTATTCCCTTTACATTTAACTGTATCGTGCGCTTTTCGCGCCAGATATTTTCTTCAATACTATAACAAATATCAAAAGGTACGTCTTTTTTTATTTGTGTTAATTGTTCGCCCTGGCCAAAGGCAATGCAATCAAATGCTGCCGAGCCTTCCTGCATCACCGTCATTTTTATGTGATTTTGTCCCACTAAACCCGGATTGCCGCTAACGTACACATTTTTTGTAATAAACACCGGCGACATATTCTCCGGCCCGAAAGGTGCAAACTGGTTCAATATCCTGAAAAATTTAGGCTCGATCTGTGTTAAACGCAATTCGGCGTCAATTTGTATCTGCTGGATCAATTGCTCGGCCGTGATGGTTGCGCTCACCACTTCTTCAAACTTATCCATAAATGCTTCCACGTTCTCTGGATGCATGGTTAGGCCTGCCGCATATTTGTGCCCGCCGAACTGGATGAGCAGGTCGCTGCAGCCACAAAGTGCCTCGTAAAGATCGTACCCTAAAACAGAACGCGCCGAACCAGCCACATGCCCGTTTGACCGGGTAAGCACTACGGTTGGGCGGTAATATTTTTCAGTTAATCGCGAAGCAACAATCCCTATAACGCCTTTGTGCCAGTTCTCATTAAAAACTACTGTAGATTTTTTGTCGATCAATATCTGGCTGTCGCCTATCATGCCTAAAGCCTCATCGGTTATTTGCAGATCGTGGCCCTTACGTTCGGTATTTTTTATGTTGATGAGGTCTCCTTTTATTTGGGCCTCTTCGTCGTTGCAGGCTATTAAAAGTTCAACGGCGTGTTTGGCGTCGTCAATACGCCCTGCGGCGTTAATACGCGGCCCAAGCAGGAAAACAATGTCAGATATGGTATAGCTTATGCTTTTGCCGGCAACACCCATTAATATTTTAAGGCCGATGCATGGATCTTCATTTAACTTTTTCAAGCCATAATAAGCCAGCACGCGGTTCTCGCCAACTATGGGTACAATATCGCAGGATATGCTTACAGCTACCAGGTCGAAATATTTAGCTACATCCTCAAACGGTAAGCCATTTTTCTCGGCATAAGCCTGTGCCAGTTTAAAGCCAATGCCACAGCCCGATAATTCCTTAAAAGGATAAGGGCAATCGGCACGCTTCGGATCAAGCACCGCAACTGCATCAGGTAATTCGTCGCCGGGCGTATGGTGATCGCAAATAATAAAGTCAATGCCTAAGGTGTTTGCGTAAGCAATTTTATCTACAGATTTGATCCCGCAATCCAGCGCTATGATCAGTCCGAAACCATTTTCGGCAGCATAATCAATACCCTGGGTAGATATGCCGTAGCCCTCTTTATAACGGTCGGGGATATAATATTCAATATTGCCGTGATGGTTTTTAAAGAAGCTGTAAACAACGGCAACGGCGGTGGTGCCGTCGACATCGTAATCGCCATATACCATTATTTTTTCGCCGGTGGCGATAGCAGCTTCAATGCGCTCAATAGCTTTTTCCATATCCTGCATCAGGAACGGATCATGCAGGTGGCGTTCGTCCGGTCTGAAGAAATATTTAGCTTCTTCGAAGGTTTTTATGCCGCGATGCAACAGCAAAGTACTTAAAACAGGATCGATATTCAGCTCGGCAGCTAAATGGTTTATATCATCAATTGCCGGTACTTCCCTTATCGCCCACCGTTTATTCATATCTTTGTTGCTTAAAACAGTAAATATACTATTGAAGTTATATACTGAACTAATATATTATGAAAATTTTCCCACTTGGCGAGGGTTCTTACTCGGTAGATGCTTCTAAAAAATTTATTCCTTTTGATCCCCAGGTGGATAATTTCCGCGACCGGCCGGGTTCGTTATTCATACAAGTTAATCCGTTCCTGGTACAAACATCGACAGACCTGATTTTATTTGATAGTGGTCTGGGATATAAAGATACCCGCGACGAGCTTTTCCTGCACCAGCATATCCGTAACGCGGGGTTCGATCCGGAAGATGTGACTTTAGTTCTGATGTCGCATTTGCATTATGACCATTCGGGCGGATTAGTTGTTGAGCGTAATGGCAAGCTCGAACCCAGCTTCCCCGGCGCCGAGCATGTTATACAGCGCGGTGAATGGGAAACTGCTTTCAGCGGCAAATCATCATCCTATCACCAGGAGATATTTGACAGCTTACAACGATCGGCACATATTACCTATGTAGAAGGATCGGGCGAGTTTAAACCGGGGATAACCTATGAACTATCGGGCGGGCATTGCCAGTATCACCAGGTGTTTTGGATAGAAGATGGCGACGCGAAATGTTTTTTTGGTGGTGATGAATTGCCTGAGCCCGAACAACTGATAAGGCGCTTTAAAGCCAAATATGATTTCGACGCCCAAAAGGCGATGGAACTGCGCGAAGAATACGGTAAAAAAGCCGCCGCCGAAGGGTGGGCAACATTATTTTATCATGCAAAATCTTCGCCGGTAGGTAACATCACTTATAACGGCGATCATTTTACGATAACACCGGTATAAACAAAAAACAGCGATAGGTTTCAAACCCCATCGCTGTTTTTTAGTGGAATATTTTATGCGCTTTTAATTTGCGTTGAACATTTCTTTTATCTTATCAACGCTTAACGGTTTTGAAATAAAGTTTTTTACCAGCGGATATGACCGTGCCTTATTGATATCATTACTAAAAACAGATGATGATATGATATAGATCTTGCTTTTACCCAGTGGGTCGATATTCAGGCGCTTGTATTCGTCTAAAAACTCCCAGCCATTCATGATAGGCATGTTGATATCCAGTAAAATAAAATCGGGTAACAGTGCCGGGTCTTGCTTTTGTATCTCAACTAACTCCTCAATAGCAAACCTTCCGTTTAGGCACGCGGATATAGCCGTGTTATCTACAGCTTTTTTAATCAGTTTAATAGAAATGAAATTGTTTATTTCATCATCATCAACTAATAAAATACTTACAGGCTTGTTATCAGAGTTCATATATGTCGCTTATACGGCGTATTTTTTAAAAAGTTCTATTCCTATATGTTGTATCTGCATAAAAAACAAAAGTGTTTTATTTTACATGAATATACAAGCAATATTACACAAACCAAACATAAAGTAATAACAAAATAATTAAAGGGGTTAATTCTTTCCTTTTGAGAAATTTAGTGTCAGCGAAGTATAATTTATCAAAAAATAAAATGCAATTAAGTTGCATTAATATATCTTTGTGCCATGGCATCAAGAAAGCTGGGTAAAAGGTTAGATAATTTAGGGATGACAGCATCAACGTTATGCGCTATACACTGTGCCATAGTGCCTATATTGCTTACATTTTTACCATTGGCGGGGCTGGGTTTTCTGGCTCACCCATTATTTGAGTGGAGTATGATCTTACTGGCATTATTGCTGGGCGTATCATCTATTTTTTTATCCTACTTCCGTACGCATAGGCGGGCTTTGCCGTTATTGTTATTGTGTAGTGGTTTTGTATTGGTAATTGCCGGCCATATTTATTTAAAAGGCTGGGAGGAAGCTATTGTTGTACCATTGGGTGGGTTAACTATTGCCGCCGCGCATTTTGTAAATTATAAATATGTGGGCGTTTGCAGTAACAAGGATCATTTTTTTAATTTAAATCATAACCATCCTAAAAGGCGTTAAGGCTAAAAATGTTGAATATCGAAGTGCCTCAAATTCGATATTCGGCGTTAATAATTCAATATTAAATAACAATGCACTTTAACTAGTGCAAAACAAACTCACTATTTCTTAGTAGTTTTGTAAACATCATTTAATCAAATGGGTATTAATCATCATTTCGAGCATTTATTAAAGCGGCACCAGCTTAAACGCACCGAGGCGCGGTTAAGGGTGTTAAACTTACTGGTGAATAAAAAGACTGCCACATCACAGCCCGACCTGGAAAGTGTTATTGGCGATGTTGACCGCGTTACACTTTACCGCATATTAAACGCGTTTGAAGAAAAGGGGATCATTCATAAAGTATTTGACTTGAATGGTACGGCTAATTATGCCATTTGCTCGTCTGATTGTGACGAACACCATCATAATGATGAGCACCTTCATTTTAACTGCAGCAATTGCAAAAATGTGTATTGTTTAGATGAGCTGGATATGCCGCCTATAGCATTGCCGGCGGGATTTAAATTAGAAAAATTGAGCTTTAGCGCTACCGGCCTTTGTCCAAAATGCGCTAATAAAGAATAATATATAGGCCTGTTAAATGAATAAACCCCTTAAGAGCCTGCAGTTGGTTTCGCTAAACAGCACGCTGCTGGCCCTCATTATATCGCTAAGCTCATTTACCGCTAAACAGGATACTTCAAAAAAAAGCACATTCCGCTTTAAAACGGTTATTATTGATGCCGGGCATGGCGGCAAGGACCCGGGTACGCATGGACTGAACACCAATGAAAAAACAATTGCTTTATCCATCGCCAAAAAATTAAGAGCAGCCATACAGGAGCAAATGCCCGCTATTATTACGGTAATGACGCGGAGCGATGATACTTTTATTCCGTTAGACAGGCGGGCCGGAATAGCCAACGAACATAATGGTAATTTGTTTATTTCTATCCATTGCAACTCATCGCCCGAAGGGACTGGCTATAGCTCACATAAACAAAAAGGTACTATGATACTGGTTTATGGCTATAACCGGGTTAATAAACAGGTGGAAGCAATCCGCGAGAACTCGGCTATTACTTTTGAGAAAGATTACAAAACCAAATATCAGGGATATAATGCGGATGACCCGGTAAACCAGATCCTGATAAATGCGTACCTGCAGAAGTACCGCAAGCAAAGTATCCTTTTTGGCGATTTGCTTAACCAGGAATTTAAAAGCGAGGGGCGCCAAACTATCGGCGTTAAAGAGCAGGTAATATTAGTACTTGACCATAGCGCCATGCCTGCAGTAATGATAGAAACCGGTTTTATTAATAACCCGGTAGACGAGGACTATTTAATGTCAGACGCGGGCCAGGATGAAATAGTGCAGGTAGTAGTTAATTCGCTTAAACAATATAAAGATAAAATAACGGTGAAGTAAAGACTCACCCCAACCCCTCTCCAAAGGAGAGTGGCTTTCAAAAAATATTAAAAGTATGCATCGAAGTCCTCTCCTTTGGAGAGGATTTAGGTGAGGCTTAGCCGATAGACATAAAAACAACCACAATATGGAAGAATTTGATAAGGCCCTTGCCCAAATAGGGATAAACAACGCCAGCGAGATAAACGGTGATCTGAAAGATTATTTTACCGTTACCAAAAGAGAAGATGGTACCTATAAAATACATTGGGAGAAAAACATATCAACCCATATACGCCATAAGGTTACCGCGTTAATTAAGAAGTATTACACTGTCTAATTATGCAAACGCGTGAAGATGGGTAAGCATAGCTATTTTGATAAAGGGTTTAAATTATGTTATTCGTAGTACATTTTCCTATATTTGAAATATTGCACTATACATCGCTGTCATAATTAGTTGACATTACTTAAATTATACCGACCTAATGTGATTGTACGGTATATCATATATCCTATTAATGAAAATTGTAAATTGGTTTCGTATAAAATTAAAAAGATCTTTTGATCGGATAAAAAATGAAGATTTAAAGAAAAGCGCGTTACAAGCTATTCCCTTTTGGATTGCTTCTATAATTACAGGGCTTTTTGCGGTATTGTACACTAAATTATTTGTAGAAGCCGAGCATTTAACCGCATATGTTTTTAACCAACACGCCTGGTTACTTTTTATACTGTCTCCAATTTGTTTTTTACTGGCCTGGTGGCTGGTTCATCGTTTCGCGCCTTATTCAAGAGGGAGCGGTATCCCGCAAGTTATGGCGGCTATTGAAATATCATCGCCCAAAAACAGTAATATAGTTGATAAGCTTTTAGGGTTACGCATTATTTTAATTAAGGTATTGTCAAGCCTTGTTATGGCAATTGGCGGCGGTGCAATTGGTCGGGAGGGCCCAACTATACAAATTTCGGCATCGATATATAAATTTGTATATCAGATTTTGCCAACCTGGTGGCCTAAGGTGCCTAAAAAAAACATGATAATTACAGGGGCCGCGGCAGGCCTTGCAGCTGCCTTTAATACTCCGCTTGGTGGTATCGTTTTCGCGATAGAGGAGCTCACAAAAACACATTTCAGTTACTACAAAACGGCAATATTTTCTTCAGTTATAATTGCCGGTCTTTCAGCCCAGGCCCTTTTAGGGCCATATTTATATCTTGGTTATCCTAAACTTGATGGATTGTCAGGTTCAATATTTTTCGGCGTGGCGCTTGTAGCGGCTATTTCTGGCTTATTGGGCAGCGGGATGTCAAAAATAATTTTGATAATTTTTGATTGGAAAGCTAAGTTCAAGTTTTCATATAATCATATTTTATATGTGGTAGCTTGTTCATTGATACTTGTTTCTTTAGCTTATTTTGTAAGCCAGGAAGCATTAGGATCAGGTAAAGATATTATGCAAAAAACGCTGTTTACAGCGGATAAATATGTTAAATGGTATACACCGATATTAAGAATAGCTGGTCCTTTACTATCATTCACCACCGGTGCTTCCGGGGGTATTTTTGCACCCGCTTTAGGCGCGGGTGCAAGCGTGGGCTCTTTGGTTGCCAGTTGGTTTAATGTGTCTGACATTGACACCAATATGCTGATTTTATCGGGGATGGTTGGCTTTTTAACTGGCGTCACCAGGTCGCCTTTTACATCTGTAATATTGGTGCTTGAAATGACTAATCGCCATAACGTGATATTTCACTTGATACTTGCCGGAATGATAGCGAGTTTAGTGTCAATTATTATTGATAAACATTCTTTGTATGACCATCTTAAAAAACAGTACGTTAAAGAATTAAATACGCCCCAACAAACAGAGATGACAGAACAGGTAAATTAGTAAACCCGTTTGATATGTAACCATGCCAGTTAGCGAACATTTATCAGTTAAAAAGCATTTCACCGTTTTTAAGCACCTGGTGCGATGGACGGTTATCATACTGCCGGTTGCATTTGTTATTGGTAGTTTGGTAGCTTTATTTTTATGGCTGTTAACATGGGCTATTCATTTCCGATTTGCTCACCCCTGGCTTTTGTATTTGCTACCCCTGGCTGGTATCGCTATTTATTTTGCGTATAATTTATACGGCAAAAACGCTGAAAAAGGGAATAACCTTATTATCGATGAGATCCATGAAGCTGGCGGCGGTGTGCCTAAACGGATGACACCCCTGGTTTTATTAACTACCGTTGTTACACATTTATTTGGCGGTTCGGCAGGCAGAGAGGGGACTGCTGTACAAATGGGCGGCAGCATTGCGCAAGTGTTTAGTTATTGGTTTAAATTAAATGAAGTTGACACCCGTGTTATTTTAACTGCCGGCATAGCAGCCGGTTTTGGTGCGGTATTTGGCACCCCGTTGGCAGGCGCCATTTTTGCAATTGAAGTTTTAACATTAGGCCGCATACAATATACATCCTTAATACCTTGTTTGGTTGCCGGTATTATTGGTGACATTACTGTTTCCGGATGGGGAATACATCACACCGTTTATCACATTGTTATTGTTAAGGCAAACGCTTTATTATTTGCACCATATATGCGGATAGACCTGGGGTTGTTAATTAAGATTATTATAGCCTCGGTAGCATTTGGGTTGGCAAGTATGCTATTTGAAAAAGCTGTGCATGGTGTTAAAAAAGTCTTCAATAAATATATTTACCCAAAATGGGCCATACCTGCAATAGGTGGTTTAATCATCATTGCATTAACTTTTGCTATTGGCAAACCCGATTACCTAAGCTTGGGTGTAGATGCAGAATATCATGGTGCTGTAACTATTCCTTCTGCCTTTAATGCGGGCGGTGCTGATACCTGGAGCTGGTTATGGAAAACTATTTATACTACTATAACACTTGGCTCGGGCTTTAAGGGCGGCGAGGTTACACCGCTGTTTTATATTGGCGCAACGTTAGGTAATACATTATCCGGGTTGATGAATGCGCCCGTTAGCCTGTTTGCGGCTTTGGGTTTTATTGCGGTATTTGCAGGGGCAACAAATACCCCGCTGGCAAGTACGTTTATGGGGGTGGAACTATTTGGCAGCGAGTATGCCTTGTTTTTTGCTGTAGCATGTTTCACTGCTTACTTTTTTAGCGGCGAATCAGGTATTTACAGTGCGCAGCGTATTGCGATACCAAAAATATTTGACGACAATTTGCAAGTTGAAAGTATAGCCGAAGCCGAGCAGAAAAGGCAAAAATATATGGGCCGCAGGCTGGCTAAATACAGAATATCAAAAAAGAAAAAATAGGAAGTATACATGGGTTCATCTAAACAACTTATCACAAACATGTTAGCGTCTGGCGGTATTGCCGTAAATGGGAATAACCCCTGGGATATGCAGGTACATAATGAAAAACTATATGACCGTATTTTAAGCAGTGGTTCCATTGGTTTAGGCGAATCTTATATGGATGGCTGGTGGGACTGCGAAGCGCTGGATGAACTGTTTTTCAGGATCCAGTATCACCGGGTTGATAAAATGATCCCCCAGGACCTTAATACGCTCTTTTACTTCCTCAAGTCTAAATTCCTTAATATGCAAACCAAAGACCGGGCCAAAGAGGTGGTGCGCAGGCATTATGATTTGATGGATGATGTTTTTGAAGCAACGCTTGATAAACGCATGTTATACTCGTGTGGTTATTGGGAAACCGCTACTACGCTTGACGAATCGCAGGATGCCAAGCTTGACCTGATATGCCGCAAACTGAAATTGGAACCGGGTATGCGTATGCTGGATATGGGCTGTGGCTGGGGCGGGCTGGCAAATTTTGCCGCTGAAAAATATGGCGTAACGGTGGTTGGTTTAACAATATCTGAGGAGCAAGCTGTAGTTGCCCGTAAAGTTAATGAGGGCCTGCCGGTTGAGATAAGGGTGCATGACTATCGCGACCTGGATGATAAGTTTGACAGGATAGCGGTGATTGCCATGACAGAACATATCGGGTATCGTAATTACCGCGCGTTAATGGAAACAGTAGCAAAAAATTTAACTGATGACGGCATAGCGCTGATCCATACCATCGGCGGTAACTATCCTACAAAAATTACTGACCCATGGATAGATAAATATATATTCCCTAACGGGATGCTGCCATCTGCGGGCCAGTTAAGCGACGCTTGGAAAGGGCTTCTTGTTTTAGAAGACTGGCATAATTTCGGCCCGGACTATGATCCTACCCTTATGGCATGGCTCAAAAAGTTCGAGGATAATTGGGACAGCATAAAAGATAATTACGATGGAACTTTTTATCGCATGTGGCGCTATTACCTAAGTTGTAGTGCGGCGTCGTTCCGGTCTAAGAAAAATCACCTTTGGCAGATTGTGTTAACCAAACCTGCTAATTTGGGTATGTATAAATCGGTTCGGTAAATAGCCACACCTAAAATTTTACATAAACTTTGCATTTAAATAACGCAATTACACGTTAGTAAAGTAAATTTACCACTCGTTGTGTGACCTTGGTCATTTATCGCAATAAAACCTGATTGTACTTTTACAAAAAATTAATTTGTTATGATTGCCTTCATTATTATAAATGTGATATTTTGCTTGTCGTTCCTGGTATTTGCTTACCTTAATTTAAACGATATCGACTGGTACTTATGGGTGCCCATATACGTAGCTGTCGCTGCCTGCTGTGGCTTAGCTTGTTTTGGTATGTATTACCCTAATTTATATATAGGATTGACGACCTTTTACCTGATCTACGCGGTTAAGCTTTTCTTTGAGAAGGACGGTGTGCGCGATTGGATAGTAAAGTATAACAAACCAAGCCTGGTAGAAACCATGCAGGCCGAAAAGCCTTTTATTGAAAACACCCGTGAATTTTTTGGATTGTTGATCATATCGGGCGCGTTGATTATTGATTATTTTGTGGTGATGTATAAATAAAGTGAAAGAGATAAAGTCAATATTAAAAGAAATATTACAAGCTAATACCACACCCGAAGTATTGGCCTGGCTGGAAGAAGAGCGCCCATTAAACTCGGCGTTCATGCTGTTGCCCCGTAAAACAGGAAAGGCGATCATTAATAGCACGCCAGAACAATCCCAACAAATTGCTGAAGCTATCCCGGGATTTTCTGTCGTTGGCTGGACGGTTGACCGTTTGGGCCGTGCTTATTTGCTGATGAATTTAGACCCGTCGGATAAGGATGCGTACTTTAAATCAATAGAAACCTTATTCCTGGCCGCTGAGATGGGTGAACAGGTTGCCTTATATTCAACCCTGCCATTATTAGCTTACCCGGAGTTATGGGTAAAGCGATGCTCAGAAGGTATCCGCAGTAATATCGGTGATGTGTTGGAGGCTATTATGTACGGTAATCCGTATCCATCACAAAATCTCGATCAAAGCGCGTGGAACCAGTTAGTTTTAAAAGCTTTCTTTACCGATAAGCAGATAGGCAAAGTAACAGGGTTAGATGCCCGTGCCAATAAAGATTTAGCCTACATACTAAGCGACTACGCACATGAACGCTGGGCCGCAGGCCGAGAGGTTAACCCAAGCTTATGGCGATTAGTTGGTCCGTTTATAGATGAGAAGTTGTTTGAAGATATCAAACGCTTATTTGATGACGGTAAACTAACCGACCGAAAAGCCGGCGCATTAGCTATAGCTGCATCAAACTACCCCGCGGCAAAAGCGTTATTAAATAAATACCCCGAGCTGGAAACAGCGATAGCAAATAAGAACTTAAGCTGGGATACATTAACCGGCCAATAAATACAGAAAGATATGTGTTGTACCCATTCGTTTGAAGAAGTTAAGAATGAACCGCTTTCGCCCCCGGTTAGTTTGGACGGCATAAAAGGCATGAAGTTTTTTGATCCGCATGTGCACATGACATCGCGCACCACGGACGATTACCAGGCCATGGCCGACGCCGGTGTAGTGGCGCTTATAGAGCCCGCTTTTTGGCTGGGACAGCCGCGCACGGGTATTGATACCTTCCGCGATTATTATAGCAGCCTGATAGGCTGGGAGCGTTTCCGTTCGTCGCAGTTTGGTATTAAGCATTATTGCACCATCGGCCTAAACTCGCGCGAAGCCAATAACGAAGCTTTAGCCGAGCAGGTAATGGAGATCTTGCCGCTGTTCATCTACAAAGAAGGCGTAGTAGGCATTGGCGAAATTGGCTTTGACGACCAAACCCCTGCCGAAGAAAAATATTACCGTGCTCAACTGGAGTTGGCTAAAGAAGCTGGCCTGCCGGTACAGATCCACACCCCGCACCGCGACAAAAAAGGCGGCACCAAACGCAGTATGGACATAGCCATCGAACATGGCCTTGACCCGCGCATGGTTATTGTCGACCATAACAACGAGGAGACTGTTAAAGACGTTTTAGACCGTGGTTTCTGGGCGGCGTTTACCATCTATCCGTTCACCAAAATGGGTAACGAGCGGATGGTGGAGATTGCCAAACAATACGGCCCCGAACATATTATGGTAAACTCGGCTGCCGACTGGGGTATCAGCGATCCGTTAGCTGTGCCAAAAACCGCCGCCTTAATGAAGATAAGAGGTATCAGCGATGCTGATATCGAACTGATCACCTATCGCAACGCCATCACAGCATTCGCGCAAAGCGGGCAGATAGATGAAGCTGATTTCGCATCGACCGGTAACGCTATCGACCAAAGCCAGAAATTTGAAGGCAATACCATTTTACGCGGCGGCCAACAACCACGCATTGATAAGTCATCCATCATAATAAGCTAAACATGGCAGGCAAACTAACCGTTTATTTAAGGCTGATGCGCCCGGCAAATATCGTAACCTCGGTTGCCGATGTGCTGGCAGGCATAGCTATATCCGGTTATTTTTATCACCTAACATTTACTGCAAACAGCTTTTATCCTGTTGTGCTGCTTTGCCTGTCAACCATTGGCCTGTATGGTGGTGGCATTGTTTTTAATGATGTTTTCGATGCCGAACTTGATAAGATAGAGCGCCCCGAACGCGCCATCCCCAGCGGATTGGTTAGCTTAAAAGAGGCATCATTTTTAGGGACTTTCCTGTTATTATGGGGTATTGGTTTTGCTTTCTCGTACAGTAACCACGCCGGGGTAATCGCCGTAGCGATCGCATTTTTCGCGTTATTATATAATAAGATCAGCAAGCATATCAAGTTTATTGGTCCGCTTAATATGGGGTTATGCCGGGGGTTAAATTTATTGTTGGGCATTAGTGTTTCTGTGCCCATGCTTACGCAGTTTTATTACCTGGCTGTTGTGCCCATTATCTACATTTTCTCTATCACCATGATAAGCCAGGGCGAAGTGCATGGCGGTAATAAGCGTAATTTATATATTGGCGGCGTACTGTATGCCATTGTAATTTGCGCCATACTTTACTTTGCCATAAGCCAGCAGCAATCAGAAGCTGTAATATTCCTGGTGCCGTTTGCGGGGATGATATACTGGCCTTTATATAATGCCATCCAAAACCCCATAGGTCCCAACATTGGAAAAGCAGTTAAAGCCGGAGTAATATCATTAATATTAATGGATGCCGCCTGGGCCGCCGCCTTTGGCGGGATGTGGGCAGCTATATTTATTGCTTGTTTGCTGTCGGTATCTATGCGGTTTGCTAAGATGTTTGCGGTAACGTAAGTCACGCAGAAAGGAGGCTCCTAATGGAGCCAGCCTATCTTGTTATTGTGTCTATAAACACGTGGCTCCATAGGAGCCTTTTATTGCACTATCGGACATCTGTTAATATAACGTCTATTGGATCCATAGGAACCTTTGCATCCGCGCTCTAGCTCCGGATGAGCACCCGGTTTATAGTAAGCACCCGTAATTGGCTCCATAAGAGTCTTTTAATATCCGCGCTCTAGCTCCGGATGAGCACCCTGTTTATAGTCAGCACCCGTAATTGGCTCCATAAGAGTCTTTTAATATCCGCGCTCTAGCTCCGGATGAGCACCCGGTTTATAGTCAGCACCCGTAATTGGCTCCATAAGAGTCTTTTAATATCCGCGCTCTAGCTCCGGATGAGCATCCGGTTTATAGTCAGCATCCGTAATTGGCTCCATAAGAGTCTTTTAATATCCGCGCTCTAGCTCCGGAGGAGCACCCTGTTTATAGAAATAGCATCACCCCATAATTGGCTCCATAGGAGCCTCCTATTGATAACAATTGCTATTCGATAAAATGAAACAGGAACCTTTCCTCGAATGGTATTTCAAACTTTTCTAAAAGACCTAAATACTCTTGTCTGAATGTTTTCTTTTGATGATGTGCTTCTTGATTTAGAACATATTTAATCACCGTATCAATATGCGATTGAGAATAAGAAAATACACCATATCCTTCTTGCCAATTAAACTTGCCTTTTATCCAATTTTTGCTATTGATAAACTCATTACTTTCTACTTTTATTTCTTTTACGAAATCAGAGATAGCAATCGTCGGCTTAAACCCGACAAATAAATGAACATGATCCGGCATACAGTTAACAGCCAACATTTTTGCCTTTCTGTTTTGTACAAGTGCAGTAATATATTTATGCAATTCTTCTTTATGTTCTTTTGGGATTAGATTTTGCCGATTTTGTACAGCAAAAACAAACTGGAGGTACCTTTTGTGAAAAGGTATTGGCCATAGTTTAGCTAATATATAAACTTTTGGACATAGATCGAATAGGAAGCTCCTATGGAGCCCAACCTTCTTTATTGTGTTCTATAAACACGTTGCTCCTATGGAGCCGTTGATTTGCAAATTGTCTGCTCCGGAGGAGCCAGCTGCTATTATACGGTACAAACGTTAACCTCCTTTAATCCTACCTCAATATTTCCGTCAAATTTTTGATATATAGGGGATATTAATTTTATGTTTTAGATATTCGCTATTTGATATGGAATATTTACAGCAGGCATTTAGTGTAAGGTTTGAGTACAAGGTCTTTTTTACCACCGGGTTATTTAACCTGGCCAACGACGGATTTAATAGTTTTTTAAGTGCCGACGCTACTTCGGCATCAGTAAAGAAAATACTGTTCGTAGTTGATAAGGATGTATTGAATGCTAACCCCGGGCTTACTGATAAAATTCACGCCTATTTTGCCATCCATAAAGCAGCACAACTCATCCCCGAAATTATACTAATGCCCGGCGGCGAAACCGTTAAAAACGACGAGAGCCATTTTAGCCGCTTGCTTGACATCATCAATCAATATAGTATTGATCGCCATAGTTATGTAGCTGCTATTGGTGGCGGCTCGTTACTGGATATGGTGGGTTATGCCGCGGCTGTTTCGCATCGCGGGGTAAAACATATCCGTATCCCAACTACCGTATTATCGCAAAACGACTCGGGCGTTGGGGTGAAAAACAGCATTAACTATTTTGGCAAAAAGAATTTCCTGGGCACGTTTGCCCCGCCGGTAGCTGTTTTTAATGACGATCAGTTTTTACTGACGTTAACCAACCGCGATTACCGTTCGGGGATCTCCGAAGCGATAAAGGTATCGCTGATAAAAGACGCCACTTTCTTTGAATGGTTAGAAAATAACGCCGCTGCCCTGGTGGCCCGCGATATGGAAACCATGAAATACCTGATAAAACGCTGCGCCGAACTGCACCTTAACCATATAGCCGGCCTTGATCCGTTCGAAAAGGGATCATCCCGCCCGTTGGATTTTGGGCATTGGAGTGCGCATAAGCTGGAACAATTAACTAACTTTAAAGTATTGCATGGCGAAGCCGTTGCTATGGGGATAGCGTTAGATACGGTTTATTCCAACTTATCCGGGCGTTTATCAACAGATGAGGCACACCGCATTGTTAACTTAATTAAGAAGATAGGCTTCGAGATCACTCACCCGTTGCTGGAAGTTACCGGCAATGAGAGCCCGATATTAATAGGTTTGCAAGAGTTCAGGGAGCATTTGGGTGGCGAACTAACCATTATGCTGCTTAACAAAATTGGCGAAGGCATAGAAGTGCATGAAATGGATGCCGGGTTGATAAAGAAAGCCGGTGAGGTATTGAGAAATGAGTATTCGCCAATTAGTATGGCGTAACAGAACGCGCGCGTCGACTCACCCCGACTACGCTGCGCTGGTCGGCCCTCTCTTCCGCAAGCGGTAAAGAGGGCAAAAAATTATTAAAGAAAGACCCCTCTTTCCGCCGAAGGCGAAGAGAGGGTGGTTGAGCGAAGCAAAGACCGGGTGAGTAATCGCCGCCTAAATAGAAAGAACCATGCAATTAGCGACCGGACATTTAACTTATTGTACAAATATCCATCCCGGGGAATCCTGGCCCGCGCATTTTGCTGCCTTAAAACAAAATTTTCCAGGCATAAAACAACAGGTATCGCCGGATAAACCAATGGGCATTGGGTTGCGCTTATCAAACAGGGCCAGCGCCGACCTGGAAAAAGCGGAAAGCCTGTTCCAGTTTACACAATGGTTGAAAGAGAATGACGCCTATGTGTTTACCATGAATGGTTTCCCGTACGGAGAGTTCCATAATACTGCGGTTAAGGACCAGGTGCACGCGCCCGACTGGACAACAAAAGCACGCCTTGATTATACTATCCGCACGTTTCATATCCTGCTGAGCTTATTGCCGAAAGGCATGGATGGCGGGATCTCAACCTCGCCATTAAGCTATAAATACTGGCATAATAACGCGAAGGAGCTGCAGGACGCCAGGGACAAAGCCACAAGCAATATCCTTTTAGTAGCCGGCGAACTGATAAGGTTGCGCCGCGCCACAGGTGTAGTAATGCACCTGGATATAGAACCCGAGCCTGATGGTGTTTTAGAAACCGGCCGTGAATTTATCGACTGGTACGAAAATGAATTACTGCCCATAGGCCGTGAAAGCATTGCAACGAGGTTTAATATTGAAACGGATGAGGCAGAACAACTAATAAAAGATCATATTGCGTTATGTTATGATGTTTGCCACTTTGCGATAGGTTACGAGCCACATCAACAAGTAATAGACGAGCTGACAGCAAAAGGATTAAAGGTTGGCAAGATCCAGATCAGCGCGGCATTGAATGCTGCTTTGCCCGACGATATAAACTTGCGCGAGCCGATAAAAGAAGCTTTTGAAAAATTTGATGAGACAACCTACCTGCACCAGGTTGTAGCTAAAATGGTAAATGGCAGGTTACTGCGTTACCCCGATCTGCCTGAAGCTTTGGCTGATATTGAAAACCTGCTGGTAAAACAATGGCGGGCGCATTTTCATGTGCCGATATTTATGGAGGAATATGGGTTGGTGCAATCCACCCAGTCGGATATTGTTGAGGTGTTGCGCATTCAAAAAGATAAGCCATTTACCAATCACCTGGAGGTAGAAACGTATACCTGGGGCGTATTGCCTGATGCGAAAAAACTACCTATTGGCGACTCGATAGCGCGTGAGTTGAACTGGGTGAAAGAACAATATTGATAAAAACCATGAAAAAGACTGTTGTTATAGATGTTGTAGGTTTATCGAAATCTGTAATAGGTGAGCATACGCCGTTCCTTAAAAAACATATCGCCGACAGGCATATCACCACTATCGAGCCGGTTTTACCTGCGGTGACAACCTCGGTACAATCAACCTACTTAACCGGCAAATGGCCCACGGATACCGGCATTGTCGGCAACGGCTGGTATGATAGGGTTGACTCGGAAGTTAAATTCTGGAAGCAATCAAACAAGCTGGTTAATGGTGATAAGATCTGGGATAAGGCAAAAAATGAAGACCCTTCATTTACCAGCGCCAATATGTTTTGGTGGTACAATATGTACTCCACTGCCGATTATTCGGTAACCCCGCGCCCGCAATATTTGGCAGATGGCCGTAAAGCGCCTGATTGTTACTCGCAACCGGCAGCGTTAAGGGATACACTGCAAGAAAAGCTGGGCCAATTCCCGCTGTTCCAGTTTTGGGGCCCGGGAGCCAATATCAAATCAACCCAATGGATAGCAGACGCATCCATGATCAATGATGACCTGCATAATCCAACCCTTACAACTATCTACCTGCCGCATTTGGACTATTGCCTGCAAAAGTTTGGAACTGATTTTTCAAAGATCAGCAAGGAATTAAACGAAATTGATACGGTAGTTGAACAGTTAGTTACGTTCTATAAAAAGAAGGGTGCCGAGATCATTATCTTATCAGAATATGGTATAGCCCCGGTGAGTAACCCGGTGCATTTAAACCGGCTGTTCCGCGAGAATGGCCTGCTGCAAATCCGAATAGAAAATGGACTGGAGTTACTGGATTGCGGCGCGTCAAAAGCATTTGTAGTTGCCGACCATCAAATAGCGCATATCTATATCAATGACCCGTCGGTTACCGAAAAAGTTACTGCTTTACTTAAAAATGTGAAAGGTATTGAGCTGGTATTAGATCGCGCAGCACAAAAGAAACACCATATTGACCATGAACGTGCAGGCGACATTGTAGTTGTGGCCGATAAGGACAGCTGGTTTACCTATTACTTCTGGCTGGATGATGCCGTAGCGCCCGACTATGCCCGCTGCGTGGATATATTTAAAAAGCCAGGCTATGACCCGGTTGAAATGTTCATGACCTCGAAAGCCCGCGCTGCCTATAAGCTGGCCCGTAAGCTGGCTGGTTTCAGGTATGTAATGGATGTGATACCACTGGATGCTACGCTGATAAAAGGATCGCATGGTAGAACAAATATTGCTGATGAATATAAGGCAGTATTGATTACAGATGGGGCTGAAAAGAATGTACAGCCTACAGATGTGTTTGATATTATTTGGAAGAGTTTGAATAGGTAATGGCCCCGGCAGGGCTTTACATCGGTTAAAATCAATCTAACAAATCATTTTTATTATTACGCCGATCCATGTAAATTACACCACCAATTTATAAACCGATGGTCCGTAATTTATCGTTTAGCGTTATCGCTTTTATAGCTTGCATTGGCTTTGCAGCCAATGCACAACAAGTTCAGGAAATGGCGCCCGGCGTTACCCGCGTAACGCAGGGCGAAACCGATAAATTCTCCCCCTATAATCTTCTCCAGGAAAAGCCAAAGGTTACGGCAATGAGCCAATTACCGGTCGCCGAGATGGGTGTCGATCCAAAATCCATCCGTATTGAAGTAAACCAGCGCGGCGCGGTTGTGCATATCCCGTTAGGCAATACCGAAGAGATCTATGGCTTTGGCTTGCAGATAGGCTCTTTCAGGCAGCGTGGCTTAAAACGGCGCCCTATAGTGAACGATAATCCACTAAATGATCTGGGCTTCACCCACGCGCCAACGACGTTCTATGTGTCGAATAAAGGGTATGGAATCTTCATTAATACATCGCGTTATACTACTTTCTATGTTGGTACGCATAAACAAGTTAAAGGCGATGTGAATGTAAATACAGGGGTGGGCCAGGCCGCGCAGTCTGTAGAAGAATTGTATAAGAACACCAATAATAAATCGGGCGAGGTGATAGTGGATATCCCCGGTGCCAAAGGTGGCGACGTTTTTATTTTTAATGGCCCTACGCTTAAAAACGCCTTACAGCGCTACAACCTGTTTAGTGGCGGCGGCGCGTTGCCGGCCATGTGGGGGTTAGGCTTACAGTACCGTATGAAAGGCGAATCGCAGCAGCAGGACGTATACAATATGGTCAACTATTTCAGGGAGAACCATATGCCGGTTGATGTTATAGGGCTGGAGCCGAGGTGGCAAACGGCGGCCTATTCGTGCTCCTATGTCTGGAGCCCGGTTAACTTCCCCGCCCCGCAGGAGCTGATAGATAAGATGAAGGCGCAAGGCATCAAACTTAATTTATGGGAACACGCCTATGTTGCGCCGGTATCGCCTATATATGGGCAACTTGCTGCCAGCGCCGGGGATTATAAAGTATGGAACGGCCTGGTCCCCGATTTTGCCGGAAAAACCGCCCCCGCGATCTTTGCAGATTACCATAAAAAAACCTTTGTTGATAATGGCATAGCATCCTTTAAGCTGGACGAGTGCGATAACTCTAACCTTACGCAGGGCAGCGCGGTTTGGGGTTTTCCCGAGCTATCGCAGTTCCCGTCGGGGATTGATGGGGAGCAGATGCACCAGCAATTTGGTACACTGTATTTCCAGACCATGTATAATATTTACAAGCAGGCCAATAAGCGGTCGTATTTTAGTATCCGTTCGTTAAATGGGTTTGCATCCTCATTCCCTACAACCTTGTATAGCGATACCTATGTGCATAGCGAGTACATCAGGATGATCAGTAACTCAGGTTTCTCGGGGTTGTTATGGTCGCCGGAGGTTAGGGAGTCGGCAAATGTAACAGAACTTTGCCGCCGCGCGCAAACCAGCATACTGGCCGCCGAGACGGTGTTTGACAGCTGGTACCTTAAAAGCCCGCCCTGGCTGCAATACAACCGCGATAAGAATAACCGCGGAGAAATGCTGCCCAATGCCAAAGAGGTTGAGGCGCAGATCCGCACATTGTTAAATTTCAGGATGAGCTTTATACCCTACCTGTATTCGGCTTTTGCAAAATATAACCGTGAGGGCGTGCCGCCCTTTAGGGCGCTGGTGGTTGATTATCCTGAAGATAAAAACACCTTTAACGTATCAGACGAATATATGATAGGCGATAACGTATTGGCCGCACCATTGGCCGATAGCGCGTCGACGCGTAAAGTATACCTGCCGGCGGGTAACTGGTATGATTATAATACCAATAAAATATATGCAGGCGGGCAAAGCTATAGTATTACTACGGGGCTTGATCAGATCCCCATTTTTATAAAAGAGGGAACCATTTTACCCCTGGCAAAACCGGTGCAGTTTGTTTCGCCCGATACTGTTTTTGATATAACCTGCTATGTATATGGACAAACCGCAGCAACAACTACGCTATTTGAGGACGACGGCACAACCTTTAATTATGAAAAAGCTTTCAATATAGTGAGCCTGGATTGGCAAAACGCTAAAGGAAAAATCAGCAGAAAAGGCAACTATAAACCCAGGATATATAATATTAAAAACTGGATAAAAATATAATATTAATTCAGAATAATATTTGTCGCCTGCTAACTTGCTTTCCATGCTGTAATCACCATACTATAAGCTGGTGTAACAATAAAGGGGCTTCAACGTCTATTTAAAAACAACCGGTTTATGAAAGTGCTTTTAACCACGCTGGGCGTATTGCTGTTATTATTTAATGCCGAAGCGCAACAACAAAAATTCGACAATTTTTCAGCCAGATTTGTAAGCGGATATCAATCGCTCAATATCCCCCAGTTGGAGCTAAGCTATGTAGCCGGTTTACAGCACATCGGCTCTGCCGGACACGTGGCTGAAGAGGTGGATTTCTTTAATGCCATAAAAGCACAGCTCCCCGCCTATAAGCGTGCCGGACTTACTACTGTGCAAAAACTGGATTACGACCTTATTAAATACGAAACAGCCCTAAACCTGGAGCGGCTTGCCCTGGAGAAACAATGGTTGAAGGATGCGCCTGAAGAGATCCCGGCCGGCGGGTTGCTAACCCTCCCCAACGGGAAAGCCTGGTACACTTATTTATTGAAACGATGGGTGGGTGATGAGGTAACACCCGACCAGATCTATGCTTTCGGGCTAACCGAGGTTGAACGGGTAAAAAGCCATATCGAAGCCATCCGCAAGCAAACCGGGCTAAACGAAGACGATTTCTACAAACACCTAACCGATCCGTCTTTTTTTATTACGGATGAGGCTACCATAAAAGAGGCTTTTGAAAAAGATAAAGTCATCATCAATACCCAGCTGCATAACCTGTTTAACCAAACCGATATAACAGACCTTAAAATTGCCAAAGGCACCAACGTTGCGCTGGTGCAAGCGCCCGGCTATTATACCGATAACACTTTCTACTATAATCTTACCGATAAGCCCTATAACAAGCGCCAGGTCGACTGGTTATTCATCCACGAGGGCATTCCGGGCCACCACTATCAAAACTCGGTAACCACGCTTAAATCAAGCGCTGTGCAACGGCTGTTTTTTTATTATGGCTTCGCCGAGGGCTGGGGCGCCTATGCCGAAGAATTAGGTAAAGACATAGGCCTGTATAAAACGCCTTATGATGAGTTAGGCAAATGGGAGTGGGATATTGTACGATCTGTACGTGTGCCACTTGATGTTGGCTTAAATTATTACGGCTGGACAGATGAGCAGGCCCTTGTATTCTGGAAGAAAAATATCCGTGGGCAGGACGATATCGCTATGCGCGAGATCAACCGTATCCGCCGCTGGCCGGCACAGGTGGTAACCTACAAATATGGCGCGTTACAGATCGTTCATTGGAAGGAAGAACTGCAGAAAAAGCAGGGCGATAAATTCAACATTAAAGATTTCCATACCCGCGCGTTGCAGCATGGGTCGTTACCGCTGTTTATTATAAAGGATTATGTGTTGAATGGTTAGGATAATACTCGCTTTCACAGCCTTGATATCCGCCTTTATAAGCTAACGCCTATGTGCCCTGTAAGGGCTACCCCTTTGTAGAACCAAGAATAACCAGTTTGATTGCCCCGTGAGGTGGCTACCCAAATTCGGCGGAGGGTAACCCCTGACGGGGTAAAATAATATTTTATTGATATAGCTACAAAGGGGTAGCCCTTACAGGGCAAAAAATTCATAAAAGGGTTTGTCTACACAGAGCTTCATAAGTAATCTAAAATTTTTTTCTGCGGATGTTTTGAAATCTAAACTATCTATCGTAATATTGCGATAGATTTATATGGGCGCTACTAAAACAGAAATATTCACCGGGGAGCAAAACAGCCTGGCCGTACAGTTGAAGGCAATAGCGCATCCGGCCCGTATCGCCATTTTGCAGGAACTGATCAAGGCGAATGCCTGTATCTGCGGCGACCTGGTTCAAGAACTGGGATTGGCGCAGGCAACCATATCGCAGCACTTAAAAGAATTAAAAAATGCCGGGTTGATCCAGGGTACTATTGAAGGCGTAAGTGTTTGCTATTGTATTGAACCCGAAGCCTGGAAGAACCTTCAAAACGAGTTAAACGGGTTATTTTCTTCTTACCAGGATAAGAATAATTGCTGCTAAAATTTTTTGACCATATCTATCGTAATATTACAATTAATAAAACCAATAAGCCATGAATAAAGCAGAAGCTATAAACTGGAAAACTTTTAAGGGTAAGCTATTACAATATCCCGACCTGGAATTACAGTTCCAATATGCCGAAGGTAAACTGGTGGATGCCGCTTACCATATCACCGAAATCAAACAAGCGCCCATCACCTCGGTAGACTGCGGTGGTGTGATGAATAACTGGACAGAGATCATCGTACAATTATGGGTGCCGGATAATGAACCGCAGGCGCGGTCGATGAAGGTAAGCAAGGCGCTCTCTATCATTAACATTGTAGAAAAGATGTTGCCTTTAGACGGGAACGGGACAGTAAAGATCGAGTTCGGCAATTCAGCGTTTGATACCCGGCAGATGTTTCCAAACGAAATGACTGCGGAAGGAAACAGCCTGACCATTGACCTGCGCCCTGATGCGGTACAATGTAAGGCACAGGAACGCGGCGGAAGTTGCGGCACCAACGATAAAGGCGAAGAATGCTGTGCGCCGGTAGCCGAAAAATCAAAGGTCCAGTTAATTAACCTCACTGCGCCAACAGAGGCTTGCTGCACACCGGGCGGCGGGTGCTGTTAATAAATATAATGAGCAAGAAAAACATATTAGTATTGTGCACGGGCAACAGTTGCCGCAGCCAATTAGCCGAAGGTTACCTGCGTTATTTTGCTGGTGATAAAGCAAATATTTACAGCGCCGGTATTGAAACCCACGGCGTAAACCCGAAGGCTATACAAGTGATGGCCGAGGATCATATCGATATCTCTAATCACACCTCAAATCATGTGGATGAGTACCTGGCAATTCCATTTGACGCGATGATCACTGTTTGCGATAATGCTAACGAGGCCTGCCCATTTTTCCCTGGCAAAGTCGAACGTTTCCACCAAAATTTCCCCGATCCGGCCAGGGCTGTTGGTACGCCCGAAGAAGTGATGGACGAGTTTCGCCGGGTGCGGGACATGATCAAGCGCTATGCCGCTGATTTTGTAAAGGTATATATGAATTGATTTTTTACATTTACGGCGTGAAAATACTTTACCTGATATTGTCTTTCTATGTCATCATGCTCGCCGCAAAACCATGTTGCGCCGATGACTGCCGGGCAGCAGCGGGTTCAAAAAAAGAGCTTGCGGGCAACGTCCCGCAAAGAGAGAAAGAATGCCCGGGCTGCTCCCCGTTTTTCACTTGCGGCTCCTGCGTGGGTTTTATAATCAGTCAGCCACTGAGCGTACAGTTGCCCATTGTGGCTGTAGATCCTACGGGATACGGAGCCGTTTACCAACAGCCTGATCTTGAAGAAATTGCGCTATCCATCTGGCAACCGCCAAAATTAAGTTAATACGCTTTATGCCACCCGGCAATTTCCTGTATCTACTTAATTATAAAAAATCATGAAGAAATTTATTGTGCTTTTTATTGCACTGCTTTATACTGCTATAGCTTATTCTCAAAACACATTTAAAGCCATTATTAAAGATGGAAAAACAAACGAACCTTTAACAGGCGCTACCGCCGTTTTGCAGGGCAGTACAAAAGGCGCTGCTGCAGATGCCGGCGGCTTGTTAACACTGACCGGCATCCATGACGGTAAACAAACTATTAAATTCAGCTATTTAGGCTACGAAACCCGAACAGATACGCTGAATTTCCCCCTTTCCCAAAATCAACCCTTACTTGTTTTGCTGCAACAGGCAGATAAGGGCGAAGAACTGGAAACGGTAGTAATAGGCGCTACCCGCAGCAGCCGCACCATTTCCAATATTCCTACACGCGTAGAAGTCATATCAGGCGAGGAACTGGACGAAAAGGGCAATATGAAACCCGGCGATATCCGGATGCTGCTGGCCGAAAGTACGGGGATCCAAACGCAGCAAACATCTGCTACCAGTGGTAACTCCAGTATCCGTATCCAGGGGCTGGATGGCAAATACACCCAGATCATTCGCGACGGTTTTCCTTTGTATTCAGGTTTCTCGGGCGGGTTGGGTTTATTGCAGATAGCCCCGCTTGATTTAAAACAGGTGGAGGTTATCAAAGGTTCATCCTCCACTTTATACGGCGGCGGTGCGATAGCCGGTTTAGTTAACCTGGTCTCGAAAACACCAACCCAAAAGCGGCACCTTGACTTTTTATTGAACGGTACCTCTGCAGCAGGATTGGATGCCAGCGGCTTTTATTCGCAAAAGTTTAATAAGGTAGGGGCGACGGTTTACGCCGCCTATAATCATAGTACGGCTTACGACCCATCCAATACCGGCCTCTCGGCTGTACCCCGCTACAACCGTTATACTTTAAACCCCAAACTATTTTTTTACTTAGGTGATAAAACCACGCTCATTACCGGGGTAAACGGAACTATTGAAAACCGTATTGGCGGCGATATGCAATATCTAAAAGAGAATGGCGATGCGCAGCATTCCTATTACGAATTGAATAAAACCGGGCGCTACAGCTGGCAGGCGCAGCTTGACCATCAACTAAACAATAAAGAGAAGCTTACTTTTAAAAACAGCGTGAGTTATTTTGACCGCAGTGTTGATTTGCCGGGTTATCGCTTTTCGGGTAAACAAACGTCTACTTACAGCGAAGCCAACTATGCTTACAACGGCGAAAAAGCAGATTGGGTGGCGGGGCTTAATTACCTTACAGATCATTTTAACGAGGACCGTAACAGCAGTTTCCCTTTGCGCAGTTATGATTACCATACCATCGGTGGTTTCATACAAAATACCTGGAACGCTACTGATAAATTTATCCTGGAGTCGGGCCTGCGTTTAGACCATCATAATGAGTATGGCACTTTTGTGCTGCCCCGCGTTTCGGGTTTGTATAAGATCAATTCACATATCTCTACCCGTTTAGGCGTCGGGTTGGGGTATAAGGCGCCGAGTGTATTTACCGAAGATGCGGAACGCGTGGAGTTCAGGAATGTATTGCCGGTGGATGTGTCAAACACTAAAGCAGAGCGCTCATATGGTGCCAGTTATGATCTTACCTATCGTACCGGTTTGTTTGATGACCGGGTGAGTTTCAGTATCAACCAGCTATTCTTTTATACCCGCGTTGATAACCCCATTATATTAACACCGTTAACTAACGGAAACCTGCAATACCTGCAGCCCCGGGGCGACTTAAACACCAAAGGGATGGAAACAAATGTAAAGCTAACCTATGCCAATTTTAAACTGTTTGTAGGTTATACCCTGGCAGATGTGAGCCAGCATACGGGCAACACCTTTAGCAGTTACCCACTGGTATCGCGTAACCGTTTAAACAATATCCTGGTTTACGAGATAGAAGATAAACTGAAGATAGGGGCCGAGGCTTATTATTTCAGTTCGCAGTTGTTAAACGATGGCACCACCGGGCGCGGCTATTGGACAATGGGGTTGATGACCGAAAAGATATGGGAGCGTTTTGCGTTATTTATAAATTTCGAGAACCTGACAGACACCCGGCAAACAAAGTTTGGCCCGGTTTATACAGGCAGTATTACCAACCCGGTATTCCGGGATATTTATGCGCCGTTGGATGGCTTTGTGGCTAATGGTGGTATCAAGTTTAAACTATAAGCAGAGCAAATAAAGGTGGTAGCCTTACATCAAATATAAATTGTTTGAATGTTCCCTTAGGGTCTCTCAGAGAGGACCCTGAGGAGACGGAATGGTTCAGACAATGGTACTACATGTTTACCTGTCTGCGTCGACTCACCCCGCGGCACGTCGTGCGCGACCCTCTCTTCCGCAAGCGGGAAAGAGGGTGTTTTATGTTACTTTTTTCTTTCTTCCCCTCTTTCTGCCGAAGGCAAAGAGAGGGGTGACGAGCGCGGCGATGTCGGGGTGAGTCGACGCGGACAGGTAACCGCCAACCCGCGTTAGCGACAGAAGCGATACTGGCCCCGAGCCCAACGCCTGTGGCGTATAAGCGTATGGCGCGGGCCGCAGGCAACGCCCAAATAAGTACCAAACGAATGCTCCAGCCATAAAATATAATTTGCTTAAGTGGTTTAAAGTTTTTAGTATTGGAAAGTATTTTTAATACTAACCAAAGCAAAAAGCCTAACAATAAATTAAACCGATTTTATAAATAAAAGACTGATGATCAACGCGTCGCGAACAGATGTGTGCGGGCTTTAATATTTAACTTAAATAATATGCAAAGAAGAACTTTTGTGAAAAGCACCGGCTTACTGGGCGCATCAATGTTGTTGAGTAAGGTGCCAACATTCGCGCAGGCAGGATACCCTACAGTTAGGGTGGTAAAAAGAAATTTTACCAGTACAGCTGTAGATAGCGCTATTGCCGAGTTTAGCAAGAACGTAAAAGATAAAGAGCTTACCTGGCTGTTTAACAATTGCTTCCCTAATACTTTGGATACTACGGTAACCTTTACCGAACAGGATGGCAAGCCGGATACCTATGTTATTACCGGTGATATAGATGCCATGTGGCTGCGCGATAGCAGTGCGCAGGTGTACCCGTACATGCACTTTATAAAACAGGATAAAAAATTACAGCAATTGGTAGCCGGTGTTATTAATCACCAAACCAAATGTGTGTTAAAAGATCCTTATGCCAACGCATTTTATAACGACCCGAACAAAGTAGGCGAGTGGGCGCATGACGAAACCAAAATGCAGCCCGGTATACATGAGCGTAAATGGGAGATAGACTCGTTATGCTACCCTATACGCCTTGCGCACCGCTACTGGAAAGTTACCGGCGACACCACACCGTTTGATGCCAAATGGAAATCGGCTATCGAGTTGACGCTTAAGACCTTTAAAGAGCAGCAACGCAAGCAAAACCCTGGTCCGTACAGGTTTCAGCGTAAAACAGCCTGGGCTACTGATGGTGTGCCTATGGATGGTTACGGTTACCCGGTAAGGCCAAACGGGCTGATCTGCTCTGCCTTCCGCCCAAGCGACGATGCAACCATTTATTTATACCTGGTACCTTCAAACTTTTTCGCGGTAGTAAGTTTAAGGCATGCTGCCGAAATGATAACCGCTATCACCAAAGATACTGTACTTGCTGCACAGCTTAACGCTTTAGCGTTAGAGGTTGAAACAGCCTTAAAGAAACATGCCATTATCAACCACCCAACTTACGGGCGCATTTATGCTTATGAAGTTAATGGTTACGGCAGCTACAACTTAATGGACGATGCCAACGTGCCAAGCTTATTAGGGTTACCTTACCTGGATGCTATGCCGGTAAAAGATCCTATCTATCAAAACACGCGCAAAATGCTGTTATCGTCAAACAACCCGTTCTTCTACAAAGGCCTGGCCGGCGAAGGTATTGGCGGCCCGCACGCCGGTAAAGACCGTATCTGGCCCCTGAGCGTAATTATTCGCGGCTTAACAAGTATTGATGATGCCGAGATCAAAAAATGCGTCAACATCCTTAAAAACAGCAACGCGGGCACAGGCTTCATGCATGAGTCGTTCAATAAGGACGACGCTAAGAAATTCAGCCGCCCATGGTTTGCCTGGGCCAATACCCTTTTCGGTGAGTTTTTATGGGAAACTTATAAAAACAAGCCGAATTTATTAGGCTAAAAAACATAATTAAATGGCTGCCGTAAATGGTGGCCATTTTTGGTAATTAATGGTATCTATTTGGGTAAAACTGGTATCAATACTGACATAAATGTCGACCAACCACCTGAAGAATTTATGACACCAACCGCCGGTAAACCTGGCTTCATTAACTGCGGTTTTTTGTTTCATTCTTGTTTCAAACAGGTCGTTTCAGCACTGTAAAAATAGCTTTTTTGCAATTGTCTGACTATCAAGTTTAAACAGCATCGTCATTCATAAAAAAACTGACTGATAAGTTGTTTCATTTTGTTTCACCGCATTTTGGCAAAGCATTCTATGTCAAATAGTTAATTGAAAATCTTGTTTCATCTGTTTCATTTGTTTCGCCATTTTGTGAAACAAAACATCACCACAAAAAAGCCCCGTCCCAACATTGTCGGGACGGGGCTTTTGCTTTATACTGGTAAAGGCTATTGTACGGTGTACTTATAAACCTGTCTGCCTAATTCGCCGGCAGCGTTTATACCTTCTACAATTACTTTATAGCTTCCGGGGCCATCAGCATTAAAGAAAGTAAAGGTTGATTTACCTTCAGCATCTGTCTTTACACGTGGGTCCCAGTAAACTGTGGTACGCAAATCAGGTAACTGGTTTTGAGATGGCTGGTCATATTTAGGCGAATAGAACTCGCGCACCTTATTAAACCCTTTAGGGGATATATTGGCTATAGCCGGGTTGTACTGCTTGCGCGAGGTGCCAACTTTCATCATGATCAATAAATAACCGTTACCATCACCGCCTAACGTGTTAATTAAAGCCAGGTTTGTTCTTACCACAACAATTTTTGCCACGTCCTCGGGCTGTATGCCGCCGTCTAATAGCTCAGACATCTGGTCGGGGTCATCAATCTTGCGCCCATCAAGTATAAGGCCTAAAGCTCCTCTTGAACTTACCAGCTTGGTATAACCCAGGTTGGTTTCAACCCTAACACCAGGTATGCGCGCTTGCAGGCACATAGCAAGTGTGATACAGTTTGCTGCATCATCCCCAAACTTCAACACCTGGTCGGCAGATGCCTCAGGCACCCTAAACATACCCTGTGGGTTAATGTTGGCATCTTCTTTAATCCTGCGGGCTTTGATCCTTACTTCTTTTAGTCTTTGTACTTTATCTAACTGGCCGGTTTTCTCGTAGATATCGTCCAGTTTCCTGCCATTTTCAATATAAGCTTTTAAGGTACCGGTGATGTTGGTACTTATATCTCCCATATTAGGGTTTTTGTTCATGCGCAATTTCGGCAGGGTGTCTATCAATATTTTAACCTTGTCGCTACCTTTGGCAGATCGGCCCTGAACGGCAAACCTAACGCTATCAGTTAAAAATATGCCATCAAATTTAAATTTGCCTTCAGCATCGGCAGTTGTTTGTTTGGCAATCCGTGATCTTAACGATACCAGGTCGACAGTAGCGTTTGGCGATACCTTACCACCCAGGTTCATTACCTGCCCGGATACGCCAAAGCCTAAACCTTCGGCTGCAAAAACCGGTTTTGGAATTGCGCCTGCGGCTATCTCTTTCCACGCAAACCTGCGATAACCCTGCGTAAGCATCAGGTTATCCAGCGCTTTGTCTGCATCTTCGGTTTGGTTAGCAAAGTAGTAGTTAGGTTTTTCTATATATCCTTTCAAGTCAGAAGTTAACAGGATATTAGAGAATATAGAGCTTTCTGCATTTTCATCAACCGGTACTTTACTCTCATCAATTACAGCTACCGAGAAAGTGCCCGCAACGCTTTTGCCTTTGCTGTCTTTAGCATCAAGATTTATGGCCACCTGCTCTTTGCCTTTATACATGGTTTTTGCCGTTTTGACATTTAGCTGCATGTGGTCATTGTTCCTGATAAAAGCAATGCGCTCATTTAATGGCTCGCCTGTATTGCTAAACAAGGTAAACTGTGCTATACCGCTTGGAAATAGTTTTTTCTCCAGCCATATAGAAGTTGTTGCTTTTGCAATTTTTACCGGTGATGCAAAAATGGTTTCGCCGCTTACCTGGGCAATAAAGCCAACATTCGGTGCTGCCGCAACTTGTTTTGCTGAAGCGCCAATCCTTACCAGGATACTATCTTTATTAGGCTGATAAACGCTTAGGACATAGCCATCGTCAACTACTTTTGGTAAGGCTACAGTTTTTGTTGTGCCGTTAGCCAGGGTTATTTTTGCAGTGTAGGTTTTTCCTGCTTCAGATCTTAGCAAGAAGCTGCCCATGCCAGCATGTAAGGTTGTTAGCTGTGCGACATCGTTATTTGCCTCATCCACTATCTTGCCCGTTATGGAGGTGCCTAAGCCATCAACCCCAACGGCTTTAAATGCAACGCGCGACGGTAAGCCAGCAACAAGGTTTCCGCTTTCTGGAAAGAACTGTACATCGTTTGGCGTCAAGCCGGCCTTTATAGGGAAGTCACGTTGTACGTCGTTTATAATTGTTCTGATATAAGAGCCGCTTAAGTTAACGCGCTTATCATTCTCTATACTAATGCGTAGGCTGCCCAACGCATCGGTTTTAGCCGACCGGGTTTGAACAACTTTCTTGTCTATGACTATCTGGTATTTTACATCCTTGTCGGCCAGGGCTTTACCATCATCATTGGTGTAATTGAGTACGGCAGTTAAAACAGGTTTATTGCCAACTTCATTATATTGATAGTCTGCCTTGGTAACTACATTTTCGCTGGTTGGGCTGCCCACCGTAAAAGTCTTGTCGAAAAAGTAATCCTCGCCTGCGTTGCGCATCCATTGGGTGTAAGCCCTTATGCGGTAACTGCCTTCTTTAAAGTCATCGCCTAAAGCAAATTCGCCTACCACCATGCCTGTTGTAATAGGAAGTTTAAGTGAACGGATAACAGAATCCTGTTCGGTAATAAAGTCTACATACAAAGCTCCGCTTAATGCAGATAGCTGATGCCGGCTGCCAATGGTTACATAACCCTTAAACCAAATGGTGTCGCCAAGGGCGTAATAGGGTTTGTCCATGTGCAGGTAAACTTTTTCCTGCGGGTTAGTGTCGGCCCACTTTTGTAAGGCGCCAACTAATTTTTCAATAGGGTCGTCTGCTTTTGGCACAAATGCAAAAAGTAACATGATCGAACATAACAGTCCGATAGATAGCGATAATTTGTTTGATTTCATTATAATGTAGGTATTAGGTTTTTCAAGGCGATTTAAAGATGGTAGGCTCTCAAAATCATCAATAGGTATTTATGTTGTAAAAAAACATAAATTTATTGGTAGATAAAAAATTTATTTAGCAATAATATTAAACGCACATAATTGTTACTTATTCTCGTAAGGAATATTAATATTCTAATAAAGAATATTTAACGCACATAATTGTTTACTTTTTTAATTTTATAGAACTGGATAGGGTAATTTAAAAGCAGCTGATTAACATGCTTAGTCGGCCCAATAAAATTACATTATATGTTAAAACTATAGAATCAATAGAGATTTATAATTGCCATAGCTAAAATAGATGCAAAATATCACCTAAAAGCACGAATAAAAGAGGCCTTTAGGCCGCATATTCCCTTCATAAATTCTTATTTTTACACAGGAAAACCAATTTTTAGGTACTTTTTCACCAATTATCAATATTATTTTAAAATTTATTTGGAACATATTAAATTTTTATTTGTATCATTGTCAAAGTGAATATCTGGCGACAGTAACACCAACGTATTTACGACCAATTATAATACGACCAATTATATTTTTATTGCCCTAACAAAACCAATTTATTAACTATTATAAACCATACTATGATCAAAATTTTACAAAAACCCTTTGGAGTGAATCCTCCCGGCACTTACTATCATTTTCTGAATAATAATAATCGACTGACTGGAGTTAGTACAGATTTTCGTTCAGGTAAATTTTAATAGTTCAATACGCTAAAGAGATTTTATCTACATTTTAATTGAATACAAAGTAATTGATAGCTTATACAGCTTGAATATTATTGAGTCGCGATTAAAATATCCCAACACAACAAACAATTAATAAATAGTTTTTTAATCAGTTAATACTTAATTATCTGTTATGCGCATTATTGCAATTATAACTTTCCTTGGTGTGCTATGTACAACAACGTACTCCTTTGGTAATACAGCTACTTATGGTCGTATCTCTAACCGCAGCTCTTTTGCGAGCTTCCAAACAAAAGATACCACGCGTAAATCTGCTGTAGATTCGACAGCTATAGATACTGTAGCTGTAGGTGTTGTGGCTGCCAAGGCAACTATTTCGAAAAGACTTCAGTCTAAAACGAATAGTATGGATCCTGTGAAGCTATCAACGTTCCCAGCCATTTCCCTTCAACAATATTTAAAGGGCGAAGCTGCTGGTTTGTACGTACAAGAGCCATCCGGTGAACCCGGAACGGTTCAAAACATGTTTATACATGGAACCTCACAGCCGTTGGTATCTCCACGTGAGTTGTACGCAACTCAGCCATTGATTGTATTAGACGGCATCCCGTTGGTACAGGAACACCCTTATGCATTTGATATTCAACAATATCAATATGACAGAATTGGCCCTGCAACCAATACGCTTGCTACAATCCAAATGGCTAACATCAAATCAATAGAAGTATTGAAAGGTCTGGATGGCACCGCTATTTATGGCCCTAAAGGTGCAAACGGTGTTATTTTAATAACAACCAAACCGGCCGGCACACGAAGAAGAATTACTTTTGATACTTACGGCGGTATTGCAACCCCGAGCCCGGTTACCACAATTAACGGTAAGTTTGAAAATGATTTTAGAAGGCAGTTTTATAACAAATACACTGCTAACGGAAGCTTTACCGGGGATGACAACTATCCGTTGTTTTTGTCTGACTCATTAAGTAACGATTATTATGGTGCGTCGAACTGGACGGACCGCTACTATGGTAATTCGGCTGTTTACAGCGTAAACGCCAGCATAACAGGTGGTACAGAACTTGCAAACTTCCGCTTCTCATTAGGTGATACCAAGAGCGGTGGTATTGCGGATAACACTAACATGGATCGTTATGATACACGTTTTGTAATTAACATGAAACCGTTAAACTGGCTTTCGTTTAGTGCAATGGTTAATGCTAACCGTATTTTACGTGATCGTAACAAAAATCTTCGCGACAGGTTTGCACAGATCAATTACTTACCTGATCTAAGTACGCCATTAACACCTAACAAGGCTAAGTATGAGGCTTACCTGTCTCAGTTTAATGCTGCGTTTGATAACAATAAAACCAACTCTGTTAACGGATATGCTAAATTTGGCGTAGACCTGGGTAAATTTAAATTCATCACAACTTTAGCGACGGATTATAATGAAGGTTATCGCGATATTTTCTATCCAAGAACGTTATTGCAAACCACAAACTATGCATCTAACTACTTTGGTTATAACCAGCGTTCTACCATACAAAACGTTGCAACTTATAGCTATGATATCAATCCCGACAATAAATTCGACTTTACTTTAGGAAACGAATTTCAATGGGACTTTTTCAGGTATACTTATGGTTATGCTTATAAAGGAAGTAACGACTTTATAAAATTAAACTTGTTAAAATCTGATCCTACAAAGCCAGAGTACTTGCTTCCTGATGGTGTATATAAACCACAATTGGTATACAAGTTCTTAGATAAAACAAGAAACAATCAAACATCTTTTTACGGAAAGGTAGATTATTCTTACAAAGCGAAGTTTAATTTATCAGTTGTGTTAAGAGCAGATGCATCTTCAAATCAACAACCAACTAACCGTTGGTTCTATTCGCCAGTAGTTACTGCGGGCTGGGATTTGAAAAGAGACCTTCTGCCAACTGCAAGCAGTATATCTGAATTAAAAATTCAGGGTAGCATAGGCAGAATGGGTAGATATGAAAACTTTGACAATTATGCCCAAGGCCCTCAGTATACCGCGTTTATCGGTTATACAGGTAACTTAATTACTCCGGGATATGACGGTTTAGCTACTTTAACGCGTCCTTATAATGCCGGTTATGTTCCGTACAACTTAAAATGGGCTTATACAGACCAAGCCAGCCTTGGTTTAGACGGATCATTCTTAAACAATCGCTTGTATTTAAGCTTGCAAGGTTACTACAAACATGATAAAAACATGTTATTGGGTGTGCCCTCGGCAGCAGAGTATGGATACACTTCTATTATCCAAAACGGAATGGCCGTACGTAATACAGGTATAGATGCAACCATCAGTGGTGTTATAATGCCATCTGCTAACAAAGTATCCTGGACATCAACATTAAATGTTAACTTAAATCGCAATACATTAACTGCATTGCCAGGCGGCTTAACTCAAATAGTTATTACAAATAGTGTTGCCGGTGCAGATAGAATGCTTAAAGTAGGTGAAGCTGTTGATAGCTATTGGTTGTTAACCAACCAGGGTATTTATAATACAGATGCTGAAGTACCTGTTGTAGCAGGTAAGAAAATGACTTATAATGGTATTACTTTAAAAACAGGTGACCCTAAGTGGAAAGATGTAAATGGTGACAATGCGATCACTAATGCAGACAGATCTTTACAGGGACATGCCTTACCAGTAGTATCAGGTGGTTGGAGAAATACTTTTGGTTACCAAAACTGGTCGTTAAGTATGAATTTCTATTATAATATCGGCCGCCAGTTATTAAACCAGGAAATGGCTAACAGATTTGATTTTTACAACCGCGAGGGCTTGAATGATATTAACTCTGTAAAAGAGATTACTTTCTGGGAAAAACGTGGAGATTATTCAAAATATCCAATTTATAACCCTTCAAGCTCTGTAGCTCCTTATCAAATCAATCAAGATCTGTTTTTAGAAAATGCTTCGTTTGTAAAACTTCGTAACCTGGAGGTAGGATATGATTTAACAAGCGTATTCAAAAAGAAAACGATTAGTGTACAGAAGTTCTATATATATGGAAGCGTAAGCAATGTATTTACATTAACAAAGTATACGGGTCAGGATCCGGAGTTGGTGAACTATACTGGTTATGATACCGGGTATGGACAGCAAATCCCAAGAACATATATATTAGGAATTAAAGTAGATTTTTAATTCACAGCGTAGACAAAATATTGAATACCGTTTAAAATAGATGAAATGAAAAAAATAATTTTGCTAAGTCTGATTTTTCTTGCTCTTGTAACTGATAGTTGTAAGAAATCATTAGATGTTGCTTCATCACGTGTTGTAAGTGAGACAAACTTTTGGAACACTTTAGAAGATGCCCGTGCAGGCATAATGGGTGTATACGGTTTAACAAGAGCAGCGCTTGCCGATAACAATGGCCATTGGATATATGGTGACGTTCGTATGGGTAATTTCGAAAGCCCTATCCGCCAGGATTTAAAGGCTATTATCAGGAATGACCTGAATGCATCGTATCCTGTGGTTAACCAGTTATCTAACTGGAGAAGGTTTTATGCAATTGTTAATGCTGCTAATACTTTTTTAGAGCGTATTAAAGAGGTTAAGGCTAAAGATGCCCGGTACACAGGAAATAACATGCAGGTTGATATCGCGCAGGTTAGATTCTTGAGAGCCTATGCCTATTTTTATATGGTAAGAATTTGGGGCGATGTGCCTTTGATCTTATCATCACGCGATGGTAGTTTTGAAAACAAAGGAAGAACAGATCAAAATGCTGTATTATCATACGTGCAGCAAGAAATGGAAGCAACCGCGCTTGACTTGCCATACTATTACAGTAATAGTGACTTGCAACAGCCGGGCCTTTATTACAACCAGCCAAGTACAAGATGGTCTGGCCAATTAGTAACCAAACTTGCGGCTTATGCCATATTAGGCCAGGTTGCGGCATGGCAGGGTAAATATGTAGATGTTATCAGGTATACTAAAATTGTATTGACTGATTTCGCCAAAGGTGGCATTGGTTATACCACCAGTACTACCACGCTAACTGCACCTAATGGGTTGTTTTATAAATCGGCTAATAGCTCAAATTATAATCAAATATTTGCGTTGAGCTCTATATTTGATAACCAGGATGGTGCATTTGCAGGAAATATAGAATCATTAACCCTTGCTGCTCCAGCTGTGAACAAAAGCGTTCCTGATATCTATGTTCCAAAAGATTCTATATTATCGATATTTAAAGAAACATACGATGCACGTTTCAATATCGATACCTTAGGTGTAACACACTCTGATGCCTACTCAGGCACCGTACGCGGCTACTTTACTAATTTCCTGGGCAGATATCCAATTTTTGCCAAAATAAAAGTTATTCAAGGTGGTGATGCATCTGATGGAACATTCAGATTGTTTTCAAGCTCAATACTTTTAACCCGTTTAGAGGAAGTTACGTTATTAAGAGCCGAAGCTTATGCAGTATTAGGTGAAACCCAACTTGCAATAAATGATTTGAACGCTGTTAGAATAAACAGGTACAATGTTGACCAGGTAGGTTTGCAAAATCAAGCAGGTGATTACACTCCTTATAGCGCGGCAAAACATGGACCGATTATAGAAGCAATCTTTAAAGAACGTCAAAAAGAGTTTATGGGCGAGGGATATCATTGGTATGATAGGATTAGATATGAAAAAATCAAACAGAATAACCCTGTTTTTATGGCACTGATTAACTCTGGCGGTATTTACTGGCCTATATCAAGGGATATTTTAGCACAAAATCCGTTGTTAACACAAAATTCATATTGGAAGTAATAAAATAAAGAGCATAGAGAAAATGAAAAGATCAATTTTATTCGGAAAATATATTGTAGCAATGGCTTTTGTTGCTGTAATATTTCAAACAGGATGTAAACGGGAGGCAGGCTATTATAGCAGCTCTCCAGTTGTAAATACAACTAACTTAAATACCTACCAGTATTTGAAAAGCAAACCAGGTGTTTATGACTCGTTATTGTTGTTAGTTGATAAGATGGGAATTGCAAAGACATTAACAGATAGTACCGTTACGTTATTTGCTCCATCAAACTCAAGTTTTCAAATAGCAATTAAAAACTTGAACGCAGTGCGTGCAGGTTTAGGACAGCAGCCTATATATTTGACACAACTTGCTGCCGGCGAAAGCGGGGTAACAGACCCTAAGCTTAAACCTAAAGCTAAACGTGATAGTACAAACTTAGATACTTTGGTGTCAAAGTATATTATAAGAAAAATCTATGTGTCAAGCGACTTCACCATTGGCGACGGACAATTTATTAATAGTGTTCGTGGCGGTTATCCGATGCATGCTCAACGTGTGTATGCAGATGCTGAAGGATTTCAAAATGGTGGTTCAGACATTATAGAATTTGCCAATACTCAAAGAAGTTTGTTTGTTGCCAAATGGTCTAAAACAACAACTACCTCGGTAAACATCAAAACTAGCAAGGGCATGGTGCACTTATTAAGACCAGACCACAGGTTTGGCTTTGATGACTTTGTGGCAAGAATGACGTTGGTGCCACCTCCAAGGAATGTGTTTGATTATAAAAACGATAAATTTACTGTTTCATGGCCGGCTGCTTCTGGTTACTTTGATGGCCAGGTATCTTCAGGCGAGACTTTGAAAAAAGTTTTGGATGGCTCTGTGTTAACTAAATTCATCAGTAACTTCAACCAGGGATCGGCATATTATCCTACGTTATCATGGTTCCCACGTGATGCTGCCGGTAATTACGTAGGCAGAGTAGCTAACAGCTATACCATGACTACCGCGAATGACTCTAAATTGTATAAAGATCGTGACCCAAGGGACTTCAAAGTAGAAGGTACCACAGGTGCAACACTTGCTGATCCTAACGCTACCGATCCCACAGCAGGGGGTGCAATTTGGGTTCTTTTAGATGTACGTCAGGATCAGGACTGGACTACAAATTACCAGCAAAAGATATTCGATTTTGTGAATACAGTACCTTACAGAGGCTATAGAATAACCATTACACGTAATGGTACTGGTAGCTCACTTGGTACCCTGTTCCAGATTTCTGAGTGGACAATGAACTACAGAGAACAATTATAATTAAAAGAGAAATGTTTAAAGTAAACAACGTTATGCAAAAAACAATAAAATATAAAGCTTTTGTATTGCTAGTAGCGGCGGTTGCCTTTTCGGGATGCAAGAAACTATATAACTTGCCCGATGAGAAAAACTATCTGAGTACTCAAGCCGACTATACTACAAAGGACTTTCAGCCCATACTTGGAAGAACGCAGTTATTAAGTGGGGGCAATATTTTTAGCTCTGGTAACTCCAGTTTCCCGATGACATTTGAGATAAAAAATCCAAGATTCGGTGATGGTAAAGATGCAAGCGATATGCTTGCTGTAAAACCAACCTTAGTTTGGACCCAAGAATACACCGGTAAAGAAACCAGCTTGGCTCAAATTGAAGCTAAAAGGCATATAGAAAATCACCCGATTTTAGAAACCAGAGGAAGTGGTGATCTTGTTTGGTATGATAGTGGTGCAAGTATTGCTAAAGGCGGTACTATTAAACCTCAGGATTCAGTTGTATATCCACAGGATAAAAGGTACTTTGATGTAAAAATTTCAAATAGCGGCGGTTCAAGGTTTATCAGAAACTTAACTATTGCACCTAAAATTGAAGTGCCATATTTTCCGGCTCAGGATATTAACCAAATTAATGGTAAGCCAAATACAACTACCCCGGGTGGTAAGGTATTAGTGCGTATGACCCCATCAACAGTATATGGTATTAGAAATGCGGCTACTAACCAATATATGGACGGTGGTACCGACCCTAACAAAGGTGTAGTTTATGTGTACATACGGAAATTTACTGACGCCACGGGTAACGCGGCAGCTATCGGACACAGGCTAAGATTTAAATTTTTAGATAAGGACTCGGTTGCTATTAACCCGGGTAAATTTAATGCTACTAAATGGATAGATCAGGTTCATGGCTTTACGGCAGATGGCAGTCAGCCAGGTTATGTGCAAACTGCTACATATGTTGAGTATAACGTAGCTTATCCGATACCTCTTGTAAGAATACCTACTAAATTTACATCAGGTGGTGTTACAAATACTGGCGGTGGCGATAACGCGCACGTAGAGTTTAGCTTTACCCGAACTGGTTTTGGTAACATACGAGAAACAGGGATACTTGCTCAGGATTTCAGAATTTATGAGAAAGGCGATTGGGAGATCGTATTCCACTTCAAGACAGCTAACCCTAAGTTTGATAACGACTAAAAACCCTAATGACTAAAACTAATATACAATGAGAAAACAAATTATTTGGCCGTTAATGTTTTTTTGCTGCCTTCTTATGTGCCAGAATTTAATGGCACAAGTTAAAAAGGTAACCGTTAAGGGTATCATTTTAGATGCAGCAACAAAAGAGCCAATGACTGGAGCCACCATTGGCACAGCCGGCAAGGGTTTGACACAAGCTGACATAGATGGTAAATACAGCGTAGTTGTTGATGATGGGGCAACACTGGTATTTACAAATGTGGGTTATGCTACGCAAACAATTAAATTAAAACCGGGTCAGGTTGTACAAAACGTTAACCTGATAACGGATGACCGGAAACTGAATGACGTGGTAATTCGTGGTTATGTTAAACGTAACCGTGATGAAACAACCGGATCTTCTTATATCGTTACCGGTAAAGAAGTACAAGATAACCCGGTTGGTAACGTTGAACAATTACTACAAGGTAAAGTAGCTGGTTTGAATATCCAGAACAATACAGGTGCACCGGGTATGCGCGGAACGGTTAACATTCGTGGTTTATCTACTATTGCTACAACTGGTAGTGGTGATAACACTTACTTACAACCAACATCTCCGTTATATGTAATTGATGGTGTTCCTTTGGATGCCGATAAAGCTTCAGACTTTGGTTTTGATCAACAAGGTCCGGGTGTAAGCCCATTATCTTTGATCCCGCAGGAAGATATAGCAAGTATGGAGATCTTGAAGGATGCAACAGCAACAGCGTTGTACGGTTCAAGAGGTGCATATGGTGTAATTTTGATCCAAACCGTAAGGGGTAAATCAAAAATACCAAAAATCACTTATACAGCTAACTTCTTCATATCTGCTGTTCCAAAACTTCGCGAAACTTTAGGTGGTGTTAGTGAAAGAAACTTCAAATTAGGTCAAATTAACACCTATGGAATATTTTTAGACAGATACCTGGCCTCTAATACACCGTTCTTGTCAGATAGTTTGAATGCTTTTTATAACAATTCAACAAATTGGCAAGGCATTTATTACACTGACAAATTTAATACAACACATAACATTGCTTTAGATGGTGGTGATGCTAAATTTAACTATAAGGTTAACTTAAAGTACTACTCTCAATCAGGTCTGGTAGCAAACACCGGATACGAGAACTATAGTATGAACATGAACATGGAGTTTAAACCTTCATCAAAATTAAGTTTCTTTGGACAGATAAGAACAGCTTTAGGTAAAATTAAATCTGGTAGCGGTACAGGTGTGTTACAAAACATAGTGAACCAAAGTGGTAACAGATCTACTTTACAACCTGGCCCTTCATTCCTATTAGCTACAAGCGACGTATTATCAACCCTAAATATTAGGGAAAGCTCTGGTCCTAAGACTATCAGTGCCAACATGAGCGCTACTTATGAGTTACTGCCAGGATTAGCTGTGGCAACCAATGGAAACTACGATTATGAGATTAGTACTCAAGACAAATTTTTGCCAGCTGCCGCTAATGATCAGTATGCCAAAATAGACAATTTTTATGGATACACTTCTACATTATATAACAGAAATAGCGTAAACTACACAAGAGCTGTTGGTCAGCATAACTTCTTTATAAACGTATTCAGTGAGATTTACATTAAAAAGAAGCAAGAAAGCTTTACCAGGATTTTGGGCAGTCCAAATGATCAGTATGAAGGCCCCAGTGGTTATGACGGAAACTTATCAAGAGGAGCTGGTGTATTAAATACTTTTTATGATTTAAGAACTGCTGCGTTTGCCGCCGCGTTTACTTATGACTTTAAAAAGAAATACATCCTGGATATTACCTACCGTGTTGATGGTTCATCAGCAAATGGCCAGCAAGATCCTTATACTAAAAATCCGTCAATAGGTTTTAAATGGAATATTCACAAAGAGCCTTGGATTGAAAACAATGCTAAGTGGATTGACATGTTTGATATAAGGTTAACCGCTGGGCAAAACATATATCCGGTAGGTACTTTAACAGACATCTATGGTAAATATAACCCTAACGGCTTTTATAACAACAATGCGCGTGTAGGTATTGATTACGATAAAATCCCGAATCCATTTTTGAAATCAAAAAACGTTATTCAATATAACGCTGGTTTAGATGCATCATTATTTGGCGGTAAATTAGATGTTACGTTTGATACTTATTACAGAGGTGTCAGTAATGACCTGTTTGAAAACCAATTATCAAATACTTTAGCATTTAATAAATATACAAGTAACGATGCTTCAATTGTTAATTACGGGTATGAGCTATCTTTAACTATCCGTCCATTAAGAAAAAGCAGCAAGGTTACCTGGTCAATTAACCTGAATGGTGCATTAAACTATGATATATTGACAAAACTACCTGCTCAATATAACGGACAATACATAGATATCCAAAATGCAACAGGATCATCTGCTGCACTTGATGCAAGTGGCCAGTATTTAGCAAAAAGAGTTGGAAGAAATGCATTATCTAACTACTTATACAATAACCAGGGCGTTTATTCTACTACAGCCAGTGTGCCGGTAGATCCGATTACAGGTATCAGAATTAGAAATTATAATACGCAGCTATTTTCAACCACCAATAACGTACTTTTATCTTACCAGGGTGGTGACGCCATGATTCAGGATTTAAATGGTGATTATATAATTGATGTTAGAGACAGACAAGTAACCGGCAATACTCAACCCTTAATAACCGGTGGTTTTAGTAACACTGTAGGATACAAATCATTCTCATTAAACATATACTCTTCTTACACTGCGGTGCGTTCTGTATTAAATAATTCATTAGCTCAAAGATTAACAGGGCTAAGCAACCCTTTTGGTACGAATTCCGTACCTACTGCAGGAGACTTGCGTATATGGCGTGGCCCGGGTGATGCAACTGCGAAATATGCTAACGTGTATAATTATGCACATGAGATATATCTAAAGAATTTTAGAAGAGAACAAACTTTATGGCAAGAGGATGGTAGCTACTTTAAAATTAACCAGGTTACTTTATCCTATAACCTAAATAAAGATTTAGTTAAGCGCCTAGGCCTTAGCAATATTAGAACGTACATATCAGCAAGTAACGTGGCGATGTTTACACCTTATTCAGGACCAAACGTGGAAAACGTAAATGCCCTGGGCAAGGATATAGATGGAGCTTATCCTAACCCGCGTACTTACACTTTAGGATTTACAGTTCAATTTTAATTCAAAATACGATATGAAAAAAATTACAATTTGCTTATTGTTTGTGATGATCGCATCGCAATTTAGCTGTAAGAAATTCCTTAGTATTACACCTATTGATAAGCTAACCGGTAACAATTATTACCAGTCTGCAAGTGATATAGAAAGTAATGTTACGGATCTGTATGGTCAATTATTTGACAAATACGTTCAAACCAATACCGCTGGCGGTACGGGCGAGTTTCGCTCGGGCGAAGTGATCCCTGCAGCAAGCGGTCGGGGTACCAGGATTGTAAGGCCCGATGTAGCCTTAGTTGGCGGCCATAACAAAAGGATAAATGACTCTGGTATTTCAGGTGGTTTTCAGCCTATAGTTGGTAGCTCTGTTGTTAATGACCGCTTATTACTTAGTGCTGTAGCCGATCGAGATCCACTTACGGGTATTACCAACCCTATGTTATTTGTTAACCTTACCAGGTGGGCCGAGTATTATAAAGTTATACAATCAGCAAATATCCTGGTTAGTAAATTACAGGAAGGTATTCCGGCATTATCTGGTGAGCAAACCAAAAGATATATGGCGGAAGCTAAATTTATCAGAAACTATAGCTATTTTTTCCTGGTAAGGTTATATGGCGATGTCGTTTATTACACAACCCCTTTCCAAAAAGATCCATTGCCAAGAATGGATATGGTTTCGGTGGTTAAGAATTGTATTGCCGATTTAAAAACATCAAAAAATGATTTACCTTTTGCAATAACCGACCCTTCCCTAAGAGGTGTTAGGGCGTCAAGAGGATCAATTATTGGTTTATTGATGAATATGGATATGTGGAATGCGGGATTTGATCCGACAAATAAAACAGCTTATTACCAGGATACCGAAAGCCTTGGTGCTGAAATAATGGGTAGCCAGGCTTATCGCTTGCTTCCATTAAGCGATTGGGCAACAGTAGCGAAAGGCCGTTCTGAAGAAAGCTTGTTTGAATTGTTTAGTACAGTTAACTATAACGCATCTTCAAACCCGTTGGCTCAGCCATTTAAATTAGCACAATTTGGGGAATCATTTATTCACTTCCCTTACAGGCTTCCTGAGTATGACAATCGTACAAGCCCATGCGTATTTACAGCAGAGTATATGAAGAAACTATACCCTGATTTGCAGGATAACAGGTTAACAGTTTGGTTTGATGATCCATTCAACCAAGACACTGAGACGTTCCAAATGAAAAAATTTGCTGGTAACACATTCCTTGATTCAACAAATCCACTTGATAACTCAATCCCGGATGCATCTTTCCTTATTATGAGATATTCGGACGCTATTTTATTAAGGGCCGAAGCGGATGCTGAACTTAATTTACCTGATAAAGCTATTGAAAATTTGAATATAGTAAGGCAAAGAGCAAGCGCAACAGCATATCCTGTAGGATCACCTGCTGATGCTGCGCTAAAAGATGCAATTTTTTGGGAGCGCGCAAAAGAGTTGATGGGTGAGGGTAGTCATTATTTTGACTTGGTACGTACTAAAAGAATAACAAGCAAGCTCTATACTGATAACCCACTTACAGCAGACAAGTTTGCCAGAGGCGGTTGGACATGGCCAATTGATGCATCTGCTTTAAATAATAACCCGTATATGACGTTAAATGGATATTGGAGAGGTTCAGGCATTGAATAATTTAATTAAGCACATGAGAAATTATATTAAAAAATACATTACACCAGTAGTTTGCGCGGCAATACTAATGATAACGGTGTCTTCCTGTTCAAAGGATAATTATTATAAAGATGGAGGGCTTGCAAAAGCACAATTTAATGGCACCGTGCTGCAATACCTTCAATCTAACCCTAAGTTTGATACTATTACACAGATAGTAAAGCTGGCTGGGATGGAAGATATCTTTACGAAAGAAAATATCACATTCTTCGCACCTACTGATGAGGTTATTAGAAGAACTATAGGTATCGTTAATGGTAAAATACCAGAAATGCAAGGGGGCTTAAACCAACAATTGTATGATCTTAAAAAAGATACCATTAGAAAACTCTCTGATATCTCTCCAAGCATCTGGAGAAAATATTTAATGAGGTATGTGTTAAAAGAGAAATTCCTTCTAAAAGATTTCCCACAACTGGATTTTGATTTGAGGCCGTTGTATCCAGGCGGATATTACTTCGGGTATAATGGTGATTTAAGCAATATAGGCGTAGTTTATTTTACTGCTAATACTGTTAGGTACGCAGGCTATCGCCAGCTATGTATTTCTTCTATAGTTGATACTTCAAACCCAAGCTATTATTATTCTTTGTCTGCAGCTGTTGCATCGTCCGATATTCAACCTACAAATGGAGTGGTTCATGTTTTGGCTGTCTACCCGATTGCATCCTATAACAGGAGTGGATTTTCTGTTGGCGAATTGCGAACAAGTGAGATGATGGAATCAAATTTTGGGATGTCGTTTGAATTTTTTTCTGAGGTTATTTTAAACAGATAAAATCAGACAAATGCAGAAATTGAAGATAAAGTTTTTTGAATTTAATATAAACGTTATGAAACTTAAATATACTGGCTTACTAATTGTGTTTATCGGTTTGCTTCTTGGCAGCTGTAAAAAAGCTCAAACGGTGTTTGATAACCCGTATTCAGGCGGCAAAGCTAATTTAAACATTGTTGCTAATGCACAGCAAATACCGGTGCCGGCCTCTGGTACGGCAGGTACCCCGGTTACCATTGCTGCTACTGGGTTATTACCTTATTATAAAGCAGGTAAATTAACCTTTTTATTTAATGGCCAACTTGCAGAAATTACTGCGGTTACAGAAACAGGCCTTACTGTTAAAGTACCTGGTAAGGCAAGTACAGGTGTAACAACTTTTGTGGTTGATGGACAGGTTGTTTTTGGGCCGCTCTTTACTGTAATAGGGAAAGTAAACCTTGACCCTACATTTGTTGCCGTAGCAGGAACTAACGGGCCTGTGTACAAAGCATACCCTATCCCATTAAGTACACAGATGCTAATAGTAGGTAGTTTCGGTAACTACGACAATAAAGGGCAGGTTAAAAGGCTTGGCAATATTGTAAGGGTTAATCCCGATGGTAGCTGGGATCGCTCGTTCGCCTCTGGTGCGGGAGCAAACAGTGGTATATATAATGTAGTACAGATAGGCTCGTATTTTTTCCCAATTGGTGATTTTACCGGTTATGCACAACAAAATGGTACTATTAGCAAAATTACAAGGCTATTTACTTCGGGTCAGATTGATACCACGCAGGTAACTACCTATTTGCTTAAAACCAGGTTTGTACCAACGTTTAACGGTGGTGTAGCCGGTGGTGGTATAACAAACATTTTGCCGGTAGGTACTGACAAAATGATAGTAACGGGTAATTTTACACACTATGTGTCCCGCCGTTATGATCAGAACAGCTATGATAGCAAAGACAGTACTATAATAGATAGTATCACCATGCCTCAATTAGCGCGTTTAAACATCGATGGCAGCCTTGATAAAACCTGGAGATTTAACCCTACGGCTCCTGGTTATAGGCCAAGTATCCCTGGCGCAGGTTTACCGGGTGCTAATGGCTATATAGCTACGGTTGGGCATCCTGACGGAAAAATACTGGTTTATGGCCAATTCACGAAATTTGACAACGTTGCAACTCCTTCTATTTTAAGGTTAAACGCTGACGGAACTATTGATAATACATTTAATGTTGGTTCGGGCCCCGATTTTGGCATTCAAAATATAAACTATGATCCAATATCAAACAAGTATATAGTTGTTGGATTGTTTAACAATTGGAACGGCAAGCCTTATAAATATATGATACAGTTAAACTATGATGGTTCAGTAGATGCCGGTTTTACGCCTAAGACATTTGAAGGCGGTTTCCCGTTCTATGCTAAGATATTAACGGATGGTACTGTACTGGTAAATGGAAGTTTTAAATCTTACGACGGTATAATACGGAATGGGTTATTCTTTATTGATAAAACAGGAGCACTAAAAGACGGATTTAATACAACCGGTAATGTAAACGGACCAATTCTGGATGTTTTTGAAACCAAATCAGAAGATAACAAACGCGCTATATTAATTATGGGTAGTTTTAGCTTATTTGATGGTAAACCAAGGTATAATATTGTTAGGGCAACATTAGAATAATAATATTTTTAAATAATAATATTATTAACTTTGCGTTAAAAATAAGTCTTACAAAAGACTATGCTTCAATAGCATAACCAATTTAAACGAACTAAATTAAAATATATATATAATATGAAAAATTTTAAAGCCAAATTGCTTGGTGTATCACTTTTTGTATTGACTTTAACTGCATGTAATCATGATTTTGATAAAGTTGTACCTGTATCACCTCCACCTACTGCAAATCAGGTGTTTAAAGCCCCAAAGGTGTTGTATATCATAGCCGATGGAGCAAGAGGTGTAAATGTGAGGGATGCGGACGTTCCAAATCTTAAATCACTTACTCCAAACGCTATTTATTCATGGAACTCATTAGCAGATGCTACTGTATCAACAGATGCTACTAACTGGGCCGACATGATTACAGGTGTGAAAAAAGAAAAACACAATGTATTAACCGAAGATTTTGCAGGTAATAACCTGGCAACTTATCCTACAATATTTCAAAGGATAAAAGCCACCAGGCCAACCATACGTATTGCAGCGTTTTCTGCGTCGGCTGCATTTAAAGCTAATTTAACCGGTGGTACTGATGTTTCAGAAACTTTTGCTACTGATGCTGCACTTAAAGACAGGATGGTAAGCTTTCTTGCAACTGATACTGCATCATTAGTAATTGGTGAGTTTGCCGCTATTGAGGCTGCAGGGAAATCAGATGTTAATAATGGATTTGATCCTCAATTGAATGCTGCTTACAAAACAGCAATAACTACATTTGATAGCCAGCTTGGTGCAATATTAACAGCATTAAAAGCGAGAGCTACATATGCTAAAGAAAACTGGCTGATTATTGTAGCTTCTAATAAAGGTGGTACATATGCTGTTAAAGCTGTAGAGGATGATAAAACTGTATTAAGTAATCCTAACGCAAATACTTTTACAATTATTTCTAACCCATCTTTCAATCAAACATTTATACCTAAACCTTTTGTAGGTAACACGTATGTCGGAACTTCTATCAGATTCTTAGGTGATACGGAAAAAGGTACTGGCCAGGTATTAGGTTTAGATCCTCAGACAAAAGTGAACCTGTCATCTTACTTTAACTTTGGTGATACATCAGGTTTTACAATTTCTGTTAAGATTAAAAAACATAAAAACCCTGCTAACCCTTCAAGAGGTGACTATTATTACCAATGGCCTGGTTTTTTAGGCAAACAGAGTCAAACAGGCTCTACTACACCTCAAGTTAATTGGGGTAGTAATGGCGGAGGCAATGGTTGGAATCTTTGCTTATGGCAAAATAAATGGAGATTTATGGGTATGGGCGGAACGGCAACTACTCAAGCTAGTAATAATGGGCAAGAAGCTCAGGGAATGGAATTTACAGGCGATACCTGGCATGATCTTACTGCTGTAGTAGAAAGAAAAGCAGATGGTACAACAGCGGTTAGAGTTTACACTGACGGTGTATTGGGTGTTACTAACCAAAATGGCGGTTCAACTGCAAATCCTTCGGCTACTGCGTTTGTGTTTGGTGGCAAACCTAATTTTGATAGCCCCTCTGTATTAAGAATAGGTTACGTTCCTGGCGAGATTGACGGTTCAGGCGGCAGTACTTTTGGAAAAATTGATGTTGAGTTAAAAGAGCTTAAAATATTTAAAGTTGCAATACCTGATGGTATAGTTAAGCAATATGCCTGCGACCAGACAATTGATTCAAGCCATCCATTCTTTAACTACCTGGTTGGTTACTGGCCAATGGGTGAAGGTAGCGGTACCGTATTAAGAGATAAAGGACCATTAGCAGCTGATTTTACGTTGGCACAGGCACAAACTAATGGGTACAGATGGACTCCATTTACAGACCTTATCTGCTCGCCAGTTGCAAGTGACCTTAGTTTAAAGGTTCCAAAAAACTCCGATCTTCCTACCCAAATTTTGAGCTGGTTTAATATTTCCCGCCAATCTTCATGGGCATTGGATGGTAAAGTTTGGATCACTAATTAAAAATATTAGAGACGCCTTGGAAATAGGCGCTCGCCACAAATAAAATTGTTAAATAATAATTTTAAAAGACATAAAATGAAAAAAATATTTAGTCACCTTAAAGTGAGCCTCTTAGCTGGTATAGCTATCTTGGCGGTATCTTGCCAGCGCGAAAAGCTTGGTGAGGTAGTCACTACGCAAACTTACACTAACGTAAGTGCGTCTGTAGACAACAAATTAGAAATAGGTACCGGAAGTACTTATACGCTTACCGGAGCAGATTTAACCATACCTGCTACCATTACTTTCTCTCAAGCTACAAGCAGAGCATTTACAATTAACTTGTCTACAAATGTAGATACAGTAGCAAAATTAATAACTGCAGGCACATTGCCGGCCGCCACTACTGTTGCATTCCCGTCAGGAGCTGCAACAAGTATTAATCAGGTTGTTGTACCGGCTGGTGTTAAAACTGTTAGTTTTAATATAATTGTTAATCGCTCTGCAATGGAGCTTAGCTATGGTAAAAACATGGCTGCCGTTTTTAAAATATCTGGTGCAACTAAAGATAATACTATAGCTGCTGGTAAAGGTGCTTTAATATTGGTAGTTAAAACAGGTGAAGTATTAGAGGCAAACTCAATTCACCAAATAGCGTTTGCATCACCAACCAAGGTTATTAATGTTACAGCAGATCCTTCAAATTATTACATAAATTCTACGTTTATTCAAGTTAACATTCCCATTGCTTTGCAAGGTACATCAGGTGCAACGTTTACAGTTAATGCTGCTCTATCTCCTGACACTGTAACCAAATACATTAATTCTGGTTTGTTATCTACGTCGGTAGCTTATAATAGCGTTAATGTTGGTATAATCAATCCTGTTGTAACATTTGCTGCGGGTGCCAGTACAGCCACCCTGAGTTTCCAAACTAAAATGAATACATTATTGGCACAACAACCCGCAGGAGGTGCACCATCAGTTAAATATCCTACTGTAGCGCTTACTATTACCAGCCCAAGCAAATACTCAATTGTTGGTTCTAAAAATACAGTGATAGTTGTTATGGATCCTAACTTCTTCAGGCCATTCCTGGGCAAGCCATACCTTATTAAAGGTACTGTGGGTGCTGCTTCTGATATGTTAATATGTGCTAACTATGATTTTGGCGGCGAAGGCGTTGCATATCATGATAATAACTCAAAAGATGGTGATGGCAGCTGGAGAGCTCCAGACTTTGTTGATGTTGTACCTGATTATACACCAAGAAGCGTTGTTGGCTGGACAGGTAACGGCGAATGGTTAACCTGGAGTGTTTTTGTTGAGCAATCAGGTAATTATCAAGTGGATACCTGGATGGGAGCTTCAAATACCAACGGAAGATGGCAGATATTTATAGATAATGTTTCGATATCTGGTAATAACCAAATGGGAATAAATGCTGCAACTGGTACTAATAACAACAATCAGAAGCCGTTTACTTACAGTAATGATGCGACCAAGTTTTATACTGCCGGAACCGTTATACCTGTACCTTTAACTGCTGGTTATCACATAGTTAAACTTTTTGAGAATAATGCATCTTACGATATGAGAGGTATAGTCTTTACAAGACTACCATAGTTAAATAAAATAAACTAACATTAAAAACAAACACAATGAACAGATCATTAAAATCAATAGCTTTGCTTTTTTGCCTGGGAGCTATGATATCATCCTGCTCTCGTAAAGTTGAAGCTGTGGTTCCGGATGCACAGCCTATATTTCCACTAGCCGACTTTACAGTGAAACCAGATGCTTTAGATGGTTTTACCTTTAAGTTTACAAATGCATCTACTAAGTTTACAAAACTGGAGATGCGATTTGGAGACGATAGTTTATCAACCAGTGCGGATGTTTCGCACACGTATGTAAACACAGGCGATCCGGCTAAGCAGTTCAAGTACACTATCGACTTGAAAGCTATTTCATCAACAGGTGATATTTCCCATAAATACCTGGATATCCCGATCTATCCGGATAGTATAATACAGCTTAGCACCGCCAGGATCGCTACTACCTCAAAAACGGGTACTGTTAAATTCACGGCTAAAGTAAAAGCAGCAAACGTAAAAAGTTACTTATGGACATTTACAGATAACAGAAGTACCAGCCCGGTTATTTTTACCCGTACGGAAGCGAGCCCTGAAGTTGAACTTTTCATAGGATCATTTAACCAGTTTACTGTAAAAATTGTTACTGATAAAGGTTCTACTGCCTCACTTACCAGAAGTGTTACTGTAGATGGTATAGCAACTGATATTACAGCATCTTATATCAATAATTCACCGCTGTATCCGGCAGCAATTACAACAGTTGAAAACACGGCCCAAGGTGTTAACGAAGGTGCATCTAAATTGGTAGATGGTAACTTAACAACTAAATTTGGGTACTATTCGGCTTTCCCACAACCATTGATCGTTACGCTGCAATTCCCGGCTCCGGTAGTTGTAAAATCATATGGCATAATGAATGGTAATGACTCTCAAAGTTCCCGTGACCCAAAACAATGGGCTATTGAAGGATCAAACAGTAAAGATGGCCCCTGGATAGAGTTAGATAATATCACTCTAACAAAAGGTTTTTATGATATGGGTACTGATCTTGGTTTAAGTGGAAACGGACCTTCAGGTATCGACATCCGTTACAGAAAATGGTGGTATTACCCTTTAAAAACAACTGGAGCATATACATTTTACAGGTGGAGAGTTATCAGCACATTCGCAAGTGCGTTCCAAATAACAGAGCTTGCATTCTTTAAATAAGACAGCTTAAATATTCAATCTATATAAAACCCGGTTACATTGTAGCCGGGTTTTATGTTTTATGTTATATTGATAATAGACTTATATTTATCGATTTAATGTCACTTAGTATGCACCGCTTAATCATGAAAAATGAAATACCTCGCTTCTATTCTGTTTGTATGTTTTTTTCTGAATGCAAACGCTCAGAAAGAAGAAACGCTACAACACCCCAACGATTTAACTACGCTCAACTACACAGTAGAAGAAGCGCCTGAGTGGACTGCATTACTAAAAAGAAGTTCGGGTTGGTTTGGCGGCGATGGCATTTTTACAATCCCGCTTAACGGCAAAGAACATGCACAGGCATCGCCCACTGATAAAATACTTTTTTTGTTTAGCGATAGTATGATAGGCGAAATAAAAGACAACTCATTAATGCCCGGTTACAAAATGACCCATAATTCGGTTGCTATATTAAACGGAAATAGCCCGGATAAGAATAAAATAATATTTTACTGGGGAAAAGATAAAAAAGGCGAACCCGAGACGCTATTTATCCCTAAAACCCCTAAAACCGGGCCGGATGATTATTACTGGCTGGGTGATGGCTTTGTAAACACTGAACTGGATAATAGCATTTATATTTTTGGATACCGAATTAAAAACGTGAGCGATGCCGCTTTTGGATTTAAAGAAGTAGGGAACACGTTAATTAAAATACCGGTTAACAGCAAACCTACCTACACTAACCAACAACAAAGAGATACCCCATTTTATATAGCTGATAATGAAGGTAATTCCGGATCATTTGGAGCAGGGATTTATGTCAATACTAAGTCTGCGGGTGCGCCTGCTCCTGATGGTTATATTTATGTATACGGCGTAATAGGTAAATGGAAGGAACTGTTAGTAGCCAGAGTATTGCCTAAATATTTTGAAGATTATGATAAATGGACCTATTGGAATGGGCGCAATTGGACAAATGATATAAAAAAGGCTACCAGGGTGGCTGATTGGGTTTCAAACGAATTAAGTGTATCGCCATTGCCAGATGGCCGCTATGCTTTGATATTCCAAATTGGCACCATTACTAAAGATGTTGGCTTGCGTATTGGCAAAACGCCTTATGGGCTCTTTGGCCCCGCCATTAAAATATGGGATTGTAGCAAAGACCTAACTAAGAAAACCTATACTGTATACAATGCCAAGGCGCATCCAAGTCTGTCAAAACCCGGCGAGTTATTAATTTCCTATAACATTAACTCAATGGAGTTTTTTAAGGATCTGCCCGGAGACCCTAACTTGTACAGGCCCCGGTTTATCAGACTTAAATTTAACTAAACAAAATTGTTACAAGTAACATTATTGTGCTGCGCCCAATGCAATACTAATACTTTTTAGCTTTGTAGTGCTAATAAGTTTTATATCCTAACCTATAAAACGACACTGTTGGTGGCAATCCTTTAACTATTGGGGGCTAATCATCAAAAACAAAATCACAATGCGGTTGTACTATGTACAGCTGCTAATTAAACAAATCGGTATTATCAATTTGTTCTCCCCTAACGTACCAGGTATTAATTTTTGGAACTGAGAAGTTCATCAACGAAATACTTTTTACCAATACAAATTTCTGAGTACGCGCAATTTGTATTTTTTATATCTGCTGCAACATTACTGCCTTATGAAAACACGTTATTTGCTTTATGCCATATTAGTTTTACTGTTTATTAACGGCTGTAAAAAAAATAATATAGGGAAGCCTTCCACAAATAGTACAACAGGCAATAATGATGGTAAACCTACCCAAACATTGCCAACAGCGCCGGCACAATTACTTGGTTTTAAAATAAACGGGGCCAGTTGCGCTTTCGATTCGACCACTAATGCTTATTATTACCCGGTACCTGTAAGTGTTTCCTTGTCTGGTTATGTAGTTAGTTTTGATACTACGGCGGCAAAAGCCATTTTAATTGATAATACCAGGCTAAAAGCAGGTGCTATTGCTAATTATACACTAACAACCAACCAGGAAGTTGAAATTAAAGCCTTAAATAGCCTTAATGCAGCAACTACTTATAAATTAATTATTACCGGTTTGCCTATTGTTACGTTAAAGGCCGGTGCTGCAATTGGTGATAATCAGATAAGTGGAGCATTTAACCTGGTTAATCCCGATTACCAGGCCCAAGGCAGTAAATTAGAGATGTCATCAAATATTATGATAAATATAAGGGGGGCCACTTCCCGTTATTACCCTAAGAGTTCGTACGCGGTTCATTTGGTGGATGCAAGTGGTGCCGATACTGATGCCCCCCTGATGGGCTTACGTAACGATAATAGTTGGATACTTGATGCTATGTATATTGACCAGGCCAGGATGAGAAACCGGCTAACTACAGATATCTGGAATAGTTTTAATAATGTACCTTATATAGCCAGCGAACCAACGGCCCATAACGGAACCCGGGGATATATGACCGAAGTGTTTTTAAATAATAAATACGCAGGGATATATTGCCTTACCGAAAAACTTGACCGTAAACAGCTACAGGTTAAAAAGCAATATGGCGATATATACAAAGCAAACGATTGGACAAATCAAACCGATTTTTATAGCGTGGCACCTTTTGACAATACGCTGGATACATGGGGTGGTTGGGAACTGGAGTATCCGGACCTTGGCGATACCCCCGCCCCTGATTGGTCATACTTATATAACATTGTTAATTTTATTTCAACATCAACCGATGAAGAGTTTAGCAGCCAAATAAAAAATAAAGTAGACATTAATAATATGGTGGATTACTTCATCTTTATGAACATAACCGAAGCTTTTGATAATCAAAATAAAAACACATTTTTTAGCTTCTATGATTATCGTACAGCCGGTGCCTTTTTCTATTCGGCATGGGATTTGGATGGTTCGATGGGCAGAAATGCCGGGGGATATTATAAAGCGAATGATGTACTTGGAGCAGGAAACAACGAGCTGTTGCAACGCCTGATCAAATTAAACCCTGAAAACTTTAAAGGTCTGTTAAAATCCCGATGGAACAGCCTCAAGAGTAATCAACTGAGTAAAACTACAATAAGCGCCCGTATTGAGGCTTATAGAAAGATGCTGGTAAATACCAATGCATTTGCGCGCGAGCGGTACAGATGGGCCAACATAACTCAGGACCTTGATCCCGAAGCAGCTTACATGACTGGCTGGTATACAGATCAATACAATATGATAGACGCCTACATAAACGGCTTGTAAAAACAAACTGCTATATTTCTCTTTGGGTGATGATACAACGACTCACGGGAGATATTTTGGAGACAGTATTCTTCATAGTATTGGATTTTGCTGTATAACTGGCTGATTTACAGCTATAAAAAATATTGTATCTTTCTTGTTACATTGAAGTGTTAATTGTATACTTGTATAAACAAGCCAATTAATTAAACTAAATGTCGTTTACCCCTCGCATTTCACTAACTGTGATTGTTTTCGTAATCATATGCCTAATTGCAGCATGCCAAAAAGACACATCGATCCCCGCTGTAAGCGGCACATCAGAATCAGGTAATACCGCACAAGTAGTATCAAACACTACCGGTCTGCAAGCAACCAATACCGTAACAGCAACTACCAATAGCTCAGAAACAGCCCGTGTTAATACATCTGCAGCCATTTGTTGTAAAACAGAGAATGTAATAATTGTAGTTATAGACGGCGCCCGCTATAGCGAAACCTGGGGTGATTATACCCGTCAAAACATCCCGAACCAATTTAATTTATACTTTAAAGGTGTAATGCTTAATAATTTCCATAATATGGGAACCACAAATACTGATTCCGGGCATGACGCTATTAGCACAGGTAATTATGAGGATTTAGAGAACAACGGACATGTATTACCTCAATATCCGTCTATATTTCAAAGCTTCCTTAAATCTACCGGCAAGCCAGCCGAAAAAGCCTGGGTAGTAGCATCTAAAGACAAATTGCAAATATTAGGTAATTGTACACAAGAAGATTGGAAGGGTAAATATATGCCTCGTACTGATTGTGGTAATAACGGTTTATTTTCGGGTTATCGACTTGATGATACTACAGTTGTGCATGCTAAAAATGTGCTTGGCCGGTATCGCCCTAATTTAATGCTGATCAATTTAAAAGACCCTGATTATTTCGGGCACAGCAGTTCATGGAGTAATTATATCAAAGGTATTCAATCAACAGATGAAAATATAAGAGATTTATACGACTATATTCAAAATGATGATAACTACAGAGGCAAAACAACCCTTATCATTACTAACGACCACGGAAGGCATTTATCGGGCGTTGCAGATGGTTTTATTAGCCATGGCGACGGCTGCGAAGGATGCAGGCATATCCAGTTTTTAGCGCTGGGCCCTGATTTTAAAGAAGGCGTAGGCTTTCAAACCCCTTACGAACAAATAGACATTAGTGCAACAGTTGCTAAATTGTTAAACTTTAAAATGGAAAGCAGCAAAGGCAAAGTAATGACCGACTTGTTTAAATAGATTGTAGTTTCCCGGCTAACGGACAGCCATATTATAAAACTCTGCGATGTAAGCCACCAAGGTCTTTTGGAGGCGATAGACATTTTTTACTAACAAATTTCTACCAGCAGCCATCTGCACCATAAACTTTTCCCAACTCTTTAGGTTATTAGCTGTGTTTGGCGGCGCTGTTAAACTGCGAAAAGAAAGAACCGCAAGCATAAAAACATATAGATTTTAACAGTAAATTTGGATAACACTATACTTTAAAGCAGTTAAATGAAATTTCAGCAATTATTAGAAGATGTAAAGCAATATGTTTTGGATTATTTCCATGAGCATTATGACCCCGACCTGCTGTACCATGATCTTAATCATACCAAAGGGGTTGTTACGGCAGCTACCCGTATTGCCAATCACTATCAGCTAAGCGACGAGGACTTTTTTGTGGTGATTACATCGGCTTGGTTTCATGATATTGGCTACTTTACCGATAGGGCTAACCACGAAGCTGCAGGTGCGCGGTTGGCTGCCGAATTTTTAAAGCCGTTAAAAGTTAGTGCCACGGTGGTCGAAAAAATTAGCGGTTGCATAATGGCCACCAAAATGCCCCAAAAGCCAACCGGTTTATTGCAGCAAATTATGTGCGATGCTGATCTGTTTCATTTAGGTACCGATGATTTCGCAGATAAAAACAAACAGTTACGTAAAGAGATTGCCGCCGCCAAACACGTTGATATAGATAAACAACAATGGCGTAAAAAAAATATAGAACTGCTGGAAGCACATAACTACTTTACAGACTACGCGCAGTTATTATTGCATGATAAGCAAGAAAGGAACCTGCGTAAATTAAAAGAAAAACAGGCCGACGCAGAAAAAGCCGGGCCAGAAAAAAATAAACAAAACGGTAGGGTAGAACCAACCAGGAAAGAAAAGATAACGGAAGAGATAAAAGAGGAAAAGAAGCAAAAAAAAGAAAAACCAGAGAAGGGAATTGAAACCATGTTCCGAATAACATCGGGCAATAACCAGCGGTTAAGCGATATGGCCGATAATAAGGCGCATATCCTCATTACCGTTAATTCCATTATCCTGTCGGCCATTATCAGTTTGGTTTTGCGTAAGCTCGAAGAGAATAGTTTTTTAGCTATCCCTAGTTTTGTATTGTTAACAGTGAGCTTACTGTCTATGATCTTCTCTATCCTGGCTACCCGTCCGTCAATACCCGAGGGTACTTTTACCGCTAAAGATATCGACGATAAAAAAGTGAACCTTTTATTTTTTGGCAACTTTTATAAAATGGGCCTGCCAGAATACACTGCCGGCATGTTAAAAGTGATGGATGACCGAGCGTTTTTATATGGCACGCTGATAAAAGATGTGTATTCGCAAGGTGTAGTTTTGGGGCGCAAATACCGGTTATTGAGAGTGGCTTATAACATTTTCATGTTTGGGTTAATTATAGCTGTTATTGGATTTATTATAGCTTCTATTTTTCGCGATGCGCCGTTAGTTAGACCATAATATGGCAGAATATACTTTTTTTGACAGGGACCTGAGTTGGCTAACGTTTAACGGACGGATCCTGGAAATGGCCGGCCAGGATGCTGTGCCGCTGATGGAGCGGGTAAACTTTATGGCTATCTTCTCCTCAAATCTGGATGAGTTTTATAGGGTAAGGATGCCGGTTTTACAGGCCATGGATAAGCTGGGCGAGCTCACATCACCCACCAGCGCGGTTGATGACCCGTTGACAATCGCCCAGGAATTGATCAATCATCAGCAACAGCAATTCGGTAAAATATTTAGTGGCGGCGTTGTACCTGCGCTTAAAGAAAATAATATTCACCTGTTACTTAATCAGCCCATCCCGGCTGCATTAATCGATAAAACCAACGACTACTTTTTTAGCCAGGTGATGGCTTTTTTACGCCCGTTTAAATTCTCAGGTAGAAAGAAATTCTTTCCGCAAAATAATGAGCTTTATTTTTTAGTGGTAATTGAAAATGATAAGGGCGAAGAAAAGCTAATTGTACTAAATATCCCTTCGGACGATTTGCCGAGATTTTATAAAGTTGAGGAGAAAGGCAAAACTTATATTCTGTTTTTGGATGATATTATCAGGTACAATCTTGATAAACTATTCAGAGGCGTAACGATAAAGGATTGCTACTCATTCAAAATTACCCGCGATGCCGAGCTTGAGTTGAAAGACGAATATCCCGGGGACCTGTCTGAACAAATTGAAAAGCAATTGCAAAAACGCGACTTAGGTATAGCCACCCGGTTTTTGCACCAGCCGGGTATCCCATTGCGCATATTGCAGATGGTTAGTGATAGTTGGGGGATAGAATCATCAAGTTTGGTTGAAGGGGGTAACTATCATAACCAGAAGGATCTGCTCGGTTTCCCGGTTAGTTCGCCTGCTTTGCATTATGATGAATGGCCAACCATACATAATCGGCTTAGCGCCGATGAATCAATTTTTGATCAGATTGAACGGAAGGACTTGCTAATCAATACCCCCTATCAATCATACGATACCATCCTGCGTTTCTTTAATGCCGCAGCATTGGATGAAGAGGTTGAGGAGATCTATATTACACTATATCGTGTCGCCCGTGATTCGCGAATTGTTAATGCATTGATAAACGCGGTATCGGCGGGTAAAAAAGTAACTGTGCTGGTTGAGCTAAAAGCCCGGTTTGACGAGGCCAATAACATTAAATGGGCCAATAGGCTTAAAGCTGCCGGGGCCGAAATTATTTATAGTGTAACTGCCCTAAAAGTCCATGCCAAAGTCGCCCTGGTAAAGCGTACGGTTAACAATAGGACAAAATATTATGGCTTGCTGGCTACCGGTAATTTTAACGAAAACACCGCTGCTTTTTATACCGATCATATTTTAATAACCGCAAATAAAGAGTTACTGCGCGAAATAGAATTGCTGTTTATTTTTCTTGCTAAACGCGAAAAGCCAAAATCGGCTGAGCTGATAAAGTTTGAGCATTTACTGGTTGCACAATTTAATTTACAGGATAGGTTTTTTGAGATGATTGATAGGGAGATCACCCAAGCAAAGACGGGGCATCCTGCATCTATCCGCATCAAACTTAATAATTTAGAAGAGCCTAAGCTGATAGCTAAGTTGTACGACGCGTCACAGGCAGGTGTAAAAGTTCAACTAATTGTACGCAGTATTTGCCGCCTTATCCCTGGTGTAAAAGGCATGAGCGAAAACATCACTATTAAGCGTATCGTTGACCGTTATTTGGAGCATGGCCGCATTTTTATATTTCATAATAATAACAAACCCGAAGTGTATATGGGCTCGGCAGATTGGATGAACCGCAATATTTACCGACGCATTGAGGTTTGTTTCCCTGTTTATGATGAGCAAATAAAAGCTGAAATAACCGATATAATTAACCTGCAATTGGCGGATAACGTTAAAGCGGTTACGCTTAATGCAAATATGGAGAACGTGCTTATAAAAACAACAACGCCTGTTATACGTTCGCAATATGAAGTGTATAAATACTTAAACGCAAAAGGATGAAAAATTTAAAAGGTATAACATTGGTTTTATTTTTGTTGCTGGTTATGCTTGCCGGGCTGTCATGCATCGAACAAAAGGGCTATACTAACCCGCCGGGATACGATCTGAATAAACCGGTTAAATATATTATGTCAGATGGCTTGTTAGAGATCTCCGGCATTGCATTTCATCATGGTAAAAGTGATTCGCTATATGCCGAGCAGGATGAAAACGGCCGCATCTATTATTTAAAGTTAGGCGATAAAAAGGCGCCGGGTTACTCAAAATTTGGCAAAGCCGGCGATTATGAAGATTTAGCCATTTTAAACGACCAGGTATTAATGCTAAGAAGCGATGGCGTATTCTTTACTTTTCCATTTAACCAGGTGCGCAGCGGCGAGATAGCAAATGTGCAAAAGCAGGAAAATATATTACCAGATGGCGAATACGAAGGTTTATATGCAGATGAAAAGACCAACCAATTGTATGCGCTTTGCAAACATTGCAATGTAGATAATACAAAGAAAAGCAACACCGGCTATATTTTTAGAATGGCAGCTAACGGCGCGGTAAAACAAAGCGGCCAGTTTAGTATCAGCGTAAAAGATATTGAGGCACAATCAGGTCAGAAAAAGGTAGCGTTTCATCCATCGGCATTAGCTAAAAACCAAAGCACCAACGAGTGGTATATCTTGTCGTCGGTTAATAAACTGATTGTGGTTACCGATGCGGCTTTTAAAGTAAAAGGCGTTTACCCTATTAACCCATCATTATTTATCCAGCCTGAGGGAATTGCCTTTGATAACCAAAATAACTTATATATTAGTAACGAGGGAGATAAAATAACGCCCGGTACGGTTTACAAATTTATCTATAAAAAATAGCGTATGGCGTTATATAGATTCCTGTCGATTTTTTTTTTAACCGTTATCGCAGCCAAAGGGTTTGCGCAAGTAAAGCAAGATAGTATCACTATTGCCGTTGGGCCTGAATATGATGAGGCGAATAAAGTGCACCGTTTTTTCTTCGGCGAGAGCTACCGTAAACTTTGGTCGGCGCCGGTTAAGATGCGGGTATTTCATTTATCCAAAGAAAAAGGCGGATTAAAAGTTACCGAAAAAGGCGGCGGTATGCAAACTAAATCATTGCGTTTAGAAGATCCCACCGGCCGGGAATGGGTGATACGTACCATCCAAAAATACCCCGAAAGAGTATTGCCACCGACACTTAGAAAAACTATAGCAGAATCAATCATAAAAGACCAGATAGCAGGTGAACACCCATTTTCGGCTTTAGCGGTGCCGCCTTTGGCTGAAGCATTGGGTGTGCCTCACGCTAATCCGGAAATTGTATATGTTGCTGATGATCCTGCTTTCGGTGAGTATCGCAAAGATTTTATTAACCAGGTTTTTTTGTTTGAAGAACGCGAGCCATCGGACGCCAGGAAAACTGATAATTCTGAAAAAGTCGCCGAAAAACTAAGAGAAGATAATGATAATACCGTAAACCAGAAGACCGTATTAAGGGCCAGGTTACTGGATATGTTGGTGGGTGATTGGGACCGCCATGAAGACCAATGGCGCTGGGAAAAGAAAAAGACGGATAAAGGCAGCGTTTATGAACCGGTACCGCGCGACCGCGATCAGGTATTTTACACTACTGGGGGCGTTGCCCCGTGGCTGGTATCAAGATATTTGCTGATGGCTAAGTTTCAGACTTATGAGGATCATATCCGGTCTATTACCCGCTGGAATTTAAATGCCCGTAACTTTGACCGCTATTTTTTAAACGAGTTAAACGAAAAAGATTGGGAAGAACAAATTGCCTTTGTACAAAGCAAACTAACTGACGAATTATTAACCAGCGCTGTCAAGCGCATGCCCGATACGATTTATAAATTGTGCGGGCCAGACATAGTTAGCAAATTAATACACCGCAAAAATATCCTGAAAGAACAAGCTATGAACTACTACCGCTTTTTATCAAGTAAGGTAGAGGTGTTGGGTACAGATAAACACGAAAATTTTGACATTACCAATGAGCCTGATGGCAGCGTTAAATTAATCGTAAACAAAGTAAATAAAGAAGGCGAAAAGGAACGGGTTATGTATGACCGAACTTTCGATCCAAAAGTAACTGATGAAATCAGGCTGTATGGGTTTGCTGATAAGGATGTTTTTGCGGTACACGGTAATGGACATTCGCCGATAACAGTACGAATGATAGGTGGTGATGATAACGATACTTTTGCTATAGACAGCAATATAACCGGCAGGGGTAACCGCTATATTTATGATCGGTCGGACGAGAAAAACGAGCTGCCGGCAAAAAACCAGGTACATCTACTAACCTCGACCGACACTACGGTTAACCAATACAAAAAGAAAAACTTCGCTTACGATTTCTTACAACCATTGTTTTTGGTGAGTTATAATAAGGACTATGGCGTGCAGCTTATAGGCAAGTTTGTTTATCAGAAACAAGGTTTTAGGAAAGAGCCTTACGCTTTTAGACAGAGCATGACTATTAATTACGGATTGGGCGTAAGCTCGTTGATTGTAAATTACAATGGTGAGTTTAAAGAATCAATCGGAAATAACGACCTTGTGATAAACGTACTGAACAAAGGGCCTAACTATACAAGCAACTTTTTTGGTGTAGGTAATAATACTGAATTTGTTGACGAAGGCCATAAAAAGATTCGTTACTATCGCAACGTTTATAACTATATTAATGCTGATATCCGCTTGAGGCGTACTTATGATAATTGGACAGTAAGCGCCGGCGTTGCTGCCCAATATTATAACGGCGATGAAGATAGTAACAACGGCCGCCTGCTTAATGACTATGATGCGCAACATCCGGATCAAAACGTATTTGGCCAACAGGCGCTTGCCGGTTTGGTGTCAGATATCACACTTGATACCCGCGATAAAAGTTTGGTGCCGCATAGTGGTATCCTTTGGAAAACCAGCTTAACCGGCATGAAAGAATTGAACGTCAATGCACATTCGTACGGGCAAATAGTTTCTGAGTTTAGTTTCCTGTTAAACCCCGATAACGAATCAAAACTGGTATTTGCTGATAGGATTGGTGGCGGCACAACTATAGGTAATGCAGCTTATTACCAACAATTAAAATTGGGCGGTAACGCTAACTTACGAGGGTTTTATACCTGGCGCTTTACCGGCAAAAGCATGGCTTATAATAATTTTGAAGTACGGGTTAAGATAAGTGATTTTGCATCGTACCTGTTACCCGGCACCTTAGGTATGATTGGGTTCCATGATGTTGGCCGTGTATGGACACCGGGCGAAATATCAAGCACCTGGCATAATGGTTTTGGTGGCGGTTTTTATTTTGAGCCGGGCGAGCTATTATTAGTACAGGGTGTTGTAGGCTTTTCAAAAGAAGGGGCTTACCCTTATGTGTCTGCCGGGTTTAGATTTTAACCAAGCTGATTGTACAGGTAGTTGTATGACTTGCCGCGTTGCGACAACAACTCAGAGCTATGTATTAAACCTACTCTTAACGCTTTTAAACCGGCTACCCCTTGTAGTTCTTCAACCTCAAAATGCTCTATATGGTCGGCCAAAATTCCAGCTTTTTGTAAGATATTTATATAATCCAGGTATTCTTCCTCCTCTTCGGCTTTCGCATAGATAATGGTTATTTTGCCCTGTTGGGTAATGCGTTCGTTGCTACCCTTAATATGGGCTTTGTCTATACGTTTTTTAATAACCTCATACCTGATGTTGTAGGCGCCATCAACGTCAAAGTGTTTCTCATCCATCCTGAACCGGATGGCGATAGGCGTACCAAAAACCAATATCAATGAAGTAACACCCAGTTGATATGGCAACACATTTTTCAGATCATATTGCTCCACTTCCATTTCGGCAATAACCCGTAGCTGCCACAAGCGCAGGCGATGCAGATCCCGGATAGTAAATTCTTTTTCTGGGGCAATTGTGGCGCCTATGTACATATTATGCTCTACGCCATCGGTTTTAAACCGCTCATAATAATGCGGGAAAAACGCCTGTATCTCTGCCTGCCGTTGATCTAATATACTGGCCAGCTTTTGGTTAATAAGCGACAGCGTTTTATCATAATTGCGCCGGTTGGTATGGAACTCGCCGGTTAGCTGATCAACCTGTTTAAAATAGTTATCGATTTTTGCCCGGAGTGTTTTACCTGTGTTAACTGCGGCTAATAATATTGGGTGCACATTATCTTCAACGTAATGCTGAATAAATTGCTCTGTATCTGCCCTGATAGTTATCGCCAGTTCATTTGTAAAAGTTTTCAGATCAAATAATAGCTGTTTAACAGGTAATCCGCTGTCAGCCTTACTTAGCCCCTGTAAAATATTGATAAGCTGGTTAAGTTGATTACGCAAGTCATTACTCACACTAAGGTTGCGGGTAACGGATGATTCGCTGATGTCAACCTGTCCGTAAAGCGGGTACACCTCTTTAAACTTTATCTCTTTTAAGGCATAGGTTAATCCCGCATTGGTATCTTGAATATAGTTCTGTGCCTCGCGCTTAAACTTCCAGTATACGCTTGGATGTAAGGTGGTGTAGTAACTTTGTATAACAGACCTCACCCTGTTTTCCAGTTCATGCACTTTACGATCAACGGTATCAACCAAAAACGGCATTACAATTTCAAGCCTATTGGCCGTAACGCTGTTTAACTCGCGCGGCCGCGGCGACACCAGTTCCAGTATTCCCAATAAAACATCGTCTTTAATAACAGGCGCCAGTATAAAGCTTTGGATGCCTTGTTTTTTAAAATGCTCTCCTAAATTCCCGGGATTTTGCTTAATATAAGTATCAACATTTGAAACAGCAAAGTAAGTGTGCTGCTTTACAATGTTTTGGTAGGATTCTCCGCAAAGTATTTCGTTGGTATCGCAAGCTTCAATGGAGGGCAATAAAAAGCTCTGCATATCAGGCCCAAACTTTACGCTCATAAATTTGTCTTCGTTCTGGTTAAACAAAGTAAATCCCATGCGCAGATCAGGTATACCATACATCGACTGGAAAATGGCTATCAAGCTCTTCTTAATCTCGGGCGAAGTATAATCGCTCAATAAATTACTCTTTAAAGTAGAAAGCGCATTCTCAACAGTCACATCTATCAATGTCATCAAGCCAAAGCCTTTAATTACATAGCTGCCTATCGGGAATTTTTCTTTCCAAAGCTCAATGTCGTTATAGTTATCCATCAGCTCATCAATGTCATCCTGGGTTAACTTCGGGGCTTCATCGGTAGCAAATACCTCTATAAAATCTGCATTGTATAGTATCCGGTAATGTTTTATAACGCCATTTTTTGTGGGGATATCATAAAACATGGGTTTACTAAAATCAAGCATCGTGCCATAGACCCTGGCCAATATCATGCAGCAGCTTAGCACATATAGCTGCAAATCATCAAAGTCGCGAATGTTTATTTCAAACCCAGGCCCGGCATCTTTCAAGATATTTTTAAATCGTTGCGAATGATTAAAGATTAGTCCCTGGTAAGGGATGCTTACCGCTTTTATCTCGTTTAAAGTTAATGCTTTAGGGAATAGGTCGGCCAACAGATCAGCTATCAATTCGGTATTTTCAATAATTTGTTCTTCGGACGTAATTCCGTTGCACAATTCGGGGTGCTCATTAACCCGTGCCAACAATGCTTTGGCGTTTATGCCGCTTTGGCCGGTATCGGCTTTGGCAGTCTCTTCCAAAGCCTCAATTATCTTGTGGAACGAAAGCTGTAACCTGAAGGGCTTATCTATAAACTGCGAAAACATAAAGCTGATGTGATATGCAGCAAAATTACCAAAATATAACGGTATGTGATAGTGTTGTCATTGCTGACGGCCGGAAGCGAAATTTTATAGCATCCTATTGCAAAATAATGTTCAGGTCACAGTAGGCAATATCAGCAAAACTCCTCAAGCCATGCAAACGTTTGCACAATAAAAGTTTTGTAAATAGCTTGATACGGTCGCAATTAATGCCTGTGTGCTGTTAAATAAATATAAAATAATTGTAAGTTTACGCTTACCAATTAGGCTCACATAAACCAACAACTAACATTAATCCGATGTTTAAATTCACTATGTTTAGAAATCTCCTTTTTTTGGGGTTGATATTTTTAGTTTTTACCGGTAGCACCGTTAAAGACACTACCGCAGCCGACCCGAAATGGGAGCAGCTTTTTAACGGCAAAAACCTTAACGGCTGGCATCCTAAAATCCGCTATCACGATCTGGATGATAATTTTAACAATACCTTCAGGGTGGAGAACGGCCTGCTTGAAGTAAGATATGATCAGTACGATAAATTTAATGAGACCTATGGTCATTTGTTCTATAAAAAGCCATACTCGTATTATCTGATAGCTGTTGAATATCGTTTTGTGGGCGACCAGTGTAAAGGCGGCCCCGGTTGGGCGTTCCGTAATAACGGGATTATGATCCATGGGCAAGCGCCTGAAACCATGAAAAAAGACCAGGATTTCCCAAATTCAATGGAAGTGCAATTACTGGGTGGGACAGGCAAGGGCAATCGCTCTACTGCGAATTTATGTACCCCGGGTACACAGTTTGAAAGAGATGGCAAGATCATAACCCAGCATTGCACCGACTCGAAATCGCAAACTTATAATGGCGACCAGTGGGTGCGGGTTGAAGCGTTGGTATTGGCCGATTCGTTGGTGATACATTATGTAAACGGCGAGGAAGTAATGCGGTACGAAAAACCTCAGCATGACCCGGCTAAAGGCGAAAAAGAAGGCGAATTTTTAAAAAGCGGCAGTATCTCTATCCAAGCCGAAAGCCACCCGACCGATTTCAGAAAAATAGAGATCATCGATCTTGAAAAATATGCCAAAAATCCGGCTAAGCTTAAAGCCGTGGTAGATAAATTAATGTCAACAAAAAGAGTAGCAGCACAATAATAAATACATCATGTTAAAAGTAACCGTAAGTTTTCTATCGGCCCTGACCGTTTTTTTAGGAGTAGGCCGTTTTTTTGAAGCACCAAAACCTAAGTTTGTTAATCCACCCGAACTGACCATTACACAGTTTGCCGGCCCTGATCTTACCCCAAGCCCTGCTTGTTTAGCAGTAGCCGCAACCGGCGAAGTGTTTGTAGGCGTGGACATGATAGGGTCATTAGGTAAGGACCCGGGCAAGGGCCGTATCATGAAATTGATAGATAGCGACAACGACGGCAAAATTGATAAGCATACCGAGTTTGCTATGGTTGATAACCCGCGCGGCATCATTGCCAGCGGCGATAAGGTTTATGTATTGCATACCACTTTCTCTAAAGAAACAGGCAAAGCTACCGGTATGGACCTGGTGGTTTTTGAAGATAAAAATAACGACGGCGTAGCCGATGGCCCTGAGAAACCGCTTATCCAAAACTTTAGCAACACCAAATACTTGCAGGAACGTGGTACTGACCATGCCACTAACGGCATCCGTATGGGTATTGATGGCTGGATCTATGTAGGTGTGGGCGATTTTGGTTTTCATAACGCTGTAGATCGTTCGGGCAAAAAAATGACCATGCTTGGCGGTGGTATTGTACGTGTACGGCCTGATGGTACCGGTATGGAGGTTTATACCCACGGCACACGTAATGTGTATGACGTAGCGATAGACCCCTTCATGAATATATTTACCCGTGAAAATACAAATGACGGCGGCGGATGGAACATCCGGTTTTCGCACAGTATCCAAACCGGTGAATATGGCTATCCTTTATTGTTCCAGCATTTTACAGATGAAATAATCCCTGCCCTGGTTGATGTTGGTGGTGGGTCTGGTACAGGTTCTTTATATTTTGACGAACCGAACTGGCCGGCAAAATACACCAAAGTACCTATGATGGCCGATTGGGGACGCAGCATGCTATACATCCACCGTGTAACACCTGACGGCCCAACTTTTACCCAAAAAGACGAGGAATTTATAAAACTACCGCAGATCACCGATCTTGATGTTGACGGTTCTGGCAGGCTGTATTTATCTGCGTGGGATGGTGCCGGTTATAATGGTAGCCCAAGCAAAGGTTATGTAGTTAGAGTTGTACCTAACGACTGGAAGTACACCGCCTTTCCTGAGCTGGCTAAATTGTCGGAAAAAGAATTAGGCGACCTGCTTAAATCGCCAAGTGCGGTGGCACGTTTAAATGCATCGCAGGAGTTATTAAGGCGCCCGGCTGCACAGGCAGCTGCGATTGCTTTAGCTATTGCTACAAACAAAGGGCTTACACTTGAAAGCCGCGTAGCTGGTGTTTATACTTATGCTCAGACCGCTGGTATAAATGGTATTGCTACATTAACCGCTTTAGTTAAAGATGCAGATTTAAGAGAGTTTGCTTTGCGTGCAATTGCTGATCGTAAAGAATTTGCATCAAAAGTTTCTATCGCCCCATTTTTAGCAGGATTAAATGACGCTAACCCACGGGTACATGCCGCTGCAATTATAGGCTTGGGCCGTTTAGGCAATGCTGCGGCTATCCCGGCTTTATTAAAAACAAAAGTGCCGGCATCATTTGTAACACCTGCAAAAGGTGTTGCCGAAGGCCCGCACGCTACGCCAAACTCGCCAATAATATTACCCCATTTAGCGGTACGCGCCTTATTAGCGCTTAACGCTACTGATGCTTGTGTTGCCGCAATTGGTACACCAAACTCGACACTTGGTTTATGGGCATTGCGTTATATGCACAACCAAAAAGCGGTTAATGGTTTAATTGCTGCATATAAACGCACCGCTAATCCAAAACTAAAAAAAGACATTTTAACTACCGTTTCCCGTCTTTTTAGGGAAGAAGCGCCGTACGATGCATCATGGTGGTGGGGTACCCGCCCGGACTCACCGGGCCCGTACTATAAAGCCGACCTGTGGGCAGGCTCGCCAACTATCGAGGCTTTTCTGAAAGGCGAGTGGAAGAAAGCCAATGCAGGCGGTAAAGAGTATCTAACCTATCTTAACATCCGTCATCGTATGGCGATAGCCGAATTTGGCGGCGAAGAGGAAAAACCTGTTGCTTCAAATGAGCCAAAGATAGATCTGGAGAAAATTAAAAATAAGAAAGGCCAGGTTGGTAAGGCATCTATAGAAGATGTTATGCTTGCCATTTCAAAATTAGAAGGCGACCCGGTAAAAGGCCGTGCATTGTTTACCCAGCAGGGCTGCATTAGCTGCCATACGTTAGACAGAAGTGAGAAGCCAAAAGGCCCTTTTATGGGGCAGATAGGCTCGATCATGACACGCGAGCAGATAGCTGAGTCGATATTAAAACCAAGCGCGTCTATATCGCAAGGCTTTGCTACCAATGTAATAACTGCCAAAGGCGATAAAACCTATATGGGCTTTGTCACCTCAGAAAGCGCCGACCGCTTGGTAATGCGTGATATTACCGGTACCGTATTCACCGTTAAAACAAGCGATATTATCTCGCGTAAAGAAATGGAAACCTCCATGATGCCGGTAGGTATGGCCAATGCCTTATCATACCAGGAAATGGCATCGCTGGTTACTTTCTTATCTCAACAGAAAAAATAAGTACCTAATATTGTAATATAAATAGCCCGTCCCAACGATAGTCGGGACGGGCTATTTTGTTTTTAACAGGATAAATTTCTTTTTATTCGCCAATAGCACCCGTTTTAACTTCGCCGGCTTTGGTATAATTGGCCATAACAACACCGGTTGATGTAATGGTGCTGTCTGCTAATGTAAACGCTGCAGGCATAGCTTCATCATTAAACAAACGCTTGCCCTTACCAAGCAATACGGGATGGATCATCAGCCAAAACTCGTCAACAAGATCATGCTTTAGTAATAGCTGTACAAGTTCGCTGCTGCCCCAAATTTTGATATCAGCACCTTCTGTGTTTTTTAGCTTTTTGATATCGTCCACAGTGCTTAAAAACACACAGTTTTGCCAGTCTGTTTTTGTGCGGGTGGTTGATAATACGTACTTGGTTACCTCATTTACACCCGGCCAGCGTTCGCCATTTTGCGGCCAGTAATTTTCCCAGATATCAAATGTTTTTCGGCCCAGCATTAGGTCCGCCGGTTCCAGTATTTTTCGCATCGTACTACCTGACGATTCGTCGCTGTAAGGCGCTACCCAGCCGCCATATTTAAAACCGTTTTCGGTATCCTCTTCCGGTCCGCCCGGTGCCTGCATTACGCCATCTAATGTAATGAATGATAATACAATGATTTTTCTCATGATAGCTGTCTCCTTTAACTTGTTTTAAACAGATTGATTTGAAATTTGATTTGTTACGATACAAATGTCAGGAAAGATAGCAGGATGCGTGAGGTGTGAATGTGACAAATGAAAGGGTTAAAGGTGACAAGCAAAAAAGCGCCCGGCGTAGCCAGGCACTTTAAAATTTAAATCGGCTCCCAAAGGGCCGCTTTTTACTCGGTTAAATTTACGCGTTATAATTTGGGTCAAATTCCACGATCCATTCAATACCATACTTGTCTCTAAACATTCCGGCGTAGGTACCCCAGGGACTGTCGCCGATGGCCCCTTCAATGTCTCCGCCTGCTGATAGTCCGTTAAATATTTTGTCAGCTTCTTCACGGCTTTCAGCGCTCGCTACTATTTTGGACCTGTTTTCGTTCTCGTTTACCCGCCCCATAAATTCGGGAACGTCATTGGCTATTAACATGTTGTGTTTACCAAGCGGCAAGGCAATGGTCATTATTTTGTTCGCTTCCTTTTCTGGTACCGAAAATTCGGCGCTTGCCAGGTCCTTAAAACGAATGATCTTTGCGAATTCGCCGCCAAAAACCGATCTGTAAAAAGTGAATGCTTCTTCAGCATTTCCGTTGAAGTTGATCCAGGTGTTAATTGTTCTCATGATTTTTATTTTAAATGTGCTGATAAATTTCCTTTATTGTTTTTCCGATAAGGTTGATAAGAGATTTTCCAGGTTTGTTAATGTCATGGTAAAGCCTATTTTGAAGCCCTCCAATAATTTTTCCAGTCGCTCAAACGATTCATTAAAAATGATAATGTCAACCCTGGCGATACCATTTTGCTCGCTGAAATTGTAATCCCATTCAGAACCCGGCAGCTCACGGTTTTCGTCTTTATCTGAAAACGCGTTGTACATCTTAAAATTGGTTTTAGGGGTGATGGAAGTAAATTCCTGTACCGCCCAACGCTCCCGCCCGTCGGCGCTTATCATCGCGTAAAATCTCCGCCCGCCTACTTTAAAATCCATGTACTTGGTTTTGGCACGCATAGGTGCAGGTGCTCCCCATTGGTCCAGTAATTCTGCTTTGGTAAACGCGTCCCATACTAATGCCTGCGGGGCATTAAATTCCCTGGTGATGTATACCGTTTTCGCTGTCTTGTCAACGTTAAAATCAAATAGCAAATCGTTGTTCATTAGTTCTGTTTTTTAATTGTTGTTAATAATTGGTCGAGTTGGTTAAATTGAGTTTCCCAGTTTTGCCTGAATTGCGCTAACCAATGGTCAAATTCCTGCATCTTTTTCGCGTTAAAGTGATAGTAAATTTCCCGGCCACTTTGCTCGGGTTTGATCAATTCGCATTCGTGCAATACTTTAATATGTTTTGATACTGCCTGGCGGGTCATATCAAATTTTTCGGCCATTACATTTGGTGTCAACGCATGGATGGCAAGTAAAGTTAAAATAGCCCGGCGTGTTGGGTCGGCTATGGCCTGGAATATATCTTGTTTCATTTTTTATTAATTACGCAACCTTCAGGTTGCAAATATATATGCAACTTTTGAGTTGCGCAAATATATTTGTATTTTTTTGCCGGGGTATAATGGGGAAGGTTAGGTAATTGGCATTCGAACTTTATTGATCATCTCAATATAAGATGGTGTTTAGATTTTAATAAAATATTTAGAAATTCTAAAAAAAAATGTAGTTCCTGGTGTTCATTTTCAGCATTTTACTTATTTTGCGAAATGGAAAATCAACCCCCAGTTAAGAAGCCATGGGTAACCCCAACGATCACCTTAATCACTTCAGGATATATCGAGGCCAAGAGTCAGATTAATTACGAGGAGAAAACTTTTATTAGCTCACGGCCACTTCCGTCGTCCCCGGCCTTTAATCAGCTGTTTTTTCAGAAGGCCCCTGGGGGTGGCATTGCTGGATTTAACACTAATCAGGCATATATATCCTGACGAATACCCCTGGCTAGCGCGAGCATAGGCATCACACAGAACGAACAAACAAAAAACGCCTCAGCAATACAGCTAGGCGTTTTTGATTTTATTTGAATACTTCTTCGCGGAGAGAGACGGATTAATTTCATTTATCAGTTGTGGAGCAGGCTCATCTTAAGCTGTCGCCGCGCTTGTAGCGTTGAATTTTAATGTTTAGCTGAAGAAAATTCAAAGCCCTTAAACACAAAATGCCACCCACTTGGTAGGCAGCATTTTAGCTGGCGGAGAGGGACGGATTCGAACCCTCGATACCCTTTTGAGGTATACACACTTTCCAGGCGTGCTCTTTCGACCACTCAGACACCTCTCCGTTTTTGGTCATTAGTTAATTAGCCACTCGTCATTGGTCAATGGTATTTGATAGCAATTTTTACAATCACTAACTAATCTCTGATCTCCAATCACTAATCTCTAACACCGCGCAAAGTTAAAATAATATCCCGTCGCTCAGCATAAAAAAAGCGAAGCACCCCGCCGGATGCCTCGCTTGTATAAAAAATAACCAAAAACTATATTTCCACTTTTAATTACAGCGCTGCTGTAACATCAATGTATTATATAGAGTGTTTAAGTTTGAATTAGTTTAATTGCAACCAAAATTTTTATGGTAATAATGCAGATAAACTTTTTTAGCTTATGTTTGCTACTGTTAGCCAAACAGGCAGTTTGGCGCATAAAAAGCCTGTGCAATTTTAATGTTAAGCATCAACGAGATCAAAAAACCCATTGCTGCTGATATTGACGTTTTTGAGGAGCGTTTTAAAGCCTCCATGCAAAGCTCAGTACCGTTGCTTGATCGTATAACCCATTATATTGTTAAGCGTAAAGGCAAGCAAATAAGGCCCATGTTCCTATTTTTTTCGGCCAGTATTTGCGGGGGCATTAACGAGTCTACCCATCGTGGCGCGGCCCTGGTTGAATTATTGCATACGGCTACATTGGTGCATGATGACGTAGTTGACAACTCTTACCAGCGTCGCAGTTTTTTCTCTATCAACGCTTTATGGAAAAATAAAATAGCTGTTTTAGTGGGCGATTACCTGCTGTCAAAAGGCTTATTACTTTCTATTAATAACGGCGACTTTACATTACTCAAGATCGTATCAGAAGCGGTAAAGCAAATGAGCGAGGGCGAGCTATTACAGATTGAAAAAGTGCGCCGCATGGATATTGGCGAACCTGTGTATTATGATGTTATCCGCCAAAAAACAGCATCGCTCATAGCTGCCTGTTGTGCCTGCGGCGCGGCATCAGCCGGGGCTGATGATGAAACTACAGAGAAAATGCGCCTGTTTGGCGAGAAGATAGGCATCGCTTTCCAGATCAAAGATGATATGTTTGATTTTGGCACCGACGATGTAGGTAAGCCATTGGGTATCGATATCAAAGAAAAGAAGGTTACGCTGCCGCTCATCTACGCGTTAAACAATTGTGACGCGACGGAGAAAAAAAGAATCATCAACCTGGTAAAGAACCATAATGACGAACCGGAAAAAATTGCCGCCATTATTAAGTTTGTAAATACTACCGGTGGCTTGCAATATGCCGAAACCCAAATGAAGAAATACAGGGATGAAGCTTTTGAAATATTAAATACATTCCCCGAGAGCGACTCGCGCCGTGGGTTGGAGCAATTGGTGACGTTTACAACCGAAAGAGACAAGTAATGGATAGTGAACTTTTATTTATAGGCGGATTTTTAGTATTCATTTTTATAATGATGGCTATTGACCTGGGCTTATTTGGCAATTCAAACAAACCGGTAAGCCTTAAGCAGGCCTGTTTTATGAGTGCTGTTTGGGTTTGTTTTGCGCTTGGCTTTTATGCGTTGATACTAAACTTCGGTCAGCTGCTGCATCACGTAGACAGTTTTGCCGCTTTAAAAGAGATCAATACAAAAAACCTGCATAATCTTCAATTAAATCCCAACGATTTTGAAGGGGGCTTAGCACTATATCGAAAAAACCTGGGCCTTGAATTTATTACCGGTTATGTGGTTGAGTACGCCCTTTCGGTAGATAATATTTTTGTAATGGTGCTGATATTTACCGCTTTTGGTGTTGATAAAAGGCATTACCATAAAGTGTTGCTTTGGGGGATAATTGGCGCGGTGGTAATGCGTTTCCTGTTTATATTTGTTGGGGCGGCGTTAATAGAAGAGTTCCATTGGATCTTGTACCTGTTTGGCGCGTTCCTGGTTTATACCGGTGTAACCATGTTTATTAACCGGAACCAGGAAGAAAACATCGATCCCGAAAATCACACGGTAGTGAAACTGGCTTCTAAATATTTCTCGGTACACCCGCAGTTTGAGGGGAGCAGGTTCTTTATTAAGATAGATAGGAAAAAGTTTATCACGCCATTGTTCCTGGTATTGCTGATTATTGAGGTTACCGATCTTGTTTTCGCGGTCGATTCTATCCCCGCAATATTCTCGGTAACTAAGGATCCTTATATCGTATTCTTCTCTAACATATTTGCCATTATGGGCCTGCGCTCCATGTTCTTCCTGTTGGTTAATATTATCGATAAGTTTCATTACCTTAAAGTTGGATTGGCGGCCTTACTGGCTTTCATCGGCTTAAAAATGCTGGCAGCTAATTATGTCGACCAGATAGGCCTTACTACGGGGCGGTCTTTGTTGGTTATATTGGGTATTTTGGTAATTAGTGTGGTAGCATCATTGGTGTTCCCAAAGAAGAAAGTAAAGCATAAATAGCAATCAATATGGATGATAACAAAAACCAGTCTGTCCCCTCTTTATTTGAATGGGCAGGTGGTATGCCCATGTTTGAGCAATTGTTTAACCGATTTTATGATAAGGTATTAGCCGATGATATTTTAGAGCCTGTGTTTAAGCATATGTCGCCGCAGCATCGATTACACGTGGCCCATTTTGTAGCCGAAGTTTTGGGTGGCCCGAAACTATACAGCGAAAGTGAAGGCAGCCATTTCCAGATGATCCAAAAGCATCTGGCCAAACACTTAACTCAACAGCACCGCAAACGCTGGATGGAGCTATTATTAGAAACAGCCGACGAATTGCAATTACCTGATGACCCCGAGTTCCGCTCTGCATTTATGGCTTATCTTGAGTGGGGTACCCGCATTGCTGTGCTTAATTCGAATTTAGATAAAGCAGCAGAAGATCCTGATATGCCCATGCCAAAATGGGATTGGGGCGTGCCGGGTGGGCCGTATACGGGCAATTAATAGCTGCAGAAATAACATATAGATGTCAAAGAGGCATCATCGTAAATCAAATATCTCAAATCTCGCTTCTATATATTAACTTCGTGAATGCACGGTTTAGATCTTAGCCTTTTTAAAATAACGCCGCTTGGTGTATTGGATATATTGCTGGTAGCCTTTATTATATACCAGCTTTATAACCTGGTACGTGGCACCATCGCAGTAAATATTCTGTTGGGCATGGGTGTGATCTATGTGCTTTACTTCGTGGTAAGCAACTTGCATATGCCCATACTTACCAGGATATTAGGGTATTTTAAAGATGCAAGTTTAATCATCATCATCGTTGTATTTCAGCAGGAGATAAGGCGGTTTTTACTGTTGGTGGGTAAGAATGCATCGCTGCAGCGTAACAAAGCCTGGTGGCGCTATTTCTTTGGTAGGGTACAGGACGAGAAAAACAACTACGCCCGCATTAAACCTATTATCGATGCCTGTAAGATCTTAAAGCAAACCCGTACCGGCGCGCTGATAGTTTTTGCTAAATATTACGACGAGCAATTTTACCAGAACAGTTGCGAAGTGATGGATGCCAAAATCTCTAAACGGTTATTAGAAAGCATCTTTCAAAAAACCAGCCCGCTGCATGATGGGGCGGTAGTTATTGCCGAAAACAAAATTAAATCGGCCAGTTGTATTTTGCCGTTGACGGATAAGGTTGACCTGCCTGCACAGTTTGGCTTGCGCCACCGGGCCGGTATTGGTGTTACCGAGGCTAATGAAGCCACGGCTATCATCATATCCGAAGAAACCGGCGAGATCTCGTACGCAAAACAGGGCAAAGTTAAAATGAATATTAGTTTTGCTGAGCTGGAGAAATTACTGAATAAAGATTTTTCTATTTAATTATTTAAAACGCTACTACGCTATCTGCACCGCTTTTGGTTTTGTAGATTGCATACCCTATTACTTTGCTTTTACCCACAATTGGCATATTGTAACCGGTCCTGTCGGTTTTTACTATTGGCATTCGCTTATCGGTATTAGTTAGTTTGGCAATAGGCATACGGTCGGGGTTAGCAACCGCGTTGATGTTTAAAAGCTGTGGCAGGTTTGTTACGGGGATGTTAGCATATACAGGTACGGTAGATGGCTTATACTGGATGGTGTCCACCGATAATTTTGTCATTTTTTGAAACCAATCGGCGTTGGCTTTGGATTTTAACAACGGTAATAAATGATTAGTACTACAGTTGCAAACGAAATTGCGGGGCTTAGTTTTAACCGCCGATTTTGGGAAAAGTGAAAAGCTGTTACTTTGTGCATTTACCGCTATAGTGCTGATTAGGATAGCCAGGATTGCAAATAATCTTTTCATAACGTATAAGGTATTATACTAAGTTAATAACCTAAAGTGTTGTTCCCTAATTATTTAACATTTTTAACAATTAGGGAACAACATCGTTACTCAAACTTATCGGCAACAACCTGTATTTTACGCTTGCCTTTTTCTTCGGCCTCGAACGTTAGTGTAACCTTGCCATCCACGCCTGCAATAGTTATTGTAGCATGTACTTCGTTGCCATTACCGTTTTGCAGGGTACCTTTAACTACCATTTTTCCGGTTTTAAAAGGCGTGGTCCACTCGCAGGTTTTAGAGGTGATATCTCCCGACATTGTATTACCCTCGTCGCCCGGTACAATAGATATATATGTTTTGGAGATAGTTATTGCTGTTGCCTCATCCCTGGTCCGTTCTAATTTGCCTTCTTCATCAAATATTAAAGTTTTTGATGATTTGAGGGTTACGGTTTTATCGCATTGCCCGTATACGTAATTTGCACCGGCCACCATCATAAAGGTTAGCGCCAATATTGTTCTTTTTAAATTTGCTTTCATGATTCTTATGTTTTTTTTACCAAAGGTAGTCATTGTATAGTATTATGCAATACATAGTACCATATAAATGTTAATAAAATTCATAATCAATTAATTATCAGTCAATTAATTTAAGAAGTACTGACTTTAAAGAAGCATAATACTAATTTTCAAGCATGGCAATACCAAGACCAAAAATGGCGAAATGAAGTGTTTATGCCATTTTTTATAGCAATTATTTTAGTGCGGTTTTTACTTAAGTGTCAGATTATCAATAGGTTAATGGCAATTAACTTGTTTTGCCCCATTTGTATGTTTAAACAAATATTATTTTAGCTAACTATCTTTATATCAAGTAATTAAGCCTGAAATTTTGTTTCATTTTGTTTCACAAATTTTTTGTAATAGACTTAATTTCAATTGGTTAGTGCCAAATCTTGTTTCACCTGTTTCATTTGTTTCACACACGCGTGAAACAACACAGTGTGTCGGACCGAAGAAATACACTAAACGCCTTTCACATAATTGGTGCCATATGGGAAACGTTGCGGGCGGGATAACCACTTATTGGCTTCGACGCTATTGGTAAAACGTTCTGCTTTTGGGTCCCAATGCAGTTTGCCGGGTACTTTCATCGAGATATGCGCTACCAAACAAGCGCTGCACGAGCGGTGTGCCACCTCAACCGGGCTGATGGTAGGTTTCCTGCTTTCTATGCAATCCAGCCAGTTGCCATGCTGCTCATGGTCGTCGGCATATAAATGATGCTCGTTAGGGCCGATTACCGAGGTTAGTATTTTTGGGTCGCTGGCAGTAAAGGCGGCGTTTTTATTGGCTACCGGATCGCTGGCGGTAACGCCGCCACCATCGCGGGCCACGAAGATCCAGCCGTCGGTACCTTCAAATTTAATTCCGTTGGTGTTCTTGCTGTTAATAAGCATAGTAACGCCATTAGCATATTTGGCGCGTACGTCAAAATCCAGGTGTACATCCCACAAACCTGTTTTAGGGAAGGTAGCATGACCGTCAACTTCAATAGGGCCGGTATATTCTGTATCCATACCCCAATGGGCAATATCAATATGGTGCACACCCCAGCCGGTTATCATGCCGGCGCCAAACTGCTCGCACCGCAGCCAGCCACCACGCGACCCAACATCAGTTGTTGAATGCGCCCTGTCTAAAGTGTAATACACCCAGGGTGTCGAGCCTAACAGCATATCATAATTCAGCCCTTCGGGTATCGGCATTTCGGCGGTGTTGCCGCCAACAATATCAGCAGGTAAACCAACATTTACAGTATGCAGCTTCCCTATGCGGCCATTACGAACCAGCTCGCAGGCCTTTTTAAACTGGGGCCAGGGTTTATCCCCACGTTGCTGGCTGCCTAACTGAAACGTAACCCCCGATTTGCTCACGGCATTGCTCATAGCACGCCCTTCCTCTATGGTTAACGACGTAGGTTTTTGCAGGTAGATGTGTTTGCCGGCCATAGCAGCCTCAATAGCAGGCTGGGCATGCCAGTGGTCGGGCGTGCTGATGATAACAGCGTCAACGTCTTTATTAGCCAGCAGTGCATGGTAGTCGTCGTAGGCTTTAATGTCGATATAGCCGGTCTTACCCATCTTTTTATCATACCACCCCTCAATCACTTTCTTCCCACTCAGCAAACGCGGACGGTCGAGATCGGCCATTGCCATAATACGAGCCTTATCATATTTAAAGGTTTCGACCAAATCATGCGTCATGGCAATACGCCCGCAACCTATCTGGCCTATGTTGATCTTGTTGCTTGGCGCGCTTTTACCAAATACCGACGACGGTACAATAGTGGGCATACCGATAACTGCAGTAGTTAGCGCGGCAGTTTTAACAAATTCGCGGCGTGTATAGGCATTTTTGTTAGCGTCCATGTTGTTGGAGTTTTAGTAGAGATGCTGGTTTATATTTAACAGGCGTATCGCGCGAATCAGCGTAAGCCTTTGTATAATCTAATTTAGCGGATTGCGCGGCGATGTATTGTATGCCACTTAAAATATGAGCAGAAAAATCGGCCCGCTGGTAATATTCCTTATCATGCCCAAGCGTAGTTATCCAGCTATTGCCGCCATCAAAGCGCTGGTACCACTCGGCCGGCATCAGGCTGCCAAATGAGCCTGCATATTTTTTTATGCTGACCGAATCGTGCGGATTAAGGGTGGAGATATCGTGGACGGCGGTAACTTTAATACCGGGGTAAAACTCCTTAAGGAAATAACATTCGTCGCCTAAAGGTGGTTCCCAGGCCAGGGGTAGGTCTTTTACCGTAGGATGCAGTGGATCAATGACGCGAACGGTAAATTTTTGATGCGGCGGATGCCAGGCAAAAGTGCCGCCCAACATTTGTTTGAACCAGGTCCAGCTGCGTTCTGTACCTACTGCGGAGTGCAGGCCAACAAAACCACCGCCTGCCTCGATATACCGCCTGAAAGCCAGCCGCTGTGCGTCGGTATCAAAAACATCGTTATTAGTGCTGGTGAAGATCAGTAAGGTATATCGTTTCAGATTTTGATCAGTATAAACCGCAGGGTCATCAGATACATCAACCTTAAAACCATTTTCCCTTCCCAGTTTTTGGATGCACGCAACAGAGGCAGCAATGTTATCATGCACATAGCCTTTGCCGTTTTTGGTATAAACCAGTACGCTAATGCCTCTTAATGGAACAGCAAAAGCTGCGCTAAAAAATAGCATGAGCAGCAAAACTACGGTACAGATTCTTTTTAATATGGTTGTGTTCATACAGGCTATAGAAAGTGTAATGTCGAACGGTTATAATTGGTTGATGCAATGTATTAAAAATGCGTGATTGTTTAATACTGATAAAACAAAAAAGGGAGGCTCAAACAAGCCTCCCTTTTAAATCAATATATAAACAGATTACTTACTTGAATCTATTTCCTTAATAGCTTCATCAGCAAAGTTGGCTGACGCGGTATCGCCCTTTTTAGTGCGTTCTCCCTTTATATCAGTTATCATTACTTTTAACGGAGCAGCCACACCATACATTTTGTATTTAATAGCAGCATCCTTAATAGCTGTAATGCCTTGTTGTGCATATTCAGGTTTTGTAACCTTGCCTGTCATCGCGGCAAAGTCCCTTATCATACCAAACTTGCCGTTTATTTCAGCATCAGTAAATTGTTTGTATACATACGGAAACTCCGCATCGCCACCGGCCGAACTATATACTTTTACCAACGCTGCTGTAAGCGCACCTTTATTATCTTTCTCAAAAGGTTTAGCTAATGAAATGCCTGTTGCAGGATCCTGCAAAGCTATTGCACTTAAAGCGGCACCTTGCACGGCATACGATTCGCTTTTCAGCGCATCCCTGAATGTGTTCATCATACCCGATGCTTTTAGTTTTCCTAAGGCGGTTATAGCGGCAGCACGTACCAATGTATTAGGGTCTGTTTGCGCCAATGATAATAATATCGGCTGGGCCGGATTGCGTACATCATCATTGGTCATGTTTAACCCAACGACGGCTTTGATCCGCAAGCCGTAGTATTTGTCTTTTAAAGCCGCCAGCATTACTTTGCGGGCGCCTTCATTGCCTTGCTCTGAAGCTGATTTAGTTATTGCTTCAAAACGATCAAGATATAGCGGCGCGTTAAAGTATTGGAAAACGTATTCGTCTAAAGTTTTGCTATCGGTTTTTTGTGCTAATAAAATTTTATCGCCATCAACATTTACCAGGTCGGGTTTAACGGTAGATGCGAAAGTTAGCGTATCAGCCTTATCATTCATCCAAACTTTATGGCGCGTTTTTTTGCCACCTGCATAAATATCAATTGCCATTGGTAGTTTAAAGGCGTCGCCATCCTGGGTTTGTTGCAGGTAAACGGTTTGTGTTTTGCTGGCATCATCCCATTTATAGCTAATTTTTAAGTTAGGGTGACCGTGGTTATAGTACCATTGGTTAAAGTACCAGTTTAAGTCGAGGCCGCTGGCTTCTTCTAAAGCTAAACGCAGTTGCTGTGGTTCGCCGGCTTTAAAGGCATTGGTTTTTAAGTAAATGCCTAACCCTTTATAAAAGGCTTCGTAACCTAAATAGTTGCGCAGCATGTTTAATATGCGTCCACCTTTCTGGTAGGTAACAGCATCAAAAACATCTTCTTTATCATTATAATGGAAACGAACCAGATCCTTAGTTTTATTAGCAGGATTAGCCATATAATTCAACATTGCCTGGTAGCTATGAGCATCAGCCTCGTCTTTGCCATATTTATGTTCGGCCCAAAGTATCTCGCTAAAATCAGCGAACGACTCATTTACCGTAAGGTTGCTCCAGCTTTCGGCAGTAACTAAATCGCCAAACCATTGGTGAAACAGCTCGTGCGCTATAGTGCTGCGGCCGGCGTCATAATTAGCATCAATTAATTCGCGGTGGGTGCCTTGTACATATACGCCATGTAAAGTAGCCGATGTGTTTTCCATCGCGCCGCTCACATAGTCGCGCACTACAATTTGTGCGTATTTGGCCCATGGATAATCAACCCCTAAAGTTGTAGAGTAAAATTCGATCAGCTCGGGCGTCATACCAAAAATTTCTTTAGCATAAGGCGCATATTTAGGCTCAAGGTAGTAGCTAACTTCTTTATCGCGCCATTTGTCTTTATAGATCTTAAAATCGCCTACAGCCATCATAAACAGGTATGGCGAGTGTGGCAAATCTTGTTTCCAAACATCGGTACGAGTGCCGTCGCCATTAACTTTTTGTGATTTTAACAAACCGTTTGATAGCGTAACGTACTTCGCCGGTACGGTCATAGCAATCTCTTCAGTAGTTTTTTGCTGCCCCTGGTCGATAGTAGGGAACCAGCATGATGAGCTTTCGGTTTCACCTTGTGTCCAGATCTGGGTTGGCTTGTCTTTTTCGGTGCCGTCCGGGTTAATAAAGTATAAACCCTTAGCATCGTTTATAGCTGCGCTGCCCTTTACATGCAGGTCGTTAGGCTTTGAAGTATAGTCGATATAAACGGTATAGGTTTCGTTATTATGATAAACCTTATCCAATTGGATAGCCAGGCTCAGACTGTCCTGGTATTTATATTTAAGCGGGATATTTTTGCCGTTTTTTACTACCGAGATATTTTTGATATCCATGCCTTTGGCATCTAATCTTAAAGTATCGGTTGGGTAAAAGTGAGGTTTTAAAGTAACCCATTCCTTGCCATACATATAGCGTTTTTTGTAATCGAAACGCACATCAAGCTTGGTGTGTACCAAGTCGTTAATGCGGGGTTGGGTTGCCCGGTAAATTTTCATTTTAGGGTCCTCGGCTTTTGGCGCCTGGGCCATTACCGTGCTTAGCGCGCCAACGGTAATTACCATACCGGCAGCTAAACCGGCTATTGTGGTTTTTTTCATCAGTATAAAAGATCAGTTTTAAGCGAAAATAAAAGTTTTAATTGATATTTAAGACAACGTTATAGGGGAAATGTTACAGGGATGAAGATTGTTTAGTAAAGATTGGGCAGATTGCTTTATTATTAAATAAAAAAAGCGATGAGGTTACTCATCGCTTCAATATAATTTTAATAAGACGGGCAACTAATCTCTAATCACCAACCTCTTATCTCTAACCTAGCAATACTGATCAAACGCGCTAACCAGGTTGTCAGCTATCATTTGTGCAGGGCGGCCTTCAATCTGGTAACGCTCTATCATGTGCACTAATTTACCATCTTTAAACAACGCCATAGCAGGTGATGACGGAGGGTAAGGCAACATATAATTACGTGCTGTATCAACAGCTTCTTTTTCCATACCGGCAAAAACGGTTACAAATTTATCAGGGTGTTTTGAATTTTGAGTAGCCATGCGTGCTGCAGGGCGTGCATTGGCAGCAGCGCAGCCGCAAACAGAATTTACCATAACAAATACGGTGCCCGGTGCTTCAATAGCATTCTTCACCGCCTCGGCATCTTTCAACTCCTCAAATCCAACTCTGGTTAATTCTTCCCTCATCGGGGTCACTAAATATTCTGGATACATCATAACGTAGGTGGTTCTATTTTCAATAATTTATCCACAAAAGTAATAAATACGAAACATGAAAGTTTTATTATTCGTAATAATAACACATTGCTGACAAACTGCATACAAACTAAACGTTTTTTTGTTTAAAATTTAATATTGATTTGTTGCCGCCTTTTTTTAAATTGCAATCCCTATTTTAACAAGGTAATGAAAGTTAACCCAAAGGACATTAGTACAATTGTTATCCTTAATAAGAATAAGCAAGGTACTAAAACCATACAAATACGCACCCGGCATATAGCACGCTTAAAATATTATGCAATGACCCTGGTAGCTGTACTTGCACTTTTAGTGGGAGCTATTGTGTTACTCCAAAAAAATATAACGCAGCAAGATCTTGAAAAGCAACAACTGCTTACGCAGATTGTAAGTCTTAAAGGACAAATTCCTGTTGCTTTGCAACAAGTTAGCGAAAAAAATTCGGCACAAAGTTATGTCCAGGCTATAGAAGGCAAGCTTAAAAACATTAATGATTATTTAAGAAAACGCGGCTTAAAAGGTTTCTCAACAAAATCTGTTGGTGGTGATGGAAATGCCGAAGGTGCCAAACTTTCTGACAAGGAAGTTTATATGGCTTATAATGATTATTTAACGCATTTGGTTAATTCGGTAGGTTTTACACCCATGGGTTATCCGCGCATAAGCGCAATGACATCAAGCTTCGGTTTCCGCAGTGATCCTTTTAACACGGCGCATGCCGAGTTTCATCCCGGCATTGATTTTACAGGCCACCGCGGCGATATTGCCAAAGTTACCGCCAACGGCCGCGTAGTATCCGCCGGCTGGAATGGTGGTTACGGCAATTGCGTTAGGGTCGCACACGCCAATGGTTATGAAACTTTGTACGGGCACCTGTCAAGAATTACGGTTAGTGTTGGCCAGAAATTATCAGTAGGCGATAAGGTTGGCGAAGTTGGCTCAACCGGGCGCTCAACCGGTACGCATTTACATTACGAAGTAAGGCAAAATGGTAAGCCGGTAAACCCGGTTAAATTTTTAACCTTAAACAATTAATAAAGCAGGTTATGGGTGTTTTTTCTAAAAAGGATAAAGTAGCGCTTGATCTGCAAGCTATATCTACATTAATTAGCGATGGCAGTACAATTTCAGGCAACCTTAAAGCCCCTGCGGTTGCTCGTATTGACGGCCACGTGACCGGCGATGTAAATATTGACGAGGGTTTGATACTGGGTGAAAAAGGACTTATTGTAGGTAACGTTAACACCAAAGAAATGGTAGTTTACGGCACCGTAAATGGCAATATTAGCACACAATCGCTTGAAATTAAGGGAACCGGAAAAATTACCGGCGACATTGAAACCACCACCCTGCTGGTTGAAGCCGGCGGTGTTTACAACGGCCACCTGGCCATGCAATCGGCTACCAAACAGATAAAACAAATCGCGTAAGGGCGCAATCATCACTTCCGGGGAATACTAAAGCACAGGTTATCAGTAACTCCGGTTTTATTGTGTCATTCATCGATACATTCCAACTATTTACCGATACATCGCGCGGTATACCTGCTAATAATCAGAATTTTAGTATATAAATCAATTATTAAAATTTTTGGATATGGAATTGCTTGGCAAACAAAAAAGAGTGCTGGTACTGGACAAGGATAACAGGATAGCATCGGTTGTTGACGAGATGATGTGGTACGGGGATTGGGATGTTATAATTACTTACGACCCTAACACGGTACTTGATAAAGCCAAAGCCTGCAAGCCCGACCTGATAATTCTTGACTACCCTTTACTGGATAATGATTGCGAAGTAATTTGCCGTGATCTGAAAAACGATGCGCAGCTAAGTAACATTCCGCTTATTGTGGTAACAGCCTACAAAACAAAAAAAGCTAAAGCCGATTGTTTTAAATGCGACGCCTTGTTTATTAAGCCATTAGATATGGAAGTACTGGCATCGCGTATGGAATATTTAATAGCATCGTAAGAAGGACTTTGATTTTATAAAAGCCGAATAGGTATATTTATAAGCCCACACCTCGTTGTGGGGCCAACCAATTAAAATGAGAATAAAAAAAAACATAGCCACCAGCGAGAACGGGTTCATTTTTAACCCGGCAACGGGCGATTCGTTTTCTGGCAATAGCTTAGCTTCTGAGATTATATTAGCGATGAAAACAGGTACGGCTGCCGACCAGATAAAGCACGGCATCCTCCAAAAATATGAGGTTACTGCCGACCAACTTGACCGCGATTGGGAAGACTGGATGGTACAGCTTAAAGAAGCAAATTTATTAGAAAACTAAACGTTATTATATAGTAACACTTTTACTCACCCTCACAATGATCATTGCAATAACAGGTTTAAACGCTAACGATAACCCGGGTCCGGGTGTAGCCGTTATACGGGCACTACGCGAAGAATTTGGCCCGGCGTTAACCATCATCGGTTTAAGTTACGAATCGTTAGAGCCAGGCATTTACCTGGACACCGTAGTGGATAAAACTTACCAGATCCCGTACCCAACAGCAGGAACAGCAGCCCTGAAAGACCGCCTGGAATATATTCATGAGCAGGAAGGATTGAACCTGATCATCCCTAATTACGATGCCGAACTTTACAATTTTATAAAGATATCACCCTTGCTAAAATCAAAGGGAATAAAAACCTTTTTACCAAACCACGAGCAACTGGAAGTCCGTGACAAAATAAATCTCTACGAGTTTGGTAAGAAACATGGCTTTAGCGTACCGGCAGATCAAAAGGTGAACAGCATCATCGACCTGACCAAAGCCGCCGAAGAGTTAGGCTATCCGCTGGTAGTAAAGGGTAAATATTACGAGGCATATGTTAACCATACGGCCGATGTTGCACAAAAATCATTTCACCTGTTAAGTGCCAAATGGGGCCTGCCGGTTATAGCACAGCAATTTATAAAAGGTACCGAAATAAATATTGCCGGCCGTGGCGATGGCAAAGGCAATACTATAAGTGTTATACCTATGCGCAAGCTATATATTACCGATAAAGGTAAAGCCTGGGCAGGTATCACTATTGAAAATAACGACCTGATAAAACTGGCGCAAAAATTTGTAAAGGCCACTAAATGGAAGGGTGGTTTTGAGATGGAGATAATGTGCGATGCCGATGGCGAATTTTTTATAATGGAAATTAATCCGCGCTTTCCGGCGTGGATCTATTTGACTGCGGGTGCCGGCCAAAACCAGCCCGCGGCATTAGTGCGAATGGCTTTGTGAGAGGATGTTGAGCCATTTACCGAATACACAGTTGGTAAAATGTTTATCCGCTACTCTTGGGACCATATCATTGATATTGCAGACTTTCAGCAATTCTCTGCCTTTGGAGAACTATCTGTAGCTAAAGTTAATTTGTAAACAGCGTGCAAAAACTTAAATACGAACGACCGTTCATTAAGAAATTAAATGCCGGCCTGATGAACAAATTTGGCACGCGCACAGAAACGCAGCCGATAAAAGATATCGACGGCGTTTCTGTTAAAAAATTGATGGAACAGTATGGGTCGCCGCTGCCGGGTTTTTTGTTGGGCGATGGGTTATGTTTATTACTTTTGCGCCGTGGATATCAAACGCAAAAAGAATATAGTTTCTATCATCGGATTTGTATTGGGCATGACCGCCGGGATCATCATGCACCACCACGCCATTGGCGCGGCACTTGGTATTACCCTCGGCCTAGCGCTTCGCGAGATCTACGATTAAAAAGCTAACCTATTTATGCAGCTTCGTATCAGAGTCAAAAGCAATTTCATATCCAGCCTTCTCATCGGTTTGCTCCCTGCCGGTTTTGGTGTTTAGCTTCAACGGTTTTAACGATAATTGGCTGTTTTTAAACAGGAAATTTAGCTTCAAAGTATCCTTCATCCCTTCCTGCATAAAGGTCCAGGTGGCGTGGATGGTATCGTTTATAATTGTGCCGTAAAGCGTGCCCTTGCGGCTGTCTTTTTGGTAAGGTAACCAGTTCATTTGCCCTGTTACTTTGTTGCCGTGTACAACTAATTCGACACTGGTGCTGTCGCGGCCTTTTTTACTTAAAAAGCATAGCGAGTATATGGTTGGCGTATTGTTATTAACCGCCGTGTTTTTGGCTTTGGCCAAAGAATCGTTGTTAATTATGGTATCTGTTTTTGCTGTGTCGCTATTGGGCGATGAGCAGGCGGCTAATAATAAAGTTGCCAGGCAACCTAATGCTATATATTTCATATCAGCACAACAGTAATTACACAGTAAAAGTTTGAGGTATGCCAAATGACTGCATTTAATTAAACTTTCTTTTTTATAGGTTTGCGCTGATGGAGCACGTATTAGATAATCCGGCCTACAACGCTTTAAATACCGGCAACGCAAATCTTGCTAACGGCACCGATCGCGTCAAATATTTTGATAGCGAAGTTTCGCCATTTATTGGATTTGATGATAACTTCCCCGCTAATTTTGAAAAGCTTTATGAGCTGATACCGTATGAACGGCCCGTAGGTTTTGTTTCGCCTATTGAAGCAGAGATACCTAAACAATGGCAAGTGATATACCAGGTACCATGTTTCCAGATGGTGCACAGCGGCGATCCAAATCATGTAGATGAAAGCAATTTAATTGTTTTAACAGACAGGCATATCCCCCAAATGGTAGCGCTTACTAAGTTAACCAACCCCGGCCCGTTCTCTGAACGTACTATTGATTTTGGCCACTACCGTGGGATCTTCGACGGCGATAAATTAGTGGCTATGGCAGGCCAACGCATGAACCCGTTACCCTATGCCGAAGTAAGCGCTGTTTGCACCCACCCGGACTATGCCGGCAAAGGCTACGCCAAACAACTATTGCAATGGCAGGTAAATCGCATCATTGCCGAAGGCAACACGCCGTTCCTGCATGTTAAATGCGATAATGAACGCCCTATTAAAATTTATGAGCAAATGGGTTTTGCAATCCGGTGTAAGATGTATTTCTATATTTTGAAGAAAAACAGTTAAGTCCACCAACGCACAAGCATGTCCCGTAGGGACTACCCCTTTGTAGAATAATTAAACCACCAGATGTTTTGCGCCATAGGTGCTACCCTTATTAGACAGGCTTACCTATCGCTATGAGTAGAACCTACGGCGCAATTTTTGAATTTTATTTGTTTGCTACAAGGGGCTAGCCCCTACTGGGTAATAACGGCTGTGATTTTTTTATATTCCTACCACCCAATATTCACATGCACTCCATCCGGGCTATTGTCAAAGCTCAAAAACAGCGTTTTTGACGACGCGTCCCACGAGCTTTTAGCACCTGTAATGGTTTGTCCCTTGTTGTCGGTTAAGGTAATTGTCTTAGCCGCGGCAGGTAGCAAAATACGCATAGCATTAATAGTATTTGCAGGGCTTTTTGAAATAAAACTATACTGACGTGCCCCAATCTGCTCATCATACTGCCTTGACGCCGATGCCAGTACCTGTGGCTTGGTTTTATTGGCCACACGCTTAATATCGATCAAATACGATTGCTCGCTCGGGTTTACTGTTTTCTCGGCAAGCACCGGTAATGTCGGGTCAAACAGGTCGATAACCGGGCCTTTTACTACGTAAGGTTTGATGTCCTCATTCTCGTTCATTACCGCGATGATATCATACGGCCCGCGCTCTAAATACAGGTTATTTTTGATGGTTAGTTTACCCGCCCTGGCATCAACCTCGTAAGCCTGCTTTACGGTATTCAAGTAGTTGCCATCGTTGTTAGCCTGCATTACAAAATCTTTAGGGTTTTCGCGGATAACGTAAACCGTACCCAGGCCAACTTTGTATTTCTGTTTACCGCTATCGGCATTAATGCCTAATAGTTTGAACAGGTGCTGCGACGGCGCGGTATAAGTGTTACCCTTGGTGTTCCACCACTCTAAAACGGTTTGGTACGGGTCATCGTCTTTTCCGATGTAGATCAGTTCGCCGCCTTTTTTAACCCAGGCCACTAATTGCTCATGCACCTGCGCGCTGTTTGGTTTCATGTTAGCGTAGCTCATCACCAAAACCTTAATGTCTTTTAAGGTAGCGGCATAGCCTAAGTTTTCCATGTGTACGGTTTGTACCGGGATTCCGCGTTTAACCAACGGCAGGGTTTGGCCATAAAATATCGAGAACTGCGGGTCCTCAAATCCATTATGCGTAGGAAAACGCTGGAACATGAGCGAGTTACTCATTAGCACCCCAATGCCATTAACGCCTGTTACTTTATTGGTTGATACCGGCATACTGTTCAACGAGTTTACCATCACCTGCATTTGGGTAGAGTAGTATTTGGGAATATATACGCTCGAATCGCTGTTGGCCATTTTATAACGACCGGTGTAGATCCGCTCGGGCCATGGCATCACCTCATAATCGGCAACGCCGGGATATAAAATTTTAGCGGTGAAAGTAGCCTGGTAATTGCGTTTATAATCGGCCCAGTCGCGGCGGGCGTCTTCGATCGGGTCGGTTAAAAAGAAAAGCTTGCGTTTTGTAGGCGCGGTCATTGATACCATCGATCCATACTCTAAAAAGGCATTCTCAAAAACCCGCTCTTTACGTACACCGTTAAAGTAGGTTGCTTCGCGTGAGGTGCCGGTCCAAACCTGTGCTATATAGCCATCAATGCCGGGTAATGACGCCAAACTTGCCTCGGGGCTTACAATGCGCCATGATGAATAGTTAACCAGCGAGTGCGTGGGGATATAAACCTTAACGGTAGTGCCCTTGCTTTTGGCGTAAGCCTTGGCATAGTCTGATACCTGTTTAATGCAGTTATAATACAATTGGTATTTCAGCTTGCTTGACAGGTAGGTGCTCTCGGCGCTTTCGTCCTGTGGTTTCCAGGGGAAGCCATAAAACTTTTGCCATTCCTCTTTAAACGGAACGCTGTAACCGCCGCGTGCCCAAAACTCTGGCTCTTCTAAAAATATCTCTTTAATACCTGCGTCAATAACACGTTTCATTACGCCGGTTTTCATATAATCAATAAATACCTGCGTTGGCACTACGTAAGGGATATTACGGCCATGCATAATGGGCGTGCCGTTTTGCTCAACTTGTGCCAGGTCCAGGTGGTTTTTGCCATCCCATTTACCCAAAAAGAAATCGGCATAATTACCCCAGGCAATGCCAGTCATAAAAGCGGTTTGGTAGCCGTGGTCGCGCCAGGTTTGTACGCGCTGCTCAAAGGTCATTCCCGGGCGGTCGTTAGTGCCGTAAACTATGGCCACGTCTGATCGCACATCAATCTGCGGGATCCACGGGCTGCCGGTTTGGAAAGTTGTTTTTTGCAGCGGCCCGGTAGCAGCGGTTTTAACCTGCGCGGTTGCAGCAAGTGCAGCAACGGCAAAGCCAAATAATAGTAGACCTTTTTTCATATCAATTGCGTTGGGGATACAGTTTCGCAAAGCGATAATTACATCGCGCAGCCAAATATTATCCGGTATAATTTTAGGTGGTTTATAGTTATAACAAGCAGACTGCAAGTTAACAACTTTTTCTGCACGCCATTATTTGCGACATATTTTTTACAGAACAGGAGCTTAAAGTTTATTGCCTCCTGCTGTTGTATTCCTTTGCAGAAGTGAAGCCGTCATAGAAATATCATCATAAAAGCCATCACAAACAAAATACCTGTTATAACGCTTAACTAACTATGAAAAAGGATAATTGTATAATTAACCTGATATACCGAAACTATAATGAATGTAATTAAGAAATATGGATTGCTGAAATTACTGTTGCTTGCCGTGCCCGCATTAGCTTTGGGCCAGGTTAATGCACCTGCTGATTCATTAAAAGCCGATTCGCTAAAGATAAAAAAGACCAGCCTAACACTCCAGCCGGGAGATAACCTTGCGCTGCAATATGATTTTAACGATTTAACCCGCAACATCTTCCACCCGGGCAGGAAGGTTGATCCGGAGAAGAAAAACTCGGGCATTACTATTGTGCCCAATATCGCGGCTAACCCCACCATAGGAGCGCAGCTGGGTATTAAGGCGGTGGCAGGCAAACGTTTGGGTAATGATCCTAAAACTTTGTTATCGGTAGCGGCTACATCGGCATCTATTACCACCAAGGGTATCATTTACTTTTATGTAAACCATAATGTATTTACCCCCGGCAATAAGTGGAACTTCCAGGGTAACATAGTAGCGGCTAAAACCGTAACGCCTGATTTTGGTATGGGCATTGGCCGGGATATTGTTGGCGGCACCGCGCCCGAAAATGTATTGGCTGATAATGCGCGTAAAGTGTATGCCGTACGATCGTACTACTACAACATCCGCGAAAAGATTTATAAAAACATAGGTAAAAATGTGTTTGTGGGTGCGGGTTTATCTTTCGAGATAAGGCGTAACATTACTCAAAAAGACAGTGCCAACAACGCTACACCATCCAGCGCGTATAATAATGAGCATGGTTTCCCGCAAGATCATTATTCGGCCGATGGTTTCCTGTTTAACATTGCGTACACCACCCGCGACAACCCTAACCGGGCTTACAAAGGTATTTACTTTGATGCCGGTATCCGGATCAATCAAAAACTGATAGGCAGTACCAAGACTCTGTACAAATAACGTCTGACTTAAGAAAATATTTAAGCCTGTCTGACAGCAACCCCGAAACGGTGCTGGCTTTCTGGAACTGGGGATCGTACCTGGTTAGCGGCGATGTGCCTTATTTAGAACTGCCCGGCACCGCCCGCGATGGCTCTTTCCGCAGTGGTAGGGGTTATACTTCGCAATATTTCAAGGGCACACAGTTTAACGATACCGAAGCCGAGTTTAGGTTCCCAATCCTTGCCAATAAATTTGTAAGCGGCGTGGTTTTTGGCAGCATGCAAAGTGCTAACGACGAACATGGCACTAAGTTGTTCCAGGTGTTTCAACCGGGTTACGGTGGTGGGTTAAGAGTACTGTTTAACAAAGCCACCCGCACCAACCTGGCTTTGGATTATGCATTCGGCAAATTTGGCAACAAAGGATTTTTCCTGAATTTGAATGAGTCGTTTTAAAAAATAGTTTTCACATATTTGTAATAACCATTTAAAACCACATTTGTGAAACCTACATTTTTTAAAATAGCGCTGCTTGTTATGGTGATGCTGGCAGGGAACGCCGTGTTTGCCCAAAGCAAACTGGTTAAAAATTTAGCGATTGGTAAACCGCAGGTATTGGTAACCTATGGCACCAGCCTTACCGCCGCTGTAGGTGGCAAAGCCTGGGTTTATTCGGTTGATAGCGCGCTGAATAAAAAATACAATGGTTTGTTAAAAACGGTTAACTCGGCTAAAAGCGCCATGTGGTCTACCTGGGGGGTGCAGCATTTGGAAGATAGCGTTATTAAAAAGCACCCGGATGCAGTGTTGATTGAATTTGGTATGAACGACGCCTTTACAGCTTACAATACCAGTGTCGAACTTGCAAAGCTGAACCTGAATTACATGATCGACCGTATTAAACTGGACAATCCCGATTGCGAAATTATCCTCCAAATCATGGATATAGCGCTGGACGGCCACGGCACTGCCCGCCCCGACCTGTTAAAATATTACCAGCTATACCGCGACGTGGCCAAAAGCCGCCACTTGTTGCTGATAGATCATTACCCGCATTGGAAGGCCCTGTTAGACAAAGGCAAAGACGCTTATCTAAAAGCGGTACCCGATGGCCTGCATCCGGGAGTTGAAGCTTCAAAGAGTATGATCGCGCCGTACGTGGTGGCAAGGTTGGAGGGCGAGGTTAAATAAGTCGTTCAATCCCTCTTGTCATCTCTTTCTTCGTTCGAAATGACGGGAGGAGGATATCATTAAGTAACTATTCCGATATACAATTGCCCAATTAACACTTATGTGTATCTTTCTACCCGCAATTATATATTACAATAAAACACTCAATGAAAAAAATAATGCTTTGGTCTGCCGGTGTGCTGGCAGTGTCTATAGGGTTAACCGCTTTTATCGCTACAAAAAACTTTACTGTTTATAAAGCCGACCTTAAATTACCCGAAGGTTTTTCGGCAACTATTGTGGCCGACTCGCTTGGCTCATTGCGCCATTTGGCTGTTACAAGTAAAGGCGATGTTTATGTAAAGATGAACTCGGTACGCCGCAACAAGGGCATATTTTTTCTGAGCGATACCAACCATGACGGACGCCTGGATAAAAAAACAATGTTTGCCGATTATGCAGGTACCGGGATCAAAATAAAAGATCATTACCTGTATGCTTCATCAAACACCGGCGTATTCCGCTATAAGCTGAATGATAAAGACGAGGTTATTGATGTCAACAATCCGGAAGTAATTGTAAAAGGATTATTAGACAGGCAGCACGATAATTCAAAATCTATCGCGCTTGATGCGCAAAACAATCTGTATGTTACGATAGGTTCATGGTCTGATGCTTGTCGTCAGCCAAACTCTGGCGTGGGTATGCCGGGCTGTCCGATACTGGATTCGGCAGCGGGTATCTGGAAATTTAAAGCCGATAAATTGAACCAAACTTATGCCGATGGAGTCAAGTTTTCAACCGGGATAAAAAACGCGGTTGGTATTGATTACAACCCGGGATCAAAAACGGTATTTGCTACGCAGCATGGCCGCAGCTTTGATAAGCTATCGCCACCCTATTTTACCGGCCAAAAAAGTGCCGAACTGCCTGCCGAAACTATTTACGAATTGAAACAAGGGTTAGACGCTGGCTGGCCATATGCGTATTACGATCAGCAATTGAAAAAGAAAATGGTATCGCCCGAGTATGGCGGTGATGGCAAAACCAGCACGGATAAATATGCCGACCCCGCAGTAGCGTTCCCCGGCCACTTTGCACCAAACGACCTGTTGTTTTACACCGGCAATATGTTCCCTAAGCGGTATAAAAACGGCGCGTTTGTTGTCTTACACGGCCGTGCTATCTCGCCGGTTAAGGGTTACCTGGTAGCTTTTGTTCCGTTTGTTAACGGTAAGCTATCCGGCGATTGGGAGATCTTTGCTGATAACTTTACCGGATCGGATATAGAACATCCAACCGGCGCGATGAAGTACCGCCCAATGGGCCTGGCGCAAGGCCCTGATGGCGCACTGTATGTGGCCGATGATTTAAAAGGCGCTATTTTTAAGATAGTTTATAACAAATAGAAATATAAAATGGAAAGCCCCGGTCACTGATTGGGGCTTTTTTTGTTAGCCCGTAATTTATTCACTTCCCTCCATAATGAAGATTGCATTTTTATTTAGGTCGTAAAAGCCAAACTCATTGGTGTTCCAGGGAGTGTTGTTTTTTAATGCATCTGGTTTAATGGTGCCCCTGTTTAAAAATTCTTCATAAAGCGGGCGGATGTTTTGAACATCAATTCTTATTACCGAACCGCCAAGTAAAGGGTCGGATTCAGTATCCGCATGCCATTGTAAATGCAGATAAAGATTATCCCGGTTTAAAATAGCATACATATTGTCGGCAAATTTTACTTCAAAGCCGGTTTGATTTTTGTACCATTCAATATCCCTTGCAATGTCTGCAGATGGTAAAACAGGCATAAAGCCATTAAATATAGTTTTCATGGTTAACTATGTTTAGTTGTTTACCAAATATAAACATTGTTAATGACAGCTAATTACGCTCGGTAACTATCCATTCAAAGGCGATGGTAAGGCCCTGTTCGGCCATCAGCTTAGCGCAATTATTGATCTTTGCTTCCATGGTTCTCTATCTTTTTTAAAAGCTGATAACCGATACCCGCAAACACCGCGAAAACCACATGCGCCGGAATAAGCTGCAAGTAGTATTTATTAAAACTCAAAGCCGGTGGCAGCGGGTGCAGCTTAAAAGTAGTTTTCCAGATAGCTACCGCGATAATGCCACTGATACCGCCGACAATTAAATTATTTTTAATAGAAGATTTTGGCCATCTGCGCCGCCACAGCTCGACGTAAACTAATGAAAACAGCAAGCCAACACCATAATGCCCCAACCAGCCCAGGGCCTGGCATTGTTCCTTGCTTAATGTTGGCAGCAGGCGGTCGGCCAGCTGGCCCAGGCGCTCTGGCTCGCTAAAGTTCTCGCCATCGGCTGCAGATACGAGGTAGCTAAACAGCGTCATAAATGTAGTGCCGGTAATGCCGGCCGTAAGCACATCTTTAGCTTTCATTTTGGTTGATTTTTGGAAGGTCCCGGGTGGCGGGGCCGGTTAATACTTTACCCTCAATATCATACCGCGCGCCGTGGCAGGGGCAATCCCAGCTTTTTTCTTCGCCGTTCCAGTTAACAATACATTTGGCATGGGTACAAACAGGGCTAAGCGCGTGGATGGTGCCGGCATCATCACGGTAAGCAGCAATCTTTTCACCGTTTACTTCAACTACCTTACCGGTGCCCGGCTGCAATCTTTTCAACGAATCTGTCTCGTGGATATTAACACGGTCGGTCACAAAATGGTAAGCTACATCGGCGTTTTCTTTAACAAATTCGCTAAAGCCATCTATAGGTTTAACGCGCGACGGACTAAAGAGGTCCTGGTACTTATTAGGGCGTTTCCTTACCAGGTCGCTCAATATTTTAGCCGCTATGCTGCCCAGCATCATCCCGTTACCGTTATAACCGGTAGCGCAATAAATCCCGTCGGCAGCCAGCGGCATTTGGCCAATATAAGGCAAGCCATCCACCGGAACATAATATTGCGACGACCAGCGGTACTTAATCGATGATACATTATAATATTTGCGGGTATATTTTTCCAGGTCGGCGAAGGCTTTTTCAGCATCCTCATGCCCGGTTTTATGATCAAGGCCACCTACCAGCAACAGTTGCTGCCCGTCAATGGTATGCGAGCGTACGTAATGATAGGGTTCCTGCGTGTCATAAATCAGCGCGTCGGGGTAGTTGCCGCTTTTTAATTTCACAGCGATAACGTAGCTGCGGTAAGGGGCGCACTCAAAATTAAACAGATTAATATTGGGCGGCATATGTGTAGCATAAACCACGGCCTTAGCGCGAACAGAAATATTTGCTGACGCTGCCGTATGAACACCCTCGGTCGTTTCAATACCGGTTATTAATGTGTTTTCTGAAATAATACCACCGGCAGCCAGGTAGGCCTGTTGCAAACTTTGCAAATATTTTAAAGGATGGAATTGTGCCTGGTACTCAAAAATAAGGGCTTTTTTATAGGGCACTGGCGTAGGCACATCTTCAGTATAGTTTACCGCTACACCAACCTTTACTGCTCCGTCGTAAATATCGCCCAACTGTTTTACTTGGTCGTCAGTTTCAGCGTAGATGTAACCGGGCTTATTTTCGTAATCGCAATCAATTTTCAGATCATAAATAGTAGCTTTAATAAGGGCATAACCCTCCCGTATGGCATCTGCAAACAGCTGTGCGCCTTCTTCGTCAAAGGCGCTTTCGGCCTCTTTATAAGTGGTATCAGCAAAAGTATTGATGTGCGCGCTGGTGCCGCCCGTTGTGCCGAAGCCAGTGGTATGCGCATCCGCGATGATGGTTTGTTTCCCTGCTTTTTGCAATAACAGCGCGGTAGTAACACCGGTAATACCGCCACCTACTATCAGTGCATCATAAACCTTATCCGGCGAAACGGTTGCCGTTGCATTGATCTCATTTAAATCAGTTTGCCAGGGGCTTTGCAGCTCTCCGTCGCGCGCTATTGTTACATCAGTTTTAGTTGCCATACTCTTATTACAAAAAGTAAAGGCTATCTGTTTCGAATACTATTAAATAATTAAATTTCGTGCTGGTTAATTAAGGCTGATAAGTAAAAGGCAGCCGGTCGCCAACCTGCAACTCGTTCCACAGTCCTTCCAGCAAGAAGCTGCGATAGTCGAGGTAATTGCCATTGCGATCGACTACGGTGAAATCAAGGTACATTTTAACAACGCCTGCATCTTTACGGGGTGTTAGAGAAGACATATTTGCGGCTATTAGTTTTTTTCTCAATTCGTCTGTAAGCGGCTGATCGGCATTTAATACAATAGCGTTGCTGTTTGTATTTGGCTTAGCCCACGCTGACTGTTTAGAAGTATCAGCTAACAACTTGGACAATGCCGGGCCGTGTTTTATAAGAATTACTTTATTGCTGCTGTGCGCTACCTGGAATTGCTTTTTAAAAGCCAGCCGTATAAAATTACTATCAATGCGGGTAACATATTGGCTCATATCTACAAGCTCGTCACTTATGGTTGGTGTTTTTGAGCCCTCAATAAAAGCGTAACATTTAAAACCTTGCTCGCGGGTGTTATCGGCATACAAACTCCGCAGAAAATGCATAAATGAACCGGCATAAGCAAGTTGCCTGTTTTTTACCCATTCTTTCTTCTGCCTGGTGCTTCCGGGTAGTTCTTCAAATATGCAGTCGCCGGTATAGCTGGTGATGTTCTTGCTTCTGTCATACCTGAATATTTTAACCAGGTACTTTATACGGTACCCCAGGTTTTTGTTTTCGATGATAAGGAAATCGGGCGTGGTAGCTAACAGGATATTTTTATTGGTAGTAAACTCAATATTTTTAGGGTTGATGATGGTGCAGCTTTTAGCATTCTCTGTCATTCCGATAAACTTATTGGTAAAGACCCTAAGCATTTCGTTCCGCCTGGAGTCGGTGCCTATCACTACCTCATTTAATTCGGTAGGTTTTACTTTCATTACAAAATCCGTAGTTACCGGCTTATTGCGTATGTTAACTATCACCCTTTCTGATCCGCGGCCCACCATACTGGTAGCTATTCTGTAAGTGCCTGCCTCGATACTGGTGAACGAATAGTGGCCGCTAACATCCGTCATGGTGTATTTATTTGATCCATCAATAAAAACCGTTACCGACTGCAACGGCGTACCATTTTCATCCTTAATGATACCGGTAATTGAAAAGCCTTGCTGCGCCCAAAGGTTCAGACTCAATAGCATACAGGCGAGTGGGCAGAAAAACAGTTTCATCGTAATTGGCCTTAGGTTTTGATGGATTAAGGTAGCAAATTTATCAGCACAAAAAAATAGCACTTACATCATCGCCGCCTTTTTTGATTAGCACGAAGTGACGATGCCGGTAAGCGCTAAATCTGTCGTCCATCTTATTGAATTAATTTTCCAGGATGGCTTATTTTTAACGGATAACCACAAGACTGTTACTTTATTGGCCGACTGTTATTGGTAACTTCGCCCATAAGTATAAACAGAATATCTACAGATTAAAGTGGTATTTCGCTACGTTGTATCAGCCTTTTATGAAAACAATATCAGCCTTTTTCTTTATCGCCTTAGTTTTTGGTGCAATTACGGCTTTGGCACAAAGCATCACGGTTAAAGGCCGGGTCATTGATTCTAAAAATCAATCGCCGGTTGAATATGCAAGCGTAGCTTTATTTAAAGCTGCCGACTCGGCCTTAGTTGAAGGCAGCATAACCAAAGCCAATGGTGTATTCGAAATTGGTAATATAGCTGCAGGCAATTATCAGCTTAAAATTACTTTTTTAGGGTACGATACAAAATCATTGAAAAACATCAGGGTTGTTAATGGGGCAGTAGATTTAGGCACTATCCAACTTAACCCATCCAGCAAAATGCTTAATGAGGTAGCTGTAAACGGGCAAAAGATTACCGCGCTTAATAAAATAGATAAGCAAAGCTACAAAGCCGGGCAATTCGAATCGGCTAAAGGTGGGTCGGCAATTGATGTGTTAAAAAATTTGCCGTCGGTGGCAGTTAATGCTGAGGGTGATATTAGCGTACGCGGATCTGCCGGTTTTATGGTGTTAATTAATGGCAAACCCGTATTGGCCGATGCGCAAACTGTATTGACACAACTGCCGGCCAATGTTATTGATAATATAGAACTTATAACGGCGCCTTCTGCTAAATATGATCCCGACGGCCGCGGCGGCATCATTAATATCGTAACAAAAAAAGGCGCTAATGATGGCGTAACCTTAGCAGCTAATGCCCAGGCAGGCCTGCCAAGCACTACAGATTACAATAACCTGAAAAAGCCCAGACGCTTTGGAGCCGACGCAACCATTAATTACCGCAAAGGCAAGTGGGATCTTTCTATAGGTGGTAATTATACTCGTAATGATAATGAGGGCTTTCGCGAAGGGGGTGTCTACACGAAAAATATCGCTAATAATACTATTACCCGCTTCCCGTCTACCGGCGAAAGAAGTTTCGACCGTTATAATTATGCCGGGCGTGCTACCATCAATTATACTGCCGCTGCAAACAACGTTATTTCGGCAGGTTTTTATAGCGGTAAAAGATACCAGGCCCGCTTAGCCAACCTGCTGTATCACAATACCACCTCAAACCTGGCAACAAACGCACTCATTAGCAGTACTACTTATTTTAACAGCAACCTGCAAACAAAAGAGGGCACATTTAACCTGGGCAACCTGGACTATACCCACACCTTTGCCAATAAGTCAACCTTAACCGCCGGCTTTCAATATGAGCGTGATAACCTGTATGGCGGTACTCAAAACCGTAACTTAAAATATCCAAACACTGCCGATACCATACAATACGTAAATAACCCATACACGCGCCCTATAAGCGCCTACAGGTTTAAATTAGATCACAGCATAAACATTGGTAAGGGTAAGTTGGAAAGCGGCTACCAGCTAAGGTATGATACGCAGGACGGCATCTTTAGCTATTTTGTAACACCCGCCACCTCGCAGGTTGATATCGCTAAATTTCGCGGGACCACTCATGCCGAAAATAAGATCAATTCTGTTTATAGCCAATACTCGGGTAAAGTAAACAAACTGGAATATAACGGCGGTTTACGGTATGAGTACGCTACACGCACGGTTAATTTATCGTATGATGCTAATCCGCATAACCTTAACTTATCCAACCTGTTCCCGTCGGCCAGTTTGTTGTACAGTGTTAATGATGGCCTGAAATTAAAAGCCGGTTATAGCAAACGGGTACAACGCACCACCAATTTAGAACTAAACCCCATACCCGAACGCGAACACTCTGAAACGCTGGAAGAAGGCGACCCCGACCTGCTGCCTGAATTTGTTGACCTGGCAGAGTTAGGGTTGATCCGTAACTTTAGCAAAGGGTCGTTCTTTACTACTTTATATTACCAGCATATTAAAAACCCCATACAAAGGTTAAACAGCGTTTATGCCGATACTATTCTTAATAGGGTTTATACAAATGCAGGCACTGCGCGCTTGTTCGGGCTGGAAGCGGGTGCTAACCTGTCGCCCTTTAAGTGGTGGACGATATATTTGGGCGGTAATTTATACAACTACAAAATACAGGGCAACATCAATATATTAAACACGCCCGTTACAATCAATAATACCAACTGGGCTTATTCCATTAATGGTAACACCAGTTTTATGCTTAATAAAACCTTAACCCTTGGCGCAAATGTAAACTACTTGTCTAAAAGGCCGACAGCGCAGGGCCAGGACGGAGCGTTCTTTGTCCCCAATACATCCTTCAAAAAAACTTTTATGAATGGCAGGTTAGCCGCATCGTTACTTTGGCAAAACATGAACATGGGTTTCCTTGGCGCCAACAAGCAACGCATCACCACTTCGGGGGCTAACTTTTACACTACTACCAATTACATTTCAGAAACGGATGTGTTCTTGATCAACCTCAGCTTTAACTTAAACAAGTTTACCAGCAAAATAAAACTACCAACCAGCGAGGTAGGCGATAAAGAGTTTTAAGCGATCGCTTTTAATAAAATTCCCGCCCAGCGAACACTTGTGTCGGTTAAACAGCACAAAAAAAAATTTGCACGACAATTATATTGTGTTATGTTTTACACCCCCAATTTTGCCAAACTTTATTAAAAATAGCTCAAAATTCATCTGAGGCAAGATAATTGGAAAGAGGACACCGTCGGGCATAAGCCCTGACTGGACAAATTATCTATAGAATGAACTTTAATTTTACAAAATCGCTGGTTGCCCTTGCATTAGTAGGCTTATCAGTTACAGCGTCTGCCCAAAACATGGGCGATTCAACAAACCGTTTTCAAAAAAGACAATTCCGCACCTGGTCAATTGGCCTTAATGGTGGTATTCTAACTGCAGCTACCCCATTTAACAACGAAAACAATGGCGACTTCAGAAGCCCGCAAATTAGCTGGGGTTACGGAGCTTACATCAAAAAACAAATTTTACCAGGCTTTGGCATACAGGCCGATTTCCTTGCCGGTACCGTTAAAGGTGTACGCGCAAATACATTGCCTGCAGGTTCTGCCGCGCAGGATGCCAGCAGCTATAACAGCCGCATCAACTGGTCAGGATCAGTTAGTGCAAACTTTACGGTAGCAAACGTTAGCCTTAATCAAAAACGCAATTTCCTTGCACCTTACTTAACAGCGGGTGCCGGTTATATGTCATCAAGCGCGCATGTTGTTAATACCCCCGCCGGTAACAACAGCAATTACCATAACAACTGGTTTGTACCAATTGGTGCCGGTTTTAAATTAGGTTTATCACGCGTAGTTAATATCGACCTGGGTTATACCGTTGCTTTTGTTAAAGCACGTGATTTTGATGGCGTTGTAGGTACGTTAAATGATCGTTATGCTTACGCTCATGCCGGTATCGAGATCGCATTGGGTAAAAAGAAAACTTCACAATTGCAAAACTTCAGTGCTATTGCCGCTATCCGCGAAGAAAGTGCTGCTGAAGCAAATGAATTGCGTAACCGTTTAGCTATTGCCGAACAAAACCGTTTGCGTGACCAGGCTGCTTTTGATGCCGCTGCTGCCCAATATGCTAAAGATATGGGTGACGACGATATGGATGGTGTTGCCAATAAATTTGACAAATGCCCCGGCACTGCTGCTAACACTGTTGTTGATGGCGCAGGTTGCCCGTTAAGCACGCCAAAACAAATTATCCGCGAAAAAGTGATAGTGACCGAAGCCGACCGTAAGGTAGTAGGTGAAGCGATCAGGAACCTTGAATTTGATTTGGGTAAAGCTACTATCAAAGCAAGATCATACGCAACACTTGACCGCGTTGCGGACCTGTTGGTTCAAAAGAATTTCAGCCTTAAATTAGCCGGCCATACCGATAATACAGGTTCAATGGCGCTTAACTTAAGCTTGTCAAAAGACAGAGCAGAAGCAGTAAAAGCTTACCTGGTATCTAAAGGTGCTAATGCTTCAACAATTGAAGCTACAGGTTACGGGCCTAACCAACCAATTGCGAGCAATAAAACCGCAGCCGGTCGTCAGCAAAACCGTAGGGTAGAGTTCTCTTTATTCTAAAAACAATAAATATTGATATGTAAAAGGAACCGCTTCTTAGGAGGCGGTTCCTTTTTTTTTATAATAAAACTTTTATCATTTTTATCCCTTTACTTTGCAGACCGGGCCAGACCAACGAGCCTGCGGAGTAAAACAAATGGAAAACGAAACTAAGAACGAAGACCTTAAGATAGAATTACGGACCCTTACCAAAGATGATTACCTCGGTTTAAAAGCTTCCATGATGGAAGCTTACTCCGAATGGGAGGGTGCCTCATTTTGGGACGAAACCCATATCAGCCAGTTGGTAGAGATCTTTCCGGAAGGGCAGATCTGTATCCTGGTTAACGGACATATAGCCGGCTGCGCGCTTTCTCTTATTGTCGACTATGAAAAGTTTGGCGATAATCATACTTATACCCAGATCACCGGTAATTATACCTTTTCTACCTATGATGAAACAGGAGATGTATTGTATGGGATCGATTTCTTTGTACATCCCGATTTCCGCGGCATGCGTATCGGGCGCCGCCTCTATGATGCGCGCAAGGAGATCTGCGAACGACATAACCTGCGGGCCATTATTGCCGGCGGACGCATCCCCAAATATAAAGATTACGCAGACAAGCTAACGCCAAAAGTCTACCTGGAAAAAGTGAAGGGCAAAGAGATCTATGACCCTACCTTATCCTTCCAGCTGGCTAATGACTTTCACGTCCGCAAGATTTTAAAAGGCTATCTGCCTGGTGATACCCAATCGTTGGAATACGCGTCGCTATTAGAATGGAATAACATTTATTATAACGAAGAAGCCGCACACATCAATTCCAAAAAATCCGTTGTCCGCCTGGGGCTGGTACAATGGCAGATGCGGCCTTTCCCTAACCTTGAGTCGTTATGCGAGCAGATCGAGTTTTTCGTAGATGTGATCAGCGATTATCAAAGCGATTTTGTGCTGTTCCCTGAACTGTTCAACGCGCCGCTGATGACCGCTTATAACCATTTGAGCGGGGCAGATGCCATGCGCGAGATCGCTAATTTTACGATCCCGCTGCGCGATAAATTTATGGAATATGCCATTAGCTACAATATCAACATCATTACCGGCAGCATGCCTTTCCTTGAAAACGGCGTGCTGCAAAACGTAGGCTACCTTTGCCGGCGCGACGGTTCATATGAAATGTACCGGAAGATCCACCTTACACCGGCCGAGCAAAGTGCCTGGGGGATGGTTGGCGGCGATACCATTCAAACCTACGATACCGATTGCGGCAAGATCGGGATCCTGATTTGCTATGATGTGGAGTTCCCGGAACTGCCCCGCCTGTTAGCCGACCAGGGGATGCAGATCTTATTTGTACCATTTATGACGGACACCCAAAACGGTTATACCCGGGTGCGGTGCTGCGCGCAGGCCAGGGCCATTGAAAACGAATGTTACGTTGCCATTGCGGGTAGTGTGGGTAACCTGCCCAAGGTACACAATATGGATATCCAATATGCGCAGTCGGCCGTTTTTACACCTTCAGATTTTTCGTTCCCCAGTAACGGTATTAAAGCCGAAGCTACCCCGAATACCGAAACTACGCTGATAGCTGACGTGGACGTTGACTTGTTAAAGGAGCTCCACAATTTTGGTGCTGTACGCAACCTTAAGGACCGGCGGCTTGATATCTATAAGATCATCAACAAGAGTAAAAAATAACCGGGTAGCGCCGTTAATAAGTAACAGGAACAGCTTCCCGGGAGGCAGTTCCTTTTTATTTTAAGACCGTCGTGGCTGACTACCGTTATTTTAATTTCCGATAAGCCAATAAAGTCGCTATCCCCGCCAAAAGCGAAAACGCGGCGGCAAACGGGAAGAAATAAATAAACTATATCACACCCATAAACAGCAAGAACAGGCCAAGCGCCAATATTACCGGCAACGAAGGTTGTGTTGATAACAGCCACAGTAAAACAGCGATGAGTAACAGGACACCGATCATGGTGTAGCCATAACCTGTATAAAAATCACCAATACTGGCCGACCGGCCCATAAAATCGAATCGGTTATTCAGCATCCCGTCAACAACTTGTTTCACGGCCGCGTTGGGGGCTTCTTTCCAGGTTAGCGCGCCCATGGTGTGGCCCAAAGTATGCAGCAGCATAATAACACTGCCGATACGCAATAAAATTTTTGCTTTCATTTTTCAGTTATGTTTTTGTACTGCTCCATTATCATGCCCCAGCCCTCGTCCATGCTTTCTATCACCTTGGTGCCGTCCGCCAGTTTTTGCAGGTCTTTATGCTCAAATTTTACCCGCGTAGTTTTTGGCCCTTCGGGGATAAACGCTACTACAACTTCAGTAACCAGGTTCGGGTCACATTTAAAATTGCCGTCAATCTGCCAGGCCAGCACAAAAAGGTCATAAGGCTGATAGGTTAGCACGCGGCCCACGTTAGCTTCGCTGCCGTCGGTATGTTTTGAGTACCAGCGCCCGTTTACGTAAGGTTCTACCACCATCTCCGTCATAGCTGTGCTGCCTATGTGGTGCTGTCGCGGCCACCAGAGGTCCATTTTTTCGGTAAATACTTTAAAGGCCCTCTCTTGCGTGGTTTCGACCGTAAACTCTTTTTTGATGGAAGTTAAGCTGATGGTTTGCATACTTATTTATTGAGGTGTGTTATTTTCTTTTTCAATGTTTTCGGCCAGCATTTTAAAATTAGTCAGCGCGTCATCCCAGAATTTGTCAAGGTAATCCCGCATCGCCAATATCCCTTCACGGTTAAGCTCATAGATATTTTTATTGCCATCTGCACGTAAATTGATGAGCTTGGCTTCTTTCAACACTTTTAAATGCTGAGATACTGCCGGACGGCTAATGGGCAAACCATCCCAGATGTCGACAACGGCTAAGGGCCGGCCCTGTAATTTTTCAAATATCGCCCGGCGGGTTGGGTCGCCTAAAGCATTAAAGGCATTACTGCTTGCACTCATAATTTATATTTTACATGGTAAGTATTTGCTTACCGTAAGTGTAAACTTACCAACTATTTTTAAATATGCAAATTTATTTTTTTAAGCAGATGGGTGCGGCGAAGCGCGACTATTTAAATCTTACCTTTACCGCATGACCGAACAAGAACTGATTGACTATTTTACCGGTAAAGATCTGCCCGAAAGCATTCGCATTAACCGCGCCGTTACCCAGCACGACGTTAGAGCGGCGGTTGACAGGAATATAGAAACCATGCTGGATAATCCTGCAACTAACGGCGCCAAACACCGGTTAACGCAGATTATGCATGCGCTCGAAACGCCTTATGGCGGGCTTACTGCAATCTTTACCTAACTGTAAAAAAACAGTTCGTTATCTTTACGGTTAAAGATTTATGAGCTGGACTTGCCCAAAATGCGATCGTGAATTACCCCGGCCCCAACAGCGGCATTATTGCGCGCGGGTAAGCGTGGACAGCCTTTTTGAGGGGCGCCCCGCCGAACTGGTGCTGGTGTTTGATAAGATCCTGGCCGAGGTTGCCGACTGGGACGGCGTGCTGGTTGGCACCACGCCAAATTGTATCGTCTTTACCCGGCGATGGGTCTTCCTGGTTATCCGGCCGATGAAAAAGGAACTGGATATAAAGTTTTATTCAAAAACGGCGCACCCGGAGAAACCGGTAGTTAAAAGCGCTGCCTTAGGTAATAAGTTCGAGAACCACATCCGCATTTCGGTGCTTGATGATTTGCGCCCGGCTTTGTTTGTTTACCTGCGCGAATCTTACGCGTTATTGTAGCCGGACCAGTTCGGCTGCCTTTTTGGTGGCTTTTCCAATTCTTTTGTCGCGGTGCGTTATCAAGTCGCAGATGCCGATGGCGGCGGTTTCAAAATCATCATGATCCGGGTGTAATAATAGCCAGGCCGTATCAAATACCTCACCTTCATTAAACACAAAATCGGTAATGGCCGGTATGTCCGCCTTCAGGCTGGCATGATCCCCGCACCTGGTCGAGATCCAGATACCGTTGTGGTGGCTGTCTTTTGGTTGGTTACGCAGGATCAATACGATCTTGCCTTCCCAGTAAACGTAGTACATGCCAAAATTTTGTTTGATCACCACCGCGGGCGGTAAATAATCCAGCAGAAAATCATAAGGCATCGGCTTTTTCATCGCCATTAAAGTAGGGAAGGTTTTTCATAAAATGGCTAACGTAAACAATTTGGATGTTTTTTATTTTAGGCGCTGTTTACGCAAAAAACATATATTTAATTTATCAAAGTAACCCATTGTATGGAAACAGAAAACATAATAGCCGATCCAACCCCAAAAAAAACCTGGTCCCGCCCAGAAATAGTAATTATTTCAGGAAATGAGGTGGATGCTAAAGGAAATATCACCAGCTTTCATGAAATCCAGAATACGCCTAATCAGCCTTATTTGGTCGCTGGCCCGGCGGGCTCGGGAAATGTTCCACAAACTCTTTACAATAGTGTTGCATCGTGAAAATAAGTCCGGGCTGTTTCCGGCACTTTTAGGTACCTATAAATGGTGCCCGATTAAAATGGTGACGAACTTAACTAATGTAAACTATTAGGATATTTTTTATATTGCAGCAAATTACTCAAAAACAAGCACTTAATATAATTTATCAAAGGAGCCCGCTGCATGGAAACAGAAAACAAAATAGCCACGCCCACCCCAAAAAAAACCTGGGCCCGGCCAGAAATTATACTTATTGAGCAAGGGTATGTCGAACATTCAAAAATAAGAACGGCTGGCCGCGAGAAGACTTTTGTTAACAGCGGCTCCCCTGCTGGTGGATTTCATTCTATAAACTTTCAGCATTTCAGCCATTTGGTGCCAAATGCTATTACGAAAATGGACTATTTAAGTTAATGTATCTTACAGCATAGGTAATTATTGGCGTTTTCCCGATTAAATCCGGGCCGCGCTTTACACTCATACGCCTGCAGGCCGCCTAAAGGCGCATCAATTTCTGCAAATAATAACCATCCTGCAAATCAACTGCAACTGCTACTTATCCCGATAGCTATCGGGACTGCTACTGCAAAAAAGGGTGGGTTAGCGGACAAGTCACCATCATTAATCAATTATAGTAATACAACCACTAAGCTTTTGCGTATTGTTTTTAATTGCAATTACGTAGTAATATGCCCCAAATGGGAGCGGGGTATTTTTATAGTGGCCATTCCAGGGTGTGGTGTAACCGTGGCTTTCGTAAACAATGCCGCCATAGCGGTTAAAAACCGTTATAATAGCCGAGGGGTCGGTTTCTAATCCGGGAATTACCCAGGTATCGTTAATGCCGTCATTGTTCGGGGTGAAAGAATTAGGTACTACAATGTTTTTATACAATACCGTAACCTTAACAGGCAGGCCGGTAGTTGTACAACCCAGGGCAGAGATTACCATTAATGTATATTCAGTAGTTTTTGTTGGTGACGCTACAGGATTGGCGATAGTAACATTGTCTAAGCCCGTAGCCGGCGACCATACATAGGTGGCGCCCGTACCGCTGGTTATTACAGGCTGTAAACTGATTTTTTCTCCCTCATAAATGGTGTAATTACTTTGGCTAAAGCTAATTACTGGCAGGCTTTCAACTGTTATGATTACCGGTAAAGATTTTGCAACAACCGGCACAGTGCAGGAAATAGCCGGATTGGTGGCCGAACAGGCTATAGCATCCCCATCCATCAGCGTGGAGCTTGTAAAGGTGTTGGCGTCGGTGCCGGCAGCTAAATTATTAACCGTCCATTGGTAAACTACGTCGGGGGCGGCATTAGTTGCCGTTGCCGTGAAATTTGCCGGCTGCCCGTTACATATTTTGGCTGCCGGTGTACTTACAACAACCGCAGTAACCGGAGAAACAACTTTTATAGTTACCTGGTTTGACGTTGCCGGGACCGAGCAGGCTAAACTTGTAGTTAGCACGCAGCTCACCACGTCGTTATTTTGTAACGCAGTACTGGTAAAGGTTGCGCTGTTAGTACCGGCATTTAGCCCGTTAACCATCCATTGATATGCCGGCGTAGTACCGCCGCCGGTAGGTGTAGCGGTAAAGGTAACGGCTGTGCCGGTGCAAATGGTAGTTGCCGATGCAGTAATGGCAACCGCAGTAACCTGAGCAACAACTTTTATAGTTACCTGGTTTGACGTCGCCGGGACCGAGCAGGCTAAACCCGTAGTTAGTACGCAGCTCACTACATCGTTATTTTGTAATGCAGTACTGGTAAAAGTTGCGCTGTTGGTGCCGGCATTTATGCCGTTAACCATCCATTGATATGCCGGTGTAGCACCGCCGCCGGTAGGGGTGGCCGTAAAAGTAACGGCTGCGACGGGGCAAATGGTAGTAGCTGATGCGCCTATAGTGATCGAGTTAACGGAAGAAAGAATTTTCATCGTTAGCTGGTTTGACGTTGCCGGAGCTGAGCATGCTAAACCAGTTGTTACTACGCAGCTCACCACGTCATTGTTTTGTAAGGTGGCAGTTGTAAAAGTTGCACTATTGGTACCGGCATTTATCCCGTTAATTAACCATTGATAGCCTGGTGTGGATCCTCCGCCGCCGGTAGCTGTAGCGGTAAAAGTAACGGCCGTGCCGGGGCAAGTAGCGGTAGCCGATGCATTTACAACAACCGAAGTAACGGGTGATACAACTTTTATAGTTACCTGGTTTGACGTTGCCGGGACCGAGCAGGCTAAACCTGGAGTTAGTACGCAGCTCACCACATCGTTATTTTGTAATGTAGTACTGGTAAATGTTGCGCTGTTGGTACCGGCATTTATGCCGTTAATCATCCATTGATATGCCGGCGTAGTACCGCCGCCGGTAGGTGTAGCGGTAAAAGTAACGGCTGTACCGGTGCAAGTGGTAGTTGCCGATGCAGTAATAGCAACACTTGACGTTGCAGGGGGACTGACAACAACCGTTAAAGGATTTGATATTACCCGGCAGGTATTTAAGTCGACATTGCCGGCCTCGGCTACCACGGCGCGATATAAATAGGTGCCGCTTGTTAAGGCTGGTAACTGGTAGGTTGATGATGATGCACCGGTTACATTTGCCCAGGTGGTGCCATTGTCGGTGCTTTGCTGCCACTGGTAGGCGGTATTTAAATAACAGGCGCCTGCATTTGCAAATAAAGAAACCGCCGACGAGGCCGACGGGCACACGGTTACTGATGTGCCGGCGGTGCCCTGTATCCCTACACTAATGGCCGGCCCGGCGGGCCTGAAGGTAATGTCATCTATAGCCAGGTCGTTCCCCAACCCTCCAGGGGCATTATTGCGCATACGGATCACTACCGAGCTTACGCCCGCCGGGATAGTAAAATAAAAAGCATATTGCCGCCAGGTGCTTGCAGCGGTAACGGGGATAGCCCCGCTGGTTACGCTGTTTAATGGTGTACCATCGGTTTTTTCAATACTAAAGGTGATGTTTGGGTTATTACCTATCCGGGTTACCATATTTAACGCCCAGGCTGCAAACTGGTAGGTAGTACCGCCGCAAAGGTTATCTACCCGTTGTACATAAAAATCATTGGGGGCCAGTTGGGCGTTGATGAGCATAAAACGACCATTGGTGTCGCCGGTATGGTCCTGGGTTACAATATGCCAGTTATCAGTATAACAAGATGTACTTTGGTTGACGATCATGTACTGCCCGTCTGTCGGGCACGATGTGGTATAGCCAAGGTTGGTAATATTGGCACCAAGTGCCGGCCCGTTGCCTGTACCTGCACCAAACGTAATGTTTACTATTGGGTCGCCAAGGCTGCCCGAACATACCTGCCCGTAACTTATATTGCCTGTTAATAAAACAGCCATAGCTACAGCGATCAGGCTATTTTTATAGCAGGAAGCCAGGCGGCGCAGGAGTTTAACAAATTGAAAGCAACAACCAAATTGATAAAGCACAGTTACTAAATTTATACGCTTAAATGCTCAATCCCCATACCGGGCAGATTGAAGTATACGGGCCACCTAACCGAGGTAACCCGCATGTTTGTTAATGTTATTTATTGCGGTACCAATCCAATTTGCAGGAGTAAATTTTAATATTGGAAGTATTTTAATTAAGCTTCCATCGCTCCATGTTGTAAACCAATGCCCCCGCGACCGAATTATAAGACACCATGTAATAATCTCCTGCCGGTAATTTTAGTTCTGACAGTCCCGGCGAAGCACCGCCTGCCTGGTAGTAATCTGTAAAATATTGATAGGTTTGATTGGCCTGGAAAGCTGCCAGCTGGCTTGCAGAAATAATGCGAACATCGCAGTTTACGTTACATCCATCCAAAAAGTACCTGTAACCATTTTGTACGGTAAAAGGCTGCCAAAAACGGGTGCCGGCAGTTAAGCTTTTTGCGCCGCTAACATAGGTATCATAATAGCTTGCCTTATCTGATGCCGGCAGGGTAATGGCGTAGTCAAGTTCTACGCTCCATTTATTGGCACCGGTACTGGCATTCCTGATAGCGAGATAGTAAGTGCCCGGGGCTAATGTTAGCGGATTGATGCCAAGCTGTTTATCAAATATGCCATAGCCGGTAAATGATTTATTGCCCTGGAAATTGCTTAACTGATCAGGAGCTATTATTGCTGCCTGCGCCTGGTATTGCGATGTAAAACGAAAAACCACCTTAGTAGTTGCCGATAAGGTAAATTGCTGGGTAGAATAAGCGCCGGCGTTTGATACGCTATAATCTTGTTGCGCAAGAAACTGTGTATTGGGCGTAGTAACCGTTGCCGAAGTACCTCCCCCGTTAGTACCACCGCCGTTAGTACCTCCTCCGTTAGTGCCTCCCCCGGTAGTGCCGCCAGTATTGTCAGCAGGTGTCGGGTCGCTGGACTTTGAACAGCCGGTTATGGTTATCGAAGCAACTAAAATTAAAATTAAGGCTGTTTTAAGTTGTTTCATGTAACAGGTAATTCATGTGTTTTTAAAAAGGGGCTTTGTTTTAATTTACTGACGGACTAAAATTAAGTAGGGAACCTATGCTAAAAAATAGTAATATATTGCTATTTTTAACTGTTGTATACGCCTATCCCTTGTGGCGTATATTGCGAATCCATCTTTTATAATTGTAAGCTGAAACATGAAAAGCCGGAACGACCTGGACATAACCTATATGGGAAACCTGCAAAAAGCATGGTATGCCGGTGAGGTTGCAGATTTGCGGAACATTCAGGACCTGCTGCAAAATTTCAAAAATTTGGGCGGGTTCCTTCACCATACCGTCCCTTTATTTTATGTGCTTGATTACACAGCGCAGCAATACCTGGTAATGACCAATGAGATCCAGGGGATCTCCGGCTATCATCCCCGCGAGTTTATAGAATCACGGCTCGAAAAACTGATTGAGGTGTACCATAAGGATGATTTCCGGATCTTTAATCAGCAGGTGTTTACGCATAATACCGCGTTTTTAAAACAAACATCGCAGCAAGATCATCACCAATATATTTTCTCGTATAATTTCAGGTTCACCCGGCAGGATAAAAAGCTGGCGCACGTATTACAGCGTAACTCTTTTATAACATCCAAAGAAACCGGGCTGCCGTTATACAGCCTTGGGATGATCCTTGATATTACTGAGTTTAAAACAGATACGGTAATGGTGCACACCATTGCCAGGGCTGTTGACAGTAAAAAGGAACTGGTCAGCTCCAATTACTTTTATCCGAATTTTGAGGACTCGCTGGTAACAAGGCAGGAAAAGGTTGTATTGCAATATTTAAGCGAGGGCTACAGCAGCAAACAAGTTGCAGATAAGCTGTCGTTAAGCGAGTTTACAATAGTAAACCACAAGCAAAATATGCTGCGCAAAACCAATACCAAAAACATAACCGAAATGGTGGCCTTCGCTATCAGGAACCGGCTGATCTGAAAATATCAGCAGCGTACCGGCTAATTAAACCCGCCAATTGCGCAGGCTGATCAAGCTGGCAGCAATGCCCGGCCTCCGGTATTTCAATAATGCTGTGCTGCCACAGTTTAATATCCGTTTTGTTAAGATGATCAGCGAAAACCACTTTTTCTTCCGCGCCATACACCACAGCAACGGGGTATTCCAGCTGTTCTAAATTAGCCACCTCGTCGCTCCAGTCGGCCAGGGCAATTGCTGCGCCCAACTGCGTTCGTACGGCGGGGTCGGTAGCCCAAAATAGCTTTATATAATCTTTTTTGGATGCCTCGTTTATATGTATTGCCCAGTTACTTATCAGCCCTTTCAATTCTTCGTCAGTTGGCTGCGCTGTAAAAACTGCCGAAAAAAAAGGATTGGGTTTTACAATGTCGGCTACGGTAACTTTTTCACCTATTATGGACGCTCCCGTTAAAAAAAGCCCTTTGCAGCCCTTTAGTTGGGTAATAATTTCTGCAACAACGTTACCGGCCAACGAGCTGGTTACTATTATGTAATCATCAAATGGCTGCAAAAAATCAAGCAAATGCACAGCCATGCCCTTCAGCGTATAATCTTTTTCGGGGTCTGTACTTCTAAAAGATTGCCCCTGCCCCGGCAAATCTACCCTAACCAGCCTGTACCCGGCCAATGATGGCTCGTCTATAAATCCGTCCCAAATCCCGGTAGACTGAGAGTTACCATGAATAAAAACAATAGTCTTTCCGCTGCCGGCAGTTTTGTAATAAAGCATTGATAAATAGTTGAATAGCTAATATAAGTTATTCTTCTTTTCAGTCCGCTATAAATTAAGTAACGTTTTTGATAAAAATGAGGGGGCTTTTACCAGGATGGGGTAGCCGGCTCAATTAACATAATTGGCCGTTATCGCTTTAAGCAATGCCTTATCTTCTTTAGCCTCATCATAGCATTCCAGTAGTAACTGCGAAACATCGGGTTGTTCCAGCTTGTCGGCTACATATATCATCATCTTAAAAGAAGCCATTTCTATGCTTTCAATATTTTGCAGGTAAAATAAAATAGAAAGATCGCGCAGTGCCGCACTGTCGCCGGGTTTGCCTATGGACTGGAACGCCTCGTCCATGATCCCGGCGAGGCCCGCGCAGCTCTCCGGGGTGTAAAAGGTATCCAGCATAATATAGATCTCTTTCATCCGCCGTATCTGGATGGTAACAACATCCACGGTTTCGCCTATCGCCTGCTGCAGATCCAGGTAGTGCGAGCGCTTTTCAAGTTCAGGTAGTTTTTCTACCAACTGGCTTTTGGCACAATAGATCCGGTTTAAATGACTGATAAAAAAATGCCGGAGTTCTTGTTGGCTGAGTATCTTGGTTGGTGTTCTGGGTTCCATAACAGGCGCGGGCTATTTGTGCCCGCAAAAAGCTAACCGACAGTATAATTAATTGTTTTACAAGGCTTGTAAATTAAACCTGCCGGTGTTAGCCCGTTAGTCCGGGATTATAAATCCGGACTAACGCGACAGCGGGTAAGAAGCATAATGTCAATATTTTATTTACAAAGTTTACATTAATATTTACAATACAGATTCGCCGGGCCGAAAACTATCAAAGTAGATTTGCTGAACTAATTCTGATAGATATGAAAAATAATAGCAATGTTTTGTTCGGCCTGGTTGTCATGCTGGTTGGCATAATTTATTTTCCTGTAAAGGCTCAGCAAAAAAAGGGCATTCATCGTGCTGACTTTTCCGGCGAATGGAAGTCTAAAGAGTCGATAAGTATGGGCGGAAATATTGTTTGCACCTACACCGAGGGCGACCGTATGCTATATAAAACCATGAAAATAGCACAGCAGGCGAATTTTTTAAGTATAGCGGTATCAGATCCGTCTCCCCGCTATGGCCCGGCTAAAAGCCAGGAAAAACTTATCTTCGATAAAGTAACCGAAATTGGTCATCGTGTGCCGGGATTCGGGAAGACGTTTACCGTAAAGTGGTCGGCTGATGGTCAAACTATGACTGTGAATTCAATTGTACGCTTGATGACTGCCACTCCTTACCATGTAAATATTCAGAAACAAGAATTGGTTTACGTAACAGAGATTTGGAAGTTGATCAATAATGGCAATTCTATTTCTGTGCAGACCAATGCAAAATCCGGCTTAATGGGCCGTGACCGCGAACGCAACTGGACGACCGTATTCGATAAAGCCACCTGGTATTCAAAGATTTTTATGTAGTAGATTGACTTAGTTGGTCGGGCTGTTACTGTTTGAAGGGCTAACATACTTGCTATAAGGCACAAGTTGCCTTCGCCCGCTTAACCCGCCCGACAAACTTGCGCCAGCGGGGGGGGGGCGGAGAAACCCTATAACGCATAAAAACCACTAATCAACAACCCCGACTTTTTTTCCATTGTTGAACATTTACTTCTTTGTTTGATTAATCATGAAATGGTTACTCCTAAAAATTGCTTAGATTGGTATATTCTTGAACAATTAGAAAATGCATATAATTTATCGTAAATTTATATTTATGCATTAAATGGATTATAAGAGTATGCAGGGTGAACACATAATATCGTCAAATGAGTATTGGAAACTTGCCTCAAAAATCCAAAGTGAGTTTTATAAGCCGATAAACAGTTATAAGACTTCAGTTTTTTTATGTGGTGCTGACATCAATAAAAAAGATAAGATAAGATACCAAGTATCGCGAGCTCTTTCAACAGAATGGAATTCTTATTTATATGATTTAATATTTCCTGAGGATATTTTTGACGAGTTATTATACAATTCCAAAGGTAAGGATTTGCTTTCTTTAGAAAATCTACTTGCTGAAAGTATCGATGTGATTTTGTTAATACCAGAAAGTCCCGGATCATTTTCAGAACTTGGAGCTTTTGCTAATGATGAAAATCTAAGAGGAAAATTAATATGCCTTGTCGATCAAAAATATAAAAAGGATAAAAGCTTTATTAATCAAGGGCCATTAAAACTTGTAAAAAAAGCAAATAAGGAGGGAATAATATATATAAATCCTGAATTGATATTAAGACATATTAAAGATATCCAATCATCTATAAGAAAGATTAAAAAGGTAAGTACAAAAAAGACAGAAAAGATAAACCTTTTGCAGCTAGATAATTTCTTGTTGCCTGCTATCTACCTCTTAGAACCAATTAGTAAAGAAAACCTAGTAAAACTTGTCGAAGCGGTAATAACGGATACTTCTAATTCATTTCAAATCACTACAACTGCGCTAACCATAATGACTAAAAAAAAATTCATAGAATTAACTCATATAGGGTATAAATTAACGGGATTAGGAATAAAGCATTATTTTAGCTTAAAAAAAACAAGCAGTAGGATTAAAATACAAGATGAAACTACCGCTTTAGATGATTTAAGGTTAGAAATTTTAAATTTAAAACTGAGAAATAAAAAACTTAGAATATAGGTAAAGCTGGCTTTTAGACACTTCGGTGATGGAATGTTGTTCCGACATTCGAGTTTAAAACTAAGCATTGTAATCGCAAATTTTTCAACTAAAATCCGGTAGGTTTTAGTCGAAAACTTCACTCAAAATTTATGAAGTAAAAGTAGCTTTCCTATATTTTTAAGATGGATAAATCAGACAACATAAGACTCAGTTTTTTTGGACTTCCAATAATTCAAACTATAGATGATTTTTCTATTATAACTCATGTATCAAAATATACAATTTTTCAGTTATCAAAGCATTCACAATATCATTACAAAACTTACGAAATTCTAAAAAGTAACGGAAAGGCTAGATTGATATCCCAGCCTAATAGGAGACTAAAAGGGCTGCAATCTTGGATTTTGTTTCATATCCTTAACAAACTAAAAGTATCCTCGTCTTGTAAAGGATTTGAGCGTGGGACCTCCATAAGTGATAATGTTGAGCCTCACAAATTCGCTAGTACAGTTTTGTCTATTGATTTGTCAGATTTTTTCCCTTCCGTTAAATCAAACATGGTATATAATGTATTTAAATCAGTTGGTTATAATAGAGATATTGCCACTTTGATGACCAATATATGTACTTTCAATGGAGCCTTACCCCAAGGTGGGCCCTGTTCTCCGAAATTGGCAAATTTGATACTTTGGAAATTAGATGTTAGAATTCAAGGATATGTAGGTAAAAGAGGGTTAACTTATACAAGATATGCAGACGATTTAACGTTTTCAGGATTTAACCCCAGTAAGCTAGTTCAAATTATTCCTATTATCAAGAACATTATAAATAGTGAGAAATTCGAAGTTAATGAGAAAAAAACTCGTATAGCAGGGGCGGCAAGGGCAAAAAAGGTAACTGGTTTAATAATTTCGAACGATTCATTTGGAATTGGGGTAAAGAAAATGAAAATTGTTAGAGCTAAAATACATCACTTAACATTGGCAAACCAGCAAAGCAATTTTGACCTCATAGATGAAGTTCAAGGTTGGCTAGCTTACATTAACTCGGTCGATAGAAAACGATTGCATATTTTAAATGAGTATATTTCAAAACTCTCAAAAAAAAATCCGTCAACATTAGTTGCACAATTAAATTTGTTAAAAAAATAAACTTGGCTAAACAATGAGTAATCAATTCTTCATAATGCAAGTATGTCGAGCAGCCTGCCCCGCTGGCGCAAGTATGTCGGGCAAGCCATGCGTGCAAATGCTACTTGTGCCTTAATAGCCTTATAGTATGTCGGGCAAGCCATGCGTGCAAATGCTACTTGTGCCTTAATAGCCTTAATAGTATGTCGGGCAAGCCATGCGTGCAAATGCTACTTGTGCCTATCAAACTATTTCATTACCATCGGCTCTATTAACATAATGTCCGGAAATAAGTCTGACTGCAAACCATAATAATCTTTAGCACTGCTATATAAATACTCTTCCGGACTTTCAACAAAGCCGGCTGTTACCGGGTTGTTATGAATATAATCTAATTTTTGTTGGGTTACTTTTTGGGTGAATAATTCAATAGGATGATTGTCTTGCCGCCAAAGCTGGAAACCGGTATTATTACTATTTGCTGTTCCTGCGGCTTTCATTAATTTCAATATCCATTCGCGCCGGCTTTCCTGTGGGTGGTCTTCTATACATTTTCTCAAGGCCATAGCGGTATGCCGTTTCATGTCGCGCAGTATGTCTTCCATGTTATCCTTTTCGGTGCCAATTATCATATGCACGTGGCTGGTCATTATACACCAACTAAAAACTTGCAAGCCTTTGTTTTTTTGACAATGCTTCCAGCTGTCCAATAATACTTGCCGATACTCATTTCTTATAAACAAATCTATCCAACCAACTACCGCAAATGTTATAAAATATAACTTCTCCTGGTCATGAAACTTGTACTTGGTACTCATAATTAAATATAAGTATAATTTATAATTCGTTGAAAAGTTATATAAGGCACAAGTAGCCTTTGCCCGCTTATCCCGCCCGACATACTTGCGCCAGCCCTAATTAATCCATCACCTCAGCCAACATTACAAAGTACGGCAACCCTACCCAATAAAATGGTGACACAACTTTGTCACCACCTGTTAATTAATCCTTATCCTTCCCCTTCTTCGGTTCCTTTATCAAATACCCCGGGAACTTAGCCTCGGCCGCGCCGTGTTTGTTGCGGAGGTTTTGCTGGCCGCCTACGTCGGTATTTAGGGGCAGGTACATGCCTTTGGTATCGGCCAGGGCCTGGAACAATTGCTTATTCATGGATTTTACCGTTTTGGCGTAGGCAGTGTCGCGGATGAGGTTTTTGGTTTCCAGCGGGTCGGCCTGCAGGTCGTACAGCTCGTCGGTATCCCAGATGCCGTAGTAATGGATGTATTTAAACTGGTTGTTACGCAGGGCGTGCATGGTTGGCGTTTGTGGGAAGGAGCGCTCCCAATAATATTCGTACAGCAACCCCTTGCGCCAGTTGGTAACGGTTTTGCCCTGAAGCAGGGGCAGGTAGCTTGCGCCATCCATGTACGCCGGGGCCTTTAAGCCGGCGGCATCAAGCAGGGTTGGGGCCACATCAATATTGGCCACCACTTGTTTTACCACGGTGCCGGGCTTGATGAGCTGCGGGCAATAGGCCAGCAGGGGCACGCGCATAGAGGCTTCGTAAGCGTTGCGCTTATCAATCAAACCATGCTCGCCAAATTGGAAGCCGTTATCGCCCATATAAATAATAAGGGTGCTCTCCAGCAAACCTTCCTTCTTCAAGTATTCCATCACCTTACCAACCGACTCATCCACACTGTGCAGCGTCTCGGCATAGCGTTTATAATACTCGCCTATGTCCAGATCGCTATGGTACGGAAAGTCGACCCCGTGCCACGAGTTACGCTGGTTCTGCACCCACATAGGCGCGCCCTCAACATTCTTGGGGTCCATAGTGAAGGGTGGTTTAAACTGGTATTTGGCGGCGCGGCCCTTGTCGCGGTCGGCGGGGATAAAGTCGGCATGTACGCCTTTATGGGCCAGGTACAGCATAAACGGCTTGTCGCGTTTGCGGTGGCTAAGGAAGTCGATGGCGTAGTCGGTAAGCTCGTCAGTAATATAACCCTTTTGGGGGATGTGCTTGCCGTTAAAGTTAAGGCCGTTCTTCACGGGCCAGTAGGAGCCCTGCCCCTTAAACGACAGCCAGTAGTTAAAGCCGCGCTTGGGCTCGTCGCCATCATTACCGGCATGCCACTTGCCTATCATGGCGGTTTGGTAGCCCACCTGCTGCAAATACTGCGGGAAGAAGATCAAATTATTGGGCACCGCGTGGTTGTTATCAATAACGGTATGCTTATGCGAGTACAGGCCCGTCAAGATCGAAGCCCGCGACGGCGAGCAAAGCGAGTTGTTGACGAAGGCGTTGGGCAGGTAGGCGCCCTCGCGGGCCATACGGTCCAGGTTGGGGGTTTCGATGAAGTCCTGGGTATGTAAAAAGCCGAGGGCGTCGTAGCGGTGGTCGTCGGCCAAAATGAAGACGATGTTGCGGGGTTTGCCGGTGCCGGTTTTTAAAAGTTTTAATGAGCCGCCGGGCTGGCGCACCGCCGCGTTTTGGGCCAGGGTATGCAGCCCGCAAAATGTTAAAAATAAAAGCGGCAAAAAGTAGCTGGTCTTCATGGTGGATAGGGTCTGAAAAATTGTAATTGGTGACGATTAAACCGTGACACTAACCTACAAAAAACCAAATACAATACAATGCATAATTTTTTTGATGAGTGCGCAATACAAATGGTAAATAATGGTACTTATGTGGTAACAAATGGTGCATTTACAGCCACGAAATGGTGCTTAAATGGCAACTTTTTATGCATAAACGGGAGGTTTTTGTGCATAAATAAAAACATGTAAAATATTTACTTAATTTGGTGGCCCGGATATAAAGTCCGGGCCAATTTTGATAACCAATTATCAGCATTAATTTAGATATGGAGTTTAAAGATAAAGTAGCCATCGTTACCGGCGCGGGCCAGGGTATTGGTTTTGAGATCTGCCGCTTGCTTGTTGCCGGCGGGGCCACCGTATTACTAAACGACCTGGATGAAACACTTGCACAAAAGGCTGCTAATCAAATAAATACCGAGGGGGCTAAACGCTGTATAGCCTTCCCGGGGGATGCAAGCGACGTGGACTTTATCCATAAAATGGTTGATTTCGCGGTTGACCAGTACGGCCAGCTGGACATTGTTATAGCCAATGCCGGCATCACCCTATACGGAGATTTTGCCACCTATACCCAGGAGGCGCTCTTTAAAGTGCTGCAGGTTAACCTGGGCGGGACGTTCTTCCTGGCACAGGCGGCTTCCAATAAAATGAAGCTGCAACCCAACGGGGGCGCGCTGCTGTTCACCTCGTCGGTAGTGGGCCACCAGGCACTGAAGGATCTTGCCGCCTACGCCATGACCAAGGCGGCCCTTGAGATGCTGGCCAAAAACCTGGTGATTGAGCTATCGCCTTATAAGATCAACGTAAACACCATTGCCCCCGGCGCTACCTTAACCGAGCGTACTACACTTGAGGAAGATTATGAGCGGGTGTGGTCCGAAATTACCCCTATGGGCCGGCCGGCCTATGTTAGCGATATAGCTCATACTGCGCTGTTCCTGGTGTCGGACAAGGCTAAGCACATCACCGGGCAAAGCCTGATTGTAGATGGTGGGTGGACGTCGGTTAGTACCTTACCCAGCGGGATAAAATAGGCGGGGTTAGTCTGTAATATAATCCAGCTTAGCGTTCTTATACACAGGCTTTTGGATATGCACCTTAAACTTTTTAAAGCTTTGCGATGGCCCCTGTGTTACAAAAAGGTTGGTGAGCCAGGCAGGTATGCTGCCCCCGGGATCGGCATGCAGGGTATAAATAATTTTGACTTCCTGCTTATTAACAGGGTATAGTACCCACTTGCCTTTAGAGTTGGCTATGCGGATTATATTGGGTTTTACCGGTACCATGTTGGGCAAACATGGCGCGTCGACGGTTACGGCTTTGGTAGCCTCGTCCTGGGTTACTTTTAGGTGGGCTATGAAATCGCGGTTGCTTACGGGCCAGGGCATTTCTATTAACGAGTAATAATATAATTCGGCAGGCGATACCTGCTTTACCATGTAATTACCGGCGGTATGGTATAGCCATTCTTCGCTGTTGCGGATATCCATCAGCGCTGCAACTACCTGTGATAGCGAGGCTTGCACCTGGCACTCAACCCTTATTGCTTTAATTTTAGAGTTTTCTATATCCCTGGTAAATATTTTTACGCCGTCTTTGTTTTCTTTCAGGTCCCAGTTTTCGGTGGTTTGCGCCAGCGCGAAATTGGTGAAAATACAAAACAGCAGGATCAGTCTTTTATGCATATTACGGGCGGCTTTGCTTTAAAACGCTTAAATTTAGCTTATGTTACTTTGATTTGATATCAAGGTCAAAATAAAACGTAGAACCCTGATCCTCGGTGCTTTCCACCTCTATTTTGCTATTATGGTAACGTACAATTTCTGATACCAGGTATAACCCTATCCCGAACCCTGAAACTGTTTTCAACTTCTCGTTTTTTACCCGGTAAAAGCGGTCGAATAGTTTCTTTTGGTCGCGTTTATTTATCCCTACGCCTTGATCGGTCACGGCTATCCTAATCTTACCATCAATTGTTTTGCAGGTAATATTAATATCACCCCCTTTAGGCGAGTACTTAATAGCATTGCTTAGCAGGTTATTTAATACCTGGCCCATCTTTTCTTTATCGGCATTTATAATAATTCCCTTGCAATCTGTAAAAAGTATAGTATGGTTTACAGCCAAAAACTGCACTTCGTTTACTATTTCTTCTATAAATGAGTGCAGCTCAAAGTTTTCCTTGTTCAGGTGCATCTTACCATCTTCCAAGCGGGCAAGGTTTAAGAAGTCCTGTATCAGGGTGGTCATTTTCTTTATCTGGATATCGGCCCGGGTTAAAGCGTTCAGGCTAAATGTTGCTTCGTCTTTTTTAGCAATTGCCAGCAATACCTGTATATAAGATTTTACCGAGGTTAAAGGCGTTTTTAATTCATGGCTTACAATGGCTATAAAGTCATTTTTTCGCATTTCCTCCTGCTTCTTTTCGGTGATATCGCGTGCTATTTTTGAGAAACCTATGATAGTTCCTTTAGTATCTCTGATAGGGGAAATGGATAGCGAGATATTTATTAAGGTATTGTCTTTTTTAAGACGCAGCGTGTCAAAGTTTTCTACCCTTTCTCCGCTCAATAAACGTTGTATTATTTGTGGTTCTTCGTCCTGACGGTCGGGGGGGATGATCTTTAAGATAGATTGACCGATCATTTCTTCGGCGCTGTAACCCAGTATTCGTTCGGCCGATTTATTCCAGCTGGTAATAATACCGGCAGGAGTTTTACTGATGATGGCATCGCTTGATGATTCAACTATTGCAGCCAGTTTTGAACTGGCCTCTTCCGAACTTATTATAGCTAAATTTTGCTGCTCGATTTGGGTCAGCATCTGGTTAAACGCGTCGGTCAGTGAGCCGATTTCATCATTGCTTGTTTTTAAGACACGTGTAGAATAATCATGATCCTTTGAAACCATATTAGCCACTTTTTCAAGATCAAGAATAGGCCGGGATATTGTTTTTTGTAAGATATTAGAGAGCAGGTAAGCAATAACCAACGAACTCAGCGTAAGCAACAGCCCTATCAATAATAAATGGTTTATCTGGCTATACATTACCTCAAGGTTTGATTTAATATATAACGTACCCATAGTTACAGACTGCTGCATAACCGGCTGATAGCCTTCGAGGTAAGATGCATTAAACTGATAGCCGTTTGCTGCGGGTTTTGAGGGTAACAGATTAGTAGCAATATCAGCCGGATATTTGGCAAAGAGTTTTCCGTTCTTATTATAAAGGGCAGCAGCTACAATATGCTTGTTTGCATTTAAAGCATCCAATATCTCAGTGGCATCGGCCGGGCTGTCAAAAGCAAGCGCAGCCGAGCTGTTTGAAGCAATGATTACCGCTAATGTGGATACGTTGTTTTTGATCGTATTCTTCGAGCTAAAGTATTCAAATACAAGATATGCACCGCACATCAGCACTAAAACTACCGAGCAGGTAACCAGTATTACCCGCATCAGTTTGCGCTGAATAGATGTGTTTTTGATGTTGTTAATCATTATAGCCTAATCAATGAATTTTAGATATCTTCAATAACTTTGAACTTATTTCTACCCCGGCGGCTTTTGCGGCAGCCGTATTTATTTGTACTCTCAGCTTATTATCATCCTTAAAAAAGTTGATTATACCTCCCCAGTTTACAAATTTATCAGCATCACTTACAGTAAGCACATTTTTATGTGCCACCCCGGCAATAATCTCTTTTATCTTATTATTATCGCCTGCAGATATATATAAAATCTGGCAGTTATTGATGTCCCTTATATCATGATAGCGTTGAACTATTATTGGGTGATCATCAACTTTTTCCTGGTCAATTATATCCTCCAGGTATGATCCAAACGGATCGTTCCCTACAATGCCTATAATAAACGGAGCTTTAGGCGAATTAAATGCCGACGCAGGCCAGCTAATAAACCTTGTAAAATTATAAAGGAATGCCGCCTTAACCTGGTATTCAAGCGCGGGCTTATTTTGAGCACGGGTTTGTTGGATAGTAAAAAACAGGGCAAAAGCAAGCATCACGGCCGACAGCCCGGTGCCTTTTAATATATAACCTACTTTAAATATCCTGTTAGCCATTAAAACCTGAATGAAACTTTGCCATATATATTTCTGGGAATACGGTTAGACGCAAATTCTACATGGCTTTTATTGGCGATATTTTGCCCTACTACCGAAAGTTCCATAAATTTTACCTGCCAGGCCAAACGTACATCCAGGTTGCAATAAGCAGATACCGCTGGTACACCTGCAATTACAGAAAGCGGGCGACCGCCTACATACCGGCCAGTTACATCAAACTGGAAATGCTTAAATAAATCAAATATTGATTGTAGCACAATTTGGTTTTGGGGGTCGGTACCTTCGTATGTTACGTCAAATACATGGCCCGGTTTATCCTTGATGTTTTTATGGAAAAAAGTATATCCCCCGCGTAAACGCCAGCTGTTAGCAGCCTGGTACAGACCGGAAAATTCAATCCCTTCCGAATTTCCTTCCATGCCGTTTTGTATTAGATATGTTTTAGTGCCCGGTGCTACTTCAACGCTATACAAATCATCATAGTCATTATAAAATGTAGCAACAGATAGGGATAGGTTTTTAGCTGCTTGTACCCGATAACCCAGTTCGTAAGCATAAAGTTTTTCCGACACAAAGTTTGGCCCGCCACCAACGCTTTGAGTAGTTGAAGGCACCGGGTAAGTGGGGATATGATAATCAACATCTATACGGCTTGGTGTGCGTACCGCGCGGGATGCAGCTGCCCATACGGTTTGTTGCTGTCCGGGTGTCCAGGCAAAACGGGCGCTGGGCTGAATTTCAAAACCCGAATAATCGTTATGCAGCAACTTCGTCCCAACGGTTAACTTAAAAACATCCGGAACCAGCTGAATCTCGTCCTGTATAAAGCCATTGTATAAATGCAGGTTACGTACAGTAGGTAAAAATCCAATAAAAGCGGTGGTGTTTTGCGAGTCGTCATGTGCAAATCTATAGCCAAGCCCCCATAACAGGTGATTGTTTTTATCAATCTTGAAATTATGCTGCAGGTCTATATCATAGGTTTCTAACTCATCATTAAACAGGCTTGGCAGATCACGGCGCCATATCCTGTCGTAATAAACCTGTACCTGCAGATCCGATCCGGTTGAGAAACTATGAGACCATTGCCCCATTATATCCTGGTGATCAAAACTGCTGGGGCCGGGGTTAGTATGCTCAGTGCCGCCCTCAGCGTTACCCTGGAACGACAGCTTATTTTTACCACCACCATCATAATCCAATCTAAATCCACCCTGGTTGATATGCCAGTTGTCGCTATTGTTTATCCGGTTTGCGTTTAGTGTTGGATCGATCTCATTGCGCATTCCATATATTCTATAAGTTAAAGATGAGCCTATCTTGCCACCATAACGTGCCGAAATTTGATCATGCAGATTGGTGCCTGCGGCGGCAGATACATAAACACCCTGTGTGTCCTTGGCTTTTTTGGTAATGATATTGATAACACCATTTACCGCGTTTGCGCCCCAAAGTGTGCCGCCCGGACCGCTTATAACTTCAATACGGTCCACATCTTCTAACATAACGCTTTGCGCATCCCAGTAAACACCGGCAAAAAGCGGGCTGTAAACGGTGCGTCCGTCTATCATCACCAGCAGCTTGTTTGAAAAAACATTGTTAAACCCACGCGCGCTGATGATCCAGGCGTATGCATTATACTGGGCTACCTGCAAGTTAGGCGAAAGCCGCAAAGCTTCGGGCAGATTAGTGGCGCCGGAACGACGGATATCTTCCTCGGTAATTACCTGGATAGCTGATGCTACTTCTGATAGCTTTTCTGATCGTTTGGAAACAGACGTTACTTCAATATTCATCAGTTCTTCAACTGATAATTTTTTTATTTTTCCCGGCGAAATAAGGGTAGTGTCGGGCGAATATGTTATTACATTTTGTGAAAACCCCAGGAAAGGTTGTACCGCAAAACAAAAACATAACAAAACACGGCGTAATAGTTGGTCCGGTAAAATTATTCGCATAGCTTTTAGGGGGCTAATTATGAGCTAATGTAACAAAAAGTGAGGTTTTAAGTTTTCATTTTTTTTTTCGCTAAAGCCAGAATTAATCGGCACAATTAGCTATAATATGGTCTTTACAATCTGCAATAATAAATCAAAGCAGCTACGATTTAAAACTCCTGTCATCTGCCGATGGGCCATATATGGATGGCACCATAATATCATTTAAACGCATATAAACCGTAGCTGTCCGCGGTGATGTACCAAATGATTTATCATAGATGATAACTGTTCGCGCCGGGTTGATCGCAATAGTATTTCGTCGCCTTTCCTCAGATCAAAAGGGTCATCCAAAATACCCTCTTTAATAGCCGATAGCGACTCTTTAGCTTTTGCCGAGTTTGTCTTGAAAAGGTCTACAAGTTCCTGTGGGTTAGTCGCTTTATCATGCGGATAGGTAGCAAAATCTATATGAGGGTTAGCAAGCGTATAGCTTATCCAGCCAGGGATTTCGGCGACGAGCAGGGCCATATAACCCATTTCCATTGAGCGTTCGTGAGGTTTAAAGCCAAATTTTTCAGCTGGGATCCGTTCCAAACATTTTATGCTGGCCTGAGACTCGGCCTCCAGCTCTTTAGCAAATTCCTGAGCAAACAAAATATCATTCATGGCTTGGCGTTTTAAAAGAATAACACCTTGTAAGTAAAATAGTTTAATTTAGGTTAAATGATTTTTCAACAGGGTTTCATAACTTCATCCAAATAACGTTTATTTGTAATTAGCTAACAATTTAAGGCAGACAATGCAACAGCTGTTTGAACCATTTGTAAAGATCTTTAGCATGTCTGCAGCCAGGTATTTTGTACTGGCCGGTATCCCTTTTGTTATCTATTATATCTGGCTTAAAGAAAGGTTAAGCGAATCTAAAATACAGGACAGGTCTGCCTCTCGCCGTGATTTTATCAGGGAGATATTGCACTCTATGCAAACCACACTGGTTTTCGCAGTTATTGGCTGCCTGGTTTTATATACGCCGGTTAAAAATATAACCCGGGTTTATACCGGCTTTAGTGCATATCCAACGTGGTGGTTAGTTGCCAGTGTGGTATTAAGCCTAATTATACATGATACCTATTTTTACTGGATGCACCGTTTGCTGCACCACCCTAAAATATTCAGGTATGCGCATGTGGTGCATCATAAGTCTACGGTGCCATCGCCCTGGACATCCTATTCGTTCCATATCATCGAAGCTTTTACGGAAGGATTGGTGTTGCTGGTAATAACCCTGATTTTACCAATGAACGTGCTGTCTATCACCCTGTTTGTAATAATCGGGTTTGTAATAAATGTTTATGGGCATTTGGGTTATGAGATAGCACCCAAATGGTTGCGTTATACCTTACTGTTTAATATTTCAAATACATCTGTACACCACAACCTGCACCATAGTAAATTTAATGCCAATTATGGCCTGTATTTTAGATTTTGGGACAGAGTGATGGGCACAGAGCACCCGGATTATGTTAAAGAGTACGATAGGGTTCAGCAAAACAGGATCAATAAAAACCGGGCAACCATTTAACCCATCCCTCCGTAATGTCTTCACTTTGTAGCTGTTTTTTGTAACGTTTTGCAAAAAGTAGCGTCTATTCAAAATTAAAATATTACTTAATCACAATGAAAACAACCTTAGTACTATCAGTATCAATTTTCGCATTATTTTTATTGATCACATCCTGCACAAAACAAGTTGAAGTAACACCAACATTGCCATTAACCCGGACAATAAAATTTAACTTATATACCGAACAAGATTTCTCGACGAATAATCATAACATTACCTTCTCGCTGTTTATCAGAAATCATACAAAAACTCTTTTCGACTCGACGATCACCACAATGAAAATTAAGGACATACCTAAGCTGGCTGACAAACTGGTATTTGAAAAAAAGATATTTTACGATAACTCAGAATTAGCTGCCGGATTTACCTATTATATTCAAGATGTTGGGTCATCATGGCACCTGGATACACTTGCAGCGGGCCAGAATTTTAAGCTGATAGATTATTCGTTCCGGTAATATCAGCCATATTTAATTTATTTTATTTTTTTGGAATGCGGACGGTTATATTTGACTGTAACAAACAGACTCATTTTTAACCACATCAATGCTATTTAAAATATTTGCCGGCTTTGTTTTGCTGGCGGGTTTAAACACCAGGGCTTACAGCCAGTAGCGGCTGGAGCTTTCCAATAAAAATGCATCGCGCGAAGCCAGGGCACTGTATAAGTATATACAGGATATGTATGGCAAAAAAATACTATCCGGCCAAATGACCTCCAACTGGGGCTATGATGAACTAAAATATGTTAAAGAAACCACCGGCAAACTTCCTGCCATCAGGGGCCTTGATTTTATTGACAGCAATAAAAATAAAAAGGAGATAAAGTTTGCAAAGCAATGGTGGCGCAAAGGCGGCATACCCACTATAATGTGGCACTGGGGCGCACCCGGCATTGGCAGCGGTTATGAAAATTCAAAAAAAGCGGTTGATATAGATCAAATCTTCCAGGAAGGTACCCCCGAGTATAATGCCTTTTGGAAAGAGTTAAAAGAAAAAGCAAAGCTGCTTAAAAAGCTACAGCGGGCGCACATCCCGGTTTTATGGCGCCCATTCCATGAGCTTAACGGCAGTTGGTTTTGGTGGGGCAAAAAGGGCCCCACGCAGTTTAAACGCTTATGGATAACCATGTACAACTATTACGTGCATGACCAAAAGCTGGACAACTTAATATGGGTACTTTGCTATATGGATAAGCCTGACGCGGCCTGGTACCCCGGCCGCGAATATGTAGACATTGCCGGCCCCGATACTTACAAAGCCGATTTATCGCGTTTGGAAATGTATAACCAAACACGGGCAATTGTGGGCGATGTAATGCCTATAGCTTTTCATGAATGCGGCATCCCGCCAGACCCGGCACAAGCTTTTGCCGAAGGTGCTAAATGGTCGTGGTTTATGGAGTGGCATACAGATTTTTTAACGAAAGTGCCTAAAGATCATTTGAGCTATGTTTATAACCATGATCTGGTAATAACGTTGGATGAAGTACCTGATATCATGAAAGGATATGGCGAAAAACGCAGGTCGGTATGGGAGTTTATAAAGCATATTTTTACCGGGCGGTAATTGGTTTAAGATTGTAGGGGTTGCTTGGTGGTGATTTTTGTCATACTTTTAAAAACTAAATTACCTTTTACCAATATTAACCAAATAAGCAACGTACTATGCCGGCCGACCTGTTAAGTTATGATCCACGTTATCCATCAATTGGCGATCTGAAAAAGAAAGCAAAAAAGCGTATCCCCAAGTTCGCTTTTGATTATTTGGAAGGCGGCTGTAACGAAGAGGTTAACCTTTTAAAAAACGAGACCGATTTTCACGACATCACCCTGATGCCGCAATACCTTAAAAAGTATGAGGGTGTTGATACCAGCGCAGATATTTTTGGCCATAGGTATGACGCGCCAATGGGTATAGCGCCTATAGGCTTGCAGGGCTTAATGTGGCCCAACGCACCCGAGATTTTGGCTAAGGCAGCTTTAAAGCATAACATCCCTTATATCCTAAGTACGGTATCAACGGCCAGTATAGAGCGCATCGCCGAAGTGTCCGAGGGTCAATTTTGGTACCAGTTATATCATCCGGCTAAAACCAGTATGCGCGATGATATTTTACAGCGATTAAGAGATACGGAATGCAAGGTTTTGGTAGTACTGGTTGATGTGCCGTCGTTCGGTATCAGGTATCGCGAGATCAAGGCAGGCTTATCTATGCCGCCAAAAATGAATATCAATAATATATTTCAATCGTGCATTCGGCCCGAGTGGTCTATCTCTACGCTGATGCATGGTATCCCTGAGTTTGCTACCCTTAAAAAATACATGGATAAAAGCCTGAACATGGGCCAGCTGGGCCAGTTCATGAATGCATCGTTTGATAAGCGGGTAGATGTTGACAAGATAGCCGCTATCCGTGATCAATGGAAAGGCAAGCTGGTATTAAAAGGCATTGTCAGCGAGCAGGACATGGAGAAAACCATAGCACTTGGTGCTGATGGGATCATTGTATCAAACCACGGGGGCAGGCAGATAGATGCCGGCGAATCGTCTATCCGGTCATTACATACCCTTGCGGCAAAATACAGTGATAAGCTAACCATTATGATGGATGGCGGTGTGCGTTCTGGTCCGGATATTGCAAGGGCATTAGCATGCGGCGCTAAGTTTACCTTTATGGGCAGGCCGTTTATGTACGGTGTATCAGCCCTGGGTAACAAAGGCGGCGACCATACCATAGCTATGCTTAAAACGCAATTTAAACAAGCCATGGAGCAGCTTTGCTGCGAAAGGGTAGAAGCATTGCCTGATACGTTGATCTCGTTTAAATAGGCTTTAAATTATAAAATTTATATCTTACAGCCAATGGAGCATTATTTTATAGTATTTAAAGATTGGATTATCGGCCTTGGCGAAAAACATGATGTTAACCCATTGTTGCTGGGCTCACTATATTTTATAGGTAAACTCACCATGGTTATCTTTATAGGGGTAACCATCAAGAAACTACGAGAAAAAAAGCCGGTCATATTAACCATGCTGCTGGCTGCTATAGGCTATAGTATACCTTATACTTATTTAATGATATACGGGCGCAATTTATCTCCATGGGTGTATGTGTTTGTTGGGTTGATGCTTGTTTTCGGGGGATTTACCATCTGGAAGAAAATTAACGCCAAACCGGGAGTGGACGCTATATAACGGTTGTTTGTTTCACATGTTTATGAAACAGATGAAACAAGTGAAACAAGATTTGGGCTTAACTAACTGTAAGTAAGCTAATTGTAAAAATCGAGTGAAACAAAATGAAACAAGATTTCGACACAATGTATTGAATGTGAGCTAATTGCAAAAATTGAGAAAAGCAACAACGCGTCAATATTTTAGCAGTATGAAACAAAAAACCGCAAACATATTCAGCTTAAGCCTACGTCTCCCGGTATGGATCTGCATAGCGTTTATCGGTTGTTTTAACACCGCTTGCCACAAGATAGAAGCCGGTAATATTATAATAAACGCCGATATTACTAAGAATCCCGTCTATAAAAAACTTGATAAAGAGAGAGACTATCCAGAAGTTGGTTATTATGCGTGGCCAAAAACCAGTGATGTAAGCTATTTTAACGATAGATTCCAGAAATTAACCGACACCATTAATGCTCGGAATTACAATTGCAAAAGCTTCGTGATAGACAGTGTTTTGAAAATTAACATCGGGATTAGCGATGGCGAAGAATGGTCGGGATTTACTATTAATTGCCGGAATCATTTATTCGATGTCAAGCCATACTTCGGCACCGATAATATTGTATTAGGCAAACCTGAACCTACATTTGACGTAATAGAACAGAGTTTAGCACTAAATAAATCTAACTATTCAATTGGAGATAGTATTTATGGCAAAGTTAAGTTTAAGATAATAGAAAAGGGCGCAGACGCAAAGGTCACTCATATAGCCGAAGGCTATTTTAGGAGTAAGGTTACAAAAGCGCCATAGTATTATTTCGCCGTAAATCATTATTTTTGGATAAACCCATCAATCATATTATGGATCAGATCAAAAAAGAAGATATCAAACAGGAAGTGTTTGATCTTTATGATGCCTATGCGCATAATCGTTTGGATCGCCGCGGCTTTATGGAAAAGTTATCATTGTATGCGGTGGGTAGCTTAACTGTACCTGCACTAATGAGTTTTCTGATGCCTGATTATAAAGGTAATATTCAAATTCAGCCGGACGATCCGCGTTTAAAAACAGAATATATTAAATACGATTCACCAAAAGGCGGCGGCTCAATAAAAGCGCAATTATCAAAACCCGCGGATGCCAAAGGCAAACTTGGCGGTGTTATAGTGGTGCATGAGAACCGTGGACTAAACCCATATATTGAAGATGTAGGCAGACGCGCAGCCCTTGCCGGCTTTATCAGCATTGCACCTGATGCATTAACACCCCTGGGCGGCTATCCGGGTAATGATGATGCCGGCCGCGAAATGCAGGCGAAACGCGATAAAGGCGAAATGGAGCAGAATTTTATAGATGCGTTCAATTACCTTAAAAATCACCCGGATTGCAATGGAAAAGTAGGCGTGGTTGGTTTTTGCTATGGCGGCGGCATTTGTAATATGATGGCAGTGCGCATCCCTGAATTGGCGGCATCTGTTCCGTTTTATGGCAGCCAGCCGGCGGCCGAAGATGTGCCTAAAATTAAAGCACCATTGCTATTGCATTACGCATCATTAGATACAAGGATAACCGGTGGCTGGCCCGCTTACGAGGCTGCATTAAAAGCAAACAACAAAAAGTACCAAGGCTTTATTTACGAAGGCGCAAACCATGGCTTCCATAACGACACCACACCGCGTTATGATAAAGCCGCCGCGGAATTAGCCTGGAAACGTACTATTGATTTCTTTAAGGAGAATTTGGGGTAGGGATAAGAATGTTTTGTGAGTTACCAATAAATTCTTTTTGATAGTATAAACTCGCATACAATAATTTCTGTATCAAGTTCTATAAATACAATGGTGTATTTTTTGCGATAAGGGATGCATTTATAACCCAATAGATCTCTTTCAGGATCACGACAGGGCCGATAGCCTTTTCGATTGTCTCCTAATTTCGAAAGAAAATCGTATGCATCATCAGCAAATTTTTCGGCTGTTGCCAGCAATCCTTCCGATTCCAAATACCATGATATGCCGGCTATGCTTTCGGCTGCCGATTCTTTGATGGCTACTTTTCTGAAGCCCATGTTCTAATCAGCTTTTTGCTGTAGTCTCTGGCTTCCTCAACAGAAAATGTTTTTTCGGGCTTCGATTTTAATGCTGCTTGTTTTTGTAGCTCCTGGTAGTTTTCTTCCGGGATAAGCACATATTTTTTATTATCTATAGTTAGATGTGTCATGTTTGTATGCGATATATACGAAAATAGCGAAAATATAAATGTAACGCATAATGTCAGCTTAAATTTCGGCTAATTCTCAAAATCTCATAACTTAATATACCTTTGCGGTCTAAAACAAAAAAAGGATTTTCATGGCAAAGGCATCTGAAGTTAAAGTAGGGAATATATTACGCTATAACGGCGAACTGGTAACTGTTACCGAAGTTATGCATCGTACACCGGGCAAAGGCGGCGCGTTTTATTTAGATAAGTTTAGGAACATTAAAACCGGCAAAATTGTAGAGGCACGCTTAGCTACCGACGAACAGGTTGAGATTTGCCGCGTAGAAACCAGCGATTACCAATACCTGTATGACGACGGCGATTTTATGGTGATCATGAACAATGAGACCTTTGATCAGCATAATATCTCTAAAACGCTCTTAGGCCCATCTGTAAGGTTTTTAACAGAGGGAATGAATATTATCGTGTCGTTTGAAAGCGAAGAGCCTATAATGGCGCAAATGCCTAACAACGTCGAATTAGAAATTACTTACTCTGAGCCTGCAGTTAAAGGCGACACCTCATCCGGCGCGTTAAAAACTGCTACTGCAGAAAATGGCGTAGAAATAAAAGTTCCCCTGTTTATAAACCAGGGCGATAAGATAAAGGTTGATACCCGTACCGGCGATTATATCGAACGCGTAAAATAAACTAAAGCAAAAAGCCTCCGCTCGAAAAACCGGAGGCTTTTTGCTTTTAAAGGTAAACTGTTTTATTCCCTCTCTATCCTCACTGTTTCCATTGCAGTAAGCTCTATGGTTAGATTTACCGACCTGCCATCTTTCGGCCGCGTGCGGTGTGCCACGTTTTTGGGTACGGTTATTAGTTGCCCCTTGTTCAACTCTATAGTGCCATTTTCAAAGTCAAGCAACAAAGTTCCTTCAATAACCATAAATGTCTCGTCAGAGTTAGGGTGATAATGCCAATAAAAATCTTCGGTCATTACGGCTAAACGCACTACATGGTTGTTAACTTCCGTTACGGGTATGTTTTTGTAAACATCTGTTATGTTTTCAATGTGTGTATTAAGATCGATGATCTCTGTTGGTAAAAAATTCATAGTGATAATAAAAGAAATGATCTATAAGCCGTCTTTATGTGTGCTTTCCTTGAAGTCAAAGCCCTGCATATAGGAAACTTTCCAAACGCCGTTTTCCTTCTCTACATTAAACTTATAGCTAAAATCTCTCCAACCGCTATTTTGCCCCTTTGGCAAATTTCCCCATTTCCACATCCACTCACCTCTGTCGCCGTTTAGCTTCGCAGGTGTTACTTCAACATAGTCTAACGCGTTGGGTTCGTCGTAGGGCACATCCTGACAAAGCGTCCATGGGTCAACGTCGTTTGCAAAAATAAAAGTTGGCAATTCTCCGGTATGCCATGGCGAAAATTCTTTGTTCTTGATCTTCTTATCAAGGGTTAAAATGATCTGTTTGTAATTTTCTATAAACGTAGCCGAGAAAAGATTGCTCGCTTTCAATTTCTCCATGTTTTGTTTGAGTATGCCCATATCAAACCCGGTGCAAAGGCTGTCCTGCCTGTTAAATATCGCAGGGAGCAGGTCAATGGAATGTTCATTTAAAACTTTTCTTATCAGGGTCTGAATCTCCTGTTTATCGTTCGCAGGGTTTGAAGTAACTATTGTTTTTGTGGTAGCAATAGTGGTTATCTTAACTATCGAATCTTTTCGGGTTTCCCTAGTTTTTGCTTCATTATGGCAGCTAACTAAAGCCAGGCTCCATATAGCTATACCAAATATCAGATATTTCATGCCTTACCGTTTAGGTCGTGTTGGATTAAAGGTAACAAAGATTTCCTGCGGATGCTAACGGCTATCCAAACTTTTTATAAAAGCGATGAGTTGCTTTTTTTCGGCTGCCGTAAGGTTCAGTTTACCCGTGGCCAATGTTTGGTTCGGTACATTTAAACCTATCCCTGCGCCACCGCCTTTATTATAGAAATCAATAACTTCTTCTAACGATTTATAAACCCCATTGTGCATATAAGGCGCTGTACGGGCCGCGTTACGAACGGCGGTGACTTTAAAGGAGTGGTGGTTAAAAGCAAATGGTGAAATACCGTAAAGCCCCTCATCCGGGTCGATAGCTTTACCTGCTTTGGTTTTAGGTACGCCAATTACTTCGGCATCCATTTGCATATATCGGGGTGGCAGGCTGCCGTTAAACAAAGGCAGGTAGTGGCAAGTTGCACAACGTGCTTTCCCCATAAACAAATTAAACCCTCTTATCTCAGACTGATTTAAGGCGCTGTTGTCGCCGCGCATATAAACATCAAACCGGCTGTTTAGTTCTGTAAGGCTGCGAACATAGCTGGCTAATACGTTCATTATTTCGGCGGTGTCTATAGCCTTGCGGTCAATAACCGGGAACGCATCCTTAAATAGTTTACGATATTCTGCATCCTTCCAAAGCTTACCCGTAGAGATCTGCATATCGCCATGCATCTCGTCCTTATTACTCATTACATCATGCGCCTGGTCCTCCAGCGAGGCGGCCCGCATATCATAAAATTGTGAGGGTTGCAATGCCGCGTTAATCAACGTGGGTGTATTGCGGGTAAGGAAACGTTTCCCTTTAAGATCAAGGTTCTTTGCCAGCCCATCTGTAAAAGCTTTGTCTGGCTGATGACAAGAACCGCAACTACGCATACCATTGCCGGATAGTTGTGGATCAAAGAACAACTTTTTTCCTAAAGCGATCTTTTGTACCGTCGCCGAATCTTCCGGCGCTGCGATGTAGGCGTTACGGTTGAATGCATTACGGTCGAATAGCGTTTCTGTATCCTGTTTTAACAGGCGATTGTACCGGATATCAGGCAGGTGCAATTGCTTATGCAGTTTAGTTAATGCGCGGGTAAGCGGATTGGCGTAATTTATAATAAATGCTGCGCGATCAAACTGGTCAAAATTTGTTGATCTTGAAAGATAATGGATGGCTTGCTGAAAATGATACGGCAATTGTAATTTATAAATCCCTTGGTAACACAGTACCACCTTTTGTGTGCTTTGCAAAGCCGCTGCCGATTCTGCAAAGCATTGGCGAGCCAACGGGTCGTCAAAATCATTCAGCCCCAATATCTCTACTCTGAATATTTCCTGTTTTAAAGCATCCAGTATTTGCCAATCCTGTAGGTTGGCATGCGTGAAATAGTATTGAAATTGCGTTGCATTAGCGGCCAAACTATTTAGCCGCTTGGCTAATTCCTTTTGGGAAGATAAGGTAAACTTTGGGAACAATAATCCTTCAATCACCTGCAGCCCATCTGGCTCAATAACCAATCCTGTCAGTTCGGTTTCGGGTACGGGCGGGCCGTTAACCTGGCGGGTGGTTAGCGGGTCAAAATATTCTACCGCCCACTCCAGGCGTTTGTAGGCCAATCGCGCCTCCCTGAACCGTTGTTGCAGATCTTTGGCAGGGGCGACTTGTAATCGATGTATAGCTGCCAACAAGCCATCTGATTGTATTACAAGTTCCTGTCGAATAGTCTCAGAGGTTGCAATTTTTTCCTTCCGGAAAGCCAATATACAACAGCCGGTAACAGCCAGCAGGCAGGCAATGGTTGCCTTAAAAGTCAAACGCATGGCTCAGCGGATCGGCATGTTCGTCCCGGCTGGTTAATGGTTTTAACTTCCATCTTTTTTCAATAAAAGCCAGGATGCTTACTGTTTCGTATTTATGATGATCGACGTAATTCTTTTTTGCGAATGGCGAAATTATAAGCGCAGGAACGCGTGACCCCGGACCCCATTTGTCTATTTTTGGTGGTGCAATGTGATCCCAAAAACCGCCGTTCTCATCATAGGTCAGGATGATTACTGCATCCTTGCCATTAGGGCCGTTAAGTACTGCATTTATTAATGCAACCGCGTGTTTTTCGGCAACAGCAACAGTAGAACCGCCCGGGTGTTCATTTTCCACCCCGGTGGGTTTAACAAAAGATACTGCAGGTAATGTTCCGTTTTTGGCAGCAGTTAAAAACTCTGACTCATCCTTTAAGTGTTCTTTGCGTGCTTCAGTCCCGGCTGCATAGTTTTTAAAATATACAAAAGGCTGATGATGATAAGAGAACATTGGTGGTGTAGATCCGGCGTTGGCTACGTTCCAACCACCCGAATACCATGCCCATGAAATATTTTTTTCAGAAAGACGATCGCCGATGGTTGGGTTGGTTTGATTGGGTACCAGCCTTTCAAGAACTGCGTTTTTTGGATGAAGATTTATAGAATTAAGTGTGTTTACCGCATAACCGTCCGGGGTTACCGAGCCATCCTTGATCAGTTTTCCAGCCGAGTCCAGCTGTGCCACCATCGTAAGAGGAGCATTTGGAAATACTGGGGTAGCAGCAGCTATCAGCCATTGGTGGTTAAGAAACGATCCACCAAATGCGCTATGAAAAAAGTGATCACATAAAGTATATTGCTTAGCCAAATCATACAATGGGATCTGTGCCGTTTTGTAATAACCCATAGCTAAACCTTTGCTGGTATTATATTGGACGAAATGATCCATCTTACCACCATTTAATTGTAACTGCTCCTGGTAATACTGGTGGGTAACGTCAGGAGTAACCAGATCATTTGGCACATACTGGTCAATATTAAAATAATTATTAGGCAGGTTTGTTGGAAAGGCAGTACTGCGCGGTACCGGCGGCAGCGTAACATAAGGTTGCCCCATAGCATCCCGCTGAATTATGTTTTTCTTTTTAGCATCTGATAGCCCATCAGCACCCGGAAACTCGCCCCATAAGTTGTCAAAACTGTGGTTTTCCATGTAGATAACCACAACATGGTTTACCTTTTCAATACCCGAAGCCGGAACATCTTTTTTATAAGCAGAAGCTGCTATTAACACTATTGCGGCTGCGCTAAGCGCAGCCGCAGCTTTTATTTTCGAAGTTAAGATCATCTTGTACATCTTGGACGTTTTAATATCCATTGGTAAAGTTAATCGGTTTTATATTATTTCGATGTTAATGCAATGATAACTATTGCTGCGTATAAAAATTGTTACGAGATGAAAAGCTTATGGCTAATCATCTAACCCCTTGCCGTTCAATATTTGCGGCATATATTTTTCAACCCTTGCCTGGCGGGTGGCCGATTGTTTGGCTGAAGAAAAATATAGCAGATAAGCCCTTTGCCTACCCGGCGTTAATGCCTCAAAAGCGGTTTTCAATGCAGGAATAGCGTCTAATTTATGCCGAAATTCATCGGGCATTTTAAACTCTTTGGTTTTTTTAAGCTCTACTTTTAAACCGGCTTTTTCTACTTCAATAGCTTCATAGATATAGGCTTTCAGTGTGGGTTCCTGATCAACTATTTCCATTAGACTTGTAAACCTAAGCTGCCGCGCCGACTGCACATTCTCTGTTTGTTGGATCAGCATGCCATCGCCATTATTTAACAATGCGCCTTTAAAAAACAAGATGGCGCAGTACGCTTTAAACGCATGGATCAAAACTACGTTGCTGTTGTTTAAGGTATAACAAGGGACACCCCACTTTAACTCTTCGGTAAGCCCGAAGTCAAGGATGATCATTCTCAATCTCTCCAGTTCTTCCTGCCAATTTTTGGCTTTGATGAAAAAGAAGTCAACTTTAGGGTTCGTAGTCATATAGCTGGTGTTTATGCAAAAATTATACGCTTAACGATCCACGGAAACCTCTGGCAGCATAATAAGACTCCGCGCCATTATGGTATAAAAATACGGTATCGTAACGTCTATCGCAAAAAATGGCTCCCCCAAGTTTTCTGATATCGGCAGGTGTTTTTACCCAGCTTGATGTTTTCAGATCGAACTTGCCAAGTTGCTGCAGCTCACGGTATTGTTCTTCGGTTAACAGCTCAATACCCATATCTGTAGCCATATCAATAACTGTATTTTCCGGCTTATGTTCTTTCCTCGATTCCCAGGCCGCGTTATCATAACAAACACTTCTGCGTCCCTTCGGGCTTTCGGCCGAGCAATCATAAAAAATGTATTCGCCCGTATTTTTATCGTAACCAACTACATCCGGCTCACCGCCGGTTACTTCCATTTCATTAAGCGACCATAATTTTTCAGCGTTAGCTTCCAGCTTTGCCTGTACATCGGCCCAATTAATATTGTTATGACGGTTCCTGTTTTTATCGAAACGAGCTTTTAATGTCCCCAATAGTTCTTCGCGTTGTTGAGGTGATAATTCCTTTTTCATGCTATTATTTAATTAACAAATTGATCTTTCTATCCGCAGGCCTGAAATACCATGATACTATAGTTAGCACCAATAATAATACCGGTCCAAACAATTCTTTTAAATCATCACCTACCGCTAAATGCGAAAATATCGCTCCCGACATGGCAAAGAAAAAACCTGCGTATGCCCATTCTTTCAATAAAGTAAATTTAGGGATTAGCACGGTTATTACACCTATGATTTTCCAAACGGCCAATATCGTCAACAGGTAAACGGGATAGCCCAAACGGGTTAAACTATCCAGTCCACCGGCGCCTTCTTTTGCTTTAAACAATTGTACCGCACCGGTTGCTAGCATCCCCAGGGCAAGCCACACTGTAGCTATCCAATAAATGATCTTATTACGCTTTTCCATGATCTGTTATTTTAATTTGCTTATGATGTCCTGTATGCGGTTATGCGCCATGTTTATGCCTTGTGCAAATGGCAACTGTAGTACCTGGTCTCTTTGTGCAACCGACTCATATACCACATGCATACTGAGTTTGCAGGTCTCTTCCGTCAGCTTTTCAAACTCATAAACCTCCAGTTGTACGCCAAAAGGTGTGCCCTCCATTTCAAAGGTTTTTATGATCTTCTGGTTCGGGATAAACTCGTGAATCACGCCGTTAAACCGGTGTGTATTCCCTTTGGGGTCGGTGGTTTCGTATTGATAGCTGCCGTGTTTTTTACTTTCCAGCTTCAATACTTTGGTCCCCATCCATTGCTCAATAATTTCGGCCTCGGCATAGGCTTTAAATAGTAATGCTATGGGCAAATCAAACTCCCTTGTTATCCTCAGATCCTGCTTGCCATCTTCGGCGTTGATCTTTGTTTTTAGTTCCATGTTATTTGCTTTTATAGTTTTTCATGATGGTTTCCAATTTGTTAAACCGGTCATCCCATAGCTGGCGGAACGGCTCAATAAAGTCGGCTACCTGTTTCATGTTTTTTGCGTTTAGGCGATAGTAAATTTCGCGGCCATTTTGTTCCTGACCCAACAACTCGCATTCGGTAAGTATCTGCAAATGTTTAGATACTGTTGGCCTGGCGGTATCAAAGTTGGCCGCTATAGCGCCGGCTGTCATGGTTTGCGTAGCAACCAATAACAATATTGCCCTGCGGGTAGGGTCGGCTATGGCCTGGAATACATCTCGTCTTAAATTCATTGCGTAGCTATTTGACTACAAATATATATGTAGTTATTTAACTACGCAAATTTTTTGTTAGATTTTTTAATCGAAGGATAACTAACCAGGAAAATTAAAAGCACACATAAGCCTCAATTCATTCGAATTGAGGCTTATGTTATCGATATGAGAAGATTATTTTTTAAATACAGAAAACACCTTCTTGCCGCTGGTTATAATTGCTACCATAGCTAATCCGGCTACCAGTCCAATAGCAAAATCCATAATTATAGCCGGTATGTTCGGCAACAAATGATGTAAGTATTCAATATTATGGACGAAAATTCCGCCGGAGACTAAGATCAACGCAACTGTCCCCACAACACTCAGGATCTTAATAATAACGGGTAAGGATTTAACTAATAACATACCAACGGCTGAAAGAAAACCTTTGTTATTAGCATGTTTTATCAATTTATGGCCGGCATCATCCATCCGTACAATTAGCGCTACTATACCATACACGCCTATAGTGGCCAGCACTGCAACCACCGAGACGGTTACAGCCTGAATAGCTAAACTTTTTTCCGTAACACTTCCCAGCGCGATAATTACGATCTCTATTGACAGGATAAAGTCGGTTGTTATAGCAGATCTGATTTTTACTTTTTCAGCATCGAGGTCGTGCTGTTCTTTCTCTTTTGTTACCTCGTGAGGTGTTTTTGAGTGATGAAAAAAGTATTCAATTATCTTTTCAACCCCTTCGTAAGCCAGGTAAAATCCCCCTAAAACTAAAACGATATTAACAGCAACCGGAAAGATCACACTTAACAGTAAGGCTATGGGGACGATAATCAATTTATTAATAAATGATCCTTTTGTGATGGCCCACAGCACCGGCAACTCGCGTGATGATAAAAAGCCGGTAGCTTTTTCGGCATTTACCGCCAGGTCATCGCCCAATATGCCGGTAGTTTTGGTTGCCGCTACTTTAGTTGTAACCGCTACATCATCCATCAATGCACCTATATCATCCAAAATTGCAAAAAAACCCGATGCCATGTTTAGTTAGTTATGTTGGTGCAAAATACAAATTTAGCTTGTAGCGGGATTACCAGCGAAGCATTTTGAAGTAAATCGGTATATTGCATTACGGAAATTACCTTAACTTATACATAATTAGATAAAATCATGAAAACGCCAACACGCATCAAATACGTGGCATTAATCTGCCTGTTTATCTTGTCAACTACCCTTACATTTGCCGCCGTTGTTAAGCCGGCAACACCGCCTGCCGGTTTTAAAAACCAGTATGCAACGGTTAATGGTGTAAAAATCCATTATGTTATTGGCGGCAAAGGCGAACCTTTGTTACTGGTACATGGTTTCGGCCAAAATTGGTACATGTGGAACCGCTTATTACCAGAGCTTTCTAAACACTTTACCGTTATAGCACCCGATTTGCGTGGTGTCGGCGAATCGGGTAAACCGGTCGGTGGTTATGGCAAAAAGAACATGGCTGTAGATCTGCATGAGCTAATGAAAAAACTGGGGTACCAACGTACAAAAATCGCCGGGCATGATATTGGCCTTATGGTAGCGTATGCCTATGCTGCGCAGTTCCCGGCCGACGTAAAAAAGATTGCCTTGATGGATGCGCTATTGCCGGGCATTGAGCCGGTTTGGAGCCAGGTTAGGGCACAAGCCTGGTGGTTTGGCTTTTTTGGACAGCCTCATTCAGGCGAACTGGTATCAGGAAAAGTAGGCCTTTTTTTTACAGATTTTTGGCCGACTGTAGGGTTTAAAAACAACTCCTTTACCCAAGCCGAAAGAAATGAGTTTATCAGGGCCTATTCAGTACCGGGCGCTACAACCGGTGCGTTCCATTGGTTTGGCGAGTTTTCGCAAGATGCTAAAGACAATATGAAATTTGCAAAAAACAAACTGCCAATGCCTTTATTAGCGCTGGGCGCTGACCATTCTGCAGGATCATATTTGGCTGCACATTCCAGGCTGGTAGCTTCAAATGTGCAGGAAGCAATTATTAAAGATGCGGGACACTGGGTTGTGCAAGAGCAAACTGCCCAGGTTCAAAAAGCCTTGCTGGATTTCTTTTTAAAATAATAATTAGATCAATTGCGGACCGGCAGTAAGTAAGTGGGTGTTTGTATTGATACGCAGGACTTTTATATTTACCCCCGATTAATTACCTCATATTTAAACTCACTTGATGAAACCAACACCGATCAAACAAACAGGCCGTGTGCTATGCGCGGCATTGGCATTGCTGTTAGGCAATTTGCCCTCATTCGCACAAACGATAAATGATGCCGACAGGCACGAAATAGTCACCAAACTTGGCGATAGATTAGTGGCAGTTTATCCCTTCCCGGAGATTAGCGCAAAGTATAAAGAAGCTTTGACCAAATTTGAAGCCGATGGCCATTATAACAATTTGACTGAACAGGAGCTTGCCTCAAAACTGACCGAGGACCTGCGCAAAACACATAAGGATGTGCATCTGCGCGTTTCGCGAAGCATGAATGCCGGTGCAAGAGGAGGAGCAAGGCCACAGGTTAATACCGACGCAAAGTCGAACTACGGATTTAAGAAAGTTGAAATAGACGGTGCAACCTCAACAGCTTATGTGGAAATACCCGGGCCGTTCCTTGGCTCGCAGGAAGCTTTTGAAATGGCTGCCGCCAGCATGGGCATGTGTGCTTACAGCAAATATATTATACTGGATGTTCGCCATAACCCGGGTGGTACCGGGCAAATGGGCCGTTTCCTGGCTTCGTATTTTTACAACCCGGGGCGCGAGCAATTTTATTTGAACGGTTTCTACAAAGATCGTAAACGCGATGAACAGGAGTGGACCTATGCATACACACCTGGCAAACACATGCCCGATGCTAAGGTTTACATCTTAACGGGCAGGGGCACTGGTTCGGCCTCAGAAGGGTTTGCTTACGCGATGCAGAAACTGAAACGCGCCACTATAGTTGGCGATACCAGCGCGGGCGCGGGCATCGCCGGCGGTAATGTACAGTTAGGGCACAACCTGCAGGCATTTGTACCTATTAAAATGGTGGTAGGCCCAAATGATAATGTTGGCTGGGAAGGTATCGGCGTGATCCCCGAAGTACTAACCGGCAAAGAAGATGCCCTGGTAGCAACCCGCAAACTGATATTACAGGATATTCTGAAAACATCAACTGATACCCTACAAAAAGCGGCCGCCCAATGGGTGATAGACAACGATGGCATTGCCGCAAACGCCGCGGTAAATATGAAAAGTAAATATGGTGACCTGGTTGGAAAATACACCAGCGACATTACTGTTACCTACCAAAAAGGTAATTTACTATGGAACAGGGCTGAACCCGGTAAACCGGTTGAAAGCTACATGTTAAAAGAGGTTAAGCCCGACGTGCTGGTTATAACCGATTTAAATGCCAATATTGGTCCTAATGTGTCGCGCGTGTATATAAACCGCGATGCACAGGGTAAAATAGAAAGCCTTACCCGTAAAACACTTTTAGGGAACGGCAATATATCTGGCGCAGGACAGCCAATTAAGAAAGTTTAATAAAAGCATCAAAATAATTGGAAACCTCAGGCCGGAAGGCTTGAGGTTTTTTTGTTATTACCATCGCTGTTTGTAGCTTTATATTAATAAGGTGCCATAAATTAAATGTTCGGAAACTAATATGTGTAAGGTTTACAACACTATAGGCTGTTTAACTACGATAAAGGCTCATTTGCGCACAAACAATGTTAAGGGATATCAATCGGTAAATGAACTAATCACTTTTAAGGAAAATTACATTGTTAAACGACAACAAATCATTTCAAATCATCAGCCTTTAATAGATCAAGAAAGAAACTTGCTTGCTATTGAGGTAGTTGAATTAAATGAAGCTATCAAGGCGAAGAAAATTGAAGTTGAATACCAACTGACATCGAGCCTTGAAAGTTTAAAGCATAGGTTAGAAAACTTGTCTGTTACGAAAGGGAACCTCATTCAAACAATTATTTGTTACATTAAAAAAATCCGACTCAAGCAAGAAATAGATTTTCACAAACATAGTTTTAATTCTAAAATTTCAGATGCTGTTGAAAACTTGGCTCAGGAGTATAATAAGAAAAACGACCGTTTTCAGTTTTTAAATTCAAGTCCTGAAGTTGCAGTAATGCAAAGTTGTTCTTCAGAATTGCAAGAGCTTGACAGGCAAAAGAATATTATTGACGAAATAAATAATTCGATTTACGGCGCTATAGGCGAGCAAAAAGTGGTAAGAGAATTAGAAAAATTAAACGATGATTATATTTTGATCAATGATTTTACCTGCAACTTTCATCCTGCTATCTATAATAAAAATGAAAACGATTACATTAAATCTGTTCAAATAGACCATCTCTTAATAGCCCCTTCAGGTATTTTTTTAATAGAAACAAAAAACTGGAGTGAACAATCATTACATAATTTAAATCTTTATTCTCCTGTTCAACAAATAAAACGTGCGAACTTTGCTATATATAGAATATTAAATGGAGAATTTTCAAATCAAAAATTAAGATTAAAAGAACATCATTGGGGCGACAGAAAAGTTTCGATAAGAAATCTGATCGTTTTGATAAATCATAAACCTATCGAGGAGTTCAAGTATGTTAAAATTCTAACGGCAGATGATTTAATAAGATATGTCAGCTATTTTGATCCGTGTTTTTCTAAAGGAGAAACACAAATGATTGCTAACCATTTACTTAGATCTTAAATCACTTCGCTGTCTGAAGTTTGCAACCTCAGGCCATTATGCCCGTAGTCTTCGGCTACATTACGAATACTTTCACTATGATCTGGTTTGCGCCGCAGCTATAAATGACAAAGCAAGCCCGGCGATTATGAATATTGATTTTTTTGATGCGCCACGCATAAATTATTGAACGGTTTTCGTCTGTATTAATTGTTTGTGTTGCTGTTCTGGATCATGCCTTGGTATAATACGTTTCCAGTTCTTTTAAACGCGCCAACTGGCCGGGTCTTGGATTGATAAATGGTCGTGCCTTCCTGATGAGAGCAAGCGCATCTTCTAAGGTCAGCCCGGTTTTAAGCAGGTAGGCTGTTGCCATGGTCGGTCCACGGCCCAGTCCCTGGCGGCAATGGATATATACTTTGCCGCCGTTTTTGATCTCCGCATCAGCGAAATCGGCGCCTTGTTGCAAAACCTCCAGCGGTGGTGGCGTATTATCGGGTGTTGGCAGATGTAGATAATGAAAACCTTCGTGTTGCGCCTCGCTGTATACCGAATGCATCCGCATATTGATAATAGCCGTCACGCCTAAGGCCTTCAGTTTGCGTAAACCCACCAAATTATACTGGCTGCCCAGGAAAAGGTTAGCCGTTATCTGGCAGCGCTTCAGGCGTGGCATGCCAAACATTACCCGGTAAATATTATCTGAACTGTACTGTAGGAATAAACCCGCCAATGTAATAACACTCTTAAGTTTTGTTAGCATAAACTATTTTTTTGAACAGGAACCAGCAACCAGATCGAACCCGGTACTACTTCGATCTTTAATTTTTTGGCGGACCGTTCCGCATCATCACAAATAAACGTTTGTTTCTTAGACATGTGGATCACTACCTTTTTACATGCCCAATGCTGTAACACCGAAGACTTCTGTTGTAATAGTGCGCTGCCCGCCACCCTTAGCAACGAGCTAAAATTCGTATCCTGCATTAAAATTACATCAAGCAGGCCGTCGGTCACGCTAATCCCCGGCTGCAGCTCAAAATCACCGATCCCCATATTGCCGGAATTAGTTACCGTCAGAGCAACCCCGCTAACGTCCACCTTTTTCCTGTCAATCTCCAGCAGGTAATTAACAGGCTTTGCCGCCGCCACTGTTTGAACCGCTGTTAGTCCATAAGCCAGCTGCCCTATCTTATCCTTTAAGCTCCGGTCTGCCTCCGTCACCATAGCCGCCATGATCCCCAGATTTACCCGCAACAGGAAAGGTTCGCCGTTAACCAAACCCATATCTACTGCTTTGATTTTATGCCTCCCCGCGCGCAGTAATTCCAGCGCCTCCATCGTATCCAGTGGGATATTCAATTCCTTTGCCATCACATTCGCTGTACCACCCGGGATGATGGCTATCGGTAATGCCGTCCCGTATAATGCAGCCGCTACCGCTGTTACACAGCCATCGCCTCCATATACTGCAACCAAATCTGTTTTGCCGATAAGAGAACGCGCAATCTCTCCCGCACCCTTATCCTTCTTCGTCACCGAAACATCCCAATTTATCCGGCTGTTCACAAACGTCTTATTAATATAGGACAAAATAGGCTCTTCCTTACCCGATGCAGGGTTAATGATAAAATGGATATGTTTAAACGTCACTAACAGTCAACACCTGATGATCTGATAAGTTTAGACAAGGGTGAAGTTTATCAAATGGTAATGTTAATTTTATATATACCCGGCATGTCTGGTCAGAAAAGTTATTGGTCACATATTCTATTATCTTGTTCAACCAGTCAGATTTTTATAGTTTTGATTATATAAACCAATTACTATATGAAACTAACAACGCAACAAATAGCTGATTACCGGCACGACGGTTATTTGGTGGTCAAGAACTTTTGCGCACCTAAGGAAATTGATGCTTTATACAAAGTTGCTATAGCCGATGATGTTATGACCAAAAATGCGCTCGATTTAAACGACCAATCGGGCAAAAAAACCAGGCTTTCACTTTGGTATACCCCCGGCAATGATGTTTTTAGTTACTTTATCCGAAGCGAAAAAGTGGTGAGATCGGTAGCCCAATTATTGGATGGTGATGCCTCGGTTTGCCATTTTCATTCAAAGCTGATGCAGAAAGAACCTAAAGTTGGCGGCGCCTGGGAATGGCACCAGGACTATGGTTATTGGTATAAAAATCAGTTTATGTTTCCTGATCAGATGATGAGCATAATGATAGCATTAACGCCCGCCAGCAAACAAAACGGATGTTTGCAGGTAATAAAAGGCTCGCATAAGTTGGGGCGCGTAAATCACGGCTTTGCAGGCGAACAGGTGGGCGCCGATATGACAATGGTAAATAATGCATTAAAAACCATGGAATTGGTTTACTGCGAAATTGAACCCGGCGATGCTGTGTTTTTCCACAGTAACTTATTGCATCGCTCTGAAGCTAATCTATCCGATCATTCGCGCTGGTCGCTTATTTCGGTTTATTCCCTACAGTCCAACCTGGCTTATAATGAACCATCAGGATCGTGGAAAACTCCGGTTAACTTAGTGCCCGATGGGGCAATACTGGAATGGGAGGCGGGCTCACTATCGGATGCGGATTTTTTAAAGAAAGAAAATGACGAGGCCTTAAAAGAAACAGGCTGGGAAAACTAATATCAAAAAACATGAATATAGCCATACTTGGGACCGGTTTTATAGCCCGTTTTTATGCAGACGCGTTACAAAGTCAGCGTCGTAAAGATGTAGTACGCGTAGCGTATTCCAGGAACGAAGCCCGTGCCAAAAAATTTGCCGATGATTATCATCTGCCATACTACTTTACTGATATAAATGAAGCGGTTAGCCACCCTGAAACAGATGTGGTGGTTATTGCATTGCCTAACAATTTGCATGAGGAAGCCGTATTGGCTTGCGTTAAAGCAAAAAAGCATGTGCTTTGCACCAAACCATTAGGCAGGACAGCAGCCGAAGCCAAACGCATGCTGGAAGCGGTAGAAAATGCTGGTGTATTTGGAGGGTACCTGGAAGATTTATGTTACACACCAAAATTCCTAAAATCATGCGAAAGCATCAGGGCTGGTAGTATAGGACGCATATTATGGGCAAAATCAAGAGAAACGCATCCGGGCCCGCACAGCGAATGGTTTTGGGATAAAGCCCAATCAGGCGGTGGGGCGATAATAGACCTCGGGTGCCATTGCGTAGAGATAAGCCGAAATTTTATAGGTAAAAACACCCGCCCGATTGAGGTAATGTGCTGGGCTGATACCCAGGTACACCCTATTGAGGCAGAAGACCATGCAATTGGCCTCGTAAAATATGCCGATGGCGCTATTGGTCAGTTCGAGGTAAGCTGGGCATTTCGTGGCGGTATGGACCTGCGCGATGAAGTAATGGGTACCGAAGGGACTATCTGGCTAAATGGATTTCTGCGTACCGGTTTTGAAATGTTCAGCACCGGGAAAGGGGGCTACGTGGCCGAAAAATCTGAAACTGATAGCGGCTGGCTTTTTCCTGTTGGCGATGAAGTGCACGATTTGGGTTACTCAAATATGTTTACAGATATGTTTGATGCCATTGAAGCAAACCGACAGCCGCGTGAAAGTTTTTATGACGGCTATATTGTTAATTGCATTTTAGATGCGGCCTATCTGTCGGTAAAAACACGTGCCTGGGAACCTGTAAAAATTGATGACTGGCGAGGCAATGATATAGCAGCTACTACATCTCATTTTATTAATTATGATAATGAGCACTACCTGATAAAAGAGGAAATATTGCCTGACGGCAAAAAAATATTGATCCTAAAACACCAACAAACCGGTGAAGTGACCAGGAAGCAATCCTGAATAAAAATATTGTACACAACTGCAGCCTTTCTTAAAAATAGACAATGATGAGATGGTTGATAAAGCGAGGCCACGATTTTGTTGGAAGTATTGCCCATTTTGAATTGTGTACCTAATCCGCTACTTTCCCAAACAAAAAAGCCCTTAGATCATCTCTAAAGGCTTCATCTTCTTTCGGTAGACGGAACAGGTCAAATCTCGAACTTTTTGGATGATCTGCAAGCGATTAAAATAAGTTCCATGTAACTTTTTATTTAGCAGTGAGTCTTGTATACTAATAAAAATTCGTCCATAAAATTATGAAACTTTTGCTATTTCTGTGCTTCGTATACAGCTTTTCTTTGCCACTTCATGCGCAACAAAACGAAGCTGTGAATATCGCTACTATAGACAGTATTCAATCCAAAATCCTACATGAAAAAAGAAAGATCTGGATACATCTGCCCACATCGGCGAGTACTGACAAAAAGAAAAAATATCCTGTTCTATATCTGCTAGACGCCGAATGGAATTTTAACGGTGTTGCTGGCATGATAGATTTTTTAAGCGCCATTAACGGAAACAATTTTTGCCCCGAAATGATCATTGTGGGCGTACCTAATACCAACCGCACACGGGACCTTACGCCAACTAAAGTGACCAACGGCCTGTTCATTGATCAAAATATGGCCGCCAATTCAGGCGGTGGCGAAGCCTTTACCGCTTTTATGGAAAAAGAACTTGTCCCTCATATTGATTCACTTTATCATACTTTGCCCTACCGGATGCTGGTCGGACATTCGCTCGGCGGGATCTTAGTAATCAATACCCTGGTCCATCATCCGCATATTTTTAAAGCATACTTGGCCATTGAACCCAGCATGTGGTGGGATCATCAAAAACTTTTAAAGGAAACTGCGGAAGCCCTTCAGTCAGGTAACTACACCGGCCAATCAGTGTTTTTGGCTATGGCCAATACGTTGCCACCCGGTATGGATACAGCGGCGGTTCAAAAGGATACCGTTCCCGGAACCATTCACCCGCGCTCCATATTGCAATTACACAACTATCTGATGAGAAACCCGCAAAATGGCTTAGACGCAAGTTTCAAATACTATCCGGATGATACCCATTCTTCTGCCCCTTTGATCGCCACTTATGATGCCCTGCATTTTATTTTTCAGGATTATGCTTTAAAGTTCCAGGACAGCTATTTTACTGATCCCGGTTTTAAACTTGCCGCATACCTTCAGGCGCATTATGCACATATCAGTGCCAAGTATGGGTTTGTATCTGAAGATAGTCGCTCTTTGCTGCCTCCGGAAGACTTGGTGAATAACCTTGGCTTTTTTATGATGCAACGAAAACAGTTTGGGAAGGCTGAGGAAATGTTTACGATGAATATAAAAAACTATCCGTCCGGTTCATTGGCTTACCGGTACCTTGGCGATCTGTTTGCGGCCAGGGGCGACAAAAAAACTGCTGTAGGGAATTACAGAAAAGCGTTAGAGCTGAAAGAAGATACTGAAGCAAGAAAGAAATTGAATGACTTGCAACAATCGGTCAAATGATCACTTTTCTTTTTGCGATGTGTCCCTCTACCTCAACACATGAGCGTAGAGGGACACATCGCAAATTTTGACATAAAAAAGCCCCTGATTCTTCATCAGAGGCTTTCAGGTAGACGGAACAGGTCAAATCTCGAACTTTTTGGGGGATTTGACATCGTTAAAAGGATTTATTAATAATCCTATACATCCTCGCCATAATATTTTATAGATTAAGTTATATGCCTATAATGCATCCAATTCAACTACTACTGCCAAACAATTACATCCGCCGGTTTTAGTATTTGGGTGCCAATTAAAATCTTATCTTTTGTGGATAGAGGCACTGTGTAAGGTTTGGGCGAATAATTTACGCCAACCCAAAAACCATCGCGCCATTCCAGCATCACCCCCTCGGGCAAATTACGCACAACAATGCCTGCACGCTGATATACTTTTTGTAATACCGCTTTTTCTAAACTGCCGTCATCGGTATCGGGGCCTACATAGGTTACTGTGCCTTTACCCAACTTGCGCGACATTACGGCCACACTGCCTGCATAATATTGATTAGTATAGCTTGCCCAAACTTCTGTGCCCGGATCCGGGGTAATAATATCTGCCCAGTTGTTCCATTTGTAGTTTCGGGTGCTCATTTTTATAGTGCCAAATACAGTATCAGGTAATAAATCATAAAAAGATATCTTGCCGCCTATCAATTTGTAAATAGGCTCTGCAAACTTCATCTCCCATAATTTAGCGTTCCGGTTTTTTTGTCCGGTCCGGGTAGTAATTACCAAATGACCGCCATCTTCAACATATTTAGTCCAGCGCGTTACTAAATCTGCATCCAGCAACTGGTATGATGGCGCTACCATCACCGGGTATTTAGAAAAATCTTTATCCTCGGTAATAACATCTACAGGTGCGCCCAATTGTTTAAGCGCGTTGTAATAATGCATCATATGTTTTTCAAAACTCCATTGATTGCTTTGCGGCTGGTTATCTTCTTCCCAGCGATTATCGGGATTATAAAGCAATGCCGTTAAGCGTGCGGCATGCTCTTTAGGTATTTGCGCATTGGAATTGTACAATTTTTTAAGGCCCTTCAGTTCTTTAATCACCTTAATATATTCGAGCCCGCTGGTGCTTGGTGTAACACCGTCGGGGCCAATAATGCCGTAATGGTATTGTTCGCCGCCAATTAAGGGTTGTTTAAAACGATAGTTGCACACAAATTTATTGCCGCCGGCAAAAGCATGCCATATCCACATACGCACCACGCCGGGCATGGGCTGCGGGTTAAATTTGCCCCAGTTAACCTGGCCAGGCTGCAGTTCCATCACCCCTGTAATGCCGTTGATAGATCTGAACAGATCATTTGAAAAAGCGATGCTGGTTGACGATCCAATTCGAAATCCTTGCGGCCCTATACCTTTATCGTACCCGGCAACAAGGTATTTGGTATAGCTATTAAAATCAAGACTGGTAATTTTTGTGGGATCAACCGGTGGTTCGCCAGGCATAAGATTGGTGGTTATCCATTGCTCGGGCGCGATGTACTTGCGCAATATTTTGTACTGCATGGCCAAAAAGTCGTTCACTTCATCGTTACTAAAGCGTTTAAAATCGAGCACGGCACTTGGGTTTGGCTGTGCTATTAATTCTTTGCTGTTGGGGATGCGCACCTGATCGAAATTACTATAAACGAGGCTCCAAAAAGCAGTTCCCCAGGTTTTGTTCAGGTTATCTATAGTGGTATACTTTACTTTCAGCCATTTACGAAAACTGATCTGCGCTGCAGGGCTGTAATCATACTGGCCATAGTGTGATGGTTCGTTATCCAACTGCCAGCCCCATATGCGTTTGTCGTTAGCGAAATGCTTAGCCACTGCCCCTACCATTTTGCTGACATACTGACGATAAACCGGACTGGACCATGATATTTGCTGCCTTGACCCATGCTGCATAGTAATGCCCATATCGTTCACCATTAATATTTCGGGGTGTTTTTCGGCCAGCCAGGCGGGCGGTGTTGGGCTTGATGTACACATGATAACTTTGATACCGTTAGATCTGGCCAGGTCTATCGCTTCATCTATCCATTTAAAATCAAACTTGCCCTCTTCTGGTTCAATAAAAGCCCAGGCAAACTCGCCAAAGTGAGTGAAGTCAAACCCTACTTCGGCCATCTTTTTTAAATCACGCTCCCAGTATTCATGCGGCCATTGCTCGGGATAATAGTAAGAGCCGATGGGCATCAGGTCGCTTTTATTAAAAAAATCTTTCGTTTGGGCTTGGCACATACCAACTGAAAAAAACAGTAGGGTGGCCAAAAAACTGGTTCTTTTTAAGCTCATATTTATGGTTTTGGCAGGGTTATCCTTTATCGTGAGGTGTTCTTAGATTACAAACCGAACTTTTTTATAGTCATTACAGCGACAAGAAAGTTGGGGTTGGTTACCATGTAATTCAGCAAAAACTTTGTACAAACAAATACTAACTATTATACAATAATAGCAAAATTATTGCCATATCTGGCGCCTTTTCGAAAGTTTAAACGTCTTTATTTTTTTATTTTGAAACGGAATTTAATTCATTTGTCTATAAAAATGGTATTTTTTTCATTTAAAAAGCATTGTTTATTGTAATGTATGTACATTTATAATGTTTTTTTAATAAAATTAACATCTACTTCACATGAAAAGCTTTTTTTTGTCAAAGTAAGTTATACATTTGAAAAACCAATCAATGCCTTTATTTTACCGATATTCGGATGCTGAACTATTAAAACTCCTGCAAACAGGGGATGGCGACGCATTTGATAAACTATACGAAAGGCATTGGGACAAGGTTTATAGTCAGGCCTTTAAAGGGCTGCATGATGCCGATATGGCCAAAGATATTACCCAGGAGGTATTTGTTTATCTTTGGACAAACCGTCAGTCTTTGCGTATTCAAAACCTTCCGGCTTATTTATTTTCATCGGTACGTAATAATGTATTCAGGCAGTTAAAACAACAACAATTATTCATTCCCATTCCTGACTTAATTGAAACACTAAAGTGCTATGCTAGCGCCGCGGATGCCCGTTTGCTGCACGATGAATTGCTGCATGCATATAGCCGCCTGGTAAAATCATTACCACCGGCTCAACAAACAATATTTAAAATGCGTTACCAGGAAGACCTATCTACCAGCGAGATAGCTTCGCACTTAAATATCTCGCGTAAAACGGTACAAAATCAGCTTACCAGGGCCGTAGCGCTATTACGTGCGTCGCTAATGGCGGCAATTGCCATTCTTACTATTGTAAAAAAATAGGCTTAAATTTTTTTATTTTTTTTGTGGGACTTTTTACTTCATGGTACTCATGTGGTAAGAAGATATGAACAAAACCCAATTTTTAAGCCTACTGCAGCGCCACCTTGAAGGTAAGGCCACATCCGAAGAAACAGCTTTTTTGCATGCTTATTATAACGTATTTATTACCGACAAGGATGTAATGGAACTGCTGGACGGACACGAAAAGGAAAAGCTAAAGCTTGCTATTCGGGCGGCTATCAATAAACAGATTGCGCAGGAGAATAAAGTAGTAAGGCTGCCGGCACGTTGGCCGCGTATGGCTGCCGCAGCTACAATATTGTTTGTATTTGCTGCCAGTCTTTATTTTTTACTGCCAAATAACGCGCAGGTTCCTCCAAAAGTTAGTGCCCTTAATAAACCTGTTATTATTCCAGCGGGTAGTAATAAGGCCATTCTTACACTTAACAATGGCCAGCAAATATCATTAAATGATGCATCAAGCGGGCAGTTAGCGGTACAAGGTGCAACATCTGTGCGTAAAGCAGCTAATGGCCAGATTGATTATCAAACTGACGGATTTATTACAGCCGGAGAAGGAATGTACAATACACTAACCACGCCACGGGGCGGTCAATACCAAATGATACTTGCCGACGGAACTAAAGTGTGGTTAAACGCGTCGTCATCTATAAGGTACCCGGTATCATTTGCGGGCAGCAGCAAACGCGAGGTGCAAATAACCGGCGAAGCCTATTTTGAGGTGATGCATAATGCCAGGCAACCGTTTAGAGTTATTGCTAATGATGTTGCTATTGAGGATCTGGGTACCGAATTTAATGTTAACGCCTATGCCGACGAACCTCTGATGCGCACTACCCTGGTATCGGGCAGTATTAAGATCCATCATGATGGGCGCGAAGCTTTAATAGCCCCGGGTATGGAAGCTTTGATAAAAACGGCAGACCCAACTATTAAAGTTAATAACGCCGATGTGGATGAGGCGATAGCCTGGAAAAATGGGCAAACTTTGTTTACCAATGAAAATATACAAACCATTATGCGGCAGGTAGCCCGATGGTATGATATAGATATAGCTTATGAAGGCAATATCTCCGATCGACGGTTTGACGGTGGTATCTCAAGGAAATCAGATCTGTCAGCAGTGCTTAAGGTGCTGAAATTAAATGGCATTAACTATAAACTGCAAGGCCGTAAGATCATTATCAAATGAAACCAATTACTAAAATCAAAATAATGAACCGTTTAAACACCAAAGCCTATGATTAAAGCCCGGAACTTTTTTCTATAACTACTTAAGCGAGGGCTGCTCAATAAAAAACCGGAGGTGCTGTAACACCGCCGGTTAAATATCTGGGCTGACCCTATTTCCCCAAAAGGAAAAATTTGCAATTGACAATCACATTCAACCCAAACATGTAAAAGTATGAAATTTTTATACGCGTACTCCTCGTGCGTGAAAAAACGAGGTAACCTTTTTAAAACCATCATGGTTATAAAACTTATTATTTTAGCAACAACCGTAGTGTGTTTACACGTTTCGGCCGCCAGTTTTGCACAACAGATCACTTTAAATGAAAAGAGATCAACGCTGGAAAGCGTATTGAGAAAAATTAGGCAGCAAAGCGGTTATATTATTTTTTACGATCGCGATTTGTTGTCTATGTCTTCGCCCGTAACGGTAAAGGTAGACCAGGCCTCGCTGGAGGAAACGCTTGTGGCCTGTTTAAGCAACCAGCCCCTGTCTTATCACATTGTAGATCATACGGTGGTTATTAATAAAAAAGGCGATATCAGTATGCTCGAAAGGCTGGCCGCTGCCGCCCCCATTATCGTTAAAGGTGCAGTAACCGACGAAAAAGGAGAGGTGCTGCCTGGCGCAACCATTATCATAAAAGGCACAGAGGTGGGCACCATAGCCGATAAAGACGGGAATTTTAGCATTACCTCACCCACAACCACTGGTATTATGGTAGTTTCTTTCCTGGGCTATGTAACCCAGGAAATCCCGATTAACAATCAATCAAAAATTGATGTGAAACTGGTAATGGCTAATAAAACACTTAATGAGGTTGCCGTGCTGGGTTATACAACTGTTATTCGAAAGGATCTTACAGGTGCTGTTTCTTCGCTTAACGCCCAGCAAATTACCCGCGTGCAGAGCAATAACCTGGTTCAAAGTCTGGTAGGTATAGCCGGTATAAGGGTGAATGGTGGAGCCAGTGATATTGGAGATATCAGGATAAGGGGTAACAGATCGGTTAATGCCAGCAATACGCCCACTGTAATTATCGATGGGATGCCTTATTATGGCTCATTAAACACCATTGATCAAAATGATATTGCCTCATTAGATATATTAAAAGACGCTTCGGCCACAGCCCTGTATGGCTCACGTGGTGCCAACGGCGTTATTATTATCACCACAAAAAAAGCAGCCAAGGGTAAAAACCTGCTTTCATTCGACTCTTATTCGGGTGCGAATGTGCATATGGATGGCAACCTGCACCCAATGAATGCTCAGCAATACATCCAGTTTAAACGCGATGCTAACCAGGCAGTTGGGATATGGGCATCACCTGCAGATGACCCTAAGATATTTACTGCGGTGGAGATTGCCGGATTTGGAAAAGTGGATAATAAAGCCGCCGAGGAATATTACGACAAATTGGGCTTTCAAAGCAATAATACCTTAACATTTTCTAATACCGGCGATCGCGGTTCGCAAAAAGTATCACTCAATTTTTATAATAATAAAGATCGCGGCGACAACATGGGCAATTATGACCGTTACCTGTTTTCAAGCAACATTGATCATAAGGCAACGCGCAATTTGACCATAGGCGCAACCAGCCGAATATCTTACGAGTTCCAACAAGTTGCGCCTTCAGGTTTTGGTAATGCCTTGTTCAGGTATCCGCCTACGGTAAAGTTTTTTGATGATAACGGCAATATCATTATAGCGCCTATTGGCGACCCAAACATGCGCAATCCTTACCTTGATCTTAACCGCGATTATAATGACTCACAAACGCGCGCATGGCAGGCCTTTTTAAAGGGCTTTATAAAATACGATATCACCAAAGATCTGAGCTTAACCAGTAACGTATCTATGGACCAGGTATTTACTTGGGCAGGTTCTTACACAGATAATCGCGCGGCAACCTATAATAACGCCTTAAATACCGCCAGCATAAGCAATGGAAGACAGTCAAGAATGACCTGGAATAACGTGCTGGCTTACAAAAAGAGTTTCGGCCAGCACAGTATTGATGCCACCGCTGTATTTGAGTTACAAAATAACCAGGCAAACAGCAGTAAGCAAACAGGTCAGGATATCACGCTTTCACAATACAAGTGGTTTAACATGGGCGCCTCTTTGCAAAATCAAACTATTGAATCAGGTTTTACCCGTAACCAAATGCTGTCGTACGTTGGTCGTGTTCAGTATGGTTTTAAAGATAAATACCTGCTAACCGCTACAGCCAGGTATGATGGTGCTTCGCCATTATCGGCCACAGACAGATGGGAACTTTTCCCGTCAATAGCAGGGGCCTGGCGTATGGTTGAGGAGCCTTTTATTAAATCCCTCAAAGTGTTTTCTGATTTAAAACTACGTGCCAGCTATGGTTTAACCGGTAACAGCGCCATAGCTGCTTATGCCACCCAGGGCAGCCTTACCAGCCGTTACCTGATATTTGCGGGTACCAACGGCGACGTACCGTACGCCACTAATGAACCTAACCAGCAGGCAGTACCTGACCTGAAGTGGGAAAATACCCGTATGTTTAACGCAGGCCTTGATTTTGGCTTGTTTAACGACCGTATTAACGGAAGTTTAAACTACTATTTGTCGCAAACGTCCGACCTGCTTTTTCAACGTAAGCTGCCTTATACCACCGGTTTTAATACCGTATGGGATAATATTGGCCGCACACGTAACGAGGGTTTCGAGATAACATTAAACGCCCGCGCCATTGATACGCGCGATTTTAAATGGAACCTAAGCTTAAGCTTTTATCACAATCAGGAAAAATTGGTTGAATTGTATGACTCCCGCTTGACGCAGGACATACAAAATAACTGGTTTGTAGGTTATCCGGTAACAGGCGTTACTTATGATTACAGGGCAGTAGGCATATGGCAAACCCTTGAAGCTAATGTTGCCGCTATTTATGGCCGCACGCCGGGAGAAATAAAAATTAAGGATTTGAATGGCGATGGCAAAATAGATGGCAATGACCGTGAAATAATAGGTACAGAGCGCCCTCAATTACAATCATCACTAATCACGAACTTCAGCTGGAAGCAACTTGATATGTCTATGGACTTTTATTCAGAGATAGGCGCTATTGCAAGTGATGGCTGGACAGGAGGTACCTATGGGGGCAGTATTGCCCGGTACAATGTGCCGGTAATAGATTACTGGACACCAACCAACCCAACCAATAATGCGCCTCAGCCCCGCAACGGTACCACCATACAATACCTTGCTTCAATTGGCCGCCACTCGAACGATTATATCAGGTTAAGGAACATAACGTTAGGGTATACTTTTTCAAAAAATATGATACCGGGAATCAGTAAGCTCAGGGTATACGCCGCGGCAACCGGCCCACTACAATGGTGGTCGTATTTAGACGAAGGCGGCCTCTCAGACAAGACCGTACTATTTAACCTTGGTTTAAACTTTTCATTATAATTAAAGCCATGAAAAAAATATTATCACTTATCATTATAACGGCGCTTACTTTTTCAAGCTGTAAAAAATCTTTTCTTAATGAGGAAGGTTATGGTGCTACCAATGCCATTTTTAATACAGAAGAAGGCGCTTTAACGCTTGTGAATACGCTGTATGACCGTCTTCGCCTTAATAACCTTTACGGCTCGCAAACCTTCGCTTATTTTAGCGAAATGGGTACCGATATGTGGCTGCGCGGCGGTAACAATACCAATATTCAATTGGGCGAGTACCGCACCCTTGATGCCACCCTGGGGGCCGACGCAAATATCTGGAACCACATTTACAAAGGTGTCTATGATGCCAACTACTTTTTAGAGCAGTCAGAAAAAATACAGTGGAGCAGCGATGCCATTAAAACCCAGGCCAAAGGCGAGACGCTGGCTTTAAAAGGGTTCTTCCTGTTTCAAATTGTAAACATTTGGGGCGGGGTATATTTGCCAACCACAACAGATTATAATCAAGGCTTGCAGGCCAAGCGCAGCTCGGAAGAGGATTTTTATAAAGAGATCATTAAAGACCTTGACCAGGCACTTCTTTTGGTACCTGCCTCATCGCCTGAATCGGGCCGCATTACCAAGCCAGTGGTTGAGGCCCTGCTGGCGCGCGTACACCTGTTCCATAAAGACTGGCAGGATGTAATAACCTATTCAACAAACGTAATTACCAAATACAACTATAGCCTTATTCCCGACTGGAAAAGCCTGATTAATAATGGTGCAGACAGAAGGCAGGAATTTATTTGGCAGGTCAATTTTGGGCTGGATAAAAGGTATACCCGCGAAAATGAGAATTACACCTTTGTAATATATGCACCTTTTATAGATCAGTTTACGGGTATTCAAACCGAGCTGGGCTGGACCGGCTACGGCGGTTGCCAGTTATACCCAACGTTGTATAACCTTAACCTGTTTAACCACGATGCGGATGCGCGCTGGAAAGATGGTTACCAAACCGTTTGGTACTATAATAAACCGGCTAATAAGTTGCCTTTACAAAATATCATCCATGTTGATACCGCGCTGTTTTTTGTACCCTACGCGCTTACCACGGCACAAAAAAACAGGGCTACTAACAGGTATTTAGCGCGCGATGTGAATGATTTATATAGTGCAAATGGCATAGCTAAAGACCCCAAAGTATTTATCGGCTTTAAAAAATTCGATGACCATAATCGTGGTACCCCTTTATCCACCAACCTGGTAGGCGAAGATTATTCGGTAATTCGCTTAGCCGATGTGATGCTGATGCGTGCAGAGGCCTACATGATGCTTGGGCATCCAGAACAAGGGCTGCCCGATATTAAAGCCATAAGGCTACGTGCGGCAGTACCGGGTTACGAGGCAGTGATGACTAATGTTACCGCTGCCGATATCGACCTTAATTTTATTTTGGATGAGCGGGCTAGGGAGCTTGGCGGCGAAGACATGCGCTGGTTTGACCTTAAGCGTACCGGCAAACTAGTTGAGCGGGTGAAGCTATATAACCCCGAAGCGGCACCATACATTAAAGATTTCCATAACCTGCGGCCGGTGCCACAGGCACAATTTGATGGTATGCCCAATCCTTCAACCCTGGGACAAAACACAGGATATTAATAGTATAAACGATCATATATATTAAACATGAAAAGATTTTTTAAACTACGCCCCCTGGCATTACATATAATAATGCTTGGATTGGCCTTAAGTATTGCGGGCTGCAAAAAAGAAACTGCTTCAACAGCCATTGGGCCACTGACAGCTACCATACAGGCAGCATCAGACCTTGTTAATTCGGCTAAAGAAGGTGTTACCCTTGGCCAATATGCGCCCGGGTCAAAAGCCAATCTGCAAGCAAAAATAGATTGGGCCAACTTTATCAAAAATAACTCGGGCAATGATGTGGCCTACCTGAATGCTAAAAAAACGTTAGAAGATGCCACTGCCAGTTTTAAAGCGAATACAGTAAAACCCGGCACACCAAAATTTGCGATCAATTCATTTTTTGAGTTGGGTTCGGTAGATGACCTGGTACCCAATAAATCTAACTTTACCATGGAGTTAAAAGTCAAATTAAGCGACTTACTTACCGATGGCACCGCCAAATTAGGCGGCTTTATTACTATTGATGACAAGTCGCTGGGTATACTATTCCGTTACACCAATACGGGCGCTATTGCCGCTTACATCCACAATGGTGGGTATATCGGCGCTACCACACCCGCCAATACATTAACAGTGGACAAATGGTATCACCTCACCTACACATTTAATGGCAGCGTTATCACTATTTATGTTGATGGTGTTAAAAAGGCAACGGCTAACATCAGTGGCGGGCCTAAGCCGGCTAATATCGCGGCAGGATCACCGGTGCGCCTGGGTATGTCGCGCAATAATATATGGACTGCTACAGACCTGCGGAGCATGCACGGCAATCTTAAAGACGTTCGTTTCTGGAATTACGCACTTACAGAAGTTGAAGTAAATACCAATATGAGCAAAACACTGACCGGTACGGAAACAGGCTTAATTGCCTACTGGCCGTTTGACCTTAACCTGGGTAACTCTGTGCCATCTTCTGTAGGGAAATTTACGGCTGTAGCCACCAATATAACCTGGGAATAAAAATCATTTTTATGAAGAGTGCATATTCGTTATTTTGTTTATATATCCTGCTTACTGCTCCGGTTTTCGGGCAGTCGACAGGTATCCCACTATCGCCGCAGGCGCAAAAAAAACAACCGGTAGGGTACGCTGACCCGATGATCGGCACATCCGAATCGCGGTGGATGCTTAATCCTGGTGCGTCAATGCCGTTTGGTATGGTGCAATTAAGCCCGGATAATCAAAGCACTGATTGGAAAGCGGGCTATGAGTATACAATTGGCAGTATTTCCGGCTTTAGCCATATCCACTCCTGGACCATGGCTGGGTTATCGGTAATGCCTACAACTGGCATGCTCAACCCCAAAATATATCCGCCTGATGCGCCCAGTACAACCGGCAGCACGGCAGGGCATCGCTCAAGAATTAATAAAAACACCGAAAAAGCAAGTCCCGGCTATTACTCCGCCGACCTGATAAATTACGGTATCAAAGCCGAACTGACAAGCACTACCCGGGGGGGCTTTTTTAAGTTCACCTTCCCCGAAAGCCAGGAAGCGCATGTAATGTTTAACCTGCTATTCCCGGCCGAATACCCGTTTAGTGTGTTAGATGCTAAAATAACCAGGGTGAGCGATACCGAGATAGAAGGCTATTCCAAACAGCAAAGCGGCAATTTTATGAAGTTGGGTGGTTTTAATGATTACATCGTGCATTTTGTTGCCCGCTTTAGTAAGCCCTTTAAACATTTTGGCGGCTGGAAAGGTAAGGCGATAAGCAAAGATATAAAGCAAATAGAAGGCAGCGATGATATTGGCGCGTATGTGGATTTTGAAACAAAAGATGGAGAAGTGATACTGATGCAAACAGGCATCTCCTATGTAAGCATTGAACAGGCCCGCTTAAACCTGCAACAGGAAATGGACCCATTTAAATGGAATTTTGAACACGCGCATCAAAGTGCCCGCAACGTTTGGAATAATTTGCTGAGCAAAATATCGGTAGACGGCGGTACAGAAGTGAACAAAAAGAAATTCTATACTAATTTATACCGCTCCTACTGCGCACGCAGCATTCTGAGCGATGTGAACGGAAAATATGTTGATGTTTGCGAAAACGTAAGGCAACTGGCTAATCCCAATTCCCCGGTGTTCGGCTGCGATGCCTTCTGGAACACTTTTTGGAACCTTAACCAACTGTGGACACTGGTAAATCCGGATTATGCCAACCAATGGGTAAACTCCTTGCTGGAGATGTATAAGTATGGCGGCTGGCTGCCCCGCGGCCCTGCCGGTATGGAATACTCGGGTATTATGGAGGGCTCGCACGAAATCTCTCTTATTGTGAGCGCTTACCAAAAAGGCATCCGCAATTTTGATGTAAATAAGGCTTATGAGGCGATGATGCATCAGCAAACTACCAACGGCATCAAACACGAGTGTAGCGGGTTTGCCGGCAATAAAGATATCCAAACCTATATGCAATTGGGTTATATCCCTTATCCGGGCCGCGTATCAAACACGCTGGAGTATGCTTATGATGACTGGTGCGTTGCGCAGTTTGCCAAAGCCCTGGGCAAAACCGATGATTATAAAACATATATAAAAAGGGCCGGATACTATAAAAACATGTTTGACCCGCAAACCAAATACATGCGCCCAAAAGATAAAGAAGGGAAATGGCTGGAGAAATTTGACCCCATAAATACTGGTGGCTATACAGAGGGTAACGCCTGGCAGTATACTTTCTTTGTGCCGCATGATGTGAACGGCATTGTAAAGCTAATTGGCAAAGATGATTTTTCGGCCCGCTTGGTAGATGGTTTTCAAAAATCGGCAAAGCTTAATTTCAATGGCGTAGGCGATAAACCCGAGCTGGTGTACATTAATCACGGCAACCAGCCAAATATGCAGGCTGCTTACCTTTTTAACTATGCGGGGAAGCCATGGTTAACCCAATACTGGGTAAGGGAGATCATGAATAAATTTTATGGCGATAATCCGTATAACGGCTGGCCGGGCGACGAGGATGAAGGCCAAATGGGATCGTGGTTTACCATGAGCGCCATGGGTTTGTTTGAGACCGATGGCGGCGCGGCTTCAAAACCCATTTATGAGATTGGAAGCCCACTATTTCCTAAGGTTACTATCAAACTTGATGGCAGCTATTATTCAGGCAAGACCTTTACTATTGAAGCGAAGAAGGTATCGAACATTAACAGATATATTCAATCGGCTATCCTGAACGGCAAACCGCTTAATAAACCATGGCTATACCATGCCGATATTGTAAATGGAGGAAAACTAATACTGATGATGGGGCCAAAGCCTAATATGGCCTGGGGTAGTAAGCCAGGCGATACACCTCCATCTATGTCTACTGTTGTTGATTGATAGAAGGGGAGACCGGGTATTACTTAGAGACTTTAACTGGTATAATTAAAAGTATTACAGCTTTTACTGTTTGCAGTTCCGGAACTAGATGGGAAATGATCCGGGAATCGCCACAGTAAAGGCCAATATTAACCTTAAACAAAATCCTGTTTATTAAAAAATAATCACTTAAAAAACCCATTATGAAAGAAATGAAGCTAAAAAAAACAGCCATTATGGCTGCTATTGCCCTAACTTTTGCAGGGTGCAAAAAAGCAGAGAAATTGGAAGTCGACTCAAAGTCGTCTACACTGGTGACTAACAGCGAAGCATTTTCCACGGGGCTGGCAGCTATAACCCCTCCTGATTTTACGATTGCTCTGCTTCCGGATATTCAGTTTTACACCGACCCAGGGCCCGAAGGTGGCCTGGAAGTCATGCTGACCAAGGAGATAAAATGGATAATGGACAACCGCGTAGCCGAAAATATTGTATACGTAGGTGGCCTTGGCGATATTTCAGACAGTGGCGATCAAAGCTGGTCTGATCCGCAATGGGTGGTTGCGCAAAACAATTTTTATGGCAATAAAAGCGGATATGCCAATGGACTCGAAACCCCACAGACCGGCTTGCCAAATGGTATACCTTATGGCTTATGCACCGGCAATCATGATCAGCGCATAAGCGGTGGTGTAGAAGGGCCGGATAAGCCCTGCGCTAAGTATAATAATGTTTTTGGGCGTACACATTTTAATAATGCTTCGCATCCGTATTGGGCCGGCAGTTATTCAACCGCTAATAACAACAGCCATTATCAGCGTTTTAGTGTAGGTACAGCGCCCAATAAAATGGATTTTCTGGTTATCCACATTAATTACGACCTTAACCATGATGTGCCCGCTATAACCCAATGGGCCTATAATTTATGCTCGGCTAACCCCAGCAGCAAGGTAATAGTTATTACACATTATATAACCGATACAAGCATTCCCGCTATCTGGAGCACACAGGGCCTGGCCATATGGAACAAACTTAAAGGCCTAAGTAACGTGTTTATGTTTGCCGGCGGGCACCTTACAGGCGAAGGCTACCGCCAGGATACCTATAATGGTAAAACCATCAAAACTTTTCAAACCGATTATCAGAGTTGGGCCGCAGGAGGTAACGGGTATTTTCGCCTGATGAAGTTTTCAGCAGCTAATGACCTCATTACCACCAGGTCATATTCGCCATACCTCAATGGTTGGTTGTCATCACCGCAAAGCAACTTTGTTAGGACTTGGTGGCATTCATCAACCGGTGTGAGGTTGTACGATTATGTAAACCAGGGGAAAAGTCAGTTGTCGTTTTTTAACAGCGGCGTATGGAAAGTTTACGGACAGGCTGATCAAACCGTTGGCCTGGCGGGTGATATTGCATGTCCCGGCGATTATGATGGCGATGGTAAAACAGATATGGTATTTTTCCGGCCCTCAAATGCTACCTGGTATAACCTCCCCGGTGGGGCCACCTCTGTTTGGGGCGACCCTAATTCCGCCGATATTCCGGTCCCGGCCGACTACACGGGTGATGGCAAGTTTGACTTGGCTATCTTCAGGCCGGCAGAAGGAAAATGGTATATACAAGGAAAAGGTAATTATGTGCTCGGGCAAAATGGCGATATCCCATTGGTGGGTGATAATAATGGTGATGGACAAGCCGACCTGACGGTTTATCGCCCATCAAACTTTACTTTTTACCGTAATGGCGGCTTGCCTAACGTTACCTTCGCGGGGGCGACGGCTGCCGATATTCCGGTTCCGGGAGATTATAATGCTAGTGGTATCACCAATACCGTAGCCATCTATCGCCCTTCAACAGGCGAATGGATCATTAATGGAATGACCACCTCTAAATGGCCAACAACACCAATAGCGGGTGTTATACCATGCCCCGGTGATTATGACGGTGATGGTGATTTTGAAAAAGCCTATTACAATCCGGCCGATGGAAAGATCTACAATTCTACCACAGGCGTAGCAACCTCCATGCCTGCTGCAAGCGGCGACAAGATCATAAACCTGCCTTACCCGGTTAGACGCGTGTTTTTCCCGTAAATTACCTAACCTATCAGTTCGGCGCAAAGGCGCTGAACTGATTTTAATAAACCCATATTTATGAAAAAAATACTATTAGGATCAGCGCTTATCATCCTGTTGTTGCCAGCATGCGGCGGCTTTAAAACAGATAATGGAATGCAATATGAGATACACCATGATGAAAACGGGCCGGTTATTAAAGATGGTGATATGGCTGCCATATCAACCGTTGAACAAACCGAGACCGGAGTTAAGTTATACAGCAGTTACGATTATGACGACCGGCCGATGGTCGCCTTCAAATCAAAGTCGCTTTTTAAAGGAGATTTTAATACGGCTTTAGGGTTACTCAGCCAAGGCGATAGCGCTACTTTTAAGATCAGAGTTGATTCGCTGATCCGTGTTGGGCAAAAACCCGCAGGTACTAAAGGCCAGTACATTTTGTATACTATCAAAGTGAACAGGGTAGTGTCGCGCGGAAACCAGACAGATAGCGCCTACACCGCCAAATACGAAGCACTTAGAAACGAACTTGCTGAAACGGAACGGCCCAGGGAAGCGGCCAAGATAAGACATTATATTATGGCTAATGGCATCAAGCCAACAGTAACTGCTTCGGGTTTACAGTATATAATTACGCAGCAGGGGCACGGGGCCAGGCCGGCTACCGGCGATAGTTTGTATGTAAACTATACGGGCATGTACCTAAGCGGGCAGCCATACATAACCACATCACCACAAATTGCTAAAAAGGCAGCGATGGATCATTATGATATACTTCATATCAAAGCAGGTTCGGGTATAGCATTTCCCGGGCTTGACGAAGCCCTGCTGCTTTTTAACAGAGGGACAAAGGCAAGGCTTATCATACCCTCAAAAATTGGTTATGGCGCATATGCACACCAAGGCATTGAGCCTTATACTCCATTACTTTTTGATATTGATGTATTAGATAAATAGGTATTTCAGTCACAAATATGCGCAACATGGTGATGTGAACAGGTTAATGCGTGTATACATTCAAAAAACCAATTATGATAAATTTACCCATGGTCAATTCGTTGCGCCATATTTTCATCATCTTATTCCTGCAGCAAAGCCTTTATTGGAGGATCCGGACATATAAACCGTAAAGAGATTGTTTCCAGGCAGAACCATTCATTACAAACAGAAACTTAAACGGCCTTCCTAAGCACCTCGTTCGAGAGCTGTAAATTGGTTGGCCCTGATATTGCTCTATCAGGGCCTTTTTTTATTATAGAAACTTAGCAGGCATTTTAGCTGCTCAATTTTAAGCTACATTTAGAGGTAGGGCAATTTCAATCAAATCGAGTCGGTTGAAACCGTTTGGCAACTATCAATAGAACGGATTAATGAGGTGTTGTATATTGAGTAAATTGCATTGAAAAAAAACAGGGACATAGTCAATTTAACTATGCCCCTGTTCGAGTTTACCTCGTTCGGTAGACGTAACAGGTCAAATCTCGAACTTTTTGGAGGATATATTAAGTATTCAACACGCATTTAATTTGCTTCCCCGGGAACGATTGCGTAGTTTTTAGTTTAACGTATCTTTATTTGTTGCTGTATAGTGATTATCCTTGCTTAACAGTTTAACTTAATTACGAAATAAGAATCCAAATAGTAATGTCGAAAATATAAATGGAGGTTTAGTCGTATTTTAACGGGAATAAAGGCTTGTTAAATTAAACGAGCCGCCAATAATTTTAGTTTTTATTATGTTTCTTTGAGACAGATCATACCAGTATAACTAATTACATACAGCCCGAAATCTATGCATATTAAGGTTTCAAATCAAAAGATCAATCTTATAATGTTTATATTTAGAGCTATGAAAACTCGTTTCGTATTTAAAAACTTGTTCTTATTCCTTTTTATATTAATAGGGTCGTACAAAGTGGGGTATAGCCAGTCGTACGGATTGGGTTTCAATAGTGATGAGGTGGATCAGAATAAACGAACTTCTCTTGATTTAAGCCCCCAACACCAGCTTTGCTTCAGTAATAATTTTGATATTTCTTTTGATATTTCTTTCCTGCGTGCCAATAAAATCTATTTTGGTTATGTTATCAGGATCGTCGAGGACGATAAACGCAATATCGATTTGGTTTATGATGACGAGACGGACGTGTTTAAGCTAATTATAGGTGAAAAACTATCAAAGATCACCTTTAGCGCCGACAAGAATAAACTGTATAAACAGTGGAACAATATCAAGATAAAGTTTGATGTGGATAATGATCGTATCACTGTGTTCTCCGGCAGTCGTTCATTTATCGAAAGCGGGCTGCGTTTAAAAAGAAACAATTGTTATAAAATGCTTTTTGGCGCTAACAGTTACAAACAATTTAGCACTACTGACGTCCCCGCTATGAAAATAAGGGATGTTAAGATCACCGAAAAAAATATGATTAAATTCCATTGGCCATTAGGCGAAGGGAACGGAGTTATTGCTGCCGAAACGGTGGCGCAAAATAATGGCATTGTTGTTAATCCTTTATGGGTAAAGGCAGCGCATTTTTATTGGAAACAAGTGCGCAATTTTATCGTAACCGGATCAGCCAGCGTTGCTTTCGACCCGGCGAAGGAAATATTGTATGTGGTTGGCAACGATTCTTTATTTACGTATACCGTTAAAAATTCATTGTTAAAGGGCATTGTTTATAGCGCCGGAAAGCAGAATTTAAATATTGGGAACCAATCGCTTTTTAGCAGGCGCGATAGCACACTTTATAACTTTTATACGGATCAAAAATTTGTTACACCTTATGATGTCAAAAAGAGGGATTGGCAAAAAAAAGGTACCCCTGGTTTCATAACAGATTTTATACAGATAAATAAATTCCTGTCATACGCTGATAGCTCGTTGTATGTTTTTGGCGGTTATGGCCACCATATGTACCGCAACAAAGTTCAGCAATATGATCTTAAATCACGCCTGTGGAAAGATATAAATGTTAAAGGTGATTTTTTTACACCACGTTACTTGGCCGCATCGGGTAGTAACGCCAAACAGGATACGGCTTACATTTTAGGGGGCTACGGCAGCGCCACAGGGCAACAAGTGCTGAACGCTAAAAGCTTATACGATATGATGCGATTTACCCCTAAGGATCGCACATTTAAAAAGATCTTTGCGCTTAACCTAAAAGATCAGAACCTGGCATTTGCCAATTCTTTGATCGTGGATGATCATACAAAAACCTATTACGGGCTGGTATTTCCGCAGCTAAAGTTTAATTCTAATCTGCGGTTGATAAAAGGATCGCTTTTAAACAATTCATACACATTGGTGGGGAATGCCATCCCGTATTCATTTAATGACCTTCGCTCTTTTGCTGATGTTTTTTATAGCCCCGAAAGTAATTTGTTTTTAGCCGTAACGCTTTTAAGAAACCGCAATAACCTGGAAACAGAGGTGCGGATATTTGCAATTGCGGCCCCGCCTGAGAATGTGGAGACAGAAGCACCTACTTTAACCACTTCACACAAATACTGGTGGTTGTTGGGCGGCATCGGATTTTTTTTAGCAGGAACCTTTATTATAATAGTTAAAAAGGGCAATAAAAAAGCGTCACCCCACAAGGGTGGTTTGCAAACTGCTGTTGTCGCCAACCCGGATAATGATATAATTGCAGAAACATTGTCAATAAATAATTCACAACAAACCGGGATACCGAAAGCATATATTTTTCTATTTGGGGAGTTGCAACTGATAACCGAAAATGGAAACGAAATAGTGAATGCATTTACAACTTTAACAAAAGAGCTGTTTGTATACCTGGTATTGCACTCCATTAAATGGGACAGGGGTGTTAGCTCTGAAAAACTGAATGAAATACTTTGGTTTGACAAGGACGAAAAAAGTGCCCGTAATAACCGGTCGGTTAATATGGCCAAGTTAAAAAGGGTGCTCGATCAAATGGGGCATTGCAGTGTATCAAAAGATACAGGTTACTGGAAAATAGAGATAGACCAGAAGTACATCGATGTAGATTATTGCAATTATTTAAATATCATTTCGAGTAAAGAAAAACTGGGGAAACAAAAAATAATACAACTTAATGAGATTACACAGCGAGGGAGTTTGTTATCTAACTGTGAATATGAGTGGCTGGACCAATATAAATCCGAAATATCAAACGAGATTATTGATACTTACTTAAAGTTTGCAACAGAAAACAACCTGGAAGATGATCCTGAATTCTTTGTAAAAATTGCTAATTATATTTTCCATCTTGATCCGGTGAACGAAGAAGCTATGGAGCTAAAATGTAAGGCACTTGTATTTTTAGGTAAACACTCGTTAGCTAAAACTACTTTCGAAAACTTTAAAAAAGAATATAGAAATATTTACGCCGAAGATTTTAAAAAGGATTTTCAATCAATTTTAAAATAACACATTAGTTAATAAAATAAAAAAGGCACTAGCGTGCCCTTTTTATTTTAAGACCAATTTAGCGTGGCAGACTTGCCGTGCAGAAGAGCTTTTTAAGAGCTTCCTTTTAACCCACAGGGGTTACCCTTAACTATTATCATACAAAGAAAAAAAAAGCCATTAACCGGGGAATAATAAAATGTTAACCTGTTGTTAACCGTATCGTTTCTTGAAAATTATTTGTTTTATTATTCTAACAGCGAGGCTACATTAGTGTCTCTTAACTTATTTATTTCCGGATGTTCAATAATTCACTGTTTACAACCGAGCTTTTTTAACTAAATGCATAAGTTTTTTAAGCATTAACCAACTGTTATTAAACTGTTAATGTTCTGTTATGCGCCCTCCTCAATATTTGCATATTATAAACCAACCAGGTAACTAATTCCTGTGCAATAAACCAAGCCCATAACCTGCAGGTAAAGGCTTTTTTTCTAATATTATTTAAGAGCAAAATTCGATGCCTATGAGGAGATCGCATTAGATGTATTTTATTGGAAGATCTGCGGATCTGACCAGCCTATTCCATTTAAAACCAATTATTTAATAAATTATGAAAAGAAGATCTACTAATAATGGAGATAAATTCTCCCTTTTTAAGTGTCTGCCCCAAATAAAGATTTACCTGTTGCTGGTTATTATACAGGTAATAGCTTTTAATAGTTATGCGCAGGCACAAATCAATGTTACGGGCAAAGTAACCGACGAGAAAGGATTGCCGCTGCCCGGCGTTAGTGTATTGTTAAAAGGAACAACAACTGGCAGCATTACAAATGCTAACGGAGATTATACTTTAAGTGCTGACACTAAAGGCACCCTTACTTTTAGATACCTGGGTTATGATGAACAAACTATTACTATAGATGGCCGCAATGTTATCAATATTGGGTTGCTGGCATCAAAAGCAAAAGATCTGGATGAAGTAATAGTAGTTGCTTACGGTAGTCAGAAAAAACCATTGGTTACGGGTGCCATTAGTACGGTGTCAGGTAAAGACCTGGTAAAGGTATCAAACAATGATCTTACCAACGCGCTTACCGGGCGTGCACCAGGCGTACGGATACAACAGTTATCAAGTGAGCCGGGGAAATTCGACACGCAAATTGATATACGCGGCTTCAGTTATATCGACCCCAATCCGGGTAGTAACGTCTTGCAAACTCAAACCGGCGGCCCGTTATTTATCATTGACGGGGTTCAAAGAGACAAATCGGGTTTTGACCGGCTTGATGCAAATGAGGTCGAGAGCATATCCGTATTAAAAGACGCTACGGCCGCCATATATGGTGTTAAGGCAGCCAATGGTGTAATATTGGTAACTACAAAAAAAGGTTCGGCAAGTGCGTTAAGTGTGAATTACACCGGGCAATGGGGCCGGCAAATCATTACCAAGTATCCATCACTGGACAACGCTTACGAATATGCCACGATATGGGATGAGCAGCAAATAAACGGCTTTATAAGTGGTAACCAGCAATTAATACAGCCACGCTTCACAGCCGCCCAGCTGGAGGATTTCAAAACCGGTAAATCAAAAAGCACCGACTTTTTAAGCTTGGTATTAAAAAAGACTACCGAGCAGCAACAACAGAACATAACTGTAAATGGCGGCGGCGATAAGGTTAGGTATTTCTTGTCCGGCGGTTATTTTAATGGTGGCGGTCTGTATAACTCCGGTATCCTTGGCGAAAAGAAATATAATTTTAGAAGTGATATTCAGGCCGAGCTTGCCAAAGGACTTACCTTCGGTACAAACCTGTCGTATATCAATTCAAACAGCAATTCAACGTCAGAAGATACCTGGTCAATCCTGAAAAATATTTGGCGGATAGACCCTACCGAAAAAATCTATGCCAATGATAACCCGGACTATCTGGCCCAGTTTGTAAGCGGATTACTGCATCCTATTGCCGAAACCACGCAGTCATTTAGCGGCTATAATAAAAACAGCGATAATTACTTTACCTCAACCTTTGATCTTACTTATAAAACGCCGTTTTTAAAAGGGTTAACAGTTAAAGCTTTGTTTGCTTACGACAAAAGTTACGGGTTGCGTAAGCGATTTAAAAAGAAGTTTTCGCAATATGACTACTTGTTTACACCAGCTCCGGCTAACACGCCTTATTACAACGCGAATGTTCAAAACAACCCTTCAACTCTATCAGAAGATTTTAACCAAAACGTAAGGATCGATGAGCAGTTTTCGATAAATTATGATCGCAGTTTTGGCAAAAATCATATTAATGTGCTGGGGCTATATGAGCAAATAGACAGGATATTTAATTCGAATACCGCGCAAACGCAGTTTATTATCGACGCGGTTGACCAGCTTGCAGCAGGTAACCGCGCAACCGACGCCATCAACTCAGGCTACTCAGAGAGTGCCAATCGAAGCTATGTTGGTAAGATAAATTACGACTACAGCGGTAAATACCTGGCCGAATTTGGTTTCAGGTATGATGGCTCATCCAATTTCCCGCCTAACAGCAGGTGGGGTTTTTTCCCGTATGGATCATTAGGCTGGAACATCTCGGAAGAGTCCTTTATTAAAAACAAATTTACTTTCCTTGATAACCTGAAACTGCGTGCTACCTATGGTAAATCGGGCGATGACCAGGCAGCGGCTTTTCAATTTTTAACGGGTTATAGTTACCCAAGTGGCGGTTACCAGTTTGGTACCGGCTCTACGTATACCGGGGGGCTTGGTTTTATAAACTCACCCAATCCAAATATCACCTGGTACACCTCGAAAACAGCCGACTTAGGTATTAACGCCTCATTTTGGAAAGGTTTGTTAACCGTTGAAGGTGATATATTCAGGCGGGATAGAAGTGGCCTTTTGGCTTTCCGTAACTCAACCATCCCGGGTACCTATGGCGTAAACCTGCCGCAGGTAAACCTAAATTCAGATCGTACACAAGGTTATGAAATAGCCCTGGGCCATAACAATCGTATTGGCGGGTTTACTTACAGCATTAACTCAAATGTTAGTTTTTCAAGAACGCAGAACATTTATGTTGAGCAAAACCCATCATCAAGCGATAATGATTATTACCGCAACAGTACGCAAAACCGCTATAATGATATAGTTTGGGGATATAAATATGTAAGCCATTTTCAAAACCAGGCAGATATATATGCATCGCCCATACAGGATGGCGCAGGTAACCGAACTTTATTGCCCGGCGATTTAAAGTATGCTGATTTAAATGGTGACAATATCATTGATGCTAAAGATCAAACCGTTATTGGTAACGCCCATCAAAAGCCTGCTATGTTCTTCGGCACTTCTATTGATGCGGCCTGGCGCGGCATTGACTTTTCTATGTTGTTACAGGGAGCCACCAAATTTTATGTTTATTACCAGGAACAATTAGGGCGCCCTTTATTTAACAACGGTAACGGTATTACAGAGTTTAACGACAGGTGGCACCGGGAAAATATCTTTGATCCTACCAGTCCATGGATCCCCGGTAGATACCCTTCAACCGGTGATAGGGGTAACTATGCCGTCAGCTCATTTTGGCTGCGCGACGCAAGTTATCTGCGTATAAAAAGTTTAGCTGTTGGCTATACTTTCCCTGCCAAACTTACAAGCAAGTATCATATCGCCAAAGCAAGGCTATTTGCACAAGGATACAATATTGCTACCTGGACCAAGGGACTTGATTTTGTAGATCCTGAATATGCTGATAACCGCTTGTACAGTTATAACTACCCAACCACACTAAACTTGAATTTTGGGGTTCAACTCACTTTTTAAAAAATGGAAATGATGAAAAATTTAAAAATTTTATTCGTGGTTTTTCTTACAGGGCTTTGTTCCTGTAAGAAAAACCTACTGGATGTCCAGCCAGTTAACATCCTGTCTGCCGACCAGGTATTTAACAGCCCGGACGCGGTAACCGCGTACTTTGCTTCTTTGTACAGTAGTATGCCTATGGAGGACTTTAACTATACTCCCGGACAGGGCAACCCCACTTTTGGTAACTTCCCAGGCGACGGAAATACTTACCTGGCTAATTATACCTGGGAGTCATTTAACTCAAACGCATATAGTGGTACCGAAAACGGAAATAATTTTGCTTACCTCTATAAGTCAATACGTAACGTAAATACTTTTATACAGCAAATAGCCACTATTAGTATACCCGATGCTACCAAGAACAACTACGTGGCTGAGGCTCGGTTTGTCAGAGCTTACTACTATTTTGGTTTAGTGAAATATTTTGGCGGGGTACCGATCCTGACAACGCCTCAGGTTTTTGACGGTGGATCAAATACTTCATCGCTTAACTTGCCAAGGAACAAAGAGGCCGAAGTATGGGACCTGATACAATCCGACCTAAACTTCGCGGCAGCTAATTTACCTGCCACAAGTGCTTATGGCAGGGCAAATAAGTATGTGGCGCTAGCCCTTTTATCAAGAGCCATGTTGCATGCGGGGTCAATAGCAAAATTTGGTACAGTGCAGTTAAATGGTGTTGTTGGTATCGACCCGGCAAAGGCCAATGATTATTTGAAAGCATCATACGATGCGTCAAAAGCAATAATGACCAGCGGCGTTTACAGCTTGTTTAACAAATATGCTGATAAGGCTCAAAACTTCCAACAACTTTTTATCGAACTGCAAAGCAATCCCGAAGCAATTTTATGTAAGGGATATAATATTGTTGCCAATCCTACCCATACTCACTCGCAGGACCTGATGGTATTACCCCGTACCATCCGTTCGCCCGATGGTTATGGCAGCAGGCTTGGACCTACCGTAGATATGGTAGAAAAATTTAATTATGTAGATGGTTCGCCCGGTACGTTAAATGTGGGTACGCCGCCTAACTATGTGCATTATGCAAGCCCGCTTGATCTTTTCAAAAATAAGGATCCTCGTTTTTTTGGCTCTGTTATTACTACGTTCAGCACGTTTAAAGGAGGCTTGGTTACCGGCCAAAATGGTGTTATTTATAACAATGTGGTTATTCGCGGTAACAACGTAAATCAATATTTTGACATCCCGACGCAAAAAATTGTAGCCGCGCCAACAGCCAACTCGGTGTTAGCTACGGGTAATTCCAACGAAAACTCAAACGGGCAAATGTTTTGGCTAAAAAAATGGACCGATCCCACCACCGATAAGTCGTTATTAAAAGCCTGGACATCCAGGACCGACTGGATGGATATGCGCTACGGAGAAATTCTGTTAAACTATGCCGAAGCGTCGTTTGAATTGGGTAACCCGGCATCGGAAGCGCTAGGCGCAATCAATCAATTACGCACGCGCGCCGGTGTTGCTCTTTTAGGAAGTATAGACAGAGCCGCCATCCGTAACGAACGTAATGTTGAACTGGCCTGGGAAAATAAAACTTTTTGGGACCTGAAAAGATGGCGTACCCTTACAACTGAATTTAGTGTTTGGACGGCAACCGGCCTTTACCTGTATTATGATATAGATACACACGATTATGTCTATCAAAAAACACCAATGGGTGGCGCAAAAACATACCAGGACAAACATTATTACGACCAGATACCGGCGAGCGAGAGAAATAAAAACCCATTATTGGTTCAAAATCCAGGTTATTAATATTAGTTAATATGAAAAAAATAAAATCATTAATTGCAATACTGCCGCTGTTAATCCTGCTTTTTTCGGCATGTGGCAAGGTAGATACATACACCCCTCCAAACTCAGGCATATTTGGTAAAGTTGTTGATGCGCAAACCGGGCTTCCGCTTGAATCAAGATCGCCAAATGGCGGCAGTATCAGGCTTTTACAACAAGATCCCAAATACCCAAGCCCAGGGCCCATTGATATTATATTGCAGGCAAAAACCAATTATAATGCCGAACTTTTATTTGCCGGCACTTATAAGGTGGTACCGAGGGACGGCCCGTTTCAATATTTTGGTGACACAGTAAAAGCGGTTTTGCCGCCTAATGGTAAAACCCAGGTGGATTTTAAGGTTGATCCTTATTACAGGATCGCTGCCAGTGTTGTAGATAGCACTTTTACTTATACTATAACTGCGCCAACCAGTAATACATCAAAAATGCAGGAAATAATTTTCCTGGTTGGTAAATCGCCTATTTTGGACGAAAGCGTGAGCTCAAACACCACCGGGATGTATATCAATCTTTGGAAAAAGAGTGTCTCTGGTGTGGCCGATAATACCATTTTGGGCATCTCCGGCACTTATAACATTGGCTGGGTAACCACTCACTTGCCCAAAGGCGAGTATTATTTTAGAGTAGGCGCACGAACAAGTGTTGCCCGGTATAATTATAGCCCGGTAATAAAAGCTACAGTGCATTAATAAAATTGAATTTGCTAAGGGTGCTTTCTGAGTAAGGAAGCGCCTTTTGTTCGTGATAAGTAGTCAGGACTACTTAAACAAAAAAGCCTCAAATCTTTCGACTTGAGGCTTTCTTACTTCTGGGTAGGGGGAAGGCGCGAAAAATCGAACTTTTTACAGGACCTAAAAGCAATCAATGATATAATGCTGATATACTAATTTTAAACCGCTTAAAACTTTCAAACATCAATAGCAGAAGCTATAAATAGGCCATTTTACTATTGCCTAATAGTTTATTTAGCAACCTATTAGGCATGATATTTTTCACTTGTTAATCTAAAAAATGAACAAATATTCTTTGCAAACTAAATAAACATTTATACGCGACGAGTTGAGTTTTTGAACAACTTTTAATTGTAACCTATCGTCTTTAGCCATAAGTGTCGCTTAAAATTCGGTTACGAAATCAAACTTGTTACATATAAAACATTATCTGTTTTGACTCACTACGATGTATTTACTTTTCCTTTGTATTAGTTGTTCCATTGCCGCTTTCAGGCAGCAATACAAAGCGCATAAAGTTTTTTCCGCTCAGGTATTTTTGAGCCATCAGCTTTAAACTTTGTGGGGTAATTGCCTGTACTGCTGCATCATAACTGTCCATATCATTAAGCGGTTCCTTATCTTGCAGTTTCCCTACTAAATAAGTTAACCACCATTTGTTGGTTTTGATGCTGGTTTCATAACTGCGTTGGTATTCGGTTTTAAATTTATCAACATTTAACTGTGGCGGTCCTTCGGTTTTTAGTTTGTTAACTTCGTCCAATGCCGATGCTATCAGCTTATCGACATTTTGCGGAGCACAGCCAAATGTAATAGCAAATGTATACCGTGAATGAGGGTATTTACCCGCACTAACATACACACCCGGTGTATAAACGCCACCTTCATCCTCACGCAATCGCTCCAATAACCTAAACTCAAGTGTTTCTTTAAGTGCTTCCAATTGCACTTTATCATTTAACGTATAATTAAAATCGCCGGTAAAATATAGCTGCACAGATGCTTTGGCTTCGGTGCCTTTATAAATATTTTTTTCTAAACGGCCAGTCGGTGGATTAATACCCAGATCCTTAGCCTGCTCCTTTTTATAGGTTGATGGTAAAGAAGCGATATATTTTTCGAGCAATGGCTTAACGGCTACCATATCAATAGCGCCAACAAAAGTAAAAGTCATGGCCGATGCATCGGCAAATCGCTCGTTATATACCTGGTAGGCTTTATCCAGTTTAATCTGATCTAATTTGGCTGTTGTTAACGCCGTACGGCGGATATTGTAATTACCTATAACAGCACTTACCGAATCTTTAAAAACGGTGCCAGGATCGCTGCCACGGTTAGCCAAACCTGCTTTAGCACGGTTAATAATGCTTTGGAACTGATTTTCGTCTTTTCGGGGTTCGGTTAGGTAAGTATAAGCAAGCTGCAAAGCGTCTCTAAGGTCTTTTGTTGCAGCGCCGCCGTTTACGCCCTGGCTACGCTCGCCAATATATGGTTGGATGCTAATTTGTTTACCCGACAAGTATTTGCTTAATGCTGTGGTATTATAGTTACCTGCGCCAAATGATGGGATAATACCCGAGTTAGCAGCGCTCTGGTAATCCGCATCGGGGTAAAGTGAGGTCCCGCCGGCAGAGAACGAATTAAACATAATCTCGTTGTTTTTAAAATCGGTGGGTTTTAATATCACTTTTACACCGTTACTTAAGGTTAGGGTGGTAATACCTAAATGCACATCTTTTTCCTCCCTGACAATTTTTCCGGCTATGGGTTCTTGTTTTAATAAGGTCAAGGTACTCACCTCATCGGTATATGGTTTAATGTCTTCGGTTTCAACAGCTTTTAACCAAGTTGTAACTGTAGTTTCATCTGGCAATTCGGCCTTATCTTTTTCTGGCGCCAGCAGCAAAATATCGCGATTGTCATGGCGGATATAAGCTTGCGCAAGCTTACTCATATCTTCCAGCGTAAGCTGCGGTAAAGCGGTTTTTACCAGTTCATATTCCGTATCAATGCCCGGTGCAGCCTCATTTTTTAAAAAGTACTTCAGGTATTCCTGCACATAGCTTTCAGAACTTGTCTTGTTTTTTTCCTTCAGCGATGCCTCCAGCCGGCTAAGGTAGTTTGTCTTGGCACGATCAAGCTCGGTAGCAGTAAAGCCAAACCTTTTAACTCGTTCAACTTCGCGCCATGCTGCCTTTATACCTTTTTCCATACCCTGAGGTTTAACTGTTACGCTAACTCCAAAATTATCGAGACCACCTAAAAAATCCTCAATACCGGCACTCCCTCTAAGGAAGGGCGGTTCGCCCTGCCTCGATAACTCTGCATATCTGGCCCCAAGCATGTGGTTAAACAGCTGACTGGTAATTGCAGCCTTATATTCCGAAGCGGTCGTCAGCTTATTAGCCTGGTGCTTTACCATGATCTGGGCCACTATAGCTGTCATTTCCGGATCGGTAACAATCTGGAATTGGTTTTTACCGGTTAATGGTATGGTATATTGAATGCGTGGTTTTTCTTGCTGAGGATTTTTCAGGTCGTTAAATTTGGCTCTAATGGTTTGCTCCATAAGATTAACGTCAATATCACCAACCACAATCAGCGCCTGTAAATCAGGACGGTACCATGTACGATAGTATTCTTTGATCACATCGGGTTTAAAATTCTTTAAAATTTCTTCAGTACCTATAGGCAAACGATTGGCATAGCGCGATTGATTTAGCATCATAGGGAAATACTGACTGCGCATACGCTCCTGTGCGCCCTGGCCCAATCGTTTCTCTTCTAATATAACACCGCGTTCTTTATCTATTTCGCCTGCGTCTAAAGTTGCTTCCTGCGCCCAATCTCGCATAATCTGGATGCCGTTTTTCAGTATTTCCGGCTTATCAGTTGGTAATGGCAGTTGATATACGGTTTCGTCAAAGCTGGTGTAAGCATTCAGATCGGCACCGAAACGAACACCCGATTTTTGCAGGTAATTAACTAACTCGTTTTTTGGAAAATGCGTAGTGCCGTTAAAACTCATGTGCTCCATAAAGTGGGCAAGTCCCCGCTGCTCGTCGGTTTCTAAAATCGAACCTACCTTGTTGGCCAGGTAAAATACCACCCGGTTTTTAGGTTCTTCGTTATGACGAATGTAATAGGTAAAGCCGTTGGGCAGTTTACCCACGCGTACCGCCGGATCAAGCGGTAGCGGCATTTCCTGAGCCAGTACACTCCCGGCTATTACCAGTATTCCGGCTATAGCCAGAAAAATTCGTTTTATTTTCATTTTATTGAGTTTTAAAGGATTGGTTGTAAAAGCACTTATTTATTCCCTTACATGTAACCTATATTATTTAACTATTTTGTCGTACGCCTGCAGACCGCTGTCTAAAAACTTAAGATAGCTTACCGGATCGTAATCAGCTCCGGATGGAGGAACGAGTAAATTACCGGTATTATCCAGCAGCACATAAAACGGCTGGGAGTTAGCCTCAAATTTTAAGGTCTCCAAGTCGCTCCATTTATCGCCGATTGTTTTGATGTGGCGGCCTTGTGGGGTTATAAATTGTTCGGCTTCGGCAAGGTCCGTTTTATCATCAACATATAACTGGATTAAAACATAATGCTGGCTAATGCGCTGGTAAACTTCCTTATCGGGCCAAACATTGGCTTCCATTTTACGACAGTTAACGCACGCATGGCCTGTAAAATCAATCATAACCGGCTTCTTTACTTTGGCGGCATAGGCCATTCCCTCATCGTAATCAAAATAAGGATTTAAGCGTGCGGGCTTATCAAACAAGTTTGAATATTTATGCGGTTTTTGATCGGCAATGGCTAAGTTGTAAGTCTGAGCGTCGCTATTATTCAGCGTGGCAGTATATAAGTCAAAATCCTGAGTGCTTTGCGGTGGTAAAAGCGCTGATATAAACTTTAACGGAGCGCCCCATAAACCCGGAACAATATATACGGTGAATGCTAAAGTTATAATAGCTAAAAACAACCGGGGAACCGGTATATATAATAACGGGCTATCATGATTAAATTTTAACTTACCCAAAAGATACAAGCCCATTAAGGCGAATATCACGATCCATAGTACCAGGAAAACCTCACGGTCGAACAATTTCCAGTGGTAGGCCAGATCAACATTAGAAAGGAATTTTAATGACAGCGCCAGTTCTAAAAACCCTAAAACTACTTTTACACTGTTTAACCACCCCCCTGATTTTGGTAGCGACTGCATCATTCCGGGGAATAGCGCAAACAATACAAACGGTATAGATAAAGCCAATGAAAAGCCAAACATACCTATAACCGGCCCTAACAAAGCACCTGTAGTAGCCGCTTGTACCAACAAAGAACCCACAATTGGCCCCGTACAACTGAACGATACCAGGGCCAATGTTGCGGCCATAAAAAAGATTCCGCTCATGCCACTTTTATCCGATTGCTGATCCATTTTGTTACCCCAGGAACTCGGTAAAGTAATGTCGAAAGCACCCAGAAAGGATGCTGCGAACACAACCAGCATCATAAAGAACAAAAAGTTGAAGATCCCATTTGTTGACAGGTTGTTTAATGCCGAAGGCCCGAATATCACAGTCACAATTAAGCCCAAAACCACATAGATAACGATAATGGACAAGCCATAGCAAAGCGCTTTACCAATTCCCCGGCTGCCCTTTTCCCCGCTTTTAATAAAGTAGCTTACCGTCATGGGCAGCATTGGGAAGATGCAGGGCATCAGTACCGCTGCAAACCCACCGATTAAGCCGGCAATAAATATGGCCCATAACGATTTTTTTTCTTCTGCTTTGGTTTTTGCCTTTACAACGTCTTCCTTTACAATTGCCTGTTTGTCTGTATCGGCAGTTTTAACGGATTTAATTGTGGCGGTATCCGGAGCAGCCGATGAAAATTGCACATCAGCTGTTGATACCGTATCCTGACTGTAAGCCCTTACAGTATTGCCCGCTATCAGGCTCAGTGTCACTAAAAGTAACAGGTATATATATTTCAATTTACGTGGCCTCACTTATTTAACAGCTACGCTAAATTCAATATTTTCGGGTGGCAGGCATTGCTTATCGTTACAAGTCATAAACTCTAATGTGCCTTTTACCGTAGCCTGGCCGGTTTTTAGTTTTACTTTTTGTTGAAATATAACCGAGTGCTCAAAAAAGCTCACATCCATGTTAAATACTTTTTCATTGCGGGTAAACGGTGTTGGCTCAATGGTTTTGCCAATTAAAGTGTACGCTGCTGACGCCGGAAATGTGAACGTGGTTTTAATGGGGCCACCATCTTTTACGGTTTGAGAGTAAAGGTGCCAACCGTCGTCTATAGTAGCTTTCATAAAAATCATGGCCTCGCCTTTACCAAGCTTTTTAAAACCGTAACTCCATTTTACCGGTTTAAGTATTTGAGCATATAATTGCGTACTAAATAAAATGGCAATTGCCACAAATAATAATTTTTTCATTTGAAGTAAGTTATTTTATTGTATAAATGATTCTTTAAGCCTACTAATAGGATGGTAACCAGTGAATGTAATATTTGATGATATATAGCCTTCTTTTACCGGCTCATCTTTCATCAGATCTGTACTCAGGTATTTTTTATTATCGTCGCAAAGCAACGTTACAATAGTTGAGGTTTCCCCCAGCTCGGCTTGTAGTTTGATAGCCCCTATTACATTGGCCCCGGATGATATACCTACAGCCAGCCCTAATTGCCTGGCCAATTTTTGCGCCATAATAATAGCATCGCCATCATTGGCCTGAATTACCTGGTCAAGCTCGCCCAACTTAACAATAGCCGGGATAAACTCGTCCGATATTCCCTGGATACGATGGCTCCCTACCTTATAGCCGGTAGTCAGCGTCGGTGATTCGGCAGGCTCCAGAGGATGTATTTTAATGGTAGGGTGCATCCGTTTTAAATATTTACCGATACCCATAATGGTACCACCGGTGCCAACTCCGGCTACAACCGCATCGGGGCGCCTGTTTACGCTGTGAAGTTGTTCCCAAATTTCGCGTCCGGTAGTTTTTTCATGCGCCTCGGCATTATACAGATTTTCAAACTGGCGTGGCAAAAACATATGATCAGACTTCTTGGCCATATATTCGGCCAGCGCTATGCTACCCAAAAAACCGCCTTGTTCTTTACTTATCAGTATCACTTCGGCGCCCATGCTTTTAATAATGTCCAGCCTCTCTTTGCTCAGCCAATCAGGCATTATTATTTTAACGGGGTGCCCCAGGGCTTTACCTATAGCTGCAAAGGCGATACCGGTATTACCGCTGGTTGCTTCCACAATGGTATCACCCTGCTTTATTTTACCGTTAAGGTAAGCCTGGTACATGATATATAAGGCCATCCGGTCTTTAACACTACCTGTTAAATTATAATGTTCGCATTTCACGTATATACTACCGGGTTTCCCTTTGTATTCATACTGCAACAATAGCATAGGTGTATTACCTACCAGGTGCCATAGGTTTTCAAATTTCTTTTCAAGATCGGTGGTTAAACCTGATGTTAAAACTTCGTTTATGATTGTCATTGCAGATTGATCATCATTTGACTAAAGTGGAAAGCTTGGTCAGCAACTCATCACCACGCAGGTTTTTTGCAATAACTACACCAGTGGGATCAACTAAAATATTTTGTGGTATCGCGTCTATACCGTACTGAAGTGCGACTTCATTTTTAAAACCTTTTAAATCGCTAACCTGCACCCAGGGTAATCCGTCGTGTGCTATCGCGTTGACCCAGGGTTCTTTTTTGTCATCCAGGGATATGCCAATGATCTCGAAGTTTTTTCCTTTTAACTGGTTATAAGCTTTTACAACATTAGGGTTTTCGGCTCGGCATGGGCCACACCAACTAGCCCAAAAATCAACCAATACATATTTACCTCTAAAATCCGATAACTTAACTGGTTTACCATTTACATCATTTTGCGTAAAGTCCGTGGCTATTGCGCCATTTTGGCTTTTTTTGGCCAGCGCTATTTTTTCTGCTTCTTGTTTACCCAGCTCGGATGCTTTAAGCGCTGCCGAGAATTTGTTAAACGCTTTCTCTGCAACGTTCGGGTCGAAATTATAACCCAACGCTATATTATTAAACGTAAGCAAAGCGATGTAGGAGTTGGGGTGCGATCCAATAAAGCTCATATACAGTGCTTTCTCTTCAGCTATCATCTTTCTCAAACTATCTGCTGCTTTAACATAAGCCGGATTTTCGGGTTGTGGTTTTACCCCTGTCCAAACAACTTTCAGGGCATTTATTTTAGTTTTTATTGGTTTTAAGGTCATATTCAATTCCTTATTTTCATCATTAATAATGGAACCTTTAATAACCGCCCTTTTTACCGAGTCAGGTGAACTTACTTTAATATTAGCGTTCTCCAGGTAAAACGCTAAAACATCAATATTTTTGTTAAAGGGCGCAGCATCATGTTTAATGGTTATACCCGCCGAAGCCGGTGCCGGCACCGATCCTTTAAACTGAAAAGCACCATGGTTTATTTCCACAGAATCAATAACCCGCTTGCCGTGAACTATATATACCAGATAAGCTTTTGCCGGCGGGTTTAATGCCCCTACTTTTCCTGTTATCGTGTATCCGTTTTGTGCCTGTACCACAAACGGTAAAAGGCACATTAGTATTAAAATTATTTTTTTCATAACTATATATAATGATTTGGCAGCGTTATTTAATTAATGCTGATAATTGTTCTGTAAGATCTTCGCCGCGCAGGTTCTTTGCAATGATCATCCCTTGTGGATCTATCAATACATTTTGAGGTATGGCAGTAATACCAAACTTAACAGCAACTTCATTTTTGAAGCCTTTAAGATCGCTCACTTGTGCCCATGGCATTTTGTCCTGAGCAACGGCATTTAACCAGGCTGCCTTGGTTTCGTCCAGGGAAATTCCTACAATTTCAAATTTTTTGTCTTTAAATGTATTGTAGGCCTTTAGTAAATTAGGGTTCTCGGCACGGCAAGGTGCGCACCAACTGGCCCAAAGATCTACCAATACGTATTTTCCCCTTAATGAAGAGAGTTTAAACTCGTTCCCTTTATCATCTGTTTGTGTAAAATCCAATGTTTTACCTATTGATAACTGCATGGCTTTTTGGTACTTAGCAGCTAGTTTTTGGCCCGAGAAGCTGGCCATTACCCTTTTACTAAGTGAGTTATAATAAGGATCAAAAACCTTTGGATCGATAACAGCAGCCTTTTCGGAAGCTACCAGATCAAGGCTTACATAGGAATCAGGGTGACTAAAAATAAAGCTATCCAGCGCAGCATTCATCCTTACACCAAGGGGCCTGCCCTCAACCTGTACCTGTTTCATCGCTGCTTCATCTTTTGCGGATCTTGCCTTCAAATATCTATTGGTAAGCACCCGGTAATGTGCGACCATCGTGTCCATTAGGCTGGTGTATAAAAGAAAGTCGGTTTGGGCCTCTGCACCGGTTATTTTCGCCGTTGCCAGGCTATCAGTACCCGTTACCCGGTACATGCCCTTTTCCAGGTAAAATGCCTGGTAATCTGGTTGGGTATTACGCTTAAGACTGTCTTTTTTAAGCGGTATTAGAGCAAGATATGACCGGTTGCCAAATGCTGTTTCGCCCTTAAATATGAATTTTCCATTATTTACAACTGCCGTATCATTCTTGTCCTTGCCGAGACTATTTTTATAGCTAAGCACAACCAGCTTGTCGTTAACTGTTTTAGAAAGATTTCCGGATATTTCAAATTTATCCTGCGCCAGTACCACGAACGGCAACACGCACATTATCGTTAATATTATTTTTTTCATGATTACCTTTAATTTAGGGCGAGGTTATTTTATATATGCTGATAATTTCTCCGTAAGATTCTCTCCTCTAAGATTCTTAGCTATAATAACACCTTGTGGATTGATTAGCAGATTTTGCGGGACCGAACTGATAGCATACATGAGCGCGACAGCATTATTCATTCCTTTAAGATCACAAACATGGATCCAGGGAAGTTTGTCCGTTTTCACAGCATTTTCCCATGACGCCTTAGAATTATCCAGCGATACGCTTACCACTTCAAAGTTTTTACTCTTTAGTACCTGATAGGCTTTTAAAAGGTTAGGGCTTTCGGCACGGCACGGCACACACCAACTGGCCCAAAAGTCTACCAATACATATTTGCCCCTAAGCGACGACAGGGTGAAGGGTTTTCCATTCAGATCATTCTGGGTAAAGTCGGTAGCCTTTATATTGGTTTGACGCCTCTTGCCGGCTTCAATCCTCCCAAGGGCATACTTGCCTAATTCCGACGACTGCAGCTCCGGAGAAAATTTATGAAACAACGGTTCTACCTTTGCCGGATCAAATTTATTATCAAGAACGTTTTGATTGAAGGTATACAAACCCATGAAAGAATTGAGGTGTGTTTCTGAAAAATTAAAGTAAATGTTTTTGATTTCGGCCAACAGGCTTGCCGCCCTGTCCCATGCTTTTTTATAGGCCTCGTCTTTAGGTTTTCCACGAAACTCATTATTCAGCCTGATAAATTCATCTGTTAATGGTTTTATTGACGCTTCTAAGTCCCGGTTTTCCCGGTCAGACTTTGAACCGCTGACAGTTGCTTTACTAATGGAGTCCGTACCGGATATTAAAATTTGTTTGTTTTCGATAAACAAAGCCAGCGCATCCTGCTGGTTATTTATCCGGGGCGAATTGGCCTGTGTCAAGGTCAGCATAACCCTGGTGGGAACACTCACATTTCCCACTAACTTAAATTGACCGTTTTTTACCTCGGTCGAATCTGTTGTTTGCCATCTCATATCGTGGACAAACGAAATATAAACCTTGGCCGGCCCTTTTAAACCGGAGAATTTACCGGTTAGGGTGTAGCCGCCTTGCGCCATTCCCATAAGCGGGAACAGGCAGGCTAACACTGAAATTATTTTTTTCATGATATGATCTATTATTATGGTACCAGCGATATGCCGCTAATAAATATGGCGGCATAGGTTGAGGAATATTTTATAGAAGCTAATGAAGTAAAACGCAGATATCTGGCTGTGACCAAGCCAGTGTTAATCGTCTGCATATTTGTAGCAGCTACTATGTTGCCGGCATAAACCCCTTTACTTACCCAATTAGTTCCGTCCATGCTTGTTTCAATTTGTATGGATGTTGGATAACCGCCAAGAGTTGGATATTTTAATGCGGTAGGGACATAATAATTCAACGCGCTAAAGGTTACCTCTTTGTTAAAATTGATAGCAATCCATTGCGGCATTTGCTGTTGGATATTACTTGTCCAATAGGTAGTAGTGTTATTATCGTCAAGTATATTTGTAGCGACAAATGTGCCATTGACCGACGAAAAACCTGCGATAGTCCAGCCAACTTTATTAATAAACAAGGGCTTACCCGTTTTAAATACAAAATACACCACCCGGCTTGTTGCCGGACCCTCAACCTTACCATCAACCGATTGGATAACAACGGGCAAAACATACGTAGTATACTCTATTAATTTTGTGGTTTGAACAATATTAAGCTGTGCCTGTTCTGATATCGAAGCACCCGCGGCTAAATTCGCCATTGGCTTATAAAAGAAATAAGAGCTGCCCGGTAGTACAACTGCAGCTCCGTATTTTGCACGATATGCACTTATCTTGGTTGTATCAACGGCAAAGTTTACCCAGTGCTCAGAGGATGAAGCATTACCCGTTAAGGCTGCGCTAAACCCGATAACTAAAGTCGTATCACTTAATATTGAAATTGACCGCTGTAGGGTATCTTTACCCGCGGCATATTGAAATGACACACTGCCATTGGGCAATACAGCCGGCCCTTTTTCTTTGCTGCATGCTGTTAATAATAACATTAACGAGCCAAACATAACGCTATAAATTTTATACATAATTTCCTTTATTATGGGTTCTGTTGCATACCCGGGTTAAAACTTAAAACTTGAACGGGGATCTGTAAGGTATATCGGTTGCTATGTGGCGGTAAAGTGGCAATGATATTTCCCTGGGCATCATATCTGTTTACTGTGCCCATCCTGTTCTCTTGATCTAACCGGCGCATATCAAACCAACGCAATCCGTTATAAGGTAATTCATGACTGCGCTCCCTTAAAACTTCCAGCAATACATTTTCTCTGACGGTTGATTGATAGCGGACATAACTGGCAGTTGCGTACCTATTTTTACGCACTTCGTCCAATTGCTGTAATGCAACAGTCAAATCATTGGCGCGCGCGGCACATTCTGCAATAATTAATTTCATTTCCTGAACAGAAGTCCCGGTATTTACGTTGGCTAAAACAGCGGTTATATTGGTTGGAACAAAGCTTGTCGCCCCTCTGGTAATAAATTTGTAGCCTTCAATACTGGTGTAAAGTTTTTTTACACGAAGATCATTGGCATCAAAAGAACGCATAAAATCCAGTGTAGGGGTACTATTCCCAATTACATATCTGCCATATATAACATCTGGCATAATGCTTGTTAAATTGGAAGCAGGTAGCGTACCATTAAAATCAATCATTACTGCTTTGCTATTGGCCAGGGCCAGTTCTGCATTCTTTCTGGCGTCGGTATAATTTCGCGCATAAAAATAGATCCTCGCCAGCATGCTGTAGGCTGATGCTGTTGAGCCCCGGAACCTGTTGGTGGTGTTATCTAAGGGCAGATCGGGGATAGCGGTCTTTATATCGCCAATGATGTGCTGATAGACTTCTGCTATGGTACTGCGTGGAGGAACTTTTTGTGTTACGTCATTTGAAGTAACAAAAGGAACAGCAAGATCTCTGCTTACAGTTGTTGAGTCGTAAGGCTTTCCATACTCGTTTACCAGGTAAAAATATTCCAGTGCTCGTCCTAACAAGGCTTCAGCTTTAAGGCTCCGTTTCTGGATTTCTGTTCCGCCTGTAGCCGCATCAATTCCATTCACTACCGTGTTAAACTGGTTGATTTTGGCATAATGTTCTCCCCAAAATAAAGGCGAAATGCCTAAGTCAACAGAAAACTGCAACCCCCAGGTATAAAGCAATTCGCCCGGCAGCGTTGGGGGGGTTGTAATACTGGTTACATCTACATTATCACCTAAATAATTAAAAGTTCCAAAAGGAGGCCCAAATCCCTGCGTAAGAGCTGGATCGTTAAGCCACTGATCATAATCGGTAACCGTGCTAAGCAATGTCTTTCCCTTTGGTTTGATATCAAGGAACTTGTTGCATCCGGCCAACACCATACTGCAAAGCACGAGCAGAATAAAAATATATTTATATTGTTTCATTGTTTTCGATTTAAAAGTTCGTGAAAATCCCAAGTGTGTAAGTAGGCGTTAGATATGACTTTTGGTAACTGCCCATTGATGCACTATAGTTATATTTATTAAAACCGTGAGTCCATAAATTAGATCCCTGACATTTAATTTCGAAATGGTTAAATCCTAGTTTTTTAATAAATTTAGTATCGTCTAAACTATAAGAGAGCGTCAGATCGCCTAAGGTAATATAGTCGCCGTTTACCACATATTTATCGGAAAAATTATATGCGCTATTTGAATTGAAACTGGTAGAGAAAGCTGTCAGGCTCATTACGTCGGTAGTGTTCTCGTCGCCCGGAGCTTTCCAGTAATTTCCCGCTCCCGGCAATGGTCTGGCTGCAGAAGGGTTAGGCCTCGGTACCCTTACTTTAAAACCACCATAATAATTGATCATGGCAAACACATAGAAGTTGCCGATATCTACCCGGTTACTTAAGCCTGCGTTGATAGTAGGTATAGCAGATCCCATATAACGGATCACACCTGAAGTGTCACTTGACATAATAGCGGTTTGAGGAGAACCGGGGGAATTGTTATCCGTCTGGTAAATCTTGCCGTTCTGATTTTGTATCTGTGCGTAGCCCGCGCTATTAAGCCCGGCATCACGGTAAGCAAACAGGGCGCCAACAGGATATCCTTTTACATAGCCTAATACATTTAGCTTTTCAGGAGTGAAAGCAACATTCTGGTAAACATCCAATACCTTACTGGTGTTGTGCGAAATTACGAGGCCAGTGTTCCAGTTGAAGTCCTTCTTCGCAATCCAGTCGGCATGCAAGCTAAACTCCAGGCCGTTGTTTCTGATTGAGGCCTTATTAATAATTGAAGGACTAACACCGATGGTAGGATCAATTTGTGAATTGCCCAGTAAATCGGTACTGTTTTTAATATAATAATCTATACTGCCGGTAAAGTTTTTGAAAACACGATAGTCTAGCCCAATATTAAAATTCCTGGTTTGTTCCCAACGTAAACTACTGTTTGCGTATGAGAATAGCTTAAGGGCCGTACTGCTGGGCGAAGTGTAAGGATTAAGCACATATTGTGCTATTGCCTGAGGCAGCGACAACTTTGCCACATTACCGTTGAAGCCATACGCCGAGCGGAGTTTAAGCTGGTCAACCCAGTTAATATCCTGCATAAAGGCTTCTTTGTCTATATTCCAAGCTGCGCCAATAGACCATAGCGGCTTATATTTATACTTAGGATTTGTTCCGAACAAATTAGACTGATCTACGCGAGCACTTCCTGTAAGGGAGTAAGTATCCTTAAACGAATATACCATATTGCCATAGCCCGATAGAAATCTATCTTCGGTATATTGTTGATTAAACAAGTTGGAATAGCTTTGAAAAAGAACTGGTGACGACACTGAAAATGAACTCCTGGTAATTCCGCTAAATATGCCGGCATAGTCTACCGGTTGCTGCAATAAGGTCTCATCGCTATATCCAAAATAAGATGCCTGGTTGCTTTTGCTGATCACATCTCTTACCTCGGCACCCAGGATACCGTTAAACGAATGTTTGCTTATCCTTTTATTATAATTTAATTGTGCGCGGGTAGTATAACTAGTGGTATTATCGGTTTCCTGATTAAGATACCCCCCTTTTGGAATATTATATTTAAGTGTTCCGTCTGTATTTAATTGGATGTAGGCATCTATAATCTGCTTAGCCTGGGACGAATTTGCCGAGGCATAGTGCCGCGTATCTGATTTTGAGGTTTCATATATTCCGCCAAACAACAGGCCAAACCCATTACCAATGTTATAATTAAAATTAGCCGTAATTCGATTATTAACGGTATGGGTTTTATCATTTTGCTCATTAACATCAATCAGCGGGTAATAAAGCGTATTCTCTAATCCCCGGGACATAAGGGCATTGTTATAAAAAGGATTGAAAAGAGATTTATTGGAAATAGCTAAGGGTCTTCCGTTTACGTCCTGAAAATGTTCGTAAGGAAATGAATTAAAATCCGGCACAGGCGCACTGTTAAAGCGTTGCTCTTGATAATCCATGGTTAACTCCAATGAAAGCCGGTTGGATAACTTAAGGGTACTGCGGCCTGACAGCGAAAACCGGTTGTTATCATTCTGGATTTGCTGTAACCCGTTTCTGGTATAATTGGCAGTAACATAATAAAGTGCATTATCGCTGCCGCCTGAAACATTTAAATTATAGGTCTGGGTAACTGCCGGTCGCAAAAATAATTTACTGTAGTCTTCCCTGTTATCGTAATTCTGTAACGCCGCATAAGAGCTTGCAGCCTGATCAGGCGTAATAACTTTTGCAGCTGATTGTGCTATAATATAGTACACCGGGGAAAACGTACTCCTGGAATTACTACCGATAGTTGACATTTGCGACCAGGTGGTTGCGTCGATGCTTTTTGAATAAATGGTTTTCTGGTAGTTTACAACGATAGCTGATTCATCATCCGCTATCCTGTAACGGTTATAATTTTCTTTAGGAGTAATGCCGGTAGTTGCGCGAAAAGTGAATTTAGGCTTACCGGCTACTGCCTTCTTTCTTTCAATAACGATTACTCCATTAGATGCCCTTACACCATATACTGTGGCAGCTGCGGCATCTTTAAGAATAGTTACCGTTTTGATTTCGTTAGGATCAATCATATCAATTGTAAGTTCTGTAGGATATCCGTCTATCACAATTAAGGGGCTTTGATTAGCCGACATAGTAGAGATACCGCGGATATTAAACAAACTCCTGGAATTAGAGCTAGGGCTGCCCGGAGTAGTGCTGGTAAAAGCCACATCGTTATTAATCATCAGGCCCGGTAACCGGTTCACTAGTCCATCCAGGAAATTAGTACTGATCCTGGATTCATAATCTTTGGTGCCGATCTGTGACACAGCGCCCGTACTTTGTTCGGGCCGTATGCGCTGGTAACCTGTGTTTACCGTTACGCCGACTTCCTGCAGATTTCCGACGGCAACGCCAAGGCGGACGACGCCAACGTCTTTTGAAGCTTGAATCTCCTGTGATTTATAGCCGACAAATGTGATGACCAATATGGCGTTCTCTTCAACATTTGGCAGGAAGAAGCTACCGTCTGTCCCAGTTTTGGTACCTTGTGCCAGCCCTTTAACCCGGACTGTAGCACCCGACAGCGGATCGCCCGTAAGCGAATCTATAACACGTCCCTTTACATCAACCGGCAAAGCGAATAGGTTGCCAAGTTTTTCCAGGATAGTTTTTTGCTTTGGCGAAACAACAACCGCTTTATCTTCGATAGAAAATTCCAATGGCTGGTCATTAAAGATCTGTTTGAGCACTTCGGTTAAATCGGCGTTAGTTACGTTTACACTAACCGGCTTAGTGCCTTTTAATAGCGTAGTAGTAAAAAGAAAATCGTAGCCGGTTTGGGCGCTGATTTTATCGAAAATTTGCCCGAGCGGTGCATTTTTTTCATTTAACGTTACTTTTTGAGCGAGGGTAGTCGCGCTTACCTGTAAAATGATTGCTATTAAAAGAAGTGAGGTTAGCTTCATAGTCAACAGGATTTGCGAAATACAGCCAGGTGGCTGTACAAAAATTTTAGGGTAAAATTTGTACATTTGTCTAGAATGGATTTAATCGTGGTGCCCTTGCATTTTCCAGATGAGCGGCACTTACGGTTCGTAAATAATTAGGATTATTAAGGTAACCATTCAATAAGTCATTCCGGCTCGAACCGGAATGGCTTTTTTTGGATTACCTTTAGTGGTAAGTTTACTGCGTTACGGTAACCCTCCTTCCTTCCACTTTAAAATGAACTGCCTTAGTTTTCTCAAGCATTTTTAGAGCCTGGCTGATATTCTTGTAACGGGATATTTTACCGTTAAAGCCTTCGTCTGAAGTTTTTCCTTCAAATGTTACAGCTATATTGTACCAACGGGAAAGCTTACGCATCACACTCTCAATTTTTTCATCATTAAACCGAAAGTAGCCATTCTTCCAGGCTACTGCTTCTTCTACATCGGCTTGAGCTATACTTAAATTGTTCCCGCTTAAAACAGCCTGCTGGCCTGGCTTAATTAATTTAAAGCCATTTGATCCGGTTACCTTAACGGACCCTTCTAACAGCGTGGTTTTGGTTGCATTTTCATCTGCATAAGAATTAACATTGAAATGCGTACCCAATACCTCCACAACCTGCTGATTCGACTGAACGCGGAACGGTTTGGCCGCATTGTGCGCTACCTCGAAATACGCTTCACCGGTAATTTCCACTTTACGCTCGTTACCGGTAAAAGCGCTTGGGAATTTTATGGAAGAAGCGGCGTTTAACCAAACATTTGTTCCATCTGCTAAAGTTAAATGGTACTGCCCACCGACCGGGGTACTCACCGTATTGTAAGTTAAAGTTGCTAAGGCGGTTTGGCCCTTTGTCTGCTGATAGACGATATCACCGTCAGCAGTCTTGGTAATCTCACTATTGCCTTGCACGGCCAATTGCCCGTTTTTGGCATTGGTCAATACGATTTGCTGCCCGTTGGCCAAAGTTAGAACAGCTTTGTTGCCACCCGGTGCAATATCATTAATTTGTAGTTGTGCTACTGACGGCTGGTCCGGCTTGATGCTATAATAGTAACTGCCGATACCGAGCGAAAACAGGATAGCTGCCGCAACCGCGATTCGCGGCCATTTAGATTGACGCTTCGGGGCGATATTACCCTTTTTAGCGATAAGATTGTATAATCTACGTTCTGTTTCCTCACGTGATTCACCCGAATATATTTCAAGCTCATTATCAAAATCAGCATACCAATCCTCAAACTGTTGTTTTTCAAGGTCAGTAATAGTGCCGTCCTGCCATTTCCTGGCAATTAAATTGATCTTTTCTGGTGAGTTTGACTCGTTCATGTACTATGCTTTTAATACATAGCCAAATCAAAACAAGAACACCCTACCATATTTTGTAAATATTTTTAAAAAGCAGTTAAAAGAGAGAAAAAACGAAAAAACATCACACAAATGATAAATAACACCTTAAATAAAGATAGCTAGGAAGCCAAAAAGTACACGAAAGCGCGTTTTTAATATTTTTAACGCATGGGTAATATGTTTTTCAACAGTTTTTTCTGAAATTTTCAATTCCGTTGCTATTTTTTTATTTGGAATTCCGCTTTCACGACTCAGCCGGAAGATCAGCTGGCATTTGGGTGGCAGCGAGTTAATGGTATGCTCCAGCTGTTTTTCAAGCCTCGCCAGATCGAAAGGTTCAAAAAGCTCTTTTTGCTGTTCTGAGAGCGTAGCTGCAAAAGCAGTATTTCGCTGACTTTCCCTCACTCTTTTAGCCAACCGGTTAATTACCTCGAACTTCAGCGCGACCGCGAAATAGTTATCGAAGCCTACCCTTAACCTAAAATTTTCCCGTCGTTTCCATAAATTCAAGAATATATCCTGTACAGCTTCTTCCGCTTCATCGACATCATTAAGGCGCCTCCCCCCCACTACCAGCAGCTTATCCCAATATTTTTGATAGATCACCCTAAATGCGGCCTCGTCACCAACCTTTAAAAGATCTGCTAATTCCCTGTCCGTAAGCCCGCTATAACCGATCATAAAATTATACCAAATATAACGATTAATTAATATAAAGGTAATGGATGTATTTTTGGTCTGCTATTGACTAATGACATGCGCTCCAGGAATGCGCAATCAGGATCAGCTCCTTGCCATAGTCTAATTTGCGGGGTTTGAAGTGGAAAAAATTGGCAAAATCCCTCGTTAACATCGAACACTTTTTTCGGGCTTACATGAAGGCTCTAATTTCTGGCAGTCAAAAAATAACTCCATAAAAAAAGGAAACATACCATATGGTATGTTTCCTTTAGTAGACGGAACAGGTCAAATCTCGAACTTTTTAGAAGATTTAACTGCTATACATGATGCAAATATTTTGACTAATTCATTTTTGGTGGATTTTTTCCAAAAGTAAATGCCCGCAGCTGTCCCCTGCGGGTAATTGCAGCAAACGGCATATAAACGATAACAGTAAGATCATAACGATAGCATAAATTACTACCAGGCTTATAGCAACCGGCGGATGTTCTTTTTTAGCCCTTACTGATCCTGCAATTGCAATTGAAGCAGACGCACCACAAACATAAAAACCCTGCAATTTATGCTATGATAAATAATATTGGCCCAACACTCTTTTACCGGCTATTAATGTAATTATTAACCAACTGGGTCTTGCACTTCAGTAATTAGATAAAGTTGACCGGTACTAAAAAGCAGTAAGGTTTTAAATATACTGTTTATTAAAAATATTATATAGCTTTGGTCTGCTGGTTTATAACAGTATTGTTACATAATAAATTTGAGAGTGAAAAATGACAGTCTATAGCGCAATGAGCGATCTGGAGTTGGTAAACTTGTTAAGGTCTGACGATGAACTGGCATTCGCTGAAATTTACAACCGGTACTTTAGCCTCCTTTATCTACATGCCCACAGGCGCCTGAAAGATAAGGACGAGGCGAGAGACTTGGTGCAGGAGCTTTTTGCTTACCTGTGGTCAAAACGCAGGGTGCTGGAACCTAAGAATAATTTTTCTAATTATTTATATACCTGGGTGCGCAACCGGGTGCTAAACAATATTGCTCATAAGCATGTAGAAGATAGGTATCGCGCGTTGTTACCTAACTGGCTATCAGAGGCCGAAGTGCATACAGACCATCGCCTACGCGAAAGGCAACTGGCCGCCATTATTGAGAGCGAGATACAACAATTACCTCCCAAAATGCGCGAGGTTTTTGAGCTGAGTCGAAAAGCGAATATGAACTATAAGGAGATAGCCGAAAAGCTTAACCTAACCGAACAATCAGTAAGGAGCCATGTAAAGAACGCGCTGAAGATATTAAGGGCAAGGCTTGGCGTACTGTTTTACCTTATGTTAATTTTTTATAAATAAATTTTTAATTTTCATTACCCCCATAACCCCTGGCTTCGCTGTCTATATTATTAAGAGACCGAAGACAGATGCAAATAAATATCCAAGACCTATTAGAAAAGTTCAGGAAAGGCACAATCAATGCCGATGAACTTGTTATGCTCGAAAACTGGTACCTGCAATGGCAGCCTGAAAGCGCCGCTGTTTCAGCGGAAGAGTTGGAAGCCATTAAAGAAGGGGTTTGGCAGGCAATACAACCGCAGGCTAAACCGTTTGTAAGCAAGGTTTTATGGCCACGCATAGCTGCTGCTGCGTCCGTGCTTTTGATCCTTTCTGTTTCTATCTATTACTTTACCAACACCAACCAGCCTAAACAAAAAGCGGTTGTGGTTAAACAAGTCATCCCCGATGTTAAACCCGGTGGCAACAGGGCCATGCTTACGCTGGCTAACGGGCAGCAAATAGTACTAACCGATGTTAAGAACGGCAAACTTGCCGAGCAGGGCGACATTACTATTGATAAAACAGCTGATGGCCGCGTTGTTTATGCGCCGTTATCGGCACAAATGAACGCACCGGGCAAACTGTTGTATAACACCATGACCACGCCGCGGGGCGGCCAGTATAATCTCACTTTGTCTGACGGGACAAGGGTTTGGCTTAATGCCGCGTCGTCCATAACTTACCCGGTTACTTTTATCGGCAACGAAAGGCGCGTTGTTGTTAATGGCGAGGCTTATTTTGAGGTTGCGCATAACGCAGACAAGCCTTTTAAAGTAGAATCCTTTAATCAGGAAATCACCGTGTTAGGCACGCATTTTAATGTTAAAAGCTATGATGACGATGGCGGAATAAGCACTACCTTACTTAGCGGAAGTATCAATTTAAAGAACATACACTCGGGCGAGGCTAAATTATTAGCACCGGGGCAGCAAGCCAAGATCGGTCGCAACACGAATACGTTTACCATAAAAACAGTTAACCCTGAAGATGCTATCTCATGGAAGAACGGTTATTTTTTGTTCGACAACCAGGAGATCAAAAGCATAATGAAAATTATGAGCCGGTGGTATGATATAGATATTCAATATAAGAATACGATGAACGAGCATGACAGATTTGGCGGTACGTTCTCGCGCTCGTCCAACTTATCAGAAACATTGCAAAACCTGGAGCGTGTAGGCAAGGTTCATTTTATAATACAAACCAAAAAAGTTATTGTAACCGATTAACCAACGGTAGTAACTCAATTATATAAACCAATAATCCAAACAATAAGACCAGTTAATACAAAATAAACCATATAAAAAGGAGGGAGTATAGAAAAGAGACAGACTTAACCCACGAAAATTTCGCCTTAAAAAATAAACCAAGGACGTTGGAAGCGCCCCTGGTTATATGTCAGGCGATCTTAACTAAAAGCTAACCAATAGATTTTCATTAAAACCTAACTATCAAATGTATAAAAAATTTACTGAATTACTTTTCAGGAGGGATTCCTATGTATATTCCAATTTTTTTCGAAAAATGAAACTTACTTTCTTGCTTATAACGATTGGATTTTTACAATTAAAAGCAGAGACCTATGCGCAAAAAATTACCGTTGTTGCCAAGAAAGCAACCGTAACGGATGTTATTGCCCAAATAAGAAAGCAAACCGATTATGATTTTCTTTATAATAATGAGACACTAAAAGATGCCAAACTAATTACGGTAGATGCCCAGAATATGGACTTTAGCAAAGTACTTGTGCTTTGTTTTGGTAATCAGCCGTTTGATTATATGATCAGGAACAAAACCATCCTGATTATCGATAAACCTGAGCCTGAAGCGGTAAGCCCATTGCTTACAGAAGTTGCAGCGCGGATAGGCGGCGTTGTGCGCGATGCTACAACCGGCGCACCTTTAATAGGTGTAAACATTAGTATTGAACGCACAGCCACTGGTACTACTACCGATGCGCAGGGCGCTTTTACGTTAGATGTTCCCGGCCCAAGCTCGGTGCTGTTAGTATCATACCTGGGTTATGAAACACAAAGAGTAACTGTTGGCAACAAAACCGTTTTAGATATCAAAATGGTTAAGGTTGATACCAAATTGGCTGAGATTGTTGTTGTTGGTTATGGTACCCGTACAAAAGGTGCAATTACCGGTGCAATATCAACCGTTAAGTCTGAGGTGTTTGAGAACAGACCTGTATTAAGTACTGCTGACGCGTTACAGGGTGCCATACCCGGCTTAACTATTACCAGGGCCAGCGGCCAGCCAGGTGCCAATACCTTTGAATTAAAAATACGTGGTTATTCAACAATTAACGCGAACGGTGCCAGTCCATTAATATTAGTAGACGGTATTCCCGGTGATCTTAACACCATTAACACCAATGATATTGCCGAAGTATCTGTTTTAAAGGATGCTGCCGCTGCTATTTATGGTGCACGTGCTGCTGATGGAGTAATTATAGTAACTACCAAAAAAGGCAGAAGAGGTAGCGCTCCGGAGGTTACTTATACTTTAAACTACGGTATAAAAACACCAACCTATCTGCGTAAAATTCAAAACACGCTACAGTTTGCCGAGTTTATGGACGAAGGTTTTCGTAATGTAGGTATAGCAGGCTTTGCGCCGGCTGTTTTTGATAAGATAAAAGCAGGTGCAGCGCCCGAACTGGGAAGCGGGTGGAACTATGGCTTATCAAACTATCCGTCATTTTATGGCTACACCGATTGGAACAAGGTGATTTATAAAAATACTACGCAACAAATGCATAGTGTAGCTGTATCAGGCGGTGGCGAAAACACTAATTACCTGATATCATTAGGTTATAACCGTAACGGTGGTATAGTAAACTACGGCACAAACAACTCAGATCTGTACAATTTACGGATCAATTATGACTTCCGTTTAAGCAAAAAACTATCAGTAGAGACCCGTACAAGTTTTGATAACACAGCTACCATAGAGCCCACCTTATTGGGCAGTGCCTTAACCAACGTTACGCGCCAGTATCCGTATCAGCCGGTTTATAACCCGCTGGGACAGTTTTATGGCTATCAGGGTTATGAAAACCCGGCGCAATATCTTGAAGAAGGCGGTAACTACAAAAGCAACTCGTCAAGATTTGCTACCAACTTTAAAGTTGATTATAGCATAATACCAGGATTAAAACTAACCGCACAAGCGGCTGTAAGAATGAATTATGGAAACGGTAGTACTACAAACCCTACAATAACCCGTTATACGTATACCGGTAGCGTACAGGACATCAGGAATACGCCAAATTCTGCAAAGTACGACAATAGTAAATCTCTAAATAAACTATACCAAATTTATTTAGATTATAACAAAGATTTTGCTGTTGATCATAACATTAACTTTACCGCTGGTGCATCATTAGAGCAATCACGCAGCGAGGGCCAAACTACCTTTGGTTATAACTTTGCAAGCAATGACATATATACACTTAATCTAGCAGATCGTACAAAAGTTGCATATGCTAACTTCACGGGTAGCATTAGCACCCAGTCATTAGCTTCCTATTTTAGCAGGTTAAGCTATTCGTACAAAGGCAAGTATGTTTTGGATTTAACGGCCCGGGCAGATGGTAGTTCAAAGTTTGCTCCCGAAAAACGTTGGAGTGCGGTGTTCCCGTCAGCGGCATTTGCCTATAACCTGTCCAAAGAAAAGTTTATCGAATCATTAAACATATTTGACCAGTTAAAGTTAAGGCTATCAATAGGCAAAATGGGTAACCAGGAATTAGGCGCCTTGGGTGTATACGGTTATATCCCGTTAATATCAGTAGGCGGCGTATATCCAATAGGTTCGCCAAATGCAGGTTTACCTGGTGCGGTTGCTAACCCGGCATCTATCGAACGTACGTGGGAAACCATCACTAATAAAAATATTGGTCTTGATGTAGCTGTGTTGAATTCCAGATTATCATTCAGCTTTGATTATTATAACAAGATAAATAATAATATGTTGGTTAACGTAGCGGTGCCTGTTGTTTTTGGTGCAACCCCGCCATCAACCAACCAGGGTAAATTGGTAACCAAAGGTTTTGAAAGCTCTGTAACATGGAGAGATAATATTAAGGATTTCCGATACAGTGTTTCCTTACAGCTGAGCGACAGCAAAAATCAATTGGTTGAATTGAAAAACACAGACAGCTACGCCGAAGGACTAAATTTCACCAGAAAAGGCTATGCAATTTATTCTTATTTCGGCTACGTGTATGATGGCATTATCCAAACGCAGGCACAGTTAGATAAGTACAAATTGTTACAAGGCGTACCTGCCAGAATTGCTTTGGGTGATGTGATGTACAAGGATCTGGATGGCGACGGTAAACTGACCGCCTTTGGTGATAAAACAAAAGGATTGGATGGGGATATGACCTATTTAGGTAACTTAACGCCCAGGTACACTTTCTCGTCAAACATTAACGTAGGCTACAAAAACTTTGATTTGCAGGTATTTTTGCAAGGTGTGGGCAAACGTGATGTTGTATACCAAGGTAATATTGCCAGACCTAATACATCTTACTGGCCATCACTAGCACTTTTTTATAACCAAACCTGGACACCAGCCAGGCAAGATGCTCAATTTCCACGTTATGTACCCCTCGGTGTAGGGTATGATGATGTGGCAAATTATGACTATCGCACTTCAACCAAAACACTACAAAATGTAGCTTACTTAAGGTTTAAGGTAATAACGTTGAGCTATGCCTTGCCGAGTGTTGTTACTAACACTTTAAAAATTAAATCTGCCCGTATTTACGTGAGCGGCCAGGATCTGTTTACCATATCAAAAGGAACATATGGCGGAAATTTTGACCCGGAAGATGGCTATCGTAACGAGGGTACATATCCTTTCAACAAAGTTTATTCAATGGGCTTAAATGTTAAATTTTAATTAGAAAAGTATTATGAAACATACAGATAAATATCATAAAACAACAACAACCAGGCTGGCAAACAGGCGTACAGGTTTAATACGTGCGGGAATGCTTTGGGCTTTTGTGCTGACCCTTGGCTGGAGCGGTTGTAAAAAAGATCTTAACCTGGTATCAGAACAAGATATTACCGATGCCACTTTCTGGAAAACAGGAGCGGATTTTAAACTTGCAGCTAACAGGCTTTATTTAGGTTTAGATGGGTTTGGCACCGATGATACAGAATCAGACATAGCGTTTAACACACCAAACTCGGTTAGCAATGGTAACCTGCAACCATCTGAAACATCAGGTAACTGGACAAATCCGTATTCTTACATCCGGTCTGCAAATATCATTCTTGCAAAGGCCGCCGGTACTACTGATACCGAAATAAAAAGATATGCTGCCGAAGCCAGGTTTTTCAGGGCCTGGTATTACTGGAAACTGTTGAGGCTTTACGGTGGTGTGCCTTTAATTGGTAAAGTGCTGACTGTTGAGGATCCCGATTTATTTGCCCCAAGAGCGAGCCGTATTGAAACAGCCGATTTTATTTTAAAAGACCTGGACGAAGCTAAAAACGACCTGCCTTTGCAAACAGCTTTAGCCGGGGCCGATGTTGGGCGTATAACAAAAGGTACGGCGCAAGCTTTGGCAGCCCGGGTTGCTTTATTTGAAGGCACCTGGGAAAAATCCAGAGGTGACGGTAGTGCCGCTAAATATTTAGATGCGGCTATTACTAATTCATCAGCTGTAATTAGCAGTGGTACCTATTCTTTATATACCGGCAGCGGCGCGCAAAGTTATCGTTACCTGTTTATTGAGGCGGGCGACGATTCAAAAGAATCAATACTTGACCGGAGATATGCACGTAATATATATGGCCAGAGTACATCTTATGATTACGATGGCACAGGTTACAACCCGACCCGTAAAATGGCCGATTTGTACCTGGATGCCACCGGTTTGCCTATTACTTCAGCCGGTACCGTATTTCAAGGGTACGCCACTTTTACGTCCGAGTTCCAGAATCGTGATCCGAGAATGACGCAGACCATGATCATCCCGGGTACATTAACCAACCGTGTATTTTATCCAACAACAAAAATTGCCAACTGGCCTAATACGCCACAACGTAACTTTAATACCGGTTACATATTGTATAAGTATATGTCTGAGGATCCTATTGCTAATAACTCAGGCCAGCTTGGTACTTCCAGCTTGGGTGAGTTTGACCGTCATCTTATTCGCTATGCCGAGGTATTATTAGTATATGCCGAAGCGCTTTACGAAAAAAACAGCGTGATAAGCAATGCAGATCTTGATTTGTCTATCAACAAACTTCGCGATAGGGTAAATATGCCACACCTAACCAATGCTTTTGTTACTGCTAATGGTTTGGATATGCGCACCGAGATACGTCGCGAAAGAACTGTTGAGCTATGCCTTGAAGGTTTTAGGTATGACGACGTGCGCCGTTGGAAAACCGCCGAAGTTGAATTATTGCAAGATGTTAAAGGCATTAAAATAACCGGAACAGACTGGGCCACCAGGGCACCATATAATGATCCAAGCTATTTAACCAAAGTTGATGCTAACGGATTCCTTATAGCCGAAAAAGCTAGGAAATTTGATCCAGCCAAAAACTATCTGCAGCCATTACCAACCAAAGAGGTTGCTTTTTACACAACAAACGGTAAAGTATTGCAGCAAAATCCAAATTGGTAGCTCCTAAAAGTAGTGCTGGTGTTTACCGGCACTACTTTCTATTAGAATTTTAATATTAAAAACCATGAATTTAAGACTCACAAGTGGAATCTTGTCTCTGCTATTGCCCTTTTTTTTTGCAGCGCAAGGTCAAACGAGAAATAACAAACAAACCCTAATGGGGAATAGATTTTTAACATTTAACACGGTCATCCGTGTTAACCAGATTGAGGTTTCAAGAAACCGGAACGTCGGGCACGACGAACGAGCCCTGCATACTCCGGCCAGAGTTATCGCTATGCGGGAAGCTGTTGCCGAAGGCTTCCCCGGAGGTAAAATGACCTGGGCTTTCAGTTGGCTTGCCTTGAACGATACGAGCTCAAACTATCGCGAGATTAGAAGGTTGGTGATAGGCTATCACAACAAATATGGCGACGAAATTACATTTATTCCAGGTGCATATTTTGCCAATGCTTATAACAGCACCGAACAGGTAAACCAGGATCTGCATGACGCCCTTGAAATTATTACACGTATGGTTGGTAACGGTTACCGGCCGCAAAGCGTTGTAGCAGGTTTTCTATCGGCCAAAAACCAGCAATACCTGGCAGATAAAGAACATATTCATGTGTGCCAAGGCAATATATGGAGTCAGTATAGCATTGATAATCAGGATGGCGATGGATCCATCTCTTACCCTTACTATCCTTCTGCCGAGCATTTTTGCAAACCAGCTCAAAGCAAATCTGATTTTATTGACTGTGTAAATCTTGATGGTTGGTCGGTTGATTTTTTAGCGGGGCGCAGGGCCGGGTTTGCCCAGCGATTTAATAGCCGTATGGGTGTTGGGCCTATCGAAACTCTTGGCAGATATGGCTTAGAAACAGGATTGAAGGAAATGATGCATACCACGGCTATCAATTTCGACAAAGGATTTCAACTGAACGGTTTTGGCTGGGTAACTAATTGCTGGGAACTTTCTTTACCTTACAATTTCAGTTATCTCAAAAATTGGCTAACAGCTATCCGCGAGCGTTGGCCTGATGCTAAACTTATCACTCAAGGTGAATTTGGTTTGGCTTGGCGCAAACATTATAAAACCAACAGTTTCAACTATCGTTTTGAAGAAATCGGTTCCGGTATCGGTGGTTCAGATGCTGATAAGGAAATCCGTTGGTTTATGAATAAGGATTTTCGCCTGGCGTTGCTTAATCAAAAAGATGATAGAGCTGCGGCAAAAGTAATTGACTTTACTGATTACAGAAATGTCGCCAAAGAGCCTGCAGAAATGACGCGCAAATGGAGTCTGCTCGGCGAGATCAATCAAAAACAAACACGCCCTCAAGATAAACCTATTGCTCCGGATTCGCTTTCGGCTAAAGCACGCTCTGTTATAATACATCACTATCCTGATTTGATTAAATAGTATTTATTGGATCGGCTTTCAAATCAATGACAAGCTGGCTGGCTGAAGGAGCAATAATTCAATAGTAGTTGAAAAACTAATCGGCTGGGTCCCAGTTAATCGCAATCGCCGGTTGAGATCACATCTACCGTGTATTACTTTATAGATGCAGCAATTTATAAAATCAGATAATCGAAAAATTCAAAAGCATAAAAACTCTCTCCTGAAAAACTCTCATCCGAGAGATATTGGTCGGGCCCTGATATTGGTATATCAGGGCCTTTTTTATTTATTATAGTATAGAGGCTGGGGCTTATGTCTCGCTCGGTTGAAGGAACAAGACTCGAACTGCTAAATCCATTAAAATTATCGTAAGGAACTTAAATGAAAAATGCAATGAAAGCTATTTATATAATAGTTCATTGCATTGTCCTTAAAGGTAGCGGGAGCAGGACTCGAACCTACGACCTTCGGGTTATGAGCCCGACGAGCTACCAACTGCTCCATCCCGCACTATTTTTGTTGGTATTACATAACGGACATAACCCCGAAATGGTCTTCTCAATTACTAAAAAGCAATTTGTGCCTCCTTTTAATTGGACTGCAAAGATATAATTCGTTTCTTTGCAGTCCAAATATTATTTTAATTATTTTTCAATGGGTCATAAAGCAGGTTTTGTAAGCATAATTGGTAAGCCAAACGCGGGTAAGTCAACCCTGATGAACGCGCTTGTTGGCGAAAAAATGTCTATCATCACCCCTAAGGCACAAACAACCCGTCATCGTATTTTGGGTATTGTCAATACAGACGAGTATCAAATTGTATTTTCAGATACACCCGGCATCATCAAACCGCACTATGAATTGCATGAGCGCATGATGCATCAGGTAGAGGGCTCGATAGAAGATGCCGACCTTATCTTACTGGTTACTGACATCTACGAGGAGTATGACGAAGAGGACGTAATTAAAAAACTAAATGGATCGCAGGCGCCGTTATTGATTCTGATCAATAAGATAGATCAAAGCGACGAAGAAACGGTTAAGAAAAAAGTAGAATACTGGCAGGAAAAATTAAAACCAAAAGCGGTATTCGCTATATCTGCACTGCACGGCCATAATGTTATCGCGGTGATGAACTTTGTGATAGAGCATTTGCCTGAGCATCCGGCGTATTATGAGAAAGATCAGTTAACCGATCGTAATGACAGGTTTTTCGCGTCGGAAATGATCCGGGCGCAAATCCTGAAACAATATAAAAAAGAGATCCCTTACAGCGCCGAGGTTATTGTGACCGCGTTTGTTGAGGGCGAAAAACTGCACCGCATAAGCGCCGAGATAATTGTGGAGCGCGACAGCCAGAAAAATATCATTATTGGTGAAGGAGGTAAAATGCTGAAAATAGTAGGTACCTACGCCCGCCGTGATATGGAGGATTTTTTCCAGAAGAAGATCTTCCTTGAAATGTTTGTTAAAGTAATACCCGACTGGCGCAGTAAAAAAAATTACCTGAAAAAATTTGGGTACGAATAGGTAGAGGTTAGACGTGTTACGTAATACGTTTTACGTTTATCTTCGCATCATAATTATTAATATACAAGGGCTTAGCTCTTAAACACGTAGAACGTATAACGTTATACGTAAAACAAAATTCCATGAGTAACATAGTAGCCATAGTTGGCCGCCCAAATGTAGGCAAGTCGACCTTATATAACCGTTTAACCGAAACCCGTAAAGCCATTGTGGATGATTTTAGCGGTGTAACCCGCGATCGTCACTACGGCACGTCAGAGTGGACACACCACGAGTTTACCGTTATTGATACCGGTGGCTACGTAGCTAATTCAAACGATGTGTTTGAGGCAGCCATCCGCGAGCAGGTGGTTATCGCTATCGAAGAGGCATCGGTTATTTTGTTTTTGGTGGATGTTACTACCGGCATAACCGATCTGGACGATGAGATAGCCAACATATTGCGTAAAGGTAACAAGCCAACGTTTGTAGTAGTTAACAAAGTTGATAATAACAACCAACAGTCAGACGCTACCGTGTTTTATAGTTTAGGCTTGGGCGAGATCTACAACATCTCATCAATGACAGGCTCTGGCACAGGTGAATTATTAGACGAGGTGGTTAAACATTTTGAGGATGTTAAGCTTGAAGAAAACACCCGCCCTAAGTATGCCATTGTTGGCCGCCCTAACGTAGGCAAATCATCTATCATTAACTCTTTAATAGGTACAGACCGTAACATAGTAACACCAATTGCCGGCACTACGCGCGATTCTATCCATATCCATTATAACCAATACGGTCATGATTTTATGTTGATAGACACCGCAGGAATGCGTAAAAAGACCAAGGTAAAAGAGAATATAGAATTTTACTCGGTTATGCGTACCATTAAGGCCATTGAAGAGGCTGACGTGGTGATCCTGATGGTAGATGCTGTTGAAGGCATCGAGTCGCAGGACATCAATATATTCCACCTTGCCGAAAAGAACAAGAAAGGTGTAATGATAGTAGTGAACAAATGGGATTTGATTGAAAAGAACAACAAAACCACCAAGGTTTTTGAAGACATGATCAAACAAAAATTACAGCCGTTTACAGATGTACCTATCATATTCACCTCGGTAACAGAAAAACAGCGTGTATTAAAAGTGATTGACGTAGCCAACCAGGTTTATGAAAATCGCGCCCGTAAAATCTCAACCTCAAAATTGAACGAGGTGATGCTGCCGATAATTGAGCACTATCCGCCGCCATCATTAAAAGGCAAATACGTTAAAATAAAATACGTTACCCAAATAGCCGGTACATCGCCCATGTTTGCCTTCTTTTGCAACCTGCCGCAATACGTTAAAGAGCCGTATTACAGGTTTATAGAAAATAAGCTAAGAGAAAATTTCGACTTTAGCGGAGCGCCTATACAGGTTTGGTTTAGACAAAAGTAACGTGCATATATGCAAATGTCTTGTTTGATGATTTACTGATCTGTTAGGGATTGGTATACTATTATATTACGTAGATATTTGTAAAATGATTGATCCGAAAAACCTCAACTTCCCCTTTTATAGACCAATCAAAAACGAGCTTAAACGCTACATCGATTATTACTACTTTTTTAAATCCGATGATCCCGCGTTTAATCTTTCTTACATTTCGTTTCCAAATATCAATACGGCAATAAATATTCACCGTGGTGTTTCTTTCGATATTAATAATTCGTCCATTCGAATACAAGAAAGCGATAATACAGATGTTCGCATTTTTGCAACAGAAATCAGGAAAGAGCCTCTGTTAATAGAATGGCGTGGACGACTCAATAAGATCACTATAGCCTTTAAACCGTTAGGGCTTTGTAATTTTGTTCGCTCCGGGCAACCGCTAACAATGAAAGGCCAGGTACAACTTTTTGAAACTTGGGAAGATGCTCCCGGTTACAAGGCTTTTTGCAAGGATATTTATTTAAAGCCTTCGGATAAAGAAAAAGTAGACGTTATAGAAACGTTTCTTTTGTCTATTTTTCAACCATCGCCTGAACAGCAGTTATTGGAAAAAGCAATAATGCTATTGACTGATGAAACAAATCAGTATTCAATAAATGATGTAGCTGCTTTAAGCGGCTTGCATGTACGGACCCTTATTCGTCTATTCAATAAAAACCTCGGTGTCCCGCCTGTAAAGTTTAAACAAATTGCCCGCTTTAGAAAGTCAATGGAAAATAAGCTTTTTGCAGATCGCTTAAAAAAGCTTACTGATCTTGCTTATGAGAACAATTATTATGATCAGTCCTACTTCATCAAGGTTTATACAAAACTTACCGGTACACGCCCTAAATCTTTTTTTGACGCGGTAGATAAGCTTGGTAATGACAAGTTGATCTTTCAATTTCTTAAAAGTGCCAACTAACCTTAGCTGTCAGAAAAATACAATTTTATAATATTTTCATCCTGTACTTTTGAGGTATATCAGTTGCAGAAATGAAAAGAGCATTCCTAATTTTATACTTGTCCGTATTACTCCCAGCATTTGTAAGCGCGCAGACACTGGTAACAAAGAAAATTTTCTCGGCTTATGTAAAGGATAGTGTTACGGTAGATGTTTACTTGCCCAAAAACTATTCAAAGACAGAAAAATACCCAACTGTATACGAATTTATTTATGACCATGCCAATTATATTGCCGCTACAGCAAATAATATTTGGGACATACCTAATGTTATAGTGGTTCACGCTAAAATTAAAGGAGGTAATGAGGATTACAAAAGCCCTAACCTTACCGACGAGGGGGCAAGGTATTACGGCTTTGTTAAAAACGAACTTATCCCCTATATTTCAAAAACGTATAATACTGTAAATTTAAGAGTAGCAGTAGGCCTTTCGCAAGGTGCGGATTACATTAATTATATTCTTCGTAATGATCCCTCGCTTTTTAATACTTATTTAAATTTTTCGTTAGAGCGCCCCATTTATTATAAGCCGGATTTTTCATCTTATACAGCAAAAGTAAAAGATACAACTGCTTACTTCATAGCAATTGCGAATGATATCCCTGAAAGAATGAAATTCGCGGATCAACTGGTTGACTCGCTAAAAAAATCGCCTTATATAAATATAAAGAAGGAATCCTTCGCCGAAGCAACGCACTCTTATAGTATCCTTTACGCTTTGCCGCAGGCGCTCTTATTTGCTTTTAAAGACTATAACGTGATCAGGAAAAAATATCCCGGCGAAGCATTAATTATTTATTATAACGCTGTATTAAAGGAAAAAACAGAAAAATATGGTAATATCAATTTTCACGGATTTATTAATCAAATTCTGGAATATGTAGATCTAAGCAAGTCTGGTAATAGCGAGGTCAACACCTTTGTTGATTCTGTATATGCCATGAAAGATTGCATGGATATAGACTTGTTTAATATAGGAATTGTTCTTAAAACAAAAGGTTTGTATCAAAACTCAGAAAAAGCTTATCAAATGGCGTTATTAAAAAAGCAAAATACCGGTAAGTCAGCTATGGATGATGTAAGTGTTTATTTTCAGCTTGCTAAAGTTTATGACCTCGATGGAAAAACAGATGAAGCGTCGGATATATTACAGAAAGGATATTTAAATACAAAGGTAAAAACTGAAAACCTGCTGCATGTTATGGGTTATCGTTATATCGACAAAAATATTGCTGTTGATAAAGGCATTGAACTGTTAAAGTCAATGTTGATCGGGAAGCATATTGTTTCAGGTGCCTTGAGTAAGGCCGATGATGATGTCAATGCAGAAATTGCCAAAGGTTATTTTAATTTAAAAAACACAAAAGATGCTAAAATATACCTGGACAAATCTTTAAAAATAAACCCCAAAAATGAGGCTGCATTAAAATTAAAAGCATTGATAAAGTAATACTTTGCCATACTTTATTTGCATGTTTTAACATAAGCATATCTACAGGGCTTCTACCGCTTTTTTCACCGCTACATCATTAGCATTAATGGTTTTAAAATAGGCTTCATCGCCCCATTTAAAACGCGCGGCAAAGGCCTTTAATACTATTTTTATGTTTTCTTTAGATGCCAGTAATTCGCTTGGGGCCATATGTTTTATGGTCTTAGAGGCATATTGGATAAAATTGCCAAAGTCGTTATCGGTAACTATATAATTCTTAAAAAAATCGTCGGAAGTATACCTTTTCAGTGTAGGCTGCATACGGTCGATCACATACGCGCTAAAAAGCTGCTGGTTGCTTAACTCCCTTATCATGTAAGTATTTTGTGTGGTATCGGCTGGCACAAAAATATCAGGCATAATACCGCCGCCGCTAAATACCTTTCGCCCGTTTGAGGTGTGGAATTTACTAGGCTGGTTAAAGGCGCTATCCCTTAAACTGTTTTCCTCAGAAAATAATTCGCCTTTACGCATGCGTTGTGCCAGCTCATTACGATAACTCTCAACGCCGGCACTATATGATTTTTGGATAGACCGGCCCGAAGGCGTATAATACCTTGCAATAGTTAAATTAACTGCCGAGCCATCAGGAAAAGCAAATTGCTCCTGCACCAAGCCCTTACCAAACGACCGGCGGCCTACGATAACAGCACGGTCAAGGTCCTGCAGCGCGCCTGCCAATATTTCGCTGGCCGATGCAGAATATTCATCAATCAATACAGCTAACTTGCCGTTTTGGAAATTGCCAGAGTCTGTCGCGAAGTAATCCGTACGTGGGTCATGCACGCCTTTGGTGTAAACTATTAGTTGTTTTTTTGTGAGGAACTCATCGGCCAAAGCAGTCGCGGTATTTAGGTAGCCGCCGCCATTGCCGCGGATATCCAGCACCAGCTGTTTCATGCCTTCAATTTTTAATTTGATCAGTGCTTTGCGAAAATCAGCATCAGTAGTTGATGCAAACTTGCTTATTTTGATATAACCGGTAACCGGGTTTAACATATAGGCAGCATCCATGCTGCTTAGGTCAACATGGTCGCGCTTTACGTTATAAAATTTAGTTGTTTTGCTCCCTGCCGGCATTACTGCCATTAACAATTGCGAGTCCTTTACCCCCCTGAAAACTTTGCTGACTTTGCTTACGGTTAGATGCGTGCCCGAAAAGTTTTTATGATCTATCTCAATTACACGGTCGCCGGGCAATACACCCGCTTTAGCAGCAGGGCCATTGGCGCTAACCTGGGTAATAATTAATGTATCGCGCAGCAAAATATATTCAACGCCAATGCCGGTAAAGCCACCTTCCAGCCGTTCGTTTATTGATGATGCTTGTTGTGCGGGTAAATAAAGCGAATGCGGATCAAGATTTTGTAAAAGATTATTTACGGTCGAGCCTTCGATGCTGTCCACATCTACCGAGTCTACATAGTTATGCCTAACCAAGTCTAAAACCCTGGAAACCTTATCCTTCCCGTCAAAAGAAATGTTGGTATTCAGGTCTTTATTTGTTACCAAAATACCAATAAACACCCCCAGTAAAAGCAGGATAACAGACCTGAAAATAATACCTGCCGCTCTCTTCATAAATATCTATTACAAAACTACTAATTTGCAGCCATAGGGTTGTAATTACTTACCTCAATAATTAAACCATATCAGGAATTTTACCGAATTTTGGCAAAAAAACCATCAAAAGAATGCAAAACACTACCGAAAAGGAATCGAACTACAACAACCTGGATAAGATGAGTGTAGCCGAAATTCTGAAGGACATAAATTACGAAGATAAAACTGTAGCAATTTCTGTTAGTAAGGCGTTGCCGCAGATAGAAAAATTAGCCATAGCTATTACCGAACGGATGAAAGCCGGCGGCCGCCTGTTTTATATTGGTGCCGGCACAAGTGGCAGGTTAGGAGTGGTTGACGCGTCTGAATGCCCGCCAACCTTTGGCGTTCCGTTTGATATGGTGGTAGGTATTATTGCCGGTGGCGATGGCGCCATCCGAAAAGCGGTTGAGTTTGCCGAGGACGATACTGAGCAGGCCTGGAAAGATCTGTCAGCCTATAACATTACAGATAAAGATGTAGTGGTTGGTATCGCGGCATCGGGCACAACACCCTATGTTATTGGTGGGTTAAAAGCAGCTAATCAAAATAAAATAACAACCGGCTGCGTTGTTTGTAACAGTGGCAGCCCGGTAGCCGCCGAAGCCAATTACCCCGTTGAACTAGTTACCGGCCCCGAGTTTTTAACCGGTAGTACCCGTATGAAAGCAGGCACCGGCCAAAAGCTTGTTTTAAACATGCTAACCACAACTGTAATGATACAGCTGGGTAAGGTAAAAGGCAACAAAATGGTCGATATGCAGCTATCAAACTATAAACTGGTAGACCGTGCCACCAAAATGGTAATGGCCGAAATCGGGGTAGATGAAGCAACTGCGGCAGAACTGTTAAAGAAAAATGATAGCGTAAGAAAAGCTGTAGACTATTATAATCAAAATAAATAAGCCGGACAGGCTTTTTGAATTTTGACTTTTTAATTTTGAATTGAAAGAATGCACGAGATAGAACCATATTATAAATGGCGGGATGACTATGTAGCATCAGAGGACGAATATTCGCCTTTTTATGCTACGCAGTATAATGAGTTTGAGTTTGATAAGCAGGTGTACAATTTCCTGCTGCACCCGCAGTGGGATTCGTTTGGGTCGAACACGCTGTACATGAAAGTACTTTATGCGGATTATGACCGTTCTTATGCCATCATAGAGTTTATTGGCGAATGGAACGATGCCATTAACAATGACATTATGCTGCTAAAGCGCGAGATATTGGAGCTGATGGTTGATAATGGCATTACGCAGTTTATCCTGATAGGCGAGAATGTGCTGAACTTTCACTCGTCCGACGATTGTTATTATGAGGAATGGTTCCAGGACGTGGAAGATGGCTGGATTGCCGGCATCAACTTCCGCGAGCATGTGATAGAAGAGTTTAAACGCAATAACATCGATTACTATATCAACTTCGGCGGCGAACTGGATGATTTGAACTGGCGGGCTTTAAAGCCGCTGCAATTGTTTAAGAAGGTAGAAGAGCAACTGATTAAACGGTTAAATTGAAACAATTGAAAAGTTTTGTAGTCCAATTGTAAATCAACTAACCTTTAATATACTAATCTCTGATCTTTATATTAAATTTGATATCAATTAATAACTATAATTAAAAATGGAAAACAATAATCCAAACTACGTTTACGAAAACGTAATGCAAATAACCGATGCCGATGCATCGCGTAAGTTTTTAGCTAATGTGTTTTTATGGATGTTTGTGGCTTTGGGCGTATCAACTTTTGCGGCCTATGCTTTTGCAAACACACCTGCATTATTGCAATTATTGGTTGATGAATCAACACATCAGTTAACCGTATTTGCTTATATAGCTATGTTTTCGCCTTTGGCATTTGTGCTTTTAATTCGCTTTGGCTTAAACAGCATATCTTACCCCATTTTAGGACTGGCATTTATTGCTTATGCAGCTTTAACAGGTATCAGTTTAAGCTTTATATTGCTTATTTACACAGCTGGTTCTGTTATCAGTGTGTTTTTAACCGCATCATTGTTATTTGGTGTTATGGCTATTGCCGGATATACCACGCACCAGGACTTAACTAAATTTGGTTCTATCATGATCATGCTGCTATTTGGTATCATCATAGCCAGCGTGGTAAATTTCTTTTTACATAGCACCGGTTTAGATGTAATTATATCTTACGTAGGCGTTGCAGTATTTGTAGGCTTAACTGCTTATGATGTGCAAAAGCTAAAACGTATTGGTGCCGGCCTTGAGTATGGCGATGCGTCAGCAAAAAAATATGCCTTGATGGGTGGATTAACCCTGTACCTTGATTTTATCAACTTGTTCCTGATGCTATTGCGCATTTTCGGCAGAAGAAGATAATACCTAATAATTTATTAAAAGCTGCCTCCAAAAAAGGCAGCTTTTTTTATTGCATACAGAGGAGATTCCTTAAGGATAACCTATTGCGCTTTACAACAATATTACGCATCTTTGCACTGCTTATAGAGAAAGACGGAGGGATTAGACCCTGCGATGTCTTAGCAACCTGTTACTTAACAAGGTGCTAAATTCTACTCAGTCTGCCTCAGGCAGACGGGACAGATAAGTGAAAGTCAATATCAACACCCGACTTTTTCGAAATAAGCCTTTATGTTGTAAGTTATATGTTGTGAGTTGTACGTTTGCGTCCTTTCTTTCAACTTTTAACTTTCAACCTGCAACTACTAATCTACAATGGATATAAAAGAAGAACTAAAAAAACGCATCCTCATTATTGACGGTGCAATGGGTACCATGATACAACGGTACCAGTTGACCGAGAAGGATTTTCGCGGAGAAAGATTTAAGGATCACCCAAGTGACCTGCAGGGAAATAATGACCTGTTGAATATTACGCGCCCCGATATCATCAAAGCTATTCATACCGAGTATATGGATGCTGGCGCGGATATCATCGAAACAAATACTTTTAGCACACAAGTAATTTCGCTGGCCGATTATCACCTGGAAGAACTGGCTTATGAGCTAAGTTATGAAGGTGCCCGTATAGCGCGTGAGGCCGCAGACGCATACACTTTAAAAACGCCGGACAAACCACGTTTTGTGGCCGGTGCCGTTGGGCCAACCAACCGTACTGCATCGCTGTCGCCTGATGTAAATGACCCGGGTTACCGTGCCGTTACTTTTGATGACCTGGCCAATGCATATTATGACCAGGTACGCGGCCTGGTTGATGGCGGGTCGGACGTGTTACTGATTGAAACGATTTTTGATACTTTAAATGCAAAGGCGGCATTATTTGCCGTTGACAGATATGCAAACGAAAGCGGCAAACATTTGCCTATAATGATATCAGGCACCATTACCGATGCATCGGGCCGTACCCTTTCGGGGCAAACGGTCGAGGCATTCTGGAACTCGGTAAGCCATGCTAACTTATTATCTGTAGGATTAAATTGTGCCCTGGGTGCAAAAGAAATGCGCCCGCATATCCAGGAGTTGTCTGAGAAAGCAAATGTGTTTATCTCGGCCTATCCAAATGCCGGCTTGCCAAACGAGTTTGGTCAGTATGATGAAACCGCGCATGAAACCGCGCACCAGGTTGACGACTTCATGAAGGCCGGCCTGGTAAACATTGTAGGTGGTTGCTGTGGTACCACGCCCGATCACATTAAATGTATTGGAGACAAAGCTGCTAAATATCCGCCGCGCCCGATACCGGAGGTTGCACCTTTTATGCGCTTAAGCGGATTGGAAGCTGTTACCATAACCCCCGAAAGCATTTTTGTTAACGTGGGCGAGCGTACCAACATTACAGGTTCGCCAAAATTCTCAAAGCTGATATTGGCCGAGAATTATGAAGAGGCCCTAACCGTTGCCCGCCAGCAGGTAGAAGGCGGTGCGCAGGTTATTGATATCAACATGGATGAGGGGATGATCGATTCGGAAGCCGTAATGGTGAAATTCCTGAATTTGGTCGCGTCCGAACCGGACATCTCTAAACTGCCGATAATGATCGATTCGTCCAAATGGACAGTTATTGAGGCTGGCTTAAAATGTATCCAGGGTAAGGGTATTGTTAACTCTATCTCGCTGAAAGAAGGCGAAGAGAAGTTTAAAGAATACGCCCGTAAGATATTAAGCTATGGTGCGGCTACAGTTGTAATGGCTTTTGATGAAACCGGACAAGCCGATAGTTTAGAGCGCCGTAAAGAGATCTGCCAAAGATCATATGATATATTGGTAAATGAAGTTGGCTTCCCGCCGCAGGATATCATATTCGACCCGAATATTTTAACCGTGGCTACGGGGCTTGAAGAACATAATAACTACGCGGTTGATTTTATTGAAGCCACCCGCTGGATCAAGCAAAACCTGCCGTATGCTAAAGTTAGCGGTGGGGTAAGTAATATCTCGTTCTCATTTAGGGGGAACAATGTAGTGCGCGAGGCTATGCACTCGGCGTTCCTTTACCACGCTATTAAAGCCGGTATGGATATGGGTATTGTTAACGCCGGCATGCTGGAGGTTTACCAGGAAATTGATAAGGAATTATTGGTACTGGTTGAAGACGTACTGCTTAACCGCCGTGATGACGCTACCGAACGCCTGGTTGAATATGCCGATACGGTAAAAAGCAAAGGCAAAGAGATCGTACGCGACGAAGAATGGCGCAAAGGGACCGTTGCAGAGCGTTTATCGCATGCGTTGGTAAAAGGTATTATTGAGTATTTAGATGCCGACGTAGAGGAAGCCAGGCAGGCTTACAGCAAACCGCTGGAAGTGATTGAAGGCCCGCTAATGGATGGAATGAACATAGTGGGCGATCTGTTTGGCGCAGGCCAGATGTTTTTACCGCAGGTTGTAAAATCGGCCCGTGTAATGAAAAAAGCGGTGGCTTATTTATTACCGTTTATCGAGCTGGAAAAACAGCGTGTTATTGATGCCGGCGAGGATTCGAGCGGAAGCCGTGCCAATGCCGGAAAAATATTGATGGCTACGGTAAAAGGCGATGTGCACGATATCGGCAAAAATATAGTAGGCGTAGTACTGGCCTGTAATAACTTCGAGATCATTGACCTTGGGGTAATGGTTCCCGCGCAGCGGATAATTGAAGAAGCGATAAAACAAGAAGTTGATATTATTGGCTTAAGCGGTTTGATCACGCCATCGCTGGATGAGATGGTGCATTTTGCCAAAGAAATGGAGCGTCAAAACTTCACCATCCCATTAATTATTGGTGGCGCTACTACATCCCGCATCCATGCTGCTGTAAAGGTGGCACCAAACTATTCGGGCGCCGCTATACACGTACTGGATGCATCACGCAGCGTAACAGTTTGCAGTAACCTGATGAACAAGGATACCCGCGACAGTTATATCCAGGGCATAAAAGACGAATACGAAAAAGCCCGCGAGGCACACGCCAATAAAAAATCCGACAAACGCTTTGTTACGCTGGAGCAGGCACGAGCAGATAAGTTCCAGATAGACCTGGCTAAAGTCGCCCCAAAACCTGCCTTTACCGGTACCAAGGTTTTTGAAGCGTATCCACTGGCTGATTTGGTGCCTTATATTGATTGGACACCTTTCTTCCATACCTGGGAACTGCGTGGCAGCTACCCTAAGATCTTTGATGATAAGTTTGTAGGTGTTGAGGCTAAGAAATTATTTGATGATGCCCAAAAGCTTTTAAAGGAAATTGTTGATAATAACCTGTTGCAGGCTAATGGCGTTATCGGCTTCTGGCCTGCAAATGCGGTGGGTGATGATATTGAATTGTATACGGACGAGAGCCGCACACAATTATTATCACGCATCCACACCCTTCGCCAGCAATCAGAAAAAGTAAAAGGCGAGCCTTATTACGCGTTATCAGATTTTGTTGCGCCTAAAGACAGTAGCGTGGCCGATTACTTTGGCGGCTTTGCCGTAACAACCGGTATAGGTTGCGATGAGCTGGTTGCTAAATACGAAGCAGATTACGACGACTATAACAGCATCATGGCCAAAGCCATTGCCGACAGGTTAGCCGAAGCGTTCGCTGAAAAAATGCACGAGCTGGTACGTAAAGAATACTGGGGCTACTCGAGCGGCGAGAGCCTTACAGTTGAAGAACTGGTTAAAGAAGAGTATCAGGGTATTCGCCCGGCACCGGGATATCCTGCCTGCCCGGAGCATACCGAAAAGACAACTTTGTTCGATCTGCTAAAAGCTGAAGAAAATGCCCATATGCACCTAACCGAAAGTTTAGCCATGACACCGGCTGCATCCGTAAGCGGTTTCTATTTCGCGCATCCGCAGTCAAGGTACTTTGGTCTGAATAAAATTAGTAAAGATCAGATCGAAGACTACGCAGTGAGAAAGAACATGAGCGTAGAAACTGTTGAAAGATGGTTGGGCCCTAATTTGAATTATTAATATTGTTGCAAGTTGTAGGTTATAAGTTGTATGCAAACAGAGTATAAAAAATATATTGAACTTAGTGTATGGATCGATGCAAGAAAGCTTGTCAATATAGTTTATACGATAACTAAATTATTCCCGAAAGAAGGGCAATTTGGAATAACCAATCAGATGAGACGATGCGCAGTATCTATCCCATCAAATATTGCCGAAGGTTGTGGACGTAATCATAAAAAAGATAGTTTACAGTTTTTTTATATATCGAGAGGCTCATTATACGAACTCGAAACTTAACTTTATTTAAGTAATGATTTGGGGTTCATCAACTCGACTCAATTAGACGACATTTTAAGTCAATTGGAAACCGTACGCAAGCTGCTAAACGGGTTTATCCGATATTATTCAGAGTAATTTACTTACAACCTGAAACTTACAACCTACAACAAAAATGAAAATCACGCAACACATAACAAACGCCAAAGGCAAAACCCTTTTTTCGTTTGAATTACTTCCTCCCATAAAAGGCCAAAGCATCCAGGGCATCTACAATGCCATTGATCCGCTAATGGAGTTTAAGCCGCCGTTTATTGATGTTACCTCGTCGCGCGAGGATCATGTTTATAAAGAGCATGCCAACGGTTTGCTGGAGAAGGTAAGCTACCGCAAGCGCCCGGGTACCGTGGCGGTTTGTGCGGCTATCATGAATAAATATGGTGTTGATGCTGTTCCTCATTTAATTTGTGGTGGGTTTACTAAGGAAGAAACCGAGTACGCGCTCATCGACCTGCAGTTTTTAGGCATCGAAAACGTATTGGTTCTGCGCGGCGATGCCCGTAAAACCGAATCATCATTTGTACCTACACCTGGCGGGCATAACTATGCTACCGACTTGTTGGAGCAGGTTACCAATATGAACCAGGGCAAGTACCTGCACGAAGACCATGAAGCGGTAAAATCCGATTTCTGCATCGGCGTTGCCGGCTACCCCGAGAAACATTTTGAGGCCCCCAACTTAAAAACCGACTTTAAATATCTTAAACAAAAGGTAGCTAACGGGGCGGATTTCATCGTTACCCAGATGTTTTATGACAACAGTAAATACATCGAGTTTGTAAAAAATTGTCGCGATAATGGTATCAACGTGCCCATCATTCCGGGCCTTAAACCAATTACATCATCAAAACAATTGGTTGTTTTGCCCAAGGTATTTCATATAGATATCCCTGACGACCTTAGCGACGCGGTGCATGCCTGCAAATCAGAAGCCGAAGTGAAAGAGGTTGGGATAGCATTTATGATCAACCAATGTAAAGAGCTGATAAAAGTTGGCGCGCCGGTACTACATTTTTATACCATGGGAAACCCCGGCCCAACCAAACGGATAGCCGAAGCAATATTTTAAGCTAATTACGCCGGTTGAGCCATTGTAAGGGTAGCGGGTATAGTAAAAAAGAAAGTACTGCCCACGTCTTCCTTACTTTCAACCCACAGCCGCCCGCCATGTTTAAGCACAAAGTCATGGCATAGGTTCAGGCCCAGGCCGGTGCCCTTTTCGCCAGCGGTGCCATAGGTGGTGTAATTAGTATGCTTATTAAAAAGTTCACCTATCTTTTGTTTAGGGATCCCTTTGCCATTGTCCTGCACTGAAAATAAGGTTTCCACCTCGTTTTTAGCGACGCTAATGACCACCTCGCCGCCGGTGTTCGTAAATTTAACGGCGTTAGTAAGCAAATTACGGATAACAGTTTCCAGCATACCCTTATCAGCGGTCAGGTCGGCCCCATCGGGCATCTGCCGTACAACCTTGATCCTTTTCTTTAAAGCCATTGGCTGCACTGTTTGCATGCATTTTTCAACCAGGCCGGCCAGATCGGCGATCTTAACAGGGTTAAAACTAACGGCATTAAACTGGGATTTTGCCCAGGCTAACAGGTCCTCCAGCAGGTTATTCGCATTGGACAATTCCTGTTTCATCAGTGAAAGAGAACTGCGTACTTCGTCCGGGGTGCTTGATTCAAAGTCGGCCAGCGTATAGTCCAGCAATTGCAGGCTCCCGGATATCGGGTTCCTCAGGTCATGGCCGATAATGGACAGCAGGTTATTTTTTTGTTCGTTGGATGCAGTTAGCTCGGTATTAAGAGCTTGCAGGGCATTTTCATGGAACTTGCGGATGGTCACATCCCGCATGCTGCCCTCTGTGGCTATCATTACCCCGTTTTCAATAATCAGGTGGGCATTAACAGAAGCATAGCGCAACTGGTTGTCGCTGGTTTTTAGGCGCACCTCAAAATCAATCACGAACCCCCGGGTGCGCAGGGCCTCGGTTATCCGCTCACGATCCTGCACATAGAAATAAAAATTGGCCACGGGCTGCCCAATAATAGCCTTGCGCGGGTATCCCGAATATTTCTCGATGGAAGGGCTGATCTCGGTTACCAGGCCATTTTGATCGGTCTGGTAAAATACATCCTGCACATTTTCAAAAATGGTTCGGTATTTTTTTTCGCTAAGCACCAGGTCATTTTCGATCTCTTTTCTTTTAGTGATATCCTCGATCTGCGAAACATAATAAAGCGGCTGACCTGATCCGTCATAAAGCATGGTAGCGGCAATAACTACCCAAATGGTTTTACCGTTTTTATGCATATAGCGCTTCTCGAATTTGATCTTGTCGATCTTGCGGTTACCCAGGTCATCTAACGTCATAACGCTTTTTTCCAGGTCATCCGGGTGGGTCATACCCTGGATAGTCAGGCCCTTCATCTCCGCTTCGGTATAGCCCAGCATCTGGCAAAGGCTCTTGTTTACCCTTTTCAATTTTCCGTCAGGTGTAATCAGCGCCATGCCGATCAGGGAGTGTTCAAAAGCCAGCTTAAACTGCGTTTCACTCTGGTACAGCTCTTCTTCCAGTAATTTGCTTTTGGTGATATTAAAAGCTATGGCACCCACCATTTCCTCATCCGCCACTTTGAACGGAAATTTATGAGTTTTAAAAACTTGAGGGTGCCCGTGCGCGTCCCTTACAGTCTGCTGAAAGTCTTTGCCCTGCCCTGAATTTAGAACAATTTCGTTGTTTTCCTGGAAATGGCCGGCAATCTCGCGGCCAAATATTTCGTCGCTGCTTTTGCCTATTACGTCGCTGGTAAGTTGGAAGGTGTCATAAAAACATTTGTTAGCGTACTTCAGTACGTTATGCTTATCGGTTATCCAGCAAAGGCCCGGCAACTGGTCCATAAAAAGTTGGAACCGCTTTTCGTTACTAAAGATCCGGGTTTTGTCACTTACATCCTCGCTGCTCATCACCAACCCGCCTATCTGCCCCTCATCATTCCGCCAGTGGCGCACCTCCCATTTTAGCCACATCACGGTGCCGTCCGCGCGCTCAAAACGGTCCTCGTCACATTGTTGATCTTTTCCGGCAAGGCACCCGGTATGGATCCTCTTCCAGTTTTCGCCAATCTCGGGGAAAACCTCATAATGCGATCTGCCGATCACGACCGTATTTTCGAGACTATAAAAGCTGATCCACTTTTCTGAAACAGCCAGGTACCGCATCTCCGTGTCCACGATAGCCATGGGCAAAGGCGCCACGGCAATCATGTTTTTAAAAGACCGGGAAAGCTGATTCATCGTAGGGGTTTATTTGAGATTTGTGGAAATCTATAAGAAAGATACAAATATCATTCCCAAATGTTTATAAACTGCCCGGGTTAATGTTACTAATTAAAATTACGGGTATGGGCGTTCCCCCGATTAAAATCGGGGTCAGGCTTTCCGCTCATACTGCGCAGGCCTTAATCACAGGCCGGTCCAAAGGACTCCTTCGGAGTATCCGCTTCAATCCTTAACGCGAAAGCACGGCGGCTCGTGCGATCCGATAGCTATCGGATCCCTCCCAACGGGAGGGTGTAGGGAGGGGTTTAGCCGATATGCATTAGCGTCTAAACCCCTCCCTGCCACTTCACAGGCAGCCGCACCCCTCCCGTGGGGAGGGAATGCATAACTGTACAGAATTTTTTTCCAGGTTAGTCCGGATTTATAATCCCGGACTAAATTTGTTGCGGATCTCCTGATCCGCGGGGCATTGCCTATGGGGATTGCAAATCCCCCGTAATATGGTCCGGGATTACAAATCCGGACCAACGGGGATTAAAGTTTTTTCATACGGTTGATCCCAGTTAATAAACTTATCTACTTCTCGTTAAATATTCCCCCGAATTTAACATACGTATAGGGTATAAAAAAGCAATATGTGCTTATACATAATGAACTCATCAAAAATCTATTTATTTCAAAAAATGGGCCCATTGAAAATAGTAAGAGAATAGTGTTAATTAACACACAACTTAATCCCCAAAAAAACAAGTTTTTAGTTTTGTTTTTTAAATAAACGTGATAAAAAAGTATAAAAAGCAAAGTAGTTATTATAATAAATAACGCTGTTATAAAAAAGGTTGATATTAAACTTTCCCAATATAATTTTTCTATAAAAAAGGGCTGCATATAAAACAAAGAAAAACCGCTTAATATTATTAATATCAAATTTGATAATAGTACTCCTATAATTATTTTATATGTTCTTTTGGTTAACATCCTATTAAACTTTTCAATTGTGCTAATGTCATTTTCTTATTCAAATAATCCCTTACCAAATTATAATTAGGCCGTGCAACATAATTTTTTTTATTATAGAAACTGGCCTGCCCCCCGTGGGTATTGATATAATTTATCATGTTGGTTTGCATAGCCGTCCAAAGTTGATCTGCTCCATTAAATACCGCATTAAAGTTATTCGCAAAAGCAAACATCCAATCGGAAGTGCGATCTACCCCCATTGTATAAAAGGTATATGTTCCTGGATTATTTGAGTCCGGATATATGCCAAATTCTCTGTTGCCTGACACGGGGTGATTAAAATCAAATGGAGATGTCATAGTAGAAAATTTAAAATATGTACCATAATTATTACTTTGATAGTCGGATTCAATAACTGTACCATCATCTGCCATATCAATGTGTACAACTGCACCAAGTGACCCTGCGCCATATTGGTTAAATAACTGCGTTTCATTTACGCCAAAACCAACATACGGACTAAAAGTAGCTTTACCCGATGTAAAATTATTTATATTTTGCCTGAAATATTCGGTAAGCGTCGCCATATTCATCCCTGTTGGCATTGATGTAATTTGGATAGGGAAAAAATCGCTGTTCACAACAGTGCCGAATGCGTTATCTAAATTTTGAAGAACAAAAGGGTCTATTGATTGAAGTTCAGTAGAAATGGTTTGCAAGCTACTGATTCTATTCATTACAGACTGGCTTGGGTGGAAGCTGGCAACATTTTGATACATGTTTCCAAAGTTATTATAGGCTGCAAGTTGCAGCAGTTGTAAGCTATCACATTCTATTAGAGTTTCTAAATTTTCATCTGACAGGCTGTCCACTTTCGCAGTTGGTTGCGTAATTATTGTACACTGCTGCGACGACGGTGTCGGCGGCGGAAATCCCGGATTATTGGGATCTATAGGTTCCTCGCCCGGCGGCGCATTGCCATTAACTTGTAAATGTATGGAATTTACAACTGTGCCCGGCGGGCATTGCGGGGGTACAGGCGTACTGCCGCCACCACCTGAAGATCCTCCCCCACTGCTGGGGGGCGGGGTCTCGTCACTGTAAGCTACAGTGCAAAAAGAAAACGCCACATACTGAGCTGTTATTACGCCATTGGTAGTTATTGTATTAATAACATCATAACAGTCTACGTGAAGATTATTATTTGTTTTCAGCTTTACATTTTGCACCTGTGGCGACTGGGCCTGCTGCGGTTTTAGCTGGTGCCCGTTTTTATAACGATACCCGCTTAAGTAACGTCCCTTTGGTGTAAAATAAAATACCAGGCCGCTAAAATTAGTATCGCGCTTACTGTAGGTGTTACGAGCCAGTTTAGACACATCGCCTTTTAAATAATCAGCATCGCCTATAATGGTCATTATATAAGCTTCGTACTTCCCGTTGTTTTTTAGCATTAAAAATGAACTGCGGCTTTGTTCGGGCGTGTTAAGCTCCTTATTATAATCGGTATTTTTTAGCACCGCGTTAAATTTAGCCGAGGGATCAAGCGGGATCTCAATCACATCATTGTTAAATCTTTTATAATGCGATGGCCGTTGCCAGTCGGGTTTTATTTTTTGGCTCACGTCAACTTCCTGTACGCTATTAGTTTGCAAACCCGATTTGTCAATTTTATTAACGGGATAAGCTTCGTTATACCAGCTTTTGGCTGCTGATACTTCGGGGTCGGTAATTTGCGTCTCGGCACCGTTACCGGTAAAATTCTTTTTACAACTATGTATCACAAACAGCATCAAGCAGGTTAGCAATACGACAGAAAGTTTAAACAATATTTTTTTGCGAGGGAACTCTTTTGTCATGCGATAAGGTTAAAGTTATTAACTTATACGGTTTAGGTACCGGTATTGTTAGGCAAGATATTAAACTATTAAAACATTAGCAACATTTATTTTAAATAGCCGGAATTATACTTCGCTATGCAAGCGCCCCGTTTGTGATGCATCAGTAAATAATAGCAGGAAAGCGTCAACCTATCCCACATCTGATGCGAGTATGCAGCGCAAGCCATAACGTGGTGTACTCGTGATTACACCATTTGCGTTAGGGGCAGTAGCGGATACCGGCCTTGCGCTTAAGGCCTCGCGCAGTATGAGCGGATGACCCGACCCCGATGAAAGAGGGGAAACGCCCACATCAATACCCTGAAAAATCAAAGCAGGTGATCCACTTTTACTGATCCATCCATCAAAAATGGCGAAAAACGCTCGATTTTTAATTGTTTGATTTTGAGAATGATAAACTAAATTCACGCTTAAACACGCTGACTGACTTGTCAGTGATTTTGTTTCGCATGTTTAAACATTTTTTATTTTCACAATCGCTTTATTATCAAATAGTTAATTCAAAAAGCTTGTTTCATTTTGTTTCACTCTATTTTTGCAATAGGCTGATAATCAATGCGTACGATCGAAATCTTGTTTCACTTGTTTCATCTGTTTCACACGCGCGTGAAACAGAGCACCGTTATTTTTTCTTCTTTTCCTTATCCGTATGTTCGTAGATCTCAAACTTTACGGCTACCGAGTCTTTATTAAAATAAACGATGAGGTTCTTTTTATGCACGGGTTGCTTTTTACCGTAGTTGTAACTATTGTCAATGATCTGGTAGGTGAATTTCAGCGAGTCGCGGCGTTGCGGGCTGCCTAACGAGTCGATAACCTGGCGAAAGGTAAGGCCCTTGATATGGTGGTTGTCCATCAGGTCGGCCACGATATCATTACGCAGCGGGTAATCCAGGCCGTCGCCGTAGCTCCATTTTTCACGGTCGAACTTGCTGCTGGTGCAGCCTGCCATTGCTAAAACTAAAAATATACCTGTTAGAAGCCTGAAAGAAACCTTTGTTATCATAACGCTAATTAAGCACCAAAATTAATAAAGCCATTGGGTAAATTCTTATATTCGTTAAAATCAAATTTCACTATGGCTAAGTTTATCAAGCATTTGCTATTGGCGGGTACGGCGGCTATCGCTATATCGGCATGTAACCAAACCTCAAAACCCGACGAGAACGACGGCCTGGCTACCTTTAATAAGGACAGCCTGGCTAAGCACATCATCACCCTGGGGTCGGACGAGTATAAGGGCCGCCGCCCGTTTACCGATGGTGAAGTAAAGACCATCGACTATCTCCAAAAAACCTATAAGGGCCTGGGCCTTGAGCCGGGCAACGGCAGCAGCTATTTGCAGGATGTGCCTATGGTGGAGATTAGCCCTAAAGCTGTAACATCACTAAAAGTGCAGGGACCCAAAGGCAGTTTCGAACTAAAAAATATTGAAGACTACGTGGTGTTTACCAAACGCACCGATACCGTACAAACCTTAGCTAATGATGAGCTGGTGTTTGCAGGTTTTGGCGTGGTAGCGCCCGAGTATGCCTGGAATGACTACGCCGGGCTGGATGTAAAAGGCAAAGTAGTAATGGTAATGGTAAACGACCCCGGTTTTGAAACCGGCGACACCACCATGTTTAAAGGCAAAACCATGACCTACTATGGCCGCTGGACCTATAAATACGAAGAGGCTGCCCGCCAGGGTGCCAAAGCCTGTTTGATAGTTCATAGCACAGCCGCGGCGTCTTATCCGTTCCAGGTGGTACAAACCTCAAACGGTGGCGTTAAGCTGCACCTGGATAAAAGCGCCAGCCATGATTATCAACTGGCTATGCAGGGCTGGGTAACGCACCCAAGCGCGGTTAAATTATTACAGGCTGCAGGCAAAGATACCAGCGTACTGCATACCGCGAATACCAAAGGTTTTAAAGGGTTTGATATGGGCCTTAAGGTATCGGCTACCATGAACACTAAGGTGGTGTTCAATAAATCGCATAATGTTATTGCGAAGATAACTGGTACCAAACGCCCTGATGAGTACATCATCTTCACCGCTCACTGGGATCACTTAGGTGTAGGCGCGCCGGATAAAAAAGGCGACACTATTTATAACGGCGCATTGGATAATGCCAGCGGTACGGCGGCCCTTTTAGAAATTGCCAAAGCCTTTAAAAGCATGAAGACCCCGCCCGAAAGAACGGTAGTTTTCCTGTCTGTAACAGCCGAGGAGCAGGGCTTGTTAGGCTCTGAATATTATGGCGAGAACCCGGTTTACCCGTTGGATAAAACCGTAGCCAATATCAACATTGATGGGATAACGGCTTTCGGAAAGACCAAGGATGTGGCTATATCAGGTGAGGGACAATCAGACCTTGAAGACTATCTAAAAGCAGAACTGAAGAAAACCGGCCGCTACCTTGCGCCCGAAGCACACCCGGAAGCGGGCCTGTATTTCCGGTCGGACCACTTTAGCTTTGCTAAGGTAGGCGTGCCGTCTATCACAGTAGACGGTGGTATGGACGATGCCGTTAAAGGCAAAGAATACGGCAAGAAGCTACAGGATGAGTACACCGCCCAGCACTATCACCAGCCATCTGATGAATACGACAAAAGTTGGACACTTGAGGGCGGCTTAGAGGATGTGAAGCTGATTTTCCAGATAGGTAAGCGCCTTGCTTTTGAAAGCACCTTCCCGCAATGGAAAGACGGATCGGAGTTTAAGAAGTTGAGGAAGTAAGAAGTAATGCGTCAATATAATTTCTACACCTATATATTGACCAATTATGAAAGGAAGATTTATATACCGGCGTTACCAATGATTTGGAACGCCGGCTTTATGAACATTATTTTGGTACAGATCAAAAAGGCAGTTTTACAGGTAAGTATAAGTGTTTTTACCTTGTTTGGTTTGAACGATATCAATATATCAATCACGCAATAAGAAGGGAGAAAGAAATTAAAGGTTGGACAAGGGCTAAGAAAAATACTTTGATAGAGATAGATAACCCTAATTGGATTTTCTTAAACAACGAAGTGATGGAATGGCCGCCTATCCCTGATAATAATCCTTAAAAAAGAGTTTTGTCATTCTGAGCATCGCGAAGAATCTGCGAACTTTGCAATCGCCGCTCGGCAGATGCTTCGTTCCTCAGCATGACAAAGGGTAGCTTTTGCTTTTCAATTCTTTTTGTCATTCAGAGCGATAGCGAAGAATCTGTGAACTTTGCAATCGCCGCTCGGCAGATGCTTCGTTCCTCAGCATGACAAAGGGTAGCTTTTGCTTTTCAATTCTTTTGTCATTCAGAGCGATAGCGAAGAATCTGTGAACTTTGCAATCGCCGCCGGGCAGATGCTTCGTTCCTCAGCATGACAAATAGGTTTTGTTTAAGCATTCTTTAATAAATAATCTTTAAATCCCTCAAAATCTTTACCCAATGCAATTGACTGCTTATCACGCAACTGCAACTCTTGCACCTGCGTTGGTACATCAACTTTAGCAGCAATATGCGCCGGGAAAACATCCGGGAACTTGCATGGGTGCGCGGTTGACAGGAAAATTCCGGCGGTGCCGTCAATAGGTACGTCCTGCTGATAATCCTTCAATGCCTGCCAGGCAATAGCGGTGTGTGGGCACGCCACATATTTATCGTGATCGTAAATTGCATTAATGGCAGCTAAGGTTTCCTCATCGTTAAAGCTATAGCCGGTTACAAGTTTGTTAAGCTCGCTCATATCGTCTTTAAACATATCGGCAATACGTACCCAGTTGCTTGGGTTGCCTACATCCATAGCGTTTGATAAGGTTGCAACCGAAGGCTTGGGCTGATATACCCCACTCTTTAAAAACTGCGGAACAGCGTCATTGGCATTAGTAGCCGCTATAAACTGCTGCACCGGCAGGCCCATTTTCCAGGCCAGCAAACCCGCGCCAATATTACCAAAATTACCGCTGGGCACCGAGAATACGATCTTGCTTTTGCCTTGCTTTAAAGCCTGCGCATAAGCATTAAAATAATAGAAAGTCTGCGGTATTAACCTTGCGATGTTGATAGAGTTGGCTGATGTTAAACGGTATTTGGCATTTAGCTCGGCATCAGTAAATGCCTGTTTAACCAGCGCCTGGCAATCATCAAATGTGCCGTCAATTTCCAGCGCGCGGATGTTTTGCCCGTTGGTGGTTAATTGCAGTTCCTGGATCTCGCTCACCTTCCCTTTGGGATAAAGAATAGTAACCCGCGTGTTTGGTACGCCCAAAAAGCCCAAAGCTACCGCGCCGCCGGTATCGCCCGATGTGGCTACCAAAACGTCAAGCTGTTTTTCGCCTTCCTCTAAAAAATAGCTCATTACCCGGCTCATAAAGCGGGCGCCGAAATCCTTAAACGCTAATGATGGTCCGTGAAAAAGCTCCAGCACGTAAACATCGTCTTCCAATTGTACTATCGGCGCGTAAAAGTTGATGGCATCATCAATTATCGCTTTCAGATCATCGGCGGGAATGTCATCACCCAATAAATTTTGCGCAACATGAAAAGCGATTTCGGGCAGGGTATAGCTATCCAGGTTATTGATAAACTTATCCGGTAATATAGGGGTACTAAGTGGCAAATAAAGGCCCTTATCCTGGGGCATACTGTTAAAAACAGCGTCTTTAAAACTTACCCGCGATGCGGTATTGTTGGTACTGTAGAATTTCATTTTAGTCGGATTTAGGGATGTTAATTTTGTTTCATCTTGTTTCAAAATAGGTGTTTCACCCCGCTCATTTAACCTTTTTTGTATTTATTTGATTATCAGTATTTAATAATAAAACCGAACTTAAAAACGATGACTGATAAGTTGTTTCATTTTGTTTCACCTATTTTTTATAATGTTCTTACTTTCAATTTGTTAAGTCGAAATCTTGTTTCACCTGTTTCATTTGCTTCGCAATTTCGTGAAACAAAACAAACTAGCCTATCACCTTGGGTCCCGCATCATTTATCGGCGATACATACCCTTGTGATCCTATCTTAATTCCTGTTAAATGAGCCTGTAATTTCTGAGTGATGGCATGCGCCGTTGCCTCATCGCGGGTAAACGCAAATACAGACGGGCCTGACCCGGAGATACCAAAGCTAACTGCACCCAGCTCCATTGCCATTTCGCGCATTTTGTAAAAGTCGGGTATCAACATAGAACGTACCGGTTCAACCAATACATCCTGCATGCTGCGGCCAATCAGGTCGATATCATTCATAAACAAACCGCTTACCAGCCCCGCAATATTGCCCCATTGGGTCACGGCATCCTTCATGTTTATTTTGTTACGGATGATCTGCCGCGCCTCGCGGGTAGGCACATCAACATCCGGGAACACAATAGCGCAATACAAACCTTTAGGGTGCGGTAAACGCACCACGTCCAACGGCTCATAACTGCGGATCAATACAAAACCGCCAAACAAGGCAGGCGCAACGTTATCCGCATGCCCATGCCCGCAGGCCATTTCCTCGCCTTTCATGGCAAAAGGTAACTGGTGGATCGGGTCGCTGGTATCGCCTAACAAAGTCTTGGCAGCAAATAACCCGGCCACCGTACTGGCCGAGCTTGAGCCCAAGCCGCTGCCTATGGGCATTTTTTTATGTAGTTCGATATCCAAACCTAAGTCGGTACGGCCAATGCTTTCCAGGTAGTGCTTGACACTTACGCTCACCGTATTCTTAGCCGGGTCCATAGGCAGGCGACCGTCATCACCGGTAATTTTGCTGATAGTGATGCCCGGTTTATCGGTAACGCGCATAATCACCTCGTCGCCCGGCGCATTAACCGCGAAACCAAGTACGTCAAATCCGCATACTACATTGGCGACGGTTGCCGGGGCAAAAACCTTAATCGACGAGCCAGAGGCGACGCCCCCCCCGCCCCCTAAAGGGGGGGCTGATGTGGTAGCGGCTTGTATTGATTGTAATTTATTTTCTTCCATTTTATTTTCGAATTATAGTTCCCCGCTTTAGAGGGGTGGGGGGCTTTAGTTACTTCCCACATTAATCAAATCAGCAAATACACCTGCGGCGGTAACCTCGGCGCCTGCGCCGGGGCCCTTTACTACAAGCGGGCGTTCTTTATATCTGTCAGTAGTGAACGATATAATGTTATCACTGCCCGATAGCATATAGAAGGGGTGGTTCTCATCAACCATCTCCAAAGTGATGGACGCTTTACCGTCTTCCAGCTTGCCTATGTAGCGCAATACTTTATTTTCCGCTTCCGCGCGATTCTTAATGTCGGCGAAGAAAGCATCCTCATCTTTTAATGTTTGATAAAAATCGTCAACGCTTGCAGCATCCAAACTGGCTTGTGGTAACATGCTTTGTATCGATACATCAGCGGTTTCTAAAGCATAGCCGGCATCGCGGGCCAGTATCAGCATTTTACGCATAAAGTCGGTACCGCGCAGGTCGTCGCGTGGGTCGGGTTCGGTATAGCCTTTGTCCTGCGCCAGTTTTACAGTATCGTGGAAGTTAGCATCGCCTTTAAAATTGTTAAACAGGAAAGATATCGTGCCAGATAAGATAGCTTCTATCTTTTGCACCCTGTCGCCGCTGTTCATCAGGTCTTTTAAAGTACGGATGATAGGAAGGCCGGCACCCACATTGGTTTCGTAAAAAAAATCTACACCGTGCTGCCGGGCGCTGTCCCTAAAAGTTTTATACTGCTGGTAGCTGCCCGAGTTGCCAATTTTATTGCAAGTAACAATAGATATAGTCGACTTTAATACCTCGTCATAAAACTGGATTGGTACCGGGCTGGCGGTGTTATCAATAAACACGCAGTTGGGCAGGTTCAGGGCTTTCATTTTGGCGATGAACGTTGCCAGGTCGGCCTGCTCGTTTGATTGATCAAGTGTCTCTTCCCAATTATCTAATGAGACCCCATCCTCATTAAAAACCATTTTGCGGGTATTGCTTATACCAACTATTTTAACTTGTATGCCATTGTTGTCCTGTAAGAACGCAGTATGCGCGTTTAGCTGCCTGAATAAAGTTTTACCAATATTGCCGGTACCTAAACAGAAAGCGTGCAGGGTTTTGGTTAGCTGCACAAAAAAGGCATCGTGCACCGCGTTTAAGGCTTTTGCCAGGTCGGTTGCTGATACAATAACAGATATATTATACTCTGACGATCCTTGCGCGATGGCCCTAACGTTAACACCATTACGGCCCAGCGAGTGGAATAACTTGCCCGACACTCCGGGAGTTTCCTTCATATTCTCACCCACAACGGCTAATATGGCCAGATTTTTTTCTATCTCCACATGCTCCAATTTTTTGGCTAAAAGCTCCAATTCGAACTCCTGCTCAATAACCTGGCGGGCACGCTCGGTGTCGCCGGGCGATACGGCGAAGGTTATACTATGCTCTGATGATGACTGGGTGATCAATATTACGTTGATCTGCTCGCGCGCCAGTAGTGAAAACAGCCTGCCGCTAAAGCCGGATTTACCCACCATGCCGCTACCCTCAACATTTAATATGCTGATGTTATTGATAGTAGAGATGCCTTTTATAGGCAGGTTTGACGGTTTACAAACATGCTGTATAATAGTGCCTTCAAACTCGGGCTCAAAAGTGTTTTTAATAACGATAGGGATCTTCTTCAAAAACGCCGGAATCATTGTTGGCGGATAGATAACCTTAGCGCCGAAGTAAGAAAGTTCCATCGCCTCGGTATAAGTCAGCTCGGTTAAGGAGAAGGCTTTTTTTACCATTCGCGGGTCGGCGGTCATCATGCCGTTAACATCGGTCCAGATCTGGATCTCGGATGCATTTAGCGCTGCGCCGAATATTGCGGCTGTATAATCGCTGCCGCCCCGGCCAAGGGTAGTTATCTGGCCCTCATCATTGCTGGCTATGAAGCCGGTAACAAACAAGGTTTTATCTTTATTCTCGCTATACAATCCGCGAATTAATTGTTCTGATAGTTCGGTATTTACTTTGGCTTGCCCAAAAGAGCTGTCAGTTTTTATCACTTCAGAGGCATCAACAAAAACAGCCGGGAAATATTGTGCGGCTATCTTACTGATCATTAGGGTCGAGCAACGTTCGCCATAACTTACAACCAGGTCACGGGTTTTAGGGGTTAACTCGCGCAGCGTTAAAATGCCTTGCAGCAATTCTTCCAGTTGATTAAAGTTGATCTTTAAACGGGTTAGTGCCGGGTTTTGATCGCGGATCTCTAAGAGGCCTTTTACTACGTCGAAATGGCGTTTTTCAAGATCGGACAGTTGCGCAGCAAAATCGTTGCCTTTGGCTGCTTCCTCCGCCATGTTGATAAGCAGGTTGGTTACGCCGCTCATGGCTGATAATACTACTACCGGTTTATCACGGGCGGGTTGTTTAACCTCACCCTTAAGGATGTGTAACAGGGTTTGAATACTTTCGACCGAACCTACGGATGTTCCGCCAAATTTTAGAATTTTCATCGTTATTAGCTTATTTAAAACAGAAGCGCCTTCCTCTGTGTGGAGGAAGGCGCTCATGTGGTTTGTATTTTTATGTTTTACACCATACGATTAGCTTCCTCCGTGGCTTTTGCCGGTGGTTGTAATCGTTGTTGATGTTGTGTTTAACAGTTTCATATAATGTCTGTAAAGTAAGTAGATATTTTTTTAATAAGCAAGGATAAAATAAAAAAAGTGGCTTTGAAGGTAAAAAGGCCTAATTTTACTGCAACTAATGCAGGGACTAATAACAAAATCAACCGGAAGCTGGTACCAGGTGCAAACGCCTGATAAGAAAAGATACGATTGCCGTATAAAAGGCATATTCCGGATTAAAGGGATTACGACCACCAATCCGCTTGCTGTTGGTGATATTGTTGACTTTGATCTGGAACCCGAACAGCAAACCGGGGTTATCACCAACCTGCATCAGCGTAAAAACTATATCATTCGTAAATCCATCAATCTATCAAAACAAGGGCAGATCATTGCCGCTAATTTAGACCAGGCGCTATTGGTAGTTACTTTGGCTTCGCCGAGGACCTCTTTGGGGTTTATAGATCGTTTTTTGGTTACTGCTGAGGCTTATGATATCCCCGCAAAATTAGTCTATAATAAGCTTGACCTTTTTAGCGACGAGGGACTGGAAATATTGGCTGATTATAAATCGGTTTACGAAAACATTGGCTACCCATGCTACGAGGTATCCGCACTTGAAGGTACAAACATGAGCCAGGTACAGGACCTGCTAAAAGATAAAGTAACACTATTCTCGGGCCATTCTGGTGTAGGTAAATCAAGCCTGATCAATGCCCTGCTGCCTGATCTGGAACTGCGCACCAGCGAGGTATCTGAATGGAGCGATAAAGGAACCCACACCACCACCTTTGCCGAAATGTTTGAGCTGCCGCAAGGCGGATTTATTATTGACACCCCTGGTATCCGCGAGTTAGGTGTGATAGATATTGAAAAACAAGAGCTTGGCCGCTACTTCCCGGAGATGAGCTCGCGTATGCACAATTGCCGCTTTAACAATTGCCGCCATATCAACGAACCCGGCTGCGCCGTGCTTGCCGCGTTAGAAGAAGGCGAGATCGAACTATCCCGTTATGAAAGCTATTTGAGCATTTATAATGGGAATGATACAAGGGCGTAACTTATCTGTTTAAGTTGTTAATTCTTACGTCGATAACTTTTTGGGTAGTCAAATTAATATCCACCTGCCAATTAAGATTTTCAGTATCGGCTTCAGCCACGTAATCGTTGTCTACACCTATTAGTTTATTTTCATTCCAAACGAAATTGGTATGTATCACTTTCTCTCCGTCAGGAGTTATATAGCCCACATACTGAGAAAAATAATTTCTTAAGGTATGTGAATTTCTATCAAGAACAGGCGACGGTTTGTAAACATTACCCTTTGATTTGCCATAACCAATAACCTGAGCATAAAGTATTCGATCTATTTTATCGATCTCCTTTCGCGTAGGGGTAAATCTTTTTGAAGGGTTAAAGCCTGATGCATTTATCTTTGAAATGCTGTATTTTTCAGTAAAGATAGCTCCTCTGCGAGCTCCTAAGTGCACGCTTAAATTTGCTGATTTTTTACTCTTTGATATAATTGCCGAACTTTTACAGCCCGTAAAAATCAGTAAAACAATTAAAGGAATTAGTGATGTTGGTTTGAAGGTTTTCATGTAGCCAATTTAATAGTTTTTAGCCCATATACTTTAATTTATGTAATTTAAAACCATGATGTTTATAAGAGGTTACATTTAAAGTAAATTCTATCAATATGAAAAAGTGGATCTTCTTATTGCCCGTGTTGGTTTTAACAATGTTATCATTTTATAAAGCTGAGGGTGTGTGGACACTGGTACAATCAACCTACGCCCCGCCATCGCGTAACGAATGCGGGTTTGTAGCAGTAAACAGCAAGCTATATTTAGTGGGTGGCGACGCGCCTGCAATGCCCATTCAGATTTATGACCCTGCAACGTCAAGCTGGAGCAAAGGTGCAACCGCGCCATCCATCATGCACCACTTTCAGCCGGTGGCTATGGGCGATAAGCTTTATGTGCTGGATGCTTTTTCTGACCGGAATTATCCTAATCAAATACCCTTAGCTAACGCTTATGCATACGATACCCAAGCCGACGTATGGAACCAATTAGCCGGATTGCCCGAAGATCGCAGGCGTGGCGGGGCAGGTGCGGCAACCCATAAAGGCAAGCTTTACCTGGTATGCGGCATATTACACGGGCACAATAATGGCACTAACGGACTGTTTGATGTGTACGACCCGGCAACAAATACCTGGGCTGCTTTACCGGATGCGCCGCATATCCGCGATCATAGTATGGCAGTAGTGGTTAAGGATAAACTATATGCCATAGGCGGGCGCAATACCAGCTTGCACGATGCTAATAATTTCATGTCGTTTTTTGATAAGGTAGTGTTGGAGGTAGATTGCTATGATTTTAAAACAGGTAAGTGGAGTACGCTTACTGCAAAGCTGCCTATGGGCACAGGCGGAGGCAGTTGCGTAAATCTGGATAACAAGATATTTTATATAGGCGGCGAACGCGCTACAGCAACCAAACCAAACGGCCCGCAAACTGATGTATTTTACATGGACCCTGAAGTGGACAAGGAATGGAGAGTTGCCCCAAGCCTTAACAAAGCCCGCAATGGTGTTGGCGGTACGGCGTTAGATCATAAAATATATATTGCAGGCGGGGCGGATAAGGATATTGGGTTAGAGGTTTTTGCGTGGAAATAAATTAATCCCCCAACAAATCCCTTAAATTATCCAGCGTATCAGCCTCTTCTTTTGGTTTATCATGCCGCCATCTTAGTATCCGCGGAAACCTTAATGCAATGCCGGATTTATGCCTTGTAGATCGGTTGATCCCTTCAAATCCTATTTCAAAAACCAGCTCGGGTTTTACGGTGCGTACCGGGCCAAATTTTTCGAGTGTGTTGCGTTTTACAAAATAATCAACCTTATTTATCTCCGCATCGGTAAGGCCCGAGTAGGCTTTGGCAAAGGGCACCAGTTTATCACCATCCCAAACGGCAAAAGTGTAATCGGTATATAGGTCGGCGCGGCGGCCATGACCCTTTTGGGCGTAGATCATTACCGCGTCTACCGATAAGGGATCTATTTTCCATTTCCACCAGTCGCCACGCTTGCGGCCCACCTGGTAGGTGGCGCTTTTGCGTTTAAGCATAATACCCTCGGCAATCATTGCTCTTGATTGTTCGCGCACCGTTGCCAATTCGTCCCAGCTATCAAATTTTATTAAGGCCGATATCCTGAATAACTCCGGAAACTCAGTGCTGCCTTGTAATTTTTCTAAGATTTCCCGTCGCTCGCTTTGTGTTTTGGTACGGATATCTTCACCGGCATATTCCAGGCAATCATAAGCTATCAGGGCAACCGGGCTTTCTTCCAATATTTTTTTGCTGAGATTTTTACGGCCGATGCGGGTTTGTAAAACATTAAAAGACATCGGCATCCCATTTTGAAAACTGAGTATTTCGCCATCCAGCGCCGTTCCGTCCGGCAATGCATTCAAAAACGGGTGTAGTTCAGGGAACTTCTCTGTAGCCAAATCCTCGCCACGACTCCAGATAAAGATCTTGCCATCCCGCTTTATTAGTTGCGCACGAATGCCATCCCATTTCCATTCGGCCTGCCATTCGCTGGCGTCGCCCAGAGCGTTTTTTAGGTCGCCTGCCGATTTTTGTTTTTCCGAGGTCTCTTGTATAGGGTAGGCTAAAAAGAAAGGATATGGGCGCGATATATCGTCCGACGCGCCTTGTTCCTGTACCAGTTGCTCATAGGTATAAGTCTGGGGCATCCAGTTGCCCATTATCCTATGCGTCAGCGTAGCTGCGTCAAGTTTGGTAATATCAGCCAATGCTTTAATAACCAAACTTTGCGATACCCCCACACGGAAGCTGCCGGTTAACAGCTTGTTAAAAACGAAACGTTCCTGCGTATCCAGCATCGCCCATGAATCGATGAGCCAAAGCTTGCGCTCCTCTTCGGTTTTGGCGGCCAGCTCGTTTAGTTCGCCTATCCAATCGGTTAAAGTTTTACTGCTGGTGCCGGTGGTATTTTGTGGCATTAACAGAGCCATCGTTTCGGCAAGGTCGCCAACTACCTGGTAGCTTTCTTCAAACAACCAGATGGGTATGTTAGTGATCGCGGTGGCCCAGGTTCTAACTTGTGTAGCGTTAATAACACGTTTGGGCTTGCGGCCCGTAAACAGTGCCAGCATATGCATTTTATCCGTATCGGGCACACTGTTAAAATAGTCCTTTAATACTTTAACCTTTTCGTTGGTTTTATTGGTTTCATCTAATGACAGGAAGAGTTGGGCAAAAGCTCTCATATGGCAACACCAGCCCCCTCTAAATCTCCCCCGGTAGGGGAGACTTTTTTTCTTATATCACCGTACTCACTAAGCTCCTCCGCTTCCGGGGGAGGTTGGGTGGGGGCTCCTTCATCATCACCATACAAAGTATGCACTTCGTGCGCGTCAAAACCTATTTCATTTAAATAACGGGTAAAGCTGGCGGTATAGCCATGAGTAAGATATACCTTTTCGCAACCGGTAGCGTCAATGGCGCTTACCAGGCCATCCCAATCGGCATGGTCGGATAATATAAACCCCCTGTCGGCTGCGCGCCTTCTTTTCGCTCCGCGGATAGCCATCCAGCCCGAGCAATACCCAAAACTGTAGGGTTGGAACTTGCGCATCCACGGCGTACCTACGGATGATGGCGGAGCGATAATTATGCCTTTACGTACTTCTTCTTTCGGAGTGTCAAGCGTTATTCTTTCGGTCGGGTTTAAAATTACCCCATTACGTCGCAGCGCTTCGTTAGTATTGTCAATTACCCCATGCGTGTATACTTTACCTATGGACAGGTCTAAATTTTGAAGGATGCGTTGCGCTTTACCTAACGAGTAACCCACTATAACCGTAGCCACCCCATTATTGGCATTATTGCGCCACCAGTTGTTTACCTCGTCAAATATCTGTACCTGCGGTTTCCATTGATAAACGGGCATACCGAAGGTGCATTCAGAAATAAAATGATGGCATTTTACCGGCTCGAAAGGAGTAGAGATGCCATCGTCCTCGGTTTTATAATCGCCGGATACTACCCAAACTTCGCCCTGGTATTCTACCCTTATCTGTGCCGAACCAATTACATGCCCAGCAGGGTAAAGCGAGATTGCCACGCCATTTTTCATTACGGTTTCGCCATATTCAATAGTTTGTAATTGGATCTCGCCTAAACGGTAAAGCAATACTTCTTTCGACAGGTGATGGGCCAGGTAATGCTTATGGCCCAAATAGGCATGATCGGCATGGGCATGGGTAATTACGGCATCGTCAACCGGTTTCCAGGGATCAATGTAAAATTTGCCTTTAGCGCAGTATATCCCCCTGTCGGTAAACTCAAGCAACGGTTTCTTAGCCATATAAGTTTAACGCTTGTAAACCCAATTGGTTTTAAACGACAAAATCCCGGCAAGGGCCAGGATTTTGTCGTTATGTTATTAAGATAACTTAGAATTTTTTAGCAGGAACACCAACACGGGTTACTTTATTATCCAGGTTAATATAATCTATCAATATCTGGCCTGCCTCTAATTTCAGCGGGTCAAGATCTTCTTTCTTAGGTTTTGGGTCGCCTTTCTTTAAAGGTTTTAAGCCTAATGAAATGCGAACACTGTTATCACGATCGAGCGTTTTTTGCTCATCCTCGGCGCGTTGTTTTTTTAGCTGCTCCTGGTTAAGGCTTACTGTTTTTTCTTTCTCGGCTTTTTTGAAATCTTCAACTGATTGTACCAGCGCTTTATAACCTGTGTTGGTGCTTACACGCTGATCGTGCATTTTAGTTAGCTGGGGTATAACACCGCTAAAATCGCCAACTTTAACATAATCGCTTTTAGGGATAATGTCAAACGGTAAGGCAGATGGTTCAGTATCCTCACCATATTTATCTAATGGGATCAAAGATGGGAACGAGATATCAGGAATAACACCTTTATGTTGCGTTGAATTACCACTGATGCGGTAAAACTTAGCAATAGTTAAATTTAACTGCCCAAACATGTTTTCGCTACCGGTTGATACTGTTTTAGATTTTGTTAAACCTAATTGCTCGGCAACAGATGGGGTGATGATCTTATCCAGGTCGACTTGATTTTGTACAGTACCTTTACCGTATGATTGTGTGCCTATTATTAAGCCACGGCCATAATCCTGGATAGCACCGGCAAAAATCTCGGAGGCCGACGCGCTGAAACGGTCAATCAACACCGCCATTGGGCCGCTATAAGCTATAGATGGATCTTCGTCTTTCTGTGCATCAATTTCATTACGGGTATCTCTAACTTGTACTACCGGGCCGGTTTTAATAAATAAACCGGTAAGTGATATAGCCTCATCTAACGCACCGCCGCCATTTTGGCGCAGATCAACAACAATACCGTCTACGCCGGCACGTTTAAGCGTGTCAATAACTAAACGCATATCGCGGGTAGTGCTCTGGTAGTTAGGATCGCCGGCGCGGTGTGCAGCAAAATCAGCATAAAAAGCGGGTACGTTAATTACCCCTATTTTATAAGTTTTGCCGTTGTTGTTATAAGTTTTAATTTCCTGCTTAACCAACTGGTCCTTCAAAACAATCTTCTCACGAATGATCTCTACAATTTTAGGCTGATCGGCCGCTGTTTTACCTTGCGGAAGAATTTTTAGCTTAACCAACGTGCCTTTAGTGCCACGGATCAGTTTAATAGCATTATCAATGCGCCAGCCTATTATATCCTGGAACTCGCCGTCTTTGCCTTGTGCAACGGCCAATATCCGGTCTCCAACATTTATCTGGTGGCTTTTATCGGCAGGGCCCCCTGCTACAAGCGATTGAATGCTTATGTATTCGTTTTTAGTTTCTAATGTAGCGCCAATGCCTTGTAATGATCTTGACATCTCCATGTTAAACTGTGCTGCATGGAATGGGTCGAAATAATTAGTGTGCGGATCAATTGCATTGGTGAAATCGTCCATAAAGATCTGGAACACATCGTTTGAGTTTAATTTGTTGTTTTGTACCAGCAAATCCTCGTAACGTTTTTTTAACTTCTCTTTATTCTTAGCCATATCTGTACTGGCTAAGGTTAAATTAAGCATATCATATTTTACGCGTTTGGTCCACTCGGCGTTCATGTCAGCCTCTGTCGCTACCCATGGCAGGTCGGCCCGGTCATAAGTGAATGATTCTTTTTGCGTAAAATCAAAAGTCTTATCTAATTGCGCAATAGAGTATTTAATACGCTCGGTATATCTTTTTTGGAATACATTGAAGATGTAATAAATGTCATTTAAATTGCCATTTTTAATATCGTCAGTAAGCGAATTTTTGTATTTATCGAAATCCTTTATATCCGATGCGATAAGGTAGTTATGTCCTTCGTCCAGGCTTTTTATATAACGATCATATATCACTGCCGATAAGGAATCATTTAACTCAACCTTTTTATAGTTGTATTGCGATATAAACTTGGCTACCGTTTTGCAAATCATACTTTGTTGCTCGGATGGCTCCAGGTTATTTGAACCCGGTACAGTAACAGGTCGGGCGGGTGCTGCTTTACAGGCCAGTGCGGCGCTAATGGCCAGCACAAAATAAAATCTTTTAAACATATCTTTTACTAACGTTAATTCGGGTGTTCTTATTGGGTACATCAATACTTGTGCCTGTTTTTTATTTGTAAAATAAGAGACAGTAAACCACCTCCTATATAGTAAGACTAATAACAAGTAACAATATTACAATAATGTTTTACTGTTTTGCTATTGCGTTAAGTATTTTACGAAATTGTTATAAAACTTGATTTAATTTACAGTGGCCGCGGCTTTATTGGCGTTTGCAACCTCTACCGCATCGGCATAGCGTAAGGCTACTTTGGCGGCAATAAGTTTATTGGTTTGCAGGTATTTTATTTTATTGTCGATTGCTGTAAGATCCGTTAACATGGCTTTTGCTGTGGCTACATCATGTGCTTCCTGCAGATCGACCATTGCGAGCGCGTTCTCGCCAATGGTGGTTTTTATATCGGCTAATATCAATAAGTTGTCTAAAAGATGCCTGGTGTTTTCGGCCTGGCGGGCAATTGCATTACTTTGCAATAAATACCACTTGGCTTCAGAGAACCTGTTTTGCTGTAAATACAATGCAGCCAGGTCGCTAAAGTTATAGCTGGCTAAATTGTAAATCCTAAAGCGCATGTTGTGTTTAGCTTCTTTTAACATGGCCTCTTCGGCAATTTCAAGCTGGTAAACAGAGTGGGTTAATTGCACGGCAGGTAAATTACCGGCTGTGGCACTTAAAGGTATTTTATTTACTATTGAAAATGCAGGGTGTACCGATTCTAATTCGGGTTGGGGGGCTTTAGGCTTGCGACGCCAAAATTGTGCCGACGCTGTTAAACTTAGTATACAAAAAGCCAGAAGGAAAGTAAATCTCATCAAGAGTTTTTCGTGTTTTGGTAATTAAGGTAAATATAACGAAAAGTTTTAATGAATATTATACAAGTATTTTAGGCAATTAATTACACGGCAAATTTAAACTGTACCAGGCAATTGCAGGAAAAATGTTGTACCCACACCCAACTCTGTTTCAAACCATACTTTCCCGCCGGCGTTTTCGATAGAGTTTTTAACAAACGCAAGGCCAAGCCCGGTGCCCGAGCTTTTAGTGGTAAAGTTAGGTTCAAATATTTTTTCGCGTGTGCCCTCGGGTATACCGTTGCCGTTATCTTTAACAGTTAGCAATATATCTTTATCCGTTATTTCGTTATTGATCTCTAATAAGCCAAACCTATCGGCTGGCATGGCTTCGGTAGCATTTTTTAACAGGTTGTTAAAACAGCGTAATATTTGGTCCTTATCGGCATTTACGTAAAATGGCGTGTCGGGCATTTTATAAATAATGTTAAAGTTATCCATCTGCTTAAAAATGGTAACGGCCTGGTTTATCGCATCAAAAATATTAAAGCGTTCCATACGGGTATCCGGCATTTTTGCAAAAGCCGAAAACTCTGAAGCAATTTGCGATAAGCTCTCTATCTGTTCCACAAACGATTTACTGAACCGCTCAAATTTCTGATCGAACTTAGGATCTTTTTCCCGCCAGGATTTCTCTAATAACTGTAAACCAAGTTTTAACGGAGTTAACGGGTTTTTAATTTCATGCGCAACCTGCTTAGCCATCTCGCGCCAGGCGCTTTCCCTTTCAGATTGTGCCAGCCTTGCAGCACTATTCTCCAAAGCGGCTATCATGGTATTATATTCGGTTACCAGGGCACCTATCTCATCATCGCGGTCCCATTTTATAGGTTCGTTCTTTTTGCCATAAATGGTTTTGCTTAAGCTTTGTTGTATAAAGCTTAGCGGGTTAGTTATCTGGCGGGCAATAATTACTGCAAACAAGCCTATAGCTATAAATATCAACGCATAAATATTGATCATTACATTTAATAATGAGCCAATACGTTCTTTATAATCATACTCGTTCGAAAAATAGGGTAGCTGCAAGAAGGCCATTATGTCGCCTTTTGTATTTCGTAAAGGCGCATAAACCGTTTTATAACTAAGGCCGCCTATTACTTCCTCATTTATAATCTCAGACCGCCGCTCGGTATTTAGTTTCAAAAATGCCTTCGCATTCATGTGCCGGGCAATCAGCCCATAATCGTAAATGCGCGGTTGGGTAGTAATTAATAATGATCCATGGCTGTCAAACAAAACCAAGTCTGTCGAATATGATGTGGCCAGAGCATCAAAAGCTATTTGGCTCTGCTCTGTAATATTGGTCATGGATTTATCAAACAGTCCATTTTCAAACACATCGGTTATTTTAATGATCTTATCGCGGATCATTTTTTCCTGCTGGGTTTGATACTGGGCAGTTATTGATACATAAGTTATTATACCAACTAATATTAAGGTAACAACTACAGCAAACACCATCGAAAACTGGATGCGTGTTTTATACAGTATTTTATCGAGCGTTATTTTTATTCCCCACTTAATCTTGTTGTTGGTTATGGTTAATATTTTAATACGCAACCATGCCCAGCTTGCTGCAAGTGTTATCACACTAAAAGCCAGCAACACTACAAAAAAGAAAGTTACCGAAGTGATGTTGTAAAAAATGGTATTTTCCTGCTTGCTTATTACTATTTGGTTACGCTCTGTAGGTTTATAAATTAAATGGCTGTAGGCTGCAAAAGGGCTGTACCAGGCCGCGTTATCTACCGCTACCCTTTTAAAAACATACGTTTTTAAAGGGTATTTAACTTTTTCGTCGCGCGTTAGCTTGTAAACAAACTCGCCGCTTTGCGCTAACAGTTTATCATCCGAGTAAAAGGCATAAGAATAGTCTTTAAAATCATCATCATCCGTTGCTTGCCTGTCAACCAATAGTTCAGGGAAATAACTTGAGGTTTTAAGCGCTTTGGATTTTAGCTCGATAACAATTGAGCCCAGGTTTTTATCTTTTTGAATAACAGGGAGTATGGCAAAATAATTTTGGAACCCAAACGACTCGTTCTCGCGGTAAAAATAGCTTGATACTTTGATGGAGCTATAAAGCACCATATCCTTAAAAACATCCAATTGGTAATTTTTGTCCTCCGAAAGCGGCCGTCCCGCAGCATCAAATTCATGGATTTTAAAATCGTATTTTGACAGGTAGCTATCAAAATAAAGTTTCTGGAAACGGTTTTCAAGGTAATCGTTATTGTGCAGGGTGTCGCTAAAATAGCGGATGATAATAGGATCGGTAGTTATGCGCTTCTCTATTTTTTTAAACAGGTACTCGGCTGTCGCATCATTAGGATTCTCCAGTTTTTTTACCAGTGCCTTACGGGTTTGATGTTCTTTATTCTCTTCAAAGTGAGTAAGATTTACCGACGAAATTACTGCGCAAATAAACAGCACCGCCGCAAACGTAAACGTGGTGATTCTGCCGTTTTTATAGCGGTAAGCGTACCCGCGAATAATTACTATAACCGACCATAACAGGTAAAATGCAATAAATTCGTGTCGGTAAAAACTATAATAAATTGTGGTTAGCAAAATGCCCGTACCCAATAATATAAGCTGGTGTTTTGGTGGTACAGGCAGCCGGATGCAAATAGTTAAGAAAACCTCATTGAGCAGATAAAATATAAAGAAACTAAAGCATAGCATTAATATACCGCAGTAACTATATACAGACAGACTTAACACATCATCTACATCAAAATTGATATTTGACCGAACTACTAAGCCGTAAAATACTTTTAGCAGCTCGGTTGATATGACTATAAGTACCAGAATACAGCCTCCAACTACAACATAGCCTAACGCTTTGCCGGGTCTATATCTTATTAATTTAAACCGTTGACGATAAAGGTAGGCGGTTAACCAGCTAAGCATCAGTATGTTTATACAAAGGTCGCCCAATGATGGGAAAACTTTGTTGGTGGTATATAGCTTAGGGTTAAAAATTTCGAGCTTATAGGTAAAATTTGGCCAGCTATATTCCAGGTTAACAAACCTTACCCCAACTATAAATAAAGCCAGCAAAAAAAACGACAGTAAAAGGTGCCCTTTATTGGCCAGGTAAAAACAAATATTTTGTACAAGTATGCATATTACAATAAAGGTTAACAGCCATATAACCAGCTCGAAATAAAAGAACCGGTAATTAACCTCGTTATGGATTTCCTTAACAGCAAAAAGATAAACACCCGTAAGGCTATGTATGGCATAGGTGTTTCCATCCATAAAGTCTGCAATATTAATATTATTGTCTTTTAGCAGATCTGTAGAAAATGTGTTTTGCAGGTAGTGGTTTTGAACCGTGTAATTTATTTTTACCGGGATGAGAAAGATAACAGAAAAATCACCCTCGCTTTTTTTAATTACTTCGTAATAGCCATTAGGTGCTTCGGGTGGTTTAATAAACGAGTAGCCGTCTTTGATGGGGCGGTTGGGGATATAGGTAATATCGCTCCAATAGGTAAGTTTATTCCCTTTAAATGTTAGTACAATAATGTTGCGGTCTGTAGTGAATTCCTGCAGGCATTTCAAACCATCCTCGCTGTTGTTGCTCAGGTTTTTAAACCTGTTAAACCCTGCAGGTGTATTTATGGCCTGGTTTATATAACCTTCTTTTTTATAAAGATTATCCTCCAGCATTTTTGCCGTCTGCGTTAAGTTAATGGCAGACGTGTAAGTAGACCGCACAATAATTGCCGTTAACAACAAGCTGGCACCCAATAATGCCAGCATTAAACGTATTTTTCCTGCGTAACTCAAAGGTTGTAAATAGACTTATGTAAACTTACAATAAAAAAAAGCCGCTTTAGTTTGCGGCTTATAAAATTATTGTTGAAATGAGGCACTTGCTGTAGGCATTGCCCGGTCTACTTTTTTAACCAGGCCCTGCAAAACGTTACCAGGCCCTACTTCTGTAAATGACGTAGCGCCATCTTCCAGCATATGCATCACTGTTTGCGTCCATCTAACCGGTCCGGTAAGCTGGGCTATTAAGTTATGTTTGATCTGCTCCGGATCAGTGTATGGCTTAGCATCAATATTTTGGTAGATACGGCAAATAGGCTGGTTAATGGTAGTGTTTACAATTGCATGCTGCAACTCAACCCTTGCAGCCTCCATTAATGGCGAATGGAACGCCCCGCCTACATTCAGTTTTAACGCTCTTTTAGCGCCGGCAGCAGTCATTAATTCGCAGGCTTTATCAATACCTGATATGGTACCCGATATCACCAGCTGGCCCGGGCAGTTATAATTTGCCGGTACAACTACATCGCTTATGCGCTGGCAAATATCCTCGACGGTAAAATCATCCAAACCCAAAATAGCCGCCATGGTTGATGGCTGGATCTCGCAGGCTTTTTGCATGGCGTTGGCACGTGCCGCAACCAGGCGCAACCCATCCTCGAACGACAATGCGCCTGCAGCTGTTAGTGCCGAAAACTCGCCTAACGAGTGCCCCGCAGCCATATCAGGCGCAAAATCAGGTAATACTTTAGCTAATATAACCGAGTGTAAAAATATGGCCGGTTGCGTAACATTGGTTTGTTTAAGGTCCTCATCGGTACCGTCAAACATAATATCAGTAATGCGGAAACCTAAGATCTGGTTAGCCTGCTCAGATAGCTCGCGTGCTTTTTCTGATTGCTCATACAGGTCCTTACCCATACCTACAAACTGTGCCCCTTGTCCTGGAAAAATGTATGCTTTCATTAGTTAGTTTAATGGTTTATTAAGTTGATTGAGTGGGTAGTTGCCACGCAAATTTAGAAATTTAGTTTGTTGATAGATTGATCAAATTACCTGGCCTTGCAACCACTCACTTAATCAACAACTCACCCACTTAACTAAGTTTTGACGAAATTAAGTGCAAAAACTCTGCCCTTGTTTTTTCGTGATAAAACCCGCCCGAAAAGGCTGATGTTGTAGTAACTGAGTTTTGTTTTTGTACACCACGCATGCACATGCAAAGGTGGCGGCACTCAATAACCACACCTACACCAATAGGCTGTAGTGCTTCCTGGATGCAATCGCGGATCTCGTTAGTTAAACGTTCCTGTACCTGCAGGCGGCGTGCATAGGCATCAACCACGCGCGGTATTTTGCTTAGCCCCACTACATGCCCGTTAGGGATATAGGCGATATGCGCTTTGCCAAAAAATGGCAGCATGTGGTGCTCGCACATCGAGTATACTTCAATGTCCTTAACAACCACCATCTGGCTATATTCTTCTTTAAATAAAGCCGAGTTTAATATTTCTTTCGGATTTAAGTCGTAACCATGGGTCAGGTACAGCATGGCTTTGGCAATCCGTTCGGGTGTTTTTAGCAGTCCCTCACGCTCCGGGTTTTCGCCCAATTGCTTTAATACTTGTTTATAATGGCCCGATAAGCTTTCAATCAATTCGGGGTTATAGCGGTCAACTTTTTCGTAGCCGTTAATATCGTCGTTCCTGTCCGGAAGGTTGTCGTCGTCGTAAATCATTGTGCAGGTTTAGTCGCCAAAATACTCGGCCGAGTTATTTTCGGTTTCATGTAAACGTACCGAGTGTAAAAATACACCTTCGTAAGCTTCTATCGGGGCTTTTAGCTGGTTGAATATTTCAATGCAAAGCAATTCGGTCGATGCCATTTTACCTTTCATGAAATCAACATCAAGGTTAATGTTTTTATGATCAAGCTTCTCAATAACATAATCGTTAATGATCACTTTCAACTCTTTCAAATCAATTAAATAACCTGTTGCATGGGTAATCTCTCCTTTTACAGTTACAAAAAGGTTATAATTATGCCCGTGCCAGTTTGGGTTGGCACATTTGCCAAACACTTCAGCATTTTTTTCGGCGCTCCACTCATCACGGTACATTTTATGTGCTGCATTAAAATGTTCCTTGCGTGTTATGTGTATCATCATAATATTTAATGGGTGCAAATATACAAAACAATTATAAGGGCGTTTGTTTATCTTAGTTGAATAAACAAAATGACATGCGGATATTAATTGTTGCTGCTACCCAGGGCGAAGTTCAACCAATGATGGATGCATTGGGTATGCAAAAGTCAGACGAGGCGGATAACCTATTTGTTCCACGCCATATATCGGTGGCTAACTGCTCGGTGTTAATAACCGGAGCTGGCATGGTGCCAACAGCGTTTGCGCTGGGCAAGCATTTGCCCCACAATGTATACAACCTGGTGATTAACCTAGGCGTGGGCGGCGCGTTCGATCGGAGTTTCCCGCTTGGCGAAGTATACGAAATAACCAAAGACACCTTTGCCGAACTGGGTGCCGAAGATGACACCCGCTTTATCAGTATTGAACGATTGGGCCTTGGCGCCGGTATTTTTAATCCAACCAGCAACCTTAGTCATTTTACAGCTATTAATCCCCCAAAGGCAACAGCTATTACTGTAAATACGGTACATGGCAATGATGCAAGTATTGCCGGGATAGTCAGTCGCTTTAATCCCCAAATAGAAAGCATGGAAGGCGCCGCGTTTTTTTATGCCTGCCGCGAACTGAAGGTGCCTTGTGTACAGATCAGGGCAGTGTCAAATTATGTAGAAAAACGTAACCGCGACAACTGGCAAATAGGGCTTGCTGTTAAAAATCTGAATACCTTTGCGCTGGACTTGATAAAGGAGCTTTAAAGGTTGTACGTTTGACGTTATACGTGGTACGTATTTTTTAAGTTCTTTAACGTACAACGTCCCACGTAAAACGTACAACATGAAATTGACTCTCGGCTTTTCGCCTTGCCCCAATGATACTTTTATATTCGACGCACTTATTCATAATAAGATAGATACTGAAGGCCTGGAGTTTGAGGTGTTTTATGATGATGTAGAAACGCTTAATCAAAAAGCCTTCCGCGGCGAACTGGATATTACCAAGCTAAGCTATCATGCCTTTGCGTATGTGGCTAATCAATACGTTTTGCTTGATGCCGGCAGTGCGCTGGGTTTCGGCGTTGGCCCCATGCTGATCTGCAAAGGCAATCCTGAAGAACTCCACTCAAAACTCAAAACTCACAACTCACAACTCAAAATAGGTATCCCCGGCAAATACACTACCGCTAACTTTTTATTGGGACTGGCATTTCCAAACGCAACTAACAAGGTAGAGCTGGTATTCTCTGATATTGAAAATGCTGTTTTAGAAGATAGGGTAGATGTTGGACTGATCATCCATGAAAATCGGTTTACTTACCAGGATAAAGGGTTGAACAAGATCATTGACCTGGGTGATTATTGGGAAAAAGAAACCGGTTGTGCCATCCCGCTTGGGGGTATTGTGGCCAACCGTAATTTACCATTGGACGTTCAACATAAAATAAACCGGGTGCTGCGTAAATCGGTGGAGTTTGCTTTTGCCAACCCAAAATCAGGATTAGATTTTATTCGCCAGCACGCGCAGGAAATGAGCGAGGAGGTAATGTATAAGCACATTGAGCTGTATGTAAATAAATACTCCGTTGATTTGGGCGAAGAAGGCAGGAAAGCGATAAACTTGTTGTTTAGCACGGCTTTGGAGAAGGGGATAATACCAAAGGTAGAACAGGAAATATTCTTAGGCCCCCTAACCCCCTAAAGGGGGAGGAATAGCAGGATAAATAAAAATTGACATACTTACTCCCCCTTCAGGGGGCGGGGGGGTTAATACAACAAATTATCATACGGATACCTGTCCACATGTAATTCCATTACATACTTATAGATCAGGTTTCTAAACTCATCGATATTTTGCTTTTCAGTAGCGGATATAAATATGGCCGGGCTGTTGTTTTTGGCCATCCAGCTGTGTTTAAAATCTTCAAGCGTTAACGGTTCAACTTCCTCATCCGGGTTCATTTGGATAGGCTTGTAAGCGTCTATTTTATTAAATACGGTGATGGTTTGTTTATCACTGGCACCGATATCTTTCAGCGTATCGTTTACCGCGCGGATATGGTCCTCAAAACTTGGATGTGATACATCAACAACATGAATTAACAGATCGGCCTCGCGTACCTCATCCAGGGTCGATTTAAAGCATTCTACCAAATCATGCGGTAACTTGCGGATGAACCCAACTGTATCAGACAATAAAAACGGCACATTCTCAATCACCACTTTTCTAACCGTAGTATCCAGGGTTGCAAACAGCTTATTCTCTGCAAATACATCCGATTTAGAGATCATATTCATGATGGTTGATTTACCAACGTTGGTATAACCTACCAGCGCGGCCCTAACCATAGCCGTACGATTTTTACGCTGTGTAGCGTTTTGCTTATCTATCAGTTTAAGCCTGTCTTTAAGCAGGTCAATTTTATTCAGGATCAACCTACGGTCAGTTTCAATCTGGCTCTCACCCGGTCCGCGCATACCAATACCACCTTTTTGGCGCTCTAAGTGGGTCCAGAGGCGGGTAAGGCGGGGCAGCAGGTATTGCAGTTGTGCAAGCTCAACCTGTGTTTTTGCCTGCGCGGTTTGCGCGCGGTTGGCGAAAATATCCAGTATCAGGTTGTTGCGATCCAGGATCTTAACCTGTAGCTCGTTCTCTATATTACGTAATTGCGACGGCGTTAGCTCATCATCAAACACAACAATGTCTATTTGTTCTTCCTTTACAAATACCTTAATATCCTCTAACCGGCCCGAGCCAACAAAGGTCGCGCGATCCGGCTTTTGCAGTTTTTGGGTAAATATTTTAACGGTTTCTGCACCGGCGGTATCTACTAAAAATTGTAATTCTTCTAAATATTCTCTGGCGCGTTCATCTGTTTCGTTAGCGGTAATTACACCAACCAGCACCGCCCGTTCCTGCTTCACAGCAGTATCATAAAATTTTTGTTTCATTAATGTTGATTTAACAATCAAAGTGCCAAGTTACAAAAACTGGTATAAGTGTTGATTATATAAGATGTTTATGACAGAATATCAGGTGAAAATTATTTAACTTTATATTATGACAGTATTAGAGCTCAAAAAATCAATTCACGAAAAGGTGGACAGCCTGAATGACCCCGAGTATTTGGAGCGGTTGAATACCATGATAAATCAAAAAGACGAAGTGATTGAAATTCCTGAACGACATATGGCAAGTATCGAGCAAGGTATGCGGGATATGAAAAATGGTGATTTTCTTACACTGGAACAGTTGGAGAAGCGATATGAAAAATGGCTAAAAGATTAGCTGTTACCAGGAATGCCTATCTCCATATAGATAGAATTATAGAATTTAATGACCTTAGAAATAAGTCTTCTGTATATTCCAGAAAAATTGTTAAGCTACTTTTTAAGGAATTTGATCTGTTAAAAAGATTGCCTTTTATGGGTATTGACACAGGCCAAAAAGGTATTTATCGATTGGTTTGGAATGATTTCTATATCTTTTATACTATAACTGGAGATTTAATTGAAATTCAAGCAGTCCATCATCAAAAAGAAGATATCAATTCTTAAAACATAAAAGAGCGACAGGAAACCCATCGCTCTTAATTCTTGAATCTTAACTCTTGATTCTGAAGCTTATATCAACAGCCTAACCGGCTCTTCTAATAATGATTTAAGTGTTTGTAAGAATGCAGCACCTGAAGCTCCATCAACCACACGGTGGTCGCAGCTTAGGGTTACCTTCATGATGTTACCCGGAACAACCGCGCCATTTTTAACAACCGGAACAGCTTGTATGCCGCTAACTGCAAGGATACATGCATCAGGCGAGTTAATAATAGCCGTAAACTCGTCAACACCAAACATACCTAAGTTTGATATGGTGAAGGTTGAGCCTTCCCAATCTGCAGGTTGTAGTTTTTTAGCCTTGGCGCGTTGTGCAAAGTCTTTAACCTCTACAGAGATATGGCTTAAAGACTTACCATCAGCGAAGCGGATAACCGGTACCAATAAACCTTCATCAACCGCAACGGCAACGCCAATGTGGATATGCTCGTTAGTGCGGATCTTATCGCCCAACCATGATGAGTTGATAGTTGGGTGTTGCCTTAATGCTATGGCGCATGCTTTAAGCACAAAATCATTAAATGATATTTTAACCGGAGCAATTTCGTTGATCTTGTTACGGGCAGCTATAGCCTGGTCCATATCTATCGACATGGTAACATAGAAATGCGGCGCGGTAAACAAGCTTTCAGACAAACGTTTGGCAATAACCTTACGCATCTGGCTAACCGGTTTCTCGGTAAATTTCTCTACGCCGGTATACGTTGGTAAAACAACCGGTGCCGGTGCAGCTTTTGCCGGAGCACTTGCCGCAGCAGGAGCGCTATCGGTAGCCGGTGCACCTTGCGCGGCAGCAGGAGTGGCACCTGGCTTAAAGTCTTCTATATCTTTTTTAACAATACGGCCACCTTCGGCAGTTCCTTTAACCGCGTTGATGTCGATGCCTTTTTCTTTAGCTATTTTGCGCGCTAACGGCGATGCTTTTACACGGCTGTCGCTATGCGTTGTTTCAGTTTCGGCAGCTTTTTCTTCAGTTGCAGCGGCAGCAGGAGCTGCGTCGGCTGGTTTAGCTGCTGCAGGTGCGGCAGGCGCATCTTGCAATAACGCCGTAATATCTGTTCCTTCTTTACCAACAATGGCTATAATACCGTTTACCGGTGCAGCTTCGCCCTCTTTAGGGCCAATGTATAATAGTGTGCCGGCTTCGTAACCAACAACTTCCATAGTAGCCTTGTCGGTTTCAACATCAGCTAATGAGTCGTCTGATTTTACTTTATCACCAACCTTAAAATTCCATTTGTTAATGATGCCTTCAGTCATGGTGTCGCTCAAGGCAGGCATGCGAATAACCGTTGCCGGGATGCTTGAGGTATCTACCTTTGCCGGGGCCGGTGTTGCTGCCGGTGCTTTATCTTGTGTTGGTTTATCTGCTTTTTTATCTTCTGCAACTGGTTCAGTTGCTCCCCCTTTAGGGGGCTGGGGCGCGTCGCCTCCCGTTAAAGCTGTCTTATAATCTTCGCCCTCTTTACCTAAAACGGCTATTACTTCGTCAACCGGGACAGATTTACCTTCTTCTACACCGATAAATAATAATACACCATCCTGGTACGATTCAAAATCCATGGTGGCTTTATCGGTTTCTATCTCGGCCAATACATCGCCTGATTTTACCTTATCCCCAACTTTTTTATGCCATTTAGCTACCACACCATCAGTCATGGTATCGCTCATTTTTGGCATTTTAACTACTTCGGCCATTATATTATTGAATTATTGAATTAATGAGTTATTGATTAGCAAAAATAGCATTGAATAATGATGTCTTAGCATGTTTTCTTGATAAACCTCCGTGATTTAAATCAACAATTCCATAATTCATTAATTCAATAATTGGCTAATTGTTAGTCCATTATATATGGGTAATCTTTCTGTACGTAAACATCAGTATATAATTCTGATGCTTCCGGCCATGGCGACTCTTCGGCAAATTGTACCGCTGCGTCAACTTCGGCTTTTATTTTAGCGTCGATCTCTTCGAACCATTTTTCATCGGCGTAGCCATTTTTTTCGATAGCAACTTTTGTGATTTCAATCGGATCTTTGGCTTTATAGCTTTCCAGCTCTTCTTTAGTACGGTATTTCTGCGGATCGGACATCGAGTGGCCCTTGTAGCGATAGGTACGCATTTCAAGGAAGGTTGGCCCTTCACCGTTACGCGCACGCTGTACAGCCTCGTCCATGGCGTTATGTACCGCAACAGGGTCCATGCCATCAACAGCTGATGAAGGGATGCCGTAAGGTAAACCCAATTTATAGATATCAGTTTGGATAGTAGTACGCGCTACTGATGTACCCATTGCGTAACCATTGTTTTCGCAAATAAATATTACCGGCAGTTGCCATAACGCGGCCATGTTAAAGGTTTCGTTTAATGCACCCTGGCGCACGGCACCATCGCCCATATAGGCTACGTTTACAAAGTCGGTTCCTTTAAACTTTTCGGCAAAGGCTATACCGGCACCCAATGGGATCTGCCCGCCTACAATGCCGTGGCCGCCGTAAAAGTGGTGCTCTTTACTAAACATGTGCATAGAGCCGCCTTTGCCTTTTGAGCATCCGGTAGCCTTGCCATACAGCTCGGCCATGATAGATTTTGAGGTTACGCCCTGAGCTATAGCATGCGCGTGATCGCGATAAGCGGTGATCATGCTGTCGCCTTTTTTTAACACAGATATAGCGCCGGCTAAAACAGCTTCCTGGCCAATGTATAAGTGGCAAAAGCCCCTTATTTTTTGCTGACCGTATAATTGCCCGGCTTTTTCTTCGAACTTACGCATCAAAAGCATAGACTCGTACCACTTTAAGTAAGTGTCTTTATTTATTTCGATTGAACTCATTTGTCAAACAACCAATTTAAGTATAATGCGCAAATCTAATTATATCTTCCAAATTATCGAAACCCGAACGGATTTGTTGCGAAGTATTTTTATGTGATTGGGGATTAGTGGTCAGAGATTAGTTTTATATGACAATGCGTTTTTGTTTTTTTGCGACAAAAGCGAAAATATTATCGGTGTAAATCGCCTGATCTCCACTTTCAAACCGCTGCTCGTTAATCCCCAAATGTGGAAAACTAAATAATGTCAATAAAAATCAGCTTTTATTTGTGATTACGGATAAAATGGATAGTTTTGTATCCAACCTTATTCAATGTGTGTAACATTATGGACAGTTTGTCCGTTAAACAAGAACGAAACAAGGAATAAATGAAGAAAACAGTATTGGCCATCGCCTTATTTTTCAGCGTTTTAGCCGTTCAGGCCCAAACAAAAAGTGTTCCAAACCAAACGGCCGACAAGCCCGGAGACGAACAAGAGAGTTTAGCGAAGGATTATCTTTCTCAAATTATGCATGTTGCGGTATCTGCAACATCAAACATGAAGCTTTTTAATTTTGTATATGATTGGATAGGAACCCCTTACCGTTTTGGCGGCAGTTCAAAAAAGGGCGTTGATTGTTCTGCATTTACAAAACAGTTATACAACCAGGTTTTTAATTTAGATATTAAACGTAACTCGCGCGATATTTTTAGCATGGTTAGCCCGGTTGGTAAAGATGATTTAAAAGAAGGCGATTTGGTTTTCTTTAAAATACATAGCCGCAGCATTTCGCACATCGGCATTTACCTGGGTAATAACAGGTTTGCACATGCTTCAATGAAAGGTGTTGCTATAAGCAGCCTTGACGATGCTTATTACAGCCGTTACTTTTATAAAGGCGGCAGGGTATTGGCGCAGTTTAAAGAAGAGCTAAGCGGTGTGCCTGGCGATAGCAAAGACAACAACTAAACATATTTTCACAGTGAAAAGCCTTTTCAGCAATGAGAAGGCTTTTTTATGACCGATAATTAATACTCGTCCGGTTGTTTTTTGTAAAGCTGGCTTATTCCAATAAAAACTATTAGCAGCGACACTAACACTATACCGGCTACAGGGTGTTTGGCCATCCCGTTGGTAAACTGCGATACAGCTGCATATATTAAACCGGCTACGCCTGCAATCGTAAATACAACTCCGATAATTTTAGATTTCATTGTGGTTAGGGTTAAAAGGTGCAACTTTCTGTTAATAAAAAAGTCTGTCAGCAAAAAACTGACAGACCCTATAAAAAACTATATTGAAACGCTATTTATGTTCAAGTTGGTCGCGAAGCAAAGTAACGCCCGCAAAAAATATGATGCAACCTAATAAGGTAATGCCGGCAAATGCACTGCGGGTTATATAGTTGGTTAACTCGCCTACTACTGCAAAAATTAGCCCTATAATGCCTGCTAAAGTTAATATGGTGCCCAGCGTTGGTCTCGATTTCATTTACTGCGTTTAAATTAATTTGGTAACCTTAGCACTCAAATTATGCACCAATTTTAAATCGACTTTAAAGGAGCTTAAACGTAATCAATTGGGGATTTTTGGATGCGCTATAAATCCCCAAAAATCCCCGGTACTGTGGCGGTAGTGTAACGTTTTTTACGCTGATATTATTGGGCTTAAGCCTCGTCTTTGGTAACTCTTACCAGGCTTATACCAGTTAAAAAAAATATTACGCCAAGTACGCCAATAACAGCAAGCTCGGTAATACCGTTGCTGTGTTGTATAATAGCTATGCCGGTGTAAATTAGACCAATAATGCCCAGAATGGTTAGTATTGTTCCGAAAGTTCTTTTTACGTTCATAATGTTGTTGTTTATATTTAATGATCTCTTTAATAAATAACACTATATTTATTTCACTAAATCTAATAAGCCATGACAAACCAAATAGTTTTGCTATTTATCGTTTTTATTTTACTCATAATTGTTTTTTCGTCGTTTGTAACCGTTAAACAAGGCACTATTGCCGTTATTACCATATTTGGGAAATTTCGTCGCATTCTTACTCCGGGCTTAAATTTTAAAATACCCTTGGTTGAGGCCATCTATTCAAAAATATCCATTCAAAACCGCTCTGTCGAACTGGAGTTCCAGGCCGTAACGTTCGACCAGGCAAACGTTTATTTTAAGGCTATGCTGTTATATTCGGTATTAGACCAGCAGGAAGAGACCATAAAAAACGTAGCCTTTAAATTTGTTGATGAGCGCAATTTAATGCAGGCATTGATCCGTACGGTGGAGGGATCTATCCGCGCGTTTGTTGCAACCAAACGACAATCAGAAGTATTGATATTGAGGCGCGATATTGTGGATCATGTAAAAGAGCAGCTTGACCAGATCCTGGAAACCTGGGGGTATCATTTACAGGATCTGCAATTAAATGATATTACGTTTGATGACGTGATCATGAAATCAATGAGCCAGGTTGTGGCGTCAAATAACCTGAAAGCTGCCGCCGAAAACGAGGGTCAGGCTTTATTGATCACCAAAACAAAAGCTGCCGAAGCTGAGGGTAATGCTATTAAAATATCTGCCGAGGCCGAGCGCCAGGCATCGCAATTACGCGGACAGGGTGTGGCTTTATTCCGCCAGGAAGTTGCCAAGGGTATGACAGTTGCCGCCAAAGAAATGGAAACAGCACATATGGATACCTCGGTAATACTGTTTACCATGTGGACGGAATCCATCAAATACTTCGCCGAAAACTCTGAAGGGAACGTTATTTTCCTTGACGGATCAACCGATGCCATGCACCAAACCATGAAAGAAATGATGAGTTTAAACCTTTTGCAGCCTGACAAAGTCAAAGGCAAAAAGATTTAAACTAATTATTAAACTATGCGGGTAAGATTTACGGGGGTGATAGGTGTTGCTGCGTTAATACTGTGCCTTAATAATTGGGTTTTGGCACAAGGCTCCTATCGCCAGTTAACTGCCGCTGATTTTGGTGGTATCCCCAACCCCGGCGATAATAACGCAATAGCCCATACTAAATGCTCCATTAATTTCCATTACGAAGGGGCAGGACAAGGCGACAGGTTTAAATTAATTGCTGATGTGCGGCTAACGGTTGACCATCAACGGTCATGGATAGACATGAAACAGGTAACCGATAAAAAACACCTTGCCCGGATACTTAGCCATGAACAGGGCCACTATACCATATCCTATATGGAGCAGCAAGAGCTGCTGCGCATGATAAACCGGACACGTTTTGACGAAAATTATTACCGCTCGCAAGCCAACGACCTGTTTAACCGGATCCATGCAAAATACCAGGAGCTAAACGCCAACTACGATGTTGACACCCAAAATATGCGCGATGCAACGCAGCAACATAGCTGGGATGTGTACTTTCAAAAAAGGCTGATGTATATGCCACCGGTGGAACGGGTGGGGTATTAAGCTAATAGTTGACAAAAAGATCAAAAACCTTTCTTCCTGGTCACCCCAATTTTACGCGGCTTTTTATTTTCATTACCGCCCACGCCTTCAGCACCATATTGGCGGGCCATTTTGCCAATGCGGTCTTCCAGGCTTTCGGTAGTAAGGCGCTCACGGCCCAGGCTGTCAACCATTATCGGGAAAGCAAACGGGGTGGGGCGTTCAATAGTTTTAAGGATGATATTTTGGGTGATGATGCGCTGTAGTGCTGCCCTCAGCCTAAACTCTTCTAACTGGAATGCCAGCGCTTCGTTATAAGCCTGCCGCACCAACAGGTTATCAGGCTCATACTCGCTAAAAACATCAAACAATAATGATGATGATGCCTGCAAATGTTTGTTTTTTACCTGCGAACCGGGAAACCCGTTAAACACTAATCCGCCGATGCTGGCGATATCCCGGAAGCGGCGGCGCGCCATTTCATTCGCATTTAAGCTATGCTGGATATCCTCCAGTAAATTATTTATCGAGAAAAATTCGGCATCTTCTAACACCTCTTCAATAGGCACATCTTCGTCCGTTAATAATTCAAACCCGTAATCATTCATAGCGATGGAGAAGCTGGCAGGTTTTACTTTCGAGATCCGGTAGGCAAATAATGATGCCATGCCCTCATGCACCAATCGCCCCTCAAAAGGATAAAATAAGAGGTGGTGCCCTTCGCGCGATTTAAAGGATTCAATTAAAAACTCATGGCTTTGCGGCAGGTGTGATAGCTCTTGCTGTAAAACAAATAATGGCTTTAGGGCAATTACTTCTTCGTCCTTTTCTATACCATGGGCCACCTCGTCCAGTTTATCCCTGAACACTGCCGATAGCTGCGATGATAATGGCATCCGCCCACCGTTCCAGCTGGGTATCATCCCTTTGTTTGAAGTCGATTTTTTAACATAGGCGCTCATTTCTTTTATCCGCACAAACTCCAGGCTGCGCCCCGCAAACCAAAAGGTATTACCGGGTTTAAGCTTGGAGATAAAAGATTCTTCAACCGTACCCAAACTACCGCCGCTTAACCATTTAACGCGGATACTCATATCGCTGGTTATGGTGCCAATGCTTAACCGGTGCCGCATGGCCACCCGGCGATTAAATACTTTGTATACCCCATTCTCTATTTCGACCTTTAAAAACTCATCGTACTGCGCCAGGGTTTTGCCGCCGTTGGTTATAAAGTCAAGCAACTGGTTAAATTCACCCCGGCGCAAGTCGGCAAAGGCATAGGTGCCGGTAACCTCTTTATATAATTCATCGGCTCTAAATCCTTCTGATACCGCTAAGGTCACCATGTATTGTATCAGCACATCCACAGCCAGCAGCATTGGGTCGCGGCTTTCAAAAATGCCTTGTTTAATACCCTGCTTCAGGGCGGCGCCTTCCAATAATTCTAATGAATGCGTAGGTACAAAGTAAGCTTTTGATGTAGCGCCCGGATGGTGCCCGCTGCGCCCTGCACGCTGCATAAACCGCGCGACACCTTTGGGGCTGCCAACCTGGATCACCGTATCTACGGGCCTGAAATCAACCCCCAGGTCAAGGCTTGAGGTACATACCACAACCTTTAACGCTTCGGCGTGGAGGGCGGCCTCTACCCAGTTGCGCAGCTCGTTATCCAGCGATCCGTGGTGCATGGCCATTACCCCGGCATACTCGGGGTAATTGTCTAAAATGGCGTGGTACCAGATCTCTGACTGCGACCGCGTATTGGTAAATATCAGCGTGGTTTTGCTTTTGGCTACGATATCCATAACCTGCGGCAACAGCTTTAACCCAATATGCCCGGCCCAGGAGTAGTTCTCAATATTCTCCGGAATGATGGATTGGATAACCAGTTTTTTATCCACATTGGCCCGCACCATTTTTATCTTATCCCGCGGGAAATCATTGCCCAGCAATACGTCGGCTGCTTGTTCTAAATTGCCTATGGTGGCAGAGATCCCCCAAATTCTGAGTGGTGAGTTTTGAGTGGTGGGTTTTGAGTTTTGAATGTTTTCGCGGCCCAGGCTCTTCAACTTGCTTAACCCCAGCTCCACCTGTACACCCCGCTTAGTACCTAATAACTCGTGCCATTCATCAACTACCAGTACCTGCAGGCTTTGAAATATTTTGGGATATTCTTTTTGGGCCAGCATCAGGTGCAGGCTTTCGGGGGTGGTGAGCAGTACTTCGGGTAGTTTTTTCTTTAGTGCGGCTTTTTCGGCAGCGGGGGTGTCGCCGGTGCGGGTTGCAATTTTCCAGGGGATGTCCAAATCATCGCAAACTTCCTGCATGGCTTTCCTGATGTCGTTGGTTAAGGCGCGCAGGGGCGTTATCCAAAGCATTTGCAGGCCATTGTTTTGGCGGCTTTTATAATCGGGGTGTTTATTAATAAAATCAGCCAGGAAAGGCAAAAACAAAGCAAAGGTTTTACCACTACCGGTAGGGGCGTTCAATAAACCCGAATTGCCTGCAAGGTAAACCTCCGCCATTTCTTTTTGAAACGGAAACTGGTGCCAGTTTTTTTGCTTGTACCATTGCTGTATAACTTTTTCCCCCGGGCTTATCATCATTGAGCTAACAAAATAATAAATCTTTTGTGCTATCAATAAAAAAAGTCCTGCCGGTTTATGGGCAGGACTTGATCTTTGGTGCAAACCGCGCTATTATTTCTTCTCGGGCAGCAAAATGATCTTTATCAAATTATTACCGCCTAAATATCTTATAGCAGCGTCTTTGGTGCTTTGCTGGGTTACCTGGCCCGGGTCCTGCACGCGGCTTAAAATTTTATCAGGGTCCTCCTGGTTTTGTGCAGAGGTGGTTAATGTAGCCTGCCAAAAAGTATTTTGCTTGTACTGGCTCTGTATGGTACGTGCCTGGCGCGCTATAAATAGTTTAACATCATTATCGGCAGCGCCATTTTGTTTGAGTTTATTTATCTCGTTAAGTATGTAAGCGGTAGCTTTGTCAACACCGTCTACATCAGCTAAAAAGGATAGGGTTACTTTATACCTGCCTTCGGGGTTTTTGCCATAATTAACCCTTACGCCCGGCGAATATATACCGTTGCCATCTTTAAGCGAATCAACCAGCCTGATGTTCAGGATCTCTTCCAGGGCATCAATCTGCGTGTTATTTTCGTCGTTATAATTATAATCACCGCTAAATATTAATTGTACCGTAGCTTTATTACCTGCGCCTTTGTATATGGTTTTTGTTACCTGGCCCGCCGACGGATGGATGCCTAAATTCTTAAAGGTTTCCTTGCCGTTTGTCGACGGCAGGCTGCCCAGGTAGGTTGCAAGGTACGGGATGATTGCGTTAACCGAAAAATCGCCGGTGAAAGTAAAGGTAAAATTGCTTGCATCGGCAAAGCGTGCTTTGTAAAAATCATAAGCTTTATCCAAACTTGCCGCATTTAGCTTATCGGCTGTAGCCGCCATGCTGCGGGGGCTATAGTTGCCTAAAACAGCCAAAACAGTATCCTGGTATACGCTGCCGGGGGCATTGGCATTCCTGGTTAAAGCCGATTGCGCCTGGCTGATATACGTTTTCCATACCTCGGCATCCTTGCGCGGACTGGTAAAATATAAATGCAAAAGCTGCAGCGCCGGTTCAAAGCTATCGCCAACGGCATACCCTGATACGCCCTGGGTTATATCGCTGATATATGGGGTAATGCTAAAGCTTTTATCGCGCATCATTTTAACTAACTGCGTTTGGTTAAAACCGGCCACACCACTATTGCTTACTATATTTGCAGCAATATTTGCCGATAGGAAATCCTGGTCGCCGGCCAGTGATGTGCCGCCAAAACTATACCCCGCTATCAGTATCTGACCAGGAGTAAAGGTTGTGGGCTTTAATATAACTTTTATACCATTAGTTAAAGTAACCGTTGTTACAGATATGGTACTGTCAACCTTCATGGTTTCCACTTTGCCGGGGGTAGGTAGTGCGGCCATAAATGGTGTTGAACTGTCATCTACATATGGTGTAAGCCCGGTACCCGCATCGGCTACCCATTTTAGCAGGGTTTGCTCGTTTGGTAAATTACCTTTTTGCGCATCATTAGCTTCCAGCAGTATTACCCGGTTCTGATCAGAGATCAGCCTGGCTGCCAGCGCATTCATTTCGGCAAGGGTTATTTTGCCTATGTTGTTGATATAGTAGTTATACTCGAAATCTATGCCGGGGATAGCTTGCTTGTTTATGAAGTTGCGCTCATAATCGCCTGCAAAATTTGCCGGCGGGGTGTTGTCCTTAGCATTGTAGGCATTAGTAATTTGCGAAAGCGCGATCTGTTTGGCGCGTTCCAGCTCGGTTACTGTAAAGCCAAATTTGCGTGCACGCAGCACCTCGGCCATAACGGCTTTAACGCCGGCTTCTAAACTCTGCGGGCTATTTACTACGGCAAGCGCCGAAAATGCATCCTGCTTGCCTATAAAATCGGCATAAGCGGCCTGCCCAAACAATATTGGCGGCGCAGGTATTTTGGTAAGCTCGGTTACACGTGTATTTAAGATCTGGTTAAATAAAGTTATCCGCATAGATTGCAGGTAATCAGCCTGCGTTTTAACAATGGCCTGCGGATGCTTAACTATAACCTGGAAAAGTGTATAATTAAAATCTTTATCGGTAGCTATTTTTACGGTTGTGCCTGCGGTAGGTGTAACCGTATATTGTGGTTGTGGTTTAGCAGGCGATGGATTTCTTAATGATGAGAAGTTAAATTTTATCTGCTCTTCTACCTGTTTTGGATCAAAATCGCCGACAGCTATAATGGCCTGCATGTCCGGGCGGTACCAATCAGCATAAAAACTTTTTACAGCTGCTTCAGTAAATCCCTTAACCGTAGTCTCGGTGCCCATTGGCATCCGGTAGGCGTATGGCGATTTGTTTAACAACACGGGCAGGGTTTGTTGCTGCAGCCTGTCCTCGGCGTTTTTGCCGCCCAATGCAGCCTGTGCTGCAAGGGTGGTTTTTTCGGCGCTTAAAGCGGCGGCGTCAAAGTTTATACGGGCGGCCCAATTGGCTAATAAACTAAACCCGTTTGCAAATACTTTAGGCGTATCGGTTGGTACCGATAGCTGGTAAATAGTTTCATCAAACGAGGTGATGGCATTAATATCCGGACCGTATTTTATGCCCAGTTTAGTAAGGTAGCTTGCCATATCAGCTTTCGCGAAATCGCGCGTACCGTTAAAAGCCATGCGTTGTATCAGTGTTGCCATACCGCGTTGCGCTTCTGTTTCTAACACCGAGCCTGCTTTGTTTACCAGCATTAACTGTGCTTTGCCTTTAAGCTGGTTGTTTGCACGCACGTAATAGGTTAACCCGTTAGGCAATTTGCCTACTATAACGTTGGGGTCAACCGGTAATGCTGCGGCTGTTACAGCGCCAGCCTGTTGTTTAATGGCAGCAGTAGTTCTTTTTGTAGGAGCCGGTTTTTTTTTAACCTGGGCAAACGCACTGCCTGTGGTAACAAGCAAGGTAACAGCCCATAACAAAATGGTCTTTCTAAAATTCATTATATGTGTTTGGTAATATTCTGCTAAGATGCAAAAACGCAGAGGTTAGTTAAAAATTATTTTATGCGTTAAATTTTAAGGCTTTGAGTTCGGGCATTACACCTTTATGGTGATTTTACGAAGATACAATATCAACATGGGGATCCAAACAATCAAAACCATAACTACGGCGGAAAATAGCGAAGCCGCTTCGGGTGTGAAATATGGTTTATACAGTATCTGGAAAAGTGATCCCCCACATAATTTAATAAGGTTGATATAATGTGGGATAAAGATGGATAATACATACGCAGTAATAGCATTTGCACCAAAAGGTAGAAAGAACCCGATACCTCTTTTATACCCCTGTACATCTATCAGCCAATAACAAAATGCTAACGCGATGGTTGCCCAACCCCCGGTATATAATACGAATGAGCTTGTCCACAACGCTTTATTTATGGGGAAGAAAAGATCCCACACCAAACCGGCAACTACCGCCAATACGCCATAGGTAAACAGCCAGCTTACTTTAATGCTGTCATCGCGGTCCTTACGTTTTAGCCAGCTGCCTACACGGATGCCGAATAAGCCGGTGCAAATAGCAGGGATGGTCCCTAATAAACCTTCCGGGTCCCAGGTCTTTGATTCCTTCCAAAGGTGATTGGTAGTGAACACCAGGCGATCCAACCAGGCGCCCATGTTGGTTGCCGGTTGTAAGCTTGGTACACCGGTGTCGGGCACAGGCACAAAATTCATGACTACGTAGTAGCCTATTAACAGGATAACAAAGAGCCAGTCGCGCACCTGTTGTGAGGCTTTGATATACAGCACCGCGCAGATAAAAAACACCAACCCGATACGTTGCAGCACACCCGGGAAACGCATATGCTCAAACCCCGGATGCAATATCATGTGGATAACCCAACTGATAGCGATCAGCAAAAAACCCCGCCTTAAAGCGCCCAATATTAATTTCCCGTGTTGCGATGGGTCGGTAATTTTGCGTTCCATGGAATAAACAATAGATACCCCTACAATAAACAGGAAGAAAGGAAACACCAAATCAGTAGGCGTACAGCCGTTCCATACAGAATGCTCAAACGGCGGATAGATATGGCCCCAATCGCCGGGATTGTTGACCAGGGTCATGGCTGCTACGGTCGCTCCTCTGAACACGTCCAGGGAAAGGAGCCTTTGGGATTGGGATTTGCTCATTATGGGTTATAATCCTCTAATATAATTATTCTTGATAAGGGATGCAAAATATTGGTAAATACCGAGGGAAATCGCTTTTAAAAATTAAATCTTTTAAGGAGGCACCTCCGGAGCCTTCCACTGTGTTTTTTATTACTATAAACAGGTTACTCCTCCGGAGTGTAAAAAAGAGAGTTCCGGCGGAACTACCTGTTTATAGTAAATACCCACATCTTAACGGCTCCAGCGGAGCCTCCTATGGTCAATAGCGATTTTCCTGGTAAGTACAGACCAGTTTACACCAATGGAGTAAGTCTTTTAGATTGATTTTTTATTGTTTTTTTGAAGCAATAGAATAATTGCACCTATTGTTATGGGAATTGAAGAAATGAAATATGTACCTAAGCTGATCCTGCCTGATTCTCCCTCAATTCCGGGTCGTTCAGCGCCCGTAAAAACATAAAGAAAAGAACTCCTATAATTATAAAAAACACACCTATAACTATTTTCCAAGATTTCATATATACTCTTTATTTTTAGGATTATAGTTTAATACTGTATTTAGTTTTGTATTGAAATCTGATAGTTTTTTATCAGTTTTTCTTTGGTAACTATATACTACTTTACCTAAAATATTGCGTCTCTACATTGCGCTGTTTACCCACACGTCATTGCCGTAAAGGTTATATAATTCTGTTACCGAATTACTAAACCTTTACGGCAATGACGCGCGGAGGGCAGGCTATTAATAATGGTAACGCTTAAACGCTTCCATAGCTGCGTATTCTGCAAATCCTAACCTGTCATAGTTTTGTGCCGTCTCGCGGTTACGATCCTCTGCTCTAACCCAAAACTCCCTTGCATCTTCGCCCGGGAAAACGGCCGGGTCCTTTTGCGACTGGTGTTTAAATATGGCCAGGCGCTTGCGCATAACTTCGTCGGGCGATAGTGGGATGGCCATCTCAATTTCGTGGGTGGCAAACTCAAACCAGGCGCCGCGGTACATCCACAGCCAGCAATCTTTTACCCAATCTTCGGTTTGTTTAAGCTGATTTAGGGCCGCCAGTATAATATTAAAACATACAATGTGGGTTCCATGCGGATCGGCAAAATCGCCGGCGGCAAATATCTGGTGCGGTTTTATTTGTTGCAGCAGGTCAACAGTCATCTGCACATCAACCTGGCTTACCGAGTTCTTGGTTACTTTACCAGTCTCATAAAATGGCAGGGCCATAAAATGGATATGGTCGTCATGCAAACCCGCATAACGTGCCCCTGCAATAGCCTCGCTTTTGCGGATAAAACCTTTTACATCCCGTACCTCGGGTGTATCTATCTCGTTAGGCTGTTTGGTGGCAAAGAAAGTCCGCATATCATTATGAATGCGCTGCAGTTTCGACGTGTCATCGCCGCGGCTTTTCTCAAAATCAATGGCAAACTCCATGTAACGCAATACATCGTCATCCCACACCGCGGTATTGCCCGATGTTTGGTAGGCCACATGCACATCATGCCCCTGGTCTACCAACCTTATAAACGTACCGCCCATTGATATCACATCATCATCAGGGTGCGGCGAAAATATAACCGACCGTTTCTTTGCGGGTTGCGCACGCTCTGGCCGCTGGCTGTCATCAGCATCAGGCTTGCCTCCCGGCCAGCCGGTTATGGTATGCTGGATCTGGTTAAAAATATCTATATTAATTTCATATACCGGCCCCTGCTCTGTCGCCAGTTGCGCCATGCCGTTGTTGTTATAATCTTCGTCTATCAGTTTTAATATCGGCTTATTTACGTTGTTTGCAAGCCATATCACCGCTTTCTTTTTAAGGTCGTTATCCCAAACGCAGTCTTTTACCAGCCAGGGCGTATCAAAACGGGTAAGCTCTGATGCCGCCGGTTCATCCAGCACAAATTCAACGTTGTCTGATAGCTGCAGGAAGGTGGCCGGTACTTCGCCTGATATTTCGCCCTCCACCGCTTTTTTAATAATCGGCGCTTTCTTCTTGCTCCAGGCCATCAATATAATTTCGCGGGCCTTAAATATGGTGCCCACACCCATGGTAATGGCTTTGGTTGGTACCGCTTCTTTACCGCCGAAATCGCGCGCGGCATCGGTACGGGTAAGGTCATCCAAAGTAACCAGCCTTGTGCCCGAGTTTGGCGCCGAGCCAGGCTCGTTAAAACCAATGTGACCGGTACGGCCGATACCTAAAATTTGCAGGTCGAGGCCGCCAAGCTCTTCAATTTGCTTTTCGTAGTTCAGGCAAAAAGCAGCTATCTTATCCTCTGGCAACGTACCGTCGGGGATATGGATATTTTTACGGTCGATATCGATATGGTCAAATAAATTCTCGTTCATAAAACGCACGTAGCTTTGTATGGCTTTGGGTTTCATGGGGTAATATTCGTCCAGGTTAAAGGTTATTACGTTTTTAAAACTTAACCCCTCCTGGTTATGCAGCCTTATCAGTTCGGTATAAACAGCAATGGGGGTTACGCCGGTAGCAAGGCCCAATACGGTTTTTTCGCCGTCGGCTTTACTGCGGATAAGTTTTGCAATGCGTTGTGCTACGGCTGCGGCGCCGGCAGCAGGATTTGGATATACCGTTACGGGTAGTTTTTCGTAGCGGGTTTCTTCTAACAAATTTAATCTGGCCATATATAAAGTTGGGTCGGAGCAGCAAATATCGTAAATTATTAATTTAAATTTTGCTCCGGAGGTATAATTTCATAACTTGAGGAGCCCCTCCCAACCCTCCCCGGTAGCGAGGGCTTTATTAAAAGTCTCCCCTACCGGGGGGGATTTAGAGGGGGCTAACTAACTAACATGGCACAACTCAACACAAATCTCCAGCACTTATTTACCATCGCCCAAAAACCCGCGCGTATTGGTATTGGTTTAATGTCGGGCACATCGTTAGATGGTTTGGATATAGCGCTTTGTAAATTTACCGGCAGCGGCCTGGCTACCCAATGCCAATTGCTGCAGTTTACCACCATACCCTACGCCGACTTTTTTAAGAGCGAGGTGCGGTCCATTTTTTCGCGCCGGCAGGTCGACCTGGAGAAAGTTTGTTTACTGAATGATTTTATAGGCGCCTACCACGCCGAACTGATACTACAGGCATTAACCAACTGGAACGTTAAGCCCGGTGATGTCGACTTTATAGCCAGCCACGGCCAAACCATTTACCACGCGCCAAAACGCCTGCACCGGCAGGAGGGCTATCCAAACGCTACTTTACAAATAGGCGACGGCGACCATATCGCGGTTAAGACCGGTATTTTAACCATCAGCGATTTCCGCCAGAAGCAAATTGCCGCCGGGGGCGAGGGCGCTCCGCTGGCTTTATATGGCGATGTATTGCTGGGGAGTAAGGCAGGCGAGGACAGGATACTGGTAAACATTGGCGGCATATCCAACCTTACTTTTTTACCTGCGGATGGGGATATGGACAAGGTGCTATGCTCGGACATTGGCCCCGGTAACACGCTGATAGATATGTTTTGCCGCACCTGGTTTGATAAAGCGTATGATGAAGATTCGGCTATTGCCTTTTCGGGCGAGGTGAATGAGGCGCTGTTAAGCTCATTGCTTAAACACCCGTTCTTTGGCGAGACCCCGCCCAAAACAACCGGCCCCGAACTGTTTAACGACGAGTATGTACGCAAAGCGCAGGAACGATCAGGCACCAGCCATATAGATCATAAAGATGTAATAGCCACACTTAGCGCTTTCACCGCCAAAGCCATTGCCGATTTTGTGCGCGCCTACCTGCCCAAAGGCGCCCAAATGTTTGTTAGCGGCGGCGGAGCGAAGAACCCCTTTGTGATGCAATACCTCGAAAAAAGATTATACCGCACCACCATTGCCGATACCGCCGCCCTGGGCATTAACCCCGACGCCAAAGAAGCCATACTTTTTGCCCTGTTAGGCAACGAGGCTCTGGCCGGCGAGCCACTGCATATAGGTACTAATCCATCGGTGTTGATGGGGAAATTTAGTTTTGCGGGGTAGATGCTCTCCCCGCATGCCATTGCCAGGTTTTTAACACGTGCATTATCGCGATGATGAGTGCGCATAAAGTATGCAAAAAAGTGGGTGTTATGTGGTAACAAAAGGTGCACAAACCCCGCACAAATGGTTACTAAAGGTACATATATGGGTACGTTTGATTACTTTTTATAAAATGCTATCAATCAATAAAATAACAACAAAAAATCGCCCTGATTTTTGAAATTATTTCGTCAGATTTTTCAAAAAAACCGGGGTTAAAAAACTGCTAAATTTTCTACTGCTTTTTCCCATCCGCGGATGGTAGCCGATAACGATTCAAAACTCACTACCTAAAACTCATCACTCAAAACTATTATCATTATCTTAGCAAAAAAATTCACACACAATGAACGCATACACTTTTGTACAGCACCTGCACTCGGGTTTCAGGTATATCATTTTGGTATTGTTTATCTATACCATTTTAATGGCTTTTATAGGCTGGTTAAGCGGCAGGCCATACACCAACCGTAACCGCATAAGTAACCTGGTTGCCATGATATCGGCACATACGCAATTGCTGATAGGGATAGTATTATATTTCCTTAGTCCGCTGGTTGCCTTTAACAGCACCACCATGAAGGACCCTGTTACCCGCTATTTTACGGTTGAGCACTGGGTAATGATGCTTATTGCATTGGTACTGATAACTATAGGCCACAGCAAGAGCAAAAAGCTGGTTTTGCCCGAAGCTAAGCACAAAACTATTGCCCTGTTTTATACCATTGCACTGCTTATAATTATTGGCACATTGGCTGCGGGCAAAATTTCTATCTTAAAATAAGTTAAAAATAATTGAAGAAAAAATTTGCCAATTCAAATTTCTTTATAAATTTGCGTCCACAATGATCAAAAAGGTAAATATAAAAAGCTGGTGGCACCAATTAAATTTGGCAGCCGGATAACTTTTTGACCATAGGAAACTAACCAATTGTAAACCTAATACAAAAACCCGGCGACCCTCATTCGCCGGGTTTTTTGTTTTACAACTATTTTTAACAACACAAATGAAACAGTATAAAATTAATACCACTTATAAAAAGCTACTTGCCGACACTACTACGCCGGTAAGCATATATCTGCGCCTGCGCGATGTGTTCCCTAACTCGTTACTGCTTGAAAGCTCTGACTACCACAGCCGCGAAAACAGTACCAGCTACGTTTGCTGCGACCCAATTGGCGGGCTTACCCTAAACGACGGACAGCTAAACAAACGCTATCCAGATGGCACCGAAGAAACATTAAAAGAAGGCGAGTTTGAACTGATAAGCCAGCTAACAGATTTCCTGGCCAGCTTTGAAACTACCCAGCCCGAAGTGAAAATTACCGCCAATGGGTTGTTTGGCTACTTTACGCATGAGGCGGTTGAGCATTTTGAAACTATCCGCCTTAAAAAGAGCGACGATACTACCCGCAAGATCCCGGTAATGCAGTATAATATTTACCGCTATATTATTGCTATTGATCACTTTAAAAATGAACTGTACGTGTTCCATAACATGCCCGAGGGCGAGGTGGAAGGCGAAAACAGCGGCCTGAGCAAGATCCTTGACCTGATAAAAAACAAGAACTTCCCCGAATATAGTTTCCAGAGCAAGGCTGAGGAACAATCAAACCTGACCGATGAGGGCTTTATTGCCATAGTGGAGAAGATGAAGCAGCATATTTATAGGGGTGATGTTTTCCAGATAGTGCCGTCGCGGGCTTTCTCTAAAGAGTTTACGGGTGACGAGTTTAATGTGTACCGCGCGTTGCGGTCCATCAACCCATCGCCCTACCTGTTTTATTTTGATTATGGCGATTTCAGGATCTTTGGCTCATCGCCCGAGGCGCAGATCACCATAAAAAACCGCAAGGCTACCATTTACCCAATAGCAGGCACCTTTAAACGTACCGGCGATGACGAGAAGGATGCACAACTTGCTTTGAGCCTGAAAAATGACCCTAAAGAGTCGGCCGAGCACGTAATGCTGGTTGACCTTGCCCGTAACGACCTTAGCCGCCATTGCGAGCACGTGGAAGTTAAGGCTTTTAAAGAGGTGCAATACTATTCGCACCTGATCCACCTGGTATCCATGGTAAGCGGCAACCTGCTGCCTGATGTGCCTACGTTTAAAGTAGTGGCTGATACCTTCCCGGCAGGTACGCTAAGCGGCGCGCCAAAATACCGTGCAATGGAGATAATAGATGCGAACGAGAATATAAAACGGAGCTTTTACAGCGGTGCCATAGGTTACTTAGGCTTTAACGGTGATTTTAACCATGCTATTATGATCCGCTCGTTTTTAAGTAAAAATAATACGCTGCACTACCAGGCAGGGGCAGGCATTGTTGCCGGCTCAGTAGCCGAGAGTGAGCTTAACGAAGTAAATAATAAAATAGCAGCGCTGCGTAAGGCGCTTGAACTGGCAGAAGAGTTATAGGCCCCTAACCCCCTGAAGGGGGAACAAATAAAATACTGAAAGGAAAGATTGATATGGAAACTAGCAAAGAAAACGCTTCCTCCCCGGGGGGCAAAATTTTAATTATTGATAATTACGATTCGTTTACGTACAACCTGGTACACCTGGTGAACGAGATTGGCCTGCAATGCGAGGTTTGGAGAAACGATCAGTTTAAGATCGAGGATGTTGATGCTTACGATAAGATCATTCTTTCGCCGGGCCCCGGTATCCCGTCAGAAGCTGGTTTACTGTTGGAGGTAATTGAAAGGTACGCCCCAACCAAAAGTATTTTTGGTGTATGCCTTGGCCAGCAAGCCATTGCCGAAGTTTTCGGCGGCAAGTTGTACAACTTAAAACAACCTATGCACGGTATAGCAACCCCCATTACGGTTACCGATGATACCGAACGGCTTTTTGCGGGCTTGCCGCACCAGTTTAAAGTTGGCCGTTACCACTCGTGGGTGGTTGATGAAAAATCTATCCCTGATGTATTAACCGTAACGGCGATTGATGAGGTGGATAACTCGGCCATGGCGTTAAGGCATAAAATATATGATGTACGCGGTGTGCAGTTTCACCCGGAATCCATCCTTACCGAGTTTGGTAAAGAAATGATGCAAAACTGGTTGACTCCCCAGCCTACAGGGGGAGTAACAAATAATTTAGTTAGTTTTGCCAATTAACCACAAACCATAATACTTAACCAAATATTCCTCCGCTTAAGGCGGAGGTTAAGGGCCAATGAATATTCTTGATAAAATTGTTCTTAATAAAAAAGCTGAAGTAAAAGAAGCTAAAGAAAATACCACTGTTAAAGAACTGGAAGCCACGCCGCTGTTTGGCCGGGAGACTTACTCGTTCAAGGAGTTTTTGCTTGACCCGGCACGTACCGGTATTATAGCCGAGTTTAAGCGCCGTTCGCCATCAAAAGGCATTATTAATAACAATGTTGGTGTTGTGGAAGTAACCAATGGTTATGCGGCGGCAGGTGCCTCGGCATTATCCGTGTTGACCGATACCGACTTTTTTATGGGCACCAAATCCGACCTGTTTAAGGCCCGCCAGGCAAATACCATCCCGGTTTTGCGTAAGGATTTTATGATAGATGAGTTCCAGGTAATTGAAGCAAAATCATTAGGCGCCGATATTATCCTGCTTATTGCCGCCATACTAACTCCAAAGGAAATTGATACGCTGGCAACGCTGGCTAAAAGCCTTGGGTTAAACGTTTTGTTAGAGGTGCATAACCTGGAGGAGCTGCAACGCAGTATCAACCCTAACCTTGATGCTATTGGCGTAAACAACCGCAACCTGGCCGATTTTACGGTATCTGTAGAAACCTCCTACAAACTGGGCGAACATATCCCCGCCGAATTTTTAAAGATCTCTGAAAGCGCCATAAGTGATGTAGATACCATTAAAGGCTTAAAAAAAGCCGGCTTTAACGGTTTTTTAATAGGCGAGAACTTTATGAAACAGGCTGATCCGGGATTGGCAATGAAAGAGTTTGTTGAGGGATTGAAGTAATCAATCAAGTTCTACAATATCAACATCAGATGTTGTGAGTATTCTTATCGCTTTTATAATATTAGGTTTAATAAAATCCCACATTTCACGATTATCGCAATTGCCTTTCTTAATAACTATAAGTTTTGGAGGCGATCCCAAGCGATTTACCAACTCATCAAAATCGGCGTCCTTTGAAACAAGAATAATATTACCGGCGGCTTTTGCCATATTGTAAATAGCTATATCCGACACATTATTTAGTTGCAGGCTGTATGATGATTTTACAACGTGGCCAGTATGCTCGGCCATCCACTTTGCGATGATTGGCGAGAGCTGGGTATCAAGCCATATCTCCCAATTCTCAGGCGGCATGAATAATTACGGTGTTCTTTACCTTTCGGGAAGCATATAAAAGCGCTGCCTGGATATCTTCCTTTTGTAAGACAGGGTGTTGGTCTAAAATATCAGCTTCTGACATTCCTGTTGCTAATAGTTCTAATATATCACTTACCAAAAAGCGCATACCTCTGATTGCAGGCCTCCCGCCTAATATTTCAGGTGTAAAGGTAATACGCTCAAGCAGGCTATCATTATTCATAACATAAAGTTAACCAATTTTTATAGATAAATGAAATTCGTGAAAATTGGTTTTTTATCTTTGCACCATGAGTTCCACCATCCTCGACGATAAAACCTTTACCGAATTAAACTACGCCAAGACTACGGAAAGAAACACCGAATTTAACAACTGTGTGTTTAAGAAATGCGATTTTACGGATGCTGAGTTTGCCCTTTGTAAGTTGATTGATTGTGTTTTTGAGGACTGTAACCTATCCATGATCAAATGGAGCCGGTCGACTTTAAACAATGTGGTATTTAAGAAATGCAAGATCCTGGGCGTAAACTTTAGCCCCAGCGAGGATTTTTTGTTTAACGTTAGATTTGAGTCATGCATGCTGGATTATTCCTCGTTCATGGCTAAGAAGATGCCTAAAACCAACTTTATCAAATCATCATTAAAAGAAGTAACGTTTACTGAGGCTATCCTCACCGGATCCGCTTTTGATGAATGCGACCTTAACGGCGCTGTTTTTAACCGGACCGATCTTACAGCTGTAAACTTCACTACCGCATCAAACTTCATTATCGACCCCGAACTAAACACCATTAAGCGCGCCTCGTTTTCGGCAGGCGGGCTTGAGGGGCTTTTAGTAAAATATGGTATAAAAGTGGTGTAATCTGACCATAATTACAGCATGTGCTGTAAAAAAGAAAGGCCCCGATATTTCGGGGCCTTTCTAGTATTAGTTTTTTGGAGCTGTTGGCAACTCCTTACGCGGCATCATTTCGTCGCGTTGTGAGGTATTGTAAACAAACCAGGCGTTAATGGTGGCGGCTTGTTTAAGGTCAGCCTCGCTTAGTTTGTCGTAAGTATCCTGGTTACTGTGGTGGGTACGGGTGCCGTAATCCATGTTGTCCTGTATATACTGGAAGCCGGGGATACCAACCGCGTCAAACGACAGGTGATCGGTTCCGCCTGTATTGCCAATAGTTACGGTGTTTGCGCCCATATCTTTAAACGGAGCTAACCATGATTGGAATATAGCGCCTACAGCCGAATTGCCCTGCAAATATACACCGCGTATTTTACCTGTACCATTATCTAAGTTATAGTAAGCCGAAACTTTTGCAGCCTCTGGTTTTAATATCATGGTTTTAGGATCGCCAAAGTGGTTAAGTACGTAGAAGCGCGAGCCAAATAACCCTTGCTCCTCAGAGCTCCATAATACAATGCGGATAGTACGGCGCGGTTTAAACCCAACACGCTTTAAAATGCGCATGGTTTCCAGCATTACCGCGCTGCCGGCAGCATTGTCTGTAGCGCCGGTGGCGGCATGCCATGAGTCAAGGTGACCACCGATGATAACCAATTGGTCTTTTAATTTAGGATCGGTGCCAGGTATCTCACCCACTACGTCATATCCCTGCAGATCATTTGTAAAGAATTCGGTTTTAATATCAGCCTCCAACTCCACTTTAATACCTGCTTTAGCTAAACGTAAAATACGCTGGTAATCTTCGCCGCTGGTTTCTAATTCAGGGGCAACAGCATGAGCGGTATCAGCATATGATGCACCGTTGGTGGTAAATACTGTACCATCGGTACCACGGCCCTGGCTTAGCACCAGGCCTACGCCTTCGCTAACATATAGGTTTGTAATTGCTGCACGTAAAGCAAGCAATGCCTGGATACGGCCGGGAGTAAACGGACCGCCCGGGCCACCCCTGCGTGGGCCACCTGCACCAGGTGCTACCGGCGCCGCGTTAGCCATGGCAGTTAAGGCCGAGTCGGTTAATCGGCTTGCATCAGGTTTAAAGGTGTTTTCAATACTGCCTTTAACATCTGTCATTACAATTTTGCCTTTTAGCGTGCCTTTGTATTTATCAATATCGGTAATGGTATCAATTTTAATAACCATAACGTCGCCTTTTATCAATCCATTGGTACCGGGGGTCCAGGCTTTCGGGATAGCGATGATTGCATGGTAATAAGGCGCGGTAATAGCGGCGTAGTTTTTTTGAACTTCCCAGCCTTTGCCAAATTTGCCCCAGGGTTCGCGCCTGGCATTTACCGCACCCCAGGTTTTTAGGGCATTCACGGCCCAATCCTGGGCGCGTTTTAAGCCGGGCGAATTAGCCAAACGCGGGCCTGCCACGTCGGTAAGCTGGAAAGCGGTTGCCATAACCTGTGATTTTTCCAACCCTTCGTCCTTAATTCTGTCGAGCATTTGTTGGTCGGTTTGAGCGGATGCCGAGCCAATGGTTCCTGCGGTAAGCAGCAGTACATAAAGTAATTTTCTTTTCATGATGATATTGAGTTCAGTTGTAACCCAAATCTATCCATTTTTTGCTGTAAAACAAATGCCCGAAGCAATAGGATAAGCAGTGTACCAGGTGTGCCACCCGTGCCAGGTGTTACACCTGTGCCTGGCACAGTACAATTTGTAAAGCGCTACAATAAAATTAATTCACCAGCAACTTATACCCCTTACCATGCACATTAATGATCTCTACTGACGGGTCATCTTTTAAGTACTTTCGGATCTTGCTTAAAAATACATCCATACTGCGGCCGTTAAAGTAGTTGTCGTCATGCCAGATATGCAGCAGGGCTTCTTCGCGGGTAAGTACTTCGTTGCGTTTAAGGCAAAGCAGGCGCAGCAATTCGGCTTCTTTGGTTGATAGCTTTTGCTGTGTGCCGTCGATAGTTATAATTTGTGTGGTATAGTCAAACTGGTATCTGCCAATTTCAAACCGCGACGGTTGTAGCTCTTCTTTCTTTTCGGCGCTGTCAGTACGTTTAAGCAGGGCGTTAATACGTAGCAGCAACTCTTCAATACGGAAAGGTTTGGTAATATAGTCGTCGCCGCCAAGGGTAAATGCTTCGGTTTTATCTTCGATCATCCCTTTGGCAGTAGCAAATATTATGGGTACATGCGGGTTGATCTTGCGCACATCTCTGCCTAAGGTAAAACCATCCTTTTTGGGCATCATTACATCTAATATTAACAGGTCGTAGCTGGCTTTGGTGAATGCTTGCAGGCCTTCTTCGCCATCGGTACATAAAACAACGTCAAATTTTCCCTTTAGCTGCAGGTAATCCTGTAAAAGCAGACCAAGGTTAGGGTCATCTTCAACCAGTAATATTTTTTTCATAGGATAGGTTTATTTAGTCCGGAAGCCCGAAAGTCGGGAAGTCCGGAAGTTATTTATTGGCAATACTGCAAGTATCTTTCTGACTCCCCGACTTCCGGACTTGCAGACTAATCAGGCACCCTGAAATTTCAGCTCGAACTCCGACCCCTTATCCTTCTCTGAGCGTACATTTATTGTACCGTTTAACCTTTTTACTACTGTATTAACGTAACTCAATCCCAAACCAAAACCTTTAACATTATGCACGTTACCGGTAGGTATGCGATAAAACTGTTCAAATATTTTGCTTTGCTGATCGCGGCTCATGCCAATACCTTTATCGGCCACTTTAATTATAACATGGCCGTTTTTGTTGGTGCTGGTTATGGTTATCTGCGGCTTATCTCCGCTGTATTTTATAGCGTTGTCTATAAGGTTATATAATACATTACTAAAGTGCAGCTCATCGGCATTAATAACGGCGTTATCTGCATCAAGCTCCAGCACCAGGTCGGCCTCGCATTTTTGCAGTTTAAGCGCCATACTGTCAACCACAATGCTTATCATCTCGTTAACATCAAGCGGCTTTTTCTCCAGCTTAAAGTCGTTCTTATCTATCTTGGCAATGTTTAGCACACGTTCGATATGGCTGCCCAGGCGTTCATTCTCCTCGTAAATAATATTAGCCAACCTTGCAATGCGTGTGCGGTCAATAGCAACATCACTGTCTTTTAAAGCCTCGCTGGCTATCATTATGGTTGATACCGGGGTTTTAAACTCGTGGGTCATGTTGTTAATGAAATCTGTTTTCATCTCAGAGATTTTTTTCTGTCTGATGATAGAGAACAGGGTATATCCAAAACAAAAAACCAATATCAGCAATAAACCGGCGGTGGTGCCTAATGTACTGGCCATATGCCCCAGTATCAGCGAATTTTTTTGAGGGAACGCCAGTCTTATCATCCCCGGATCGTTTATAACTTCTTCTTTAAATATGCGGGTCTGGTAGGTGTTTGCGGAGGTAAACACCGGCCTGGCGCCTGTTTTATCCATAGCTGTAGAGAAGATGACCGAATCATTCCTGGTTGTTGATACTTCATAACTAAATGGCTGGTCAATACCCTGGTTATGCAACTCCATACGTAACAGCGTGTCTATCCAAAACGGATTACTTATACGTTTGGTTAACGGCTCGCCAACACGCTGGTATTCCTCAAAAATGTTTTGCATAACATTATTGCGGTTGGCAGCTTGCAGGTCATGCAATGAGTCGGCCACAAGTAATTTCTTTACCCGGCTAATTTGGTTTTCTTTTTGTTTGCGTTCCTGCTCTTTTAACCAAAGCGGGTTAATGGTTGTTTTGGTAAGTACCTGCGCCCCAAACTGTGGGTCGATATACGTTCTATGAATAATTACATATTTCTCAATTTTTTTATTCATGCCGATGCTTTTGCCGGGGTTTTTTATTACCGGTGTAAAAACAACATAGGGTACTCCAAATTCATCAAGTTGTGTTTCAGCATGCAAGCCAAGATTGTCTTCCAGTTCGTCCAGCCTTTGTTGCATCAGTAAATGCTTAAGGCTATCATGCAATATGGCTATTTTGCGTTTGCGGCGCGCTTGTTTCTTTAATGAATCTTTACTGATAAATTTATCGGGCCCTATATGGTTATTATCGGTTATTGAAACAGATTTTATCGTTTGGAGCTGGCCGTTAACATTGCGCTGCGTTTTGGTCATTAAAAAGTTATAAGCATCGCGCTTGCTCAGTTTGGAAACAACGTTGTTTAAAGCCTCGTTAACAGAGCGGTCAAATAGCTTGGACTGCATATCATACGATTGCCTTAAAAAATACAATTGCATAGCAACCACACCTATAAGTGCGAAACCCATTAATCCAATAATTATCTGTATGCTCCTCTTTTTCAAACTTTAACTGATTATTATATCTAACAAAAATATTTTAAATAAAGGTATAAACGGTGGTTTTAACAATTTTTAACAAATAGCTTCACCCCAGCCCCTCTCCTTTGGAGAGGGGCTTTAGATTGCTTAATTTATAAATTTTGCATCGAAGTCCTCTCCTTTGGAGAGGGTAGTGTGAGGCATAAACAATAAAACCCCGCCGAAGCGAGGTTTTACTTACTAAAAAAGTCTGTGACAGGCTTTATGCTTTATTAAAAGGGTAAATCGTCATCCTCAGGGGCTGCACTGATATCGGCCGGGGCGGCGTATGCCGGAGCCGCAGCACTACCAGCGCCGCTTAGTACGTTTATCTTCCATAACTGCATAGAGTTAAAATAACTCTTTTTGCCTGTTTTGTCAGTCCATGGGCGGCCTCTTAAGTTGAAGAAAACCTCCACATCGTCACCAACTTTTACATTATCCAACAAGTTGCAACGATCTTGTATAGCTTCAAATTTTAAGTATTCAGGGTATTGCGGGTTTTCCACATACTCTATAATAACTTCTCTTTTTTTAAGCGCCTCAGTAACCTGAGCGGTCGGGAACACTTCGTGTATCTTACCCTTAATTTCCATAGTTCAAAAAATTAAAGTGTAAAGTTAACAGATAATGGGTTGTAAATTCTCACATTATCCCTGAAGTTTTCCACAATAAATTGGCCAAAGCAGCTTGGTAAAACAATTATTGTGGCTATGTTTATTAAAGGTTACTTTTGCAGCTTATCTTTAAACTTGTTAATAAAATGTAGTGAGTTAGATAATAGTTTAGTCCATCTAACGTCATTCAATATCAAATAATGTCAGTTTTTAACACCGAGAGTAAAATAATAATAACCTGTAACAAAAGGCTTTCGCCTTATTTGCAGCAGGAAGTAGAAGAATTAGGGTTCTCCCCGACACGCGTATTCCAAACCGGCATTGAGCTGCAGGGCACTGTTACAGAAACCATCCCCTTAAATTTAAACCTGCGCTGTGCAAGCCAGATATTATACCTGTTAAAAAGTTTTACCGCTGCCGATCCGAAAGAGTTGTATGACGAGCTGGTACAAATTGAGTGGGAAGAGCTGATAGATTTTTCGGGCTTTTTCTCGGTGACGTCAAACGTAAATAATGAGCATATATTAACCCCGCTGTTTGCCAACGTAAAGGTTAAGGATGCTATTGTGGACCGCATAAAATCAAAAAAAGGGATTCGTCCAAATTCTGGTGCCGATAATAACAAAACTGTAATTCACCTTTACTGGCAGGATGACAAGGCCGAAATATTTTTGGATACATCGGGCGAAACCCTGGCTAAACACAGCTATCGTAAAATACCGGGCAAGGCACCAATGCTTGAGGCTTTGGCTACATCAACCATAATGGCTACCCATTGGGACCGGAACAGCACGTTTATCAACCCAATGTGCGGCTCGGGCACGTTAGCTATCGAGGCGGCCTTATTGGCTACCGATAAGCACCCGGGGCTATTCCGGATGAATTATGGGTTTATGCACATTATGGGCTATGATGAAACTGTATTTTTTGCCGAACGCCGCGCATTAAAGGATAAGGCCAAAAAAAGTATTGGCTTTAAAATTATAGCTACCGATATCTCACAGGATGCTATTGACATCTCCCAAAAAAATGCAAATACCGCTGGTGTAGAACATTTAATAGAATTTAGTGTTTGTGATTTTGAGGAAACGGAAGTACCCGAAGCACCGGGCATTGTAATGTTTAACCCTGAATATGGCGAACGCCTGGGTGTACACAGCAAACTTGAAGCGACCTACAAGCGTGTAGGCGATTTTATGAAGAAAAAATGCCTGGGCTATAAAGGATATATTTTTACCGGCAACCCCGACCTGGCCAAAAAGATTGGCCTGCGTGCCTCAAGAAAAGTTGAGTTTTATAATGGTAAGCTGGACTGCCGGCTATTAGAGTACGAATTGTACGAAGGCACCAAACGCGAGCCAAGAGAAGAATAACATGAAAAAAATAGTATTAATTGCCGTTATTTTATTGACAGGTTTTTACGCAAAGGCGCAAGATCAATTGGCTTTCCCGTTCCAGGGAGGGAAAGAAATAATGGCTCAGTTTTTTAAGGACAGCGTGGTAATATCGCCGCAACTAATTGCGCAAAGAGCCACCGGTACCGCAGTTTTTAAATTTACTGCGGATGAAAAGGGAACCATCAAAAAAATAATTATTTATTATGCTGATGATATTGCGCTTACCCAGCCAATAATTGCCGCATTGCAAAAATCAAATCATAAATGGATAATACCCGATCATGAAAAACTGCATGATTTTATAATTCCGTTTAGCATTGGTTTTACGCCGCCGGCTACAACCGTGCCTGGGTTGCAGAAGGCTATGTATAATTATTATTCGCGCCGTAAACCTGTTGTATCTTTAGATCAGGTACCCCTTGATATGGCAACTTTATTACCTGCGGTTAATATAAATTACCTGCTGCAATAAAAAATTAAGATACTGTAATTTAAAATTAAAAAAATAAATCTACCCGCTCAAAATCTTCGTATATAGTGGTTTTAACCCCCTATCAGGATATGAGCAATAAAATTAATTTTAAAGTTAAAGCCATAGCGGCAACTATCAGAAAGAAAAGAGAAGCGAAAAATTATACGCAAGAGTACCTGGCCTATAAATTAAATATTTCGCAAAATGCTTACAGTAAAATAGAACTGGGTTATACAAAAATTACTGTTGAAAGGCTTTTTCAGATTGCAGACGTTTTAGAAATAAAGGCAGGGGATTTGCTGGAGGCTGACACTGAAGATGCAGAACTCAAACTGATACTTACCGGTACAGATTAAACAGGATGCTATATTTGCAGTACAATAAGCAAATATGGATCACGAAGCAATCATTAATAAAACAATATTATTTGTTCAGGACACGCTAAAGAACGCCGAAGGCGGGCATGACTGGTGGCATATACACCGGGTTTGGACGAACGCCAAACGCATAACACAAACCGAACCGGCAGACCAATTAACCGTAGAACTTGCCGCCTTGCTGCACGATATTGCCGACAGTAAATTCCATAACGGCGATGAAGAAATTGGCCCGGCAACCGCCGGTAACTATTTACAAAATATCGGTATAGATGCAGCAACTATCCTGCATGTGCAAAACATTATCAGGTATATGTCTTTTAAGTCGGGTTTTGATAAGCCTTCATTTCACTCGCCCGAATTAGCCATAGTTCAGGACGCCGACAGGCTGGATGCTATTGGTGCCATAGGCATTGCCCGTGCCTTTAGTTATGGGGGCTTCAAGGGGCGCGAGATCTATAACCCCGATGTACCGCCAGTGCCCAATCAAAGTAAAGAGGCCTACAAAAATTCTACCGCACCAACCATTAACCATTTTTACGAGAAGCTGTTGCTGCTAAAAGACAAAATGAATACCCAAACCGGCAAACAATTGGCACAGCAGCGCCATGGTTTTATGGAAGACTATTTACAACAGTTTTATTTAGAGGTTAAATAATTAAAACTAAGCGCTTACCAAAGCAAGCTCTTTATATCTCCCGATTATCAGTTTATCATTAACCCGGCTTACAATAAGGACCGCGGCCAGGTAAATGTATTGTCGATCAGGGCGCATGTGGAGTTTTAACACCTGGCACTATATGTTGTTGTCAATAGGGCGCACGTTGAGTTTTAAATATTAGGTTGATAATGCTTTTCCCAATATACCTGGGTTACTGCAACTATAGCATGGTTATCGCCGGCTACAAAAGCTAAGTTTACAGATGCATCGCCGGGAGACAAAGCAAACAGCATCCTTATCGCAATTCGCTTAAGCGGATTATTTATTGACGAGTAGAATTTGTCCGTATCTTTTAAATCAATTGTTAAAAATGGTTTACGAGAGCCGGACAGCCTTACATTTTGAACGTTCTCCCAATCTATTTTTATACCAAATACATTGTCTATCAACTGATCATGAGTAAAAGTTATTGCCGGTATTCCTAATAACATTTTTACGCCCATTGGTAAAAATAGTAGACTCAAGACTAATGGGGCGGACATAAAAATTAAGCCCGGAACGTCATAGGAAGGTCTCGCAATAAATCCCTTTAGAAAATTATAACTCATTACTAACGCCGTAATACTTAATACTGATACCCATATAGGTTCAAATTTATATGCTGCATTTGTTTCCATAGATTGACGAGGTGGTTTGGTTTACTAATGTAAAAAAAACAACACACAATACTATTACAAATATAAACGCCGTTAATTCGCAGTATGAAACGTATTGTTGCCCTAATTATTCCCCTGTTAATTTTAGTCAATCTTGTATCAGCCCAGAAGGTTACGGTTCTAAAGTCCGCCATAAAATTTCAACTGAAAAACCTGGGCATTAACACCGGCGGCAGTATTAATGGCTTAACAGCCAGCCTGGTTTTTGATCCTGATAAGTTGGAAACCAGCACTATTGAAGCCATATTGGATGTAAAAACTATCAATACCGATAACGATTTGCGCGACAGCCACCTGCGCGGCGAGGAGTATTTTGATATAGCGAAATATCCAACTATTACGATGAAATCCGTATCGTTCAAGCATAAAAGCGGCGATAAATATACCGGCCAGTTCAACCTCACCATAAAAGGTATAACCAAAACCTTCGAGGTGCCCTTTACTTATACTACTGATGCATCGGGCGCCACCTTTAAAGGCGGCCTTAAATTAAACCGCCTTGATTTTAATCTCGGGGGTAAAAGTTTAGTGATGGGTAATGATGTGTCGGTGAGTATTGAGGTGCAGGTGGGTAAATAAGTGTTGAGTGGTTGATATTTAGATGTTGCTTATCTAACTCCCGCAAAATCTTGTCACTCCATTTTTAATTAATTTCTTTAACTATTATGGTGTTCCGGGGTGTTTCATAGTGTTCCTTGTGTTCCACTTTCGCAAAATGGAACACCTGGTGTATAAACCTAAAAACTGCTTCGTTAAAATATGTTAATCAAACCTTAACATTCCCCCAATAAACCATTCACTAAAAAAAGTACCTTTACTTTATGAAATTACGTGTACTGGTTTTTATAAACGCTTTGGCAGTGGCAATTACGCTGTCGGCGGTAAACTACTACTTTCAGCATAAATTTTATGATATGGCTATAACCTTTGTGGTTACCATATTTACCAGTTTCATAGTTTTTTATTACTTGATAGAAAAGTACGTTTACTCCAAAATTAAACTCATTTACAAGCTCATCCATAACCTTAAACTGGGGCGCGACCTGCGCGACGCCCTGGGCGAACACATGAGCTCAGACCCGATAAACGATGTTGAGCACGAAGTGCAGGAATGGGCCCGCGAAAAGAAAAGCGAGATAGAGGGCCTGCGCACCCAGGAAAAATTTCGCCGTGATTTTTTATCCAATATATCGCACGAGTTTAAAACGCCCTTGTTTGCCATACAGGGATATATCGAAGCATTACAGGATGATGATATGGAGGACCGCGATATGGCCCGCCAGTTTTTAGACAAGGCATCAAAAAATGTAGACAGGTTAAGTTACCTGATCAAAGATCTGGATGAGATTTCAAAGTTAGAGTCGGGCGAGCTGCCTATTAATTATACCAAATTTAAAATCAACGACCTGATAAAAGAAGTGCTGGAATCTTCAGAAATGAAGGCCAGGCAACATAACATTAAAACCATATTTAAGCAAAAATATGATGAGCCGATACAGGTAAATGCCGACCGCGAAAAGATAACGCAGGTATTGGTCAACCTGATAGATAACTCGTTTAAATATGGTACTGAGGGGGGCAATACCTGGGTAACGTTGTTTGATTTGCATGACCAGGTATTAATAGAAGTTACAGATGATGGAATGGGCATTGAAGAAAAGTACCTGCCCCGTTTATTCGAGCGTTTTTTCCGGACAGATACCAGCCGTTCGCGGCAAATAGGGGGATCTGGTTTAGGGCTGGCAATTGTTAAGCATATTGTAGAAGCCCATCAGCAAACTATTAATGTGCGCAGTACAGAAGGGGTAGGGTCAACATTTGGATTTACGTTGCAAAAAGTGAAACAAAATTTGCCTTTTACCGGGCTACCGATTTTAAAAAGTTAACATTAATTTAACATACCAAACGTACCTTTACCAAATAATTTATCAGTATGTCATTAAATAGCATTTTCCAGTATTTTGTCCCTAAGGATAAAAAGATATTTTTCCCTTTGTTTGAGCAGGCATCAAATAACGTTGTAGCAATGGCAACCATTTTGGTTGAAACCGTTAACAGCAATAACCCTGCAACGCGCGAGGAGCTTTTTAAACAAATTGATAAACTGGAAAATAAAGGTGATGAAATTACCCACCAGGTTTATTTAGAGTTGGGTAAAAACTTTATCACCCCGTTTGATCGTGAAGATATCCACTCGTTAGCCAGCGCTATTGATGATGTTGCCGATTATATCCAGGGTGCCGCCAACCGTATGAACCTTTATCGTATTGATGATTATAACGAGCATATCTTAAAATTATCAGAACTGGTATTACAGTGCAGCATTGACCTGGAGAAAGCCGTACGAGAATTGAAGGACCTTAAAAACGTACGCGCCATTGCCGACTCGTGCATCCGCATAAACAGTGTAGAGAACCAGGCCGATTATGTATTTGACCGCGCCGTTGCCGATCTTTTCCTGTACGAAAAAGACGCTATCCGCTTAATAAAATATAAAGAGATCTACGCTGCCCTTGAAACCGCTACAGATATGTGCGAAGACGCGGCAGATGTTATGGAGTCTATCTTAGTTAAAAACGCATAATCAACTATTATAAATAAATGGTTACTACCCTTTTAGTTTTTGTAGTTGCGCTGGCGCTGATTTTTGATTACACCAATGGTTTTCATGATGCGGCAAACTCTATTGCTACCATTGTTTCTACCAAGGTGTTAACGCCTTTCCAGGCGGTATTAATGGCTGCCGTTTTTAATTTTGCTGCATACTTTTTTATTAAGGACCACAAGGTTGCCAACACCGTTGCCAAAATTGTGAATGAACATTTTATAACCCTGCACGTAATATTGGCAGGCCTTATTGCCGCCATTACCTGGAACTTAACTACCTGGTGGTTTGGTATCCCCTCAAGTTCATCGCATACTTTAATAGGTGGTTTTGCAGGCGCGGGTATAACCAATGCATTGTATTTAGGTTTGCCCGGTTTAGATGCGGTTAATATGCACTATATCCTTACCATTATAGCTTACATTGTATTAGCGCCATTTATTGGTTTGATTATAGCTTATTTTATAACCATACTAATATTACACATTTGTAAACGGGCAAAACCCGCCACTGCCGACAGGTGGTTTAAGAGGCTGCAATTAGTATCAGCCGCGGCATTAAGTTTTGCACATGGTACCAATGATGCCCAAAAGGTTATGGGGATCTTATATGTGGCCTTAATTGCTTCTAAAATTATCCCGAGTGGTTCCGCAATGCCCGAGTGGATCCCGTTGGCTTGTTATACAGCTATCGCTTTGGGCACCATGTCAGGCGGTTGGAAGATCGTAAAAACAATGGGCTCGAAAATTACCAAGATAACCCCGCTTGAAGGTGTTGCCGCCGAAACAGCCGGTGCTGTTACCTTGTTTATTACCGAGCGTTTAGCTATCCCGGTATCTACAACACATACTATCACCGGTTCAATTATTGGTGTGGGTTTAACCAAGCGTGTATCAGCAGTTCGTTGGGGCGTAACCATTAACCTGGTATGGGCCTGGATCATTACCATTCCTATTTCGGCATTAATAGCCGGGCTGGTATTTGTGACAATGCACGCCATAAGATAAAACCCGTCTCTTTTTTAGTAGTTTTACAGTATGAAAAAATCATTACTGTTGTTACCCCTATTTGTTATTGGCCTGGCATTATCCAGCCGCGCCCAAATCATCCCTACATCGCTTGAAATTGGCACCGCTTTAAAGCAGGCTCTTGAGCAGGGCACTATTAAAAGTGCCGACCAGCTATCGGCAGTTGATGGTTTTTTCAGGAACGCGGCTGTTAAAATATTGTTACCACCCGAGGCACAAAAAGCCGAAAGAACTTTACGCGCAATGGGCATGGGTAAAGTTTGTGATAACGCCATATTAGGCCTGAACCGTGCCGCCGAAGATGCCGTAGTACAAGCCAAACCAATATTTATAAGCGCCATTAAAAAAATGACCTTGCAGGACGTGACCAACATTTTGCTGGGCCAGCAGGATGCCGCTACCCAATATTTCAAGATCTCGACCACTACAGACCTGATGGAAAAATTTCAGCCGGTTATACAGGCCAGCCTGAATAAGGTTAACGCTACACGTTACTATACCATATTAGCCAATAGCTATAACCGGGTTCCATTTGTGCGTAAGATAAACCCTGATATTGCCAATTACGCCACGCAAAAAGCTATCGATGGCTTATTTATCGAAATAGCTGTGCAGGAGCTAAGCATCCGTAAAAATATAGGCGGCACAAGGTCCACACCATTATTAAAAAAGGTGTTTGATTTTGCTGATAAGGCTTTTAAGAAATAGCAGAGCCTAAAAGAGATCTATACATGGATAGGTAGCGTAACTGTCTTGTATAGATCTCTCACTACCGTTCGAAATGACAACGCGGACAGATTGCTTTACTCCAACGCTATCTTTTGATGTTGATACGGGATCTCCACATTAGCAAACCCATGCTGGTTTAGCGTTTGGGCAAAGTGCTGCTGTACCTCATACTCGCCATGCACCAGGAAGATCTTCTTTACTTTTTTAGGGTCCTGGCATTTTAAAAAATGCAGCAGGTCCTCGTAATCGCCGTGGGCGCTCATTGATTTGATGGACCGTACTTCGGCTTTAACCTCGTACTTATCCCCAAAAATAAACACCTCTTGGTCACCGCGTAACAAATGCCCGCCTAACGAGTTTGGTTCGCAGTAGCCTACAATTAATATAGTGGTTTTAGGATTGTTAATGTTGTTCTTAATATGATGCTTTACCCGCCCCGCTTCGGCCATGCCTGATGAAGAGATGATAACGCAGGGCTGCGGATTGCCATTTAATGCTATCGACTCCTCGGTTGATTGTACAAACCGCAGACCCTTAAAATCAAACGGATCGTCATCAACCTTTAAAACCTCTTTAACACCGCTGTTATAAACTTCGGGGTGTTCCTTTAATACTTGTGTGGCTTTGTCTGATAAGGGGCTATCAACATAATAAGGTACATCAGGCAATATGCCTTTTAGTTCTAACGCGTTTAAAGCATACAATAATTCCTGCGTGCGGCCAACGCTGAAAGCAGGTATAATTACTTTGCCTTTTTTCTCAAGGCAGGTATGTTTAATAACCTCCAGCAGCGCATCTTCAATAGGTTCTAATGATTTATGCAGCGAGTCGCCATAAGTCGACTCCAGTAAAATATAATCAGCCTGGGGGAAGCGCTGGGGGCTTTTTAACAGCAGATCGCCGTAGCGGCCAACATCGCCGCTAAAAGTTACGCGGGTTTCTTTGCCGCCTTCGTTCACCACCAAATGCACCGCGCAGCTGCCTAATATATGCCCGGCATCGCTAAAATGGAATTTTACATTTTTGGTGATGGCATACTCCTGGTGATACTCTACCACCTTAAATAGCTTCAATGCTTCTTCGGCTTGCTGATCGTTGTATAACGGCTCCAACAGGGGCAGGCCCTTTCTTTCGCGATGCTTATTGCTATACGCGGCGTCGCTCATTTGGATCTTGGCCGAATCAAGCAATAATATCCGGGTAAGATCAAACGTGGCCGATGTGCAAAATATAGGACCGTTAAAGCCTTCGGCTACCAGGCGGGGAATTAATCCGCAATGATCAATATGCGCGTGCGACAGGATCATGTAGTTAAGCTTATTGGGGTTAAACCCAAAATGCTCATTAAGGCCCTCGGTGTTTTCGCCAAGCCCTTGGAACATGCCGCAATCCAGTAAAATGCTGGTGCCATCTTGCAAATGCACTAAGTGTTTGCTGCCGGTTACATTACGGGCGGCGCCGTGAAAAGTTATATCCATTTAGTATAATCCAGGTTGAAAGTAGGACAACGAAGGTGGTGAAAAAATGTTTAATTAAAAATAAACTAAAAAATTAGTTGTTAATATCATTTCAAACTAATATCTTCGTTTAAGATTATTAACCAAGCTTATTTAATAGACACAAACCCCATGGAAATTAAGGAACTAACGCGCGCCGAAGAACAACTAATGCAAATACTTTGGCAGTTGGAAAAAGGCTTTGTAAAAGATGTGATGGAACACCTGCCCGAGCCCAAGCCGGCTTATAACACCGTATCAACCATTATAAGGATACTGGAAGCCAAAGGCTTTGTTAGCTATAACGCTTTTGGTAAAAGCCACGAGTATTATCCCATCATCAGTAAGGAGCAATACCAAAACTTTGCTACAGATAAATTGATGCAGGGATATTTTGACAATTCTGTACAACACATGTTCTCGTACTTTGTGAAGAAAGAAAAGATAGACCTGAAAGACGCAGACGAGATCATGAAACTGATTGAGAAACTTAAAAATAAATAGTTATGACCTGGTGGCATTATTTATTACTGGTAAACTTTTACCTGGTATTATTCTTCGGCTTTTATGTTTTGTTGTTACGCAGGGAAACGTTTTTCCAGCTTAACCGGATTTATCTGGTGGCGGCGTCATTGCTGTCATTCCTAATCCCGTTGATACAGGCAAACTGGGTACAGAACCTGTTTATAACCCAACAGGTACAGCAAACCATATACAGTATGCCGGTAGGTAAGGTTTACAACTTTACTGTTAAACCCGCGGCCGATACCGGTATTACACTGGGCCAGGTAATTAATGCCTTGTATATTACAGTCACTTTATTTTTAATTATCCGTTTGGGCTGGCAATTGCTGGTATTGAAAAAAGCTATCGAAAAGCCTTCCCCATCAGCAGCTTATTCTTTTTTTAAGAAGATAAGCCTTGGCGAAAACATAGCCCCATCATCAGTAATAGCCGAGCATGAGCAGGTGCACGCCGGGCAATGGCACTCGGTTGACGTAATGATCATTGAAACAGTAATGATCATCAACTGGTTTAACCCGGTGGTTTACCTGTACCGCTTTGCTATAAAATATATCCATGAATATATTGCCGACATGCAGGTAATACAGGCAGGTACCGATAAGGTAGACTATGCCATGCTGCTGCTAAGCCAAACCTTCCAGGTAGAAACCCATAAACTGGTTACACCCTTTTATAATCACAGCCTATTAAAACAACGCATCATGATGTTACAGAAAAACAGGTCGCAGCGCATAGCGTTGGCTAAATACGGGCTATCGGCACCGCTATTTATTTTAATGCTGATCTTTTCATCAGCCACTATAAACAACAGTAAAGCAGTAGCGGCTATCAACAAAAAAACGCAAAAGGTATTATTAACGCCTGCGGCAGATGTAGTGCCAATGCTGGATAATAGCAGTGAAATACCGGCGGAAAATAAACCGGTGGAAGACGCGAACAAATACATAACGATAGCTGAAAATATTGATCATGAAATTAATGTAGATACGGTGCCAAAAAAGGGGCCTGTTTTTTCGCAAGTCGAGAAGCAACCACAGTTCCCGGGGGGGATATCAGGATTTGGGCGTTACCTTGCCGACAATATAAAATATCCGGCCGCCGACAAGGAAGGCAAAACAGAGGGGAGGGTAATTGCATCCTTTGTAGTGGAAGATGATGGTACATTATCAGATGTAAAAGCAATACGCGGCCCAAGCGAAAGCATGAAAACAGAAGCGGTGCGGGTACTGTTAAAGTCGCCCAGATGGGTGCCTGGTGTACAAAATGGCCATGCGGTAAGGGTATCTTACACAGTGCCTATCCAATTTACCATACCGGGGCCGCCAGACGGCAAGATTTATAACCGGGTTGAAAAACAGCCACAATTCCCGGGTGGTTTGGAAGCTTTCGGTAAATTTTTAGCAGCCAATATCCGTTATCCTAAAGAAGATCGTGAAAATAACGTATCAGGCAGGGTTATAGCACAATTTATTGTTGAAGAAGACGGAACTTTAACAAACATTAAATCTTTGCGTAGCCCGAGTGAAACCATGGCTAAAGAAGCGGTAAGAGTACTATTATTATCGCCTAAATGGGCACCCGGTATTCAAGACAATGCGAAGGTGAGAACTACTTATACCGTGCCGATAAGCTTTAATATATCTAAAGAAGATAACAACGATGGTGCCGATAAGGTATATAGCCAGGTTGTTAAGGGCCCGGTGTTCCCGGGCGGAATGGAAGGCTTTTCAAATTTTTTAAGTAAAACTATTCATTACCCTAAAGAAGATCGTGAAGCCGGCAGGCGGGGAAGAGTTATTTGTTCGTTTATTGTAGAGGCAGATGGAACTTTAACAAATATTAAATCGGTACGCAGCCCAAGTGAAACAATGGCTAAAGAAGCGGTAAGGGTATTAATGAGATCGCCTAAATGGGCACCCGGTATGCAAGAAGGTAAAGCGGTAAGGGTTAATTACACTGTACCTATAAGCTTTCAATTAGGAGAGGAGAATAAATTAGGAGAGTCGAAGGAAGATAAAATAAGACATGCAAAGGCCGATTCTATTGTAAAAGCGGCCGAGAGAAGAACAAACCTGCTGTATATAATAGATGGTGTGCGGAAAAAACCCGGAACCTTTACGCTTAGAGACATTAAGCAGGAAGATATAGCCGGAATGGAAGTACTTACAGATAAGACAGCTGTAGCACTGTACGGCAGCGCCGGTAAAAACGGGGTTATAAAAATAACAACTTACAAAGCCAAAAAAACAACTACCAAACCTTAACATCAATTTATGAACAAAGCCCTGCATACTTATAGTTTGCAGGGCTTTGTTGGTTGATTATATTAGTATTTGCTGATATTTATTATATTTATATCAAATTATAAACCTCATCTATGAACTTAAAATTTACTTTAAAAAAATCATCAGCGCCGTTATTATTTTTACTGGCCGCCTTATTTGTTACAACTATACACAGCAGCAAGGCAGCAATTCGCCGGTCTGTTACAGATACCATTAAAGAAGGCATTTTTTCACGGGTTGACGTACAGCCGCAGTTTCCGGGCGGCTTACAGGCATTTGGCGTATTCCTGGGAAATAATATAAAATATCCTGCCGATGACGCTAAAAACAAAGTCCAGGGCAGGGTAATTTGCAAATTTGTTGTTGAAAGAGATGGCCATTTATCAAACATTGAAATTTTACATACTCCAACCGAGGCAATGGGTAATGAAGCGGTAAGGGTGCTTTCTTTATCGCCTAAATGGACACCCGGTTACCAGGGCGGCAGGTTGGTAAGGGTTTACTATACTGTGCCCATAAACTTTAGTTTAAACAGGTAATTAATATGCGTCGGTCTTTTAACCGGTATTACAGGTTGTTAACTAAATATTGTTTGGTGGCATTGTTGTTTTCAATAGTAGCTATAAACACCTGTAAGGCTGATGACAGGATCAGTACCTTCAAACCTGCATTGCTTAGCGATACCATTTATTCGAAAGTTGACAAGGCACCTACCTTTCCGGGCGGTATTGAATTTCTTTTCCAGTTTATTGGCAATAACATTAAATATCGCGATGCGGAAGATTTTGACGATCCGAAGCAGAGACGAGTTCTTGTACAGTTTATAGTTGAGCCAGATGGTTTATTGTCTGGTATCAAAGCTATAAGGGGGACTAATGATAGTTTGAATAGGGAAGCAGAACGTGTAATTGCCCTCTCACAAAAATGGGAGCCGGGTATTAAGGACGGTAAGGCGGTGAGGGTTAGGTGTGCTATGCCCGTTGCATTTGGCAGAGGTGAATTACATGATAGCTATAGTGATGAAATTTTCCCAGAGGTAACGCGCGACCCGCGCTTCCCGGGCGGGCCGGACGCGTTTAATAAATTTATAAGCGAGCATATCCGTTACCCTAAAGACGATCGCGACAAAGGCATATCCGGAAAAGCTGTTGTGCAGTTTGTTGTAGAAAAAAATGGAAGTTTGTCTAACTTTAAGGCATTAAGCGGGCCATCGGAAGCTATGAAGGCAGAAGCTGTACGGTTGATGGCTTTATCGCCTAAGTGGTACGCGGGTATATGGGAAGGAAATAAGTTTGTAAGAACGCAGTATACCGCATCGGTTATTTTTACTTTGGATCATTAAACATTAAAGCTAAATGATATGCTTAAATTAACTCATTTACAGCAAGATATTGCTATCCGGTTTACCAAAACAGGGTTATTTGTTTGCGTATTATTACTGTTATCAATCAATGTGCGTGCTCACAGCATCAGGGATACTATACGCGCCGACAGTGTTTATTTTAGAGTTGATGAACAACCAACCTTCCCAGGCGGAGCAGCGGAGTTTATTAAATTTTTATCAAAGAACATAAAGTACTCCAAACAAATGAAGCTGACGCAGGTACAGGGTAAGGTTATCATGCAGTTTATTGTTGAAAAAGATGGAACGTTAACAAATTTTAAAGTTACTAAAGGCCCGGGTGGCGGTACTACAGAAGAAGCATTGAGGGTGATACAAAAATCGCCAAAATGGAAACCGGGGATAAAAGACGGCAAGCCGGTAAGGGTGCAATATGGTGCACCAATAGAGTTTACCTATAAGTTTGAAGATCCAAAAAACGACGACGGGCCGCTTACGCTTCATAATAATTAGCAGATCTTAATTTTTATATTTACTATAAATTAATCAGCAACATCATGAACTGGAAACTTATTATTCAACTGTCATTCTTCGGGCTGATCATGGCATTTGCTACCATATCACTTATCCCCGAAAAAATTGAACCCGCTTTTTGGCTGGTGATATTTGTTTTTTGTGCCTATGTAATTGCCAAAGTAGTGCCGGGCAAATATTTCCTGCACGGTTTTATGGTAAGTGTATTTAACTGTATCTGGATAACCGCTGCTCATGCATTTTTTTACAATAGCTATTCGGCCAATCATGCGGATATGACAACCATGTATAACGGTATTCATCCACGGTTGTATATGTCGGGTTTTGGGTTGATAATTGGTGTTATATCAGGTATTGTGTTAGGCTTGTTTGCGTTTTTAGCCTCAAAAATCGTTAAAAGGACAGCGTAAATACCTTTCAGGATTTTTTTAAATTAACCAAAAATGTTAGGCATAAATTATTAATTTTGCCGTAAACAAGTACAAAACTAACATACAATGAAGCCTTTCATTTCAAGAACAGCATACGGAGTTTTAAATTATGCCATCGCAGCGTTATTATTAGCATCGCCATGGTTGTTTAAGTTTAGCCATGTTACTATTGCTGCAGCCTTATTAATGCCATTATTAATGGGATGGTTGCAGTTGATCATGTCAATGTTTAGCGAAAGCCCAACCGGTTTTAGCTTTCTTAAAGTTTTCCCTATACAAATGCAAAGTTGTGTTGATGTATTAATGGGATCATTCCTGTTAGCATTGCCATGGACCTACGCTTTTTGCAATGAAGTATTCTGGCCGCATTTCTTATTAGGCGCCGCGTTAATGATTAAAGGCATCTTTGCATCCGAGTCACCGTTTTTAACCCGCCCGCACCGCGCTTTGCCCGAGGCAGGTATCACCTCAACTGATGCACACGAAGGCAGATTAAACCACTAAGGTTTTTTATAATATAAAACAAAAGCGGGTTCAGTTTTTTAACTGACCCGCTTTTTGCGTTAACAGGGGTATTAAAAGAAGCTAAAAGCAGGAAGTCCAAAGCTAAAAGCGAAAAAGATACGTTGATCGTCAAAAAGCTTTCTGCTTTTAGCCTTAAGCTTTTAGCTCAAAATTAAAATACTTCATTAAGGCCCAGGAATATCCCTTTCGAGCCATAATTACCCACGCCATAATCAATACAAAGATTTGAGCGCGAATATTTGTTAAACAACAAGCGCAGGCCCACACCGGCGCCCGGCTCAATAAACTCTGTTAAATTTATAGTACGGCTATTACTTGCTGTTTCGGCATTGGTGAAAACCACGCCGCTGAACAACTTATTTTTTGTGATGGGGAAACGATACTCCATTTCGCTATAAACAAAGGAGGTGCCTTTAAAACGGCCTATAGTGTAACCTCTGCCCAGGCGGTTAGCCGCGTCGCTGCCTGTGCCGGGTAATTCAAGGTAAGGCACAGACCCGTTAAGCAAAAAAGTGCCCCAATACCAAAATGCCAGCATATGCTCGGGGTTTACTTGTGATAGAGCCCAGTATTTTCTTAACTCTGTTTTTAGCTGTACGGCCCTGTGCTCGCTGCCCAGCCAGGTTTCGTTTACTCTTAAAACAACGTCGGCATACATGCCGTTTTGAGTGCGGTTAATATGGTCCCTTGAGTTATATTCAACGTTAAACAATAAACCGCTTGCCGAGTAGCCCGAAGTTGGGTACTCATTTATCCGGCTGTACCTGTAATTGTGCGTGTTTATGTTAATACCAGTGGGGCCTTTGCTGCTTTGGCGCTCATCGTCGATATTACTATATTTATTAAAAATGAAACCCGCGCCTGCGTAAACGTTCTTAAAAATACGGCGGTACACCCGTTCAGAAAACTTAAGGTAGGAAAATTTTATGGGGAAAACATCAGGGTTATTATCCAGCGGAAGATCATTTAGCGCGAAGGTTCCGTCGCCCTGTACACGGTGGCCCGTACCCACCCCATAATCAAGCGCTACGGTTTTACCAACCTGTATGCCGCCTTGTATGTTATATTCATCGTCATTAGTAAATATATTGTTCTTAGCCTCGAATGATGCAAGGCCCAGCGTAGATATATAGGCATTGGCATTTACAACTGAGAAAGTTGTAGTTTTTGGATTGCCAAAAACATGGCCCCCGGTTGAGGTTACACCAACCGAAAAACCAACACTGGGGTTATAACCTGCGGATGGCAATGTAGAAAATGTAGAGTGGGTTTTACCGTTTAATGTGGTGTCGGCTTTCTTTTTGCCGCTAAAAAAATTGCTTATAACTTCCTTTGCATCGGTTTGCCTGCGCAATACCTCGGGCGAATCCTGTTTGTCCTGGGCAAATAATATCCCGGTACTTAATAGTACCATGCACACTGTAATAGCATGCTTCCACACTTGTTTAATCAATTTATTATAGGGGCTTAATGCAACGAATATAATAAAAGCATAATAAAAATGAAATTTTATGTAACAAAAAAGATACAAATTGTATCTTTAATAAATAAGGCATGTTTTTAAAGCTAATTATAATATTGTAAATAGAAAATAAACCTTAAGTAAATTTAATAGTCATATTTAAACGGATAACGATAAATCAAAGTTATGAAGATAGTAAGATTGTATTGGGATTGTTATTTTGGCAATGCTGCCAGGGTATCAGAGTTAGTGTGCCGCGCAGGCATATATTAACAAAAAGGGCTGCCTGTTAAATAACGGGCAGCCCTTTTTTAGTATGTAATTGGTGATATTAGTCTATCACAGTTACTTTAAGCATGTTGGTTTTACCATGATTAACAATAGGTATAGCAGCAGTATTAATTACCACGTCGCCAGTGCCTACCAGGTTCTCGGCTTTAAGCATATTGTTAACATCGGCTATAGTTTGGTCGGTACTTTCAACTTTATCATAATAAAAAGTGCGTACACCCCATACCAGGCTAAGCGCGTTTAACAGGTGTGGATTAGCCGTAAATATAAAGGTACGTGCCCTTGGCCTGTAGCTTGATATCTGGAAGGCAGTATAGCCTGATGTAGTCATAGATACTACACCAACCGCGTTGGTACGCTCGGCCAGGTGAACTGCTGACTCGCAAACGGCGTCACTTAAATAACCTGCAGAGTTTACGTCAGATACAGACCCTCTGTCTGAATTGTATGGATAACCCAACTCTTCAACGTTACGTACAATTTTAGCCATAGTTTCAATAACTATCAGCGGGAACTCGCCAACTGATGTTTCGCCGCTAAGCATAACCGCGTCGGCGCCGTCTAATACAGAGTTTGCAACATCATTAACCTCGGCACGTGTAGGGCGCGGGGTAGTTATCATTGATTCCAGCATCTGGGTAGCAACAATAACCGGTTTTGATGCCGCACGGCATTTGCTGGCTATCATTTTTTGCAGCAATGGCACTTCCTCTAAAGGCATTTCAACGCCCAGGTCACCACGTGCAACCATCACACCGTCTGTAGCGGCTATAATGGCATCAATATTGTCTATAGCCTCGGGCTTTTCAATTTTAGCAACTACTTTGGCTGCCTTGCCGCTGCGTGCTATCACTTGTTTAAGCTCCGTTATATCATCAGCGTTACGTACAAATGATAAGCCTATCCAGTCAATATCCCACTCAAGGGCGTATTGTAAGTTCTCCAGGTCCTCTTCGGTTAAGCTTGGGATAGACACTTTGGTATTTGGTAAATTAACGCCCTTACGTGATGTTAAAATCCCGCCGTGTACAATTTCGCAAACTACAGTATCAATTTTATTGGTTTCAATAACCCGCATCTGGATCTTGCCATCGTCCAATAAAATAATTTCATTGGCCTGTACATCCTGCGGGAAAGTATCATACGTAATGTAGATTTGGTTATCATCGCCTATACACTCATGCGTAGTAATATTAATATGGGTACCGTTTTTAAGGTGTATACCGCCATCTTTTACTAAACCAATGCGGATCTTAGGGCCCTGTAAATCAGCAAGCATGGCAACGTTTGTTTTATGCTCGTTATTTATTTCCCTTATCAGGTCAACAAACTTTTTATGGTCTTCTGGCTTTCCATGCGAAAAGTTAAGGCGGCAAACATTTACGCCGGCTTTGATCATTGCTAACAATGTTTCTTTTTTAGAACAGGCAGGGCCCATTGTAGCGACAATCTTAGTACGGTTATACGGTATATTCATAGTTTATGGGTTCAATATTTGGGCAGCGTATATAAAACGCTTCGTGCTCTTTTTTTAATTCGGCGCTAAAATAAGAGATTTTCGCGTGATTTTATTTTTTTAGGGTCAATCTTTACTGCTGCCACAATTTCAGGGATCTTATTTAATGCCGAAATAAGGTTGTCAAGGTCATTATCATCAATATAATTTTTTATCATTAAAAAATAATCTGCCTTTTTCATCTCGGGTATTAAATAGCCGTCGCTGCCTTTATTGCCAATAAAAAAGAAATCTGTTTCACTGGCTTCCCAGTTATATTCATATAAAGAGAAGTATACCGATGGTGCGCCAGGGTGTATATCAACAGCCAGGTCATCGGTTTTGACAAAATTAAAATTTAAATATTTGTTAATTAAGTAACAAATACGATAGTCTTTAAGCGAAGTTGTTACTGCGATGAGCACAAAATCCAGATCTATCTCAAATTTTAAAAATTTTCTATTCAATATATCATTACATTTGCGCCGGTAAAAATACAAATTGAAACCTTTTGATCTAAAATTTTGTTACCCTCTAAACTAAAAAGTTTTAGATTTGATATTTGATAGATTTTATTTTTCTTTGCACTGAAATTATTAATCATTAAACTATAATACTATGTCTGATATCGCTTCAAGAGTAAAAGCTATAATCGTAGAAAAATTGGGTGTTGACGAATCTGAAGTTACACCTGAGGCTAGCTTCACCAACGACCTTGGTGCTGACTCTTTAGATACCGTGGAACTAATCATGGAATTTGAAAAAGAATTTAATGTGGCTATCCCTGACGATCAGGCTGAGACTATCGGCACAGTAGGTCAAGCCGTAGCTTACCTTGAAAAAAACGTTAAATAAGCTCTCCTTAATTTAATTAAATGGGGTTTAAACGAGTTGTAGTAACCGGGCTTGGGGCACTTACTCCAATTGGCAATACCGTTCCAGAATACTGGAACTCATTGATCAACGGAGTAAGTGGCGCAGCTTTGATCAAGAGTTTTGACACAACACTGTTCAAAACAAAATTCGCGTGCGAAGTTAAAGGCTTTGACGCAGACGCTTTTTTGGGTAGAAAGGATGCGCGTAAGCTTGATCCTTTTGTACAATACGCCTTGTATAGTACCGAAGAAGCAGTAAAAGACGCAGGTGTAGATTTTTCGAAATTAGATACCAGCCGCATTGGTGTTATCTGGGGGTCAGGCATTGGTGGTTTAAAAACCTTTTTAGATGAAGTGGTTAACTTTGCCAAGGGCGATGGTTCACCACGATTTAATCCGTTCTTTATTCCAAAAATGATCGCCGATATAGCGCCGGGGCATATCTCCATTAAATATGGCTTGCGTGGTCCAAATTTCTCGACAGTTTCTGCTTGTGCATCATCAAACAACTCGCTTATCGACTCTTTTAACTATATCCGCCTGGGTAAAGCTAATATGTTTATAAGCGGTGGGTCTGAAGCTATTATTAATGAGGCCGGTATAGGCGGATTTAATGCGATGCACGCGCTGTCTGTACGTAATGACGATCCGGCAACGGCATCGCGCCCGTTTGATCTTGACCGCGACGGTTTTGTTGCAGGTGAAGGCGCAGGTACCATTATTTTAGAGGAACTTGAACACGCTAAAGCACGTGGTGCTAAAATTTATGCAGAAATGATGGGCGGCGGCATGAGTGCTGATGCTTACCATATGACTGCCCCTCACCCGGACGGCCTTGGTGCTGCACTGGTAATGCGCTCGGCGCTTGAGGACGCAGGCCTGCAGGCATCAGATATTGATTATGTAAACGTTCACGGAACATCTACTCCAATTGGTGACCCGCAGGAAATTAAGGCTATACAGGATGTTTTTGGCGAAGATATTTACCGGATAAATATCAGCTCAACCAAATCAATGACGGGCCACTTATTAGGTGCTGCCGGCGCGGTTGAAGCTATTGCATCTATATTAGCCTTAAACCATGGCATCATACCACCAACGATTAACCACTTTACCGATGATCCGACGTTTGACCCTAAAATAAACTTTACGTTTAACAAGGCTCAAAAACGCGATATAAACATTGTACAAAGTAATGGTTTTGGTTTTGGCGGCCACAATGCTTCTGTAATATTTAAAAAATACGAAGCTTAATAGTGGATGCCAGTTAGCCGGTTATATAAACTATACCTCTCTCCACACAGAAAGTACGTTAAAGTTTTAAAAAATTTGCTCGGTTTTGTACCGGGCAATTTGTCGTTATACCGGTTGGCGTTTCGCCATAAATCAGTAGCGCAAAGCGTAAAAAAAGGCGTAAAAAACAGCAACGAGCGCCTGGAGTTTTTGGGCGATGCTGTTTTGGGCAGCGTTGTTGCCGAGGTGCTTTTTAAGCTTTATCCGTATGAGGATGAGGGCTTTTTGACCGAGCTGCGCTCAAAAATTGTAAGCCGGGTTAACCTTAACCAATTGGCGCGCAAACTGGGTTTTGAAAAATTGATAGAGTATGACAACCGCGCACTGGGCCCAACCAGGCAGGGCTCATTGTTAGGCGATGCCTTTGAGGCATTGGTTGGCGCTGTTTATTTAGATAAGGGCTACGATTTTACCAGGAACTTTTTGGTTAACCATATCATCAAATCGCATATTGATATCCATACCCTTGAACAAACCGAGACCAACTTTAAAAGCAAGCTGATAGAATGGTGCCAGCGCCATAGCAAGGATATCTCTTTTGATCTGATTGATAACGGCGATGGCGAAAACACCAAGCTGTTTACCGTACAGGCCAGTGTAGACGGGCAAATAATGGGCTTGGGAAAAGAGTTCAGCAAAAAAAATGCAGAGAAGTTAGCTGCCGAAAAGGCTTGCGAAGCTTTGGGGATTTAAAACTAATTAAGCTTTTGTAATTTCAGGGTGCCCCTGTTATTCTTAAAATAGTCGTACGATCTTTGTATGTACTTGATAATATCGTAATCTGTCCAGATCCTGATATCCTCAACATTAGGTGTGAAATTGATCATGAAATCTTCCAGGTCCTCATCGGGCATATTGGTGATCTTTTTAATCAGCGGTTTGTTATAACGTTTGGCTACTTCTACACGTTCCAGCTCTTCTTTGGTATACCTCTGAAACTTGCGGGCCTGATCAGGACCCTTACCAAACAGCTCATATAATCCGGTTAACGGCGAGCTTAAAACAGAACCCACACTTGGGTTTAAAGATGAGTATTGACCCTTGCGTTTATAATCGTCCATTACATCATTAAGCATTTGTTTTTTACTCAAGTCCTTAATAGTAACCTGGTCTAAATGAATTACCGGCTGCATGTAAACAGACTGGTCTGAAAATTTTAAGACCACGATAACCTGGCTGGTATATTCGGATTTTTTGAACAGTAGCGAGTCGCCTATGGCAGCCTGGATACGAAAGCCGCCCAGTTCATCGCTCAATACTTCGGTTTTACGGTTTAAGTTGCTTATGGAGGTAAAAGCAATAGTTATAGGGGTGTTTTTTTTAAATACGACACCCTTAACAGTAAATAATTGCTGTGCAGAAGCAACTGATACTAAACAAAAACACAGCATAAGTGCTGCGCTGAAACGATAATATATAAATGACTTGATCAACAAACAAAATTACACATTGTAAACGAGGGAAAATGTAAAAAAGTGTTAATTTTTAAATTAATGCGGATATACTAAATTGTAGCTATTTTTTTAAGATATAAGTCAATTTCACTACCGGGTTGGGTAAACAGCCTAAAAAAACTATCTTTGCGCATGATAAAATCCATGACAGGATATGGAATTGCAACTTTCGACTCAGGTAACACAAAATATACGGTCGAGATCAAATCCCTGAACAGTAAGTTTCTTGAACTGTCGCTTCGCCTGCCCAAAATATTCTCTGAGAAAGAGTTCCAGTTACGTAACGATTGCAGTAAGCAGATAGAGCGGGGTAAGGTAAACCTATCGTTTAATATAGAGCAGACAAACTCGGCCCCGGTTAAAGCAGCTGGTATTGATACCGAATTGTTAAAAAACTACTACTCGCAGCTAAAAGCGGTTAGCGAGGAGGTAGGTGAACCTGCAACCAACCTGCTGCAACTGGCACTTGGCCTGCCCGAAGTAGTTAAATACGACGAGGAGACGCTATCAGAAGATGAATGGAAAATTGCCGAAAAGACCTTTAACCAGGCTATGGCGGCTTTCCAGCAGTTTAGAAGTGATGAAGGTAACACCTTAGAGCAGGATATTAAGTACCGGATAGATATCATCCTGCAAAACCTTAAACTGGTTGAGGTTGAAGAGCCTAAACGTGTACCGGTTATCCGTGAGCGCCTGAATACTTTTTTAAGTGAAGCTGCCGGCCGCGAGGGTATAGACAACAATCGTTTTGAGCAGGAACTGATCTATTATATTGATAAACTGGATATCACGGAGGAAAAAATACGTTTAAAAACCCATTGCGATTACTTTATCGAGACGTTGAAAAATGCCGATGCCAATGGAAAAAAACTTGGCTTTATATCGCAAGAGATAGGCCGCGAAATAAATACTTTAGGTTCAAAAGCCAACGATGCCAATATCCAAAAATTGGTAGTGGGGATGAAAGAGGAACTTGAAAAAATTAAAGAACAATTACTTAACGTATTATAGTTAATGGTCATTGGTCAATAGTCATTAGGCTATTTACCCAATGACCAGTGACCGATGACTAATACCCAATGGCCAAACAAGGAAAACTCGTTATATTTTCTGCACCATCTGGAGCTGGTAAAACTACTATAGTGAAGCACCTGCTTACTAAATTTCCTGAACTGGAGTTTTCTATATCAGCCACCACCAGGATGCCCCGCGGTGATGAGGAACAAGATAAAGCTTATCACTTTATAACTAAGGAAGAGTTTTTACACCGGATAGCCAAGAAGCAGTTTGTTGAGTTTGAAGAGGTTTATTCTGGTACTTTTTACGGCACCCTGCGTACCGAAATAGAACGCATCTGGAAAAAGGGTAAAACCGTAATATTTGACATCGATGTAGAGGGTGGCCTGCACCTTAAGCGTAAATATAACGGGCAGGCATTGGCCATATTTGTACAGCCGCCATCACTTGACGTTTTAAAGGAGCGTTTAACAGGCAGGGGTACAGATAGCGCCGATAAATTAAAAGAACGCTTTGCCAAAGCAGAAAAAGAATTGAATTACGCGCCGCGATTTGATATTATCCTAAAAAATCACGATCTTCAAACGGCATGCAAAGAGGCGGAAGAATTGGTGAGGAACTTTATTGTATAGTTGCTGCCGGTTAATATCTCTACACATTACTATTAACTGATAAATAATGAAAATAGGACTGCTTTTTGGTTCTTTCAATCCTATCCATATTGGGCACCTTATTATTGCCAACTATTTGGCTAACCATACAACTTTAGATAAAGTTTGGTTAGTTGTATCGCCCCAAAATCCGCTAAAAAAATATGGCGACCTGATAAACACTTATGATCGGTTAGAAATGGCCCGCCTGGCTACAGATAACGCCCAAAATATAGAAGTTAGCGATGTCGAATTAAAATTGCCACAGCCATCCTATACTATTGATACGCTTGCCCATTTAAAGGAGAAATACCCGCAGCACGAGTTTGCGTTGATTATGGGGTCTGACAACCTGGTGAGCCTGCCTAAATGGAAGAACTACAAACTGATACTGCGCGATTACCAAATCTATGTTTACCCGCGCCCGGGTTATGAAAATGCTGAGCTGGCGTCGCACCCTGCGGTAACTATTACCATGACTCCGCAGATGGAGTTATCAGCTACTTTTATCCGTAAATCTATCGCAGAGAAAAAGAACGTACAATATTTTGTACCCGATCCTGTTTTAAAATTTATTGAGAGTAAGAGTTTGTATAAGTAATTTTTTTTTATAAAAAGGAGAAGATATGCTTACTAAAGATAAAGTGCACCAGCTTATTGATCATATGCCTGAGAATGTTTCGACTGAAGATTTAATAGGCAAAATAATACTGTTGCAGAAGATCGAAATAGCGCAAAAGGAAATAGTTGACGGAGAAGGAACTGACTGGGATGATCTAAAAAAAGAAGTGGAATCGTGGTGAAAATAGTAGTCTCAAAGATTGCTAAAAATGATCTAAGAGAAATAGTTAACTATATAAAGCGTGATTCTCCAAAATATGCCACTCTTGAGCGTAAGAAAATAGAGACTGCTATTGATAAATTATAATATCAGCCATTGTTAGGAAAGGAATTGGAGGACTTAAATAACGACAGCTTTCGTGAACTAATTCTTCAAAATTACAGGATCATTTATGAAGTGTTATCTGATACACAAATTAGTATACTTACTATCCATCATAACGCCCGTTCAATAACAAATAATCCCGCTTTTACTGACGAAGATTAACCACTACCTTTGACCTGTGAGCGAAAAAACAATCCTTAAACTACAACTGCCTACCGACCCAACTTGGGTTAAGAATGTGGTAGAAAGCAATATTGAAGAATTATTGATAGACCATGCCTATTGCGAGCAGAAGGCTGCTACCAATGGCATTACGCTTATCGTTCAAAATCCAAACCTTAGCGACCTGGTGCAGCAAATGATTGCGTTGGTGCAGGAGGAAATGGATCACTTTAAACGAGTGCATGAGATTATTTTGCAGCGCGGTTATGTGTTGGGTAAAGAACGTAAGGATGATTATGTAAACGAGTTGCGTAAATTCATCATTGTCGGTGGCGGCAGAGAAGCGCAGTTGATCGACAGATTGTTATTTTCAGCCATGATAGAAGCGCGCAGTTGCGAACGCTTTAAGGTATTGTCTGAAAATATTAATGACAAACAGCTCTCAGAATTTTATCATGAATTAATGATAAGTGAGGCCACTCATTATACCATGTTTATTAACCTGGCTAAAAAGCACGCCGTTGCTATTAATGTAGATAAGCGCTGGAAAGAGTTCCTGGAGTTTGAGGCGCAGGTAGTAAAAAACTACGGTAAAGCCGAAACTATCCACGGCTAAAACAACCGGTATTGACGTTTATCGACACAAAAACTACATTCAACGATACAAATTTAGATCGCCGGCCGGCTATCTGCACCTTTAACCTGTAATTTAAACTTAAGCGATAGGATTGAGAGCGAGATAAAAGGTTATACAGTTACCTGGTTAAAGACTAATGACGGCACAGCGGGCACTCGTTACAGAAATTAGTTTCGCTGCGGTGTATTTAGTTGAGGGGCCAAAGAAACCGCGCGCCCGATTTAGTCGATAACCGGGTAGTTTAGTTGCAGATACAATCATCATACACCAACACCTTTGTGCCGATACATACGAATAACTATTAATTATATATATACACGATACCCCGATAAGGTAATCAAAAATGAGGTGTGAGTATTTTGATTTAAGCGCCCCGGTTAATCGGGGGCGCTTTTTTGTTAGCCCATGGGGTTTATGGTTTCCTGTTTCCTGAAAAGTAAATATGTTTGGGTTATATAGCTAAACGCGGCCACAAAAACAGTGTTTAACACTTTTGATGGGGTAGGATACCAACCCAGGTAATCAACAAATAATTTAAGCAGCGTATAGTTAAGGCAGATACATAAAAAAGTCACCGAAATATAGCGAAATAGCTGCACCCTGCGTCGCAAGCCCGATTCCTGGAAAACTACGTACCGGTTAAGATAGTAGCCAATCGGCAATGTGATACAAAGCCCCAGCAATAAAGCAGCAATGTGTGAGCTGATAGTTACAGCCCCGATTGATACATTATGCTTTCTGAATATTAAATGATAGCTTACCGCAAACATGCTTATATCAAGCAAAGTATTAACGCCGCCGCAAGCCAGGTATCTAAACGTTTGCAGGGAAAATAGCCTTTTAAATAGGGGATAAAAAAGATCGATTATAAACAGGATACTTTTCTTGATAAATAGATGGACATTATGCATTTTTCACTCCCACCACGTTATGTAGATAATTATCCATCATCTCAATATCAACCACATCATTTATTAACCCTATATGCATATCCGGGCGAATGATGAGCGCTTTCTTTTTACCCTCGCTACTAACCTCAAAAGTTTTAAATACCTCCGAATTTTTAGCTGATGGCGGCAGATAAAAAAAATTAAGATTTGCGGGATAGTTTTGGGTGATCCATTTAGCCAGTGTAAACAGGTCCAGCTCTTGCAGTTTGCCCAATACAATAAGCGTAAAACCGGGCTTGGCGCACCATTCGTGCAGGTCGGTTTCTTCCTGTTTCTTTTCATCAAATATTTTTAGGTAAGGCAGGCGGTCGCCGGCTTTAACTTGGTTAGCATTACTTAATTGCAAACTGATGGCACTATGACGGTACTTAATAAATATTTGTGATACCCGTTTAAAAAAGATCTCGCGGATACCATCCTTGCTCCAAACAAACTTAAGCAGTTTAGGCAATACCCACTTCTTAAACAATAAGGTTAGCCAACTGGTTGACATTACTACCTTAAACATTTTATCGGTAGTGTTAAGCAGATCCTTGGCCACCGGCATGCGCTCGGCTGCATAGGTGTCTAAAATATTTTCTTTAAGCTGATTATTTACAACGCCTGCTAATTTCCACCCCAAATTATAAGCATCCTGCAAGCCGGTATTCATACCCTGCCCCCCAACCGGCGAATGGATATGCGCCGCATCGCCAATTAAAAAAACGCTTTGCTTCCTAAAATTATCGGCCATGCGGTGATGCAGGCGGTAGGTAGTGAACCATTTAAGATTAACTACTTTAATTTCGGTTTGTGTAACCTCTTTTAAATGCGGCAGTATATCTTCAAGTTGCAGATTCTCGGTAGCTACGATGCCCGCGGGCAAGTTGCCTATCGCGCGATAGCAATGAGCCTCCGGCATCGGGAAAAAACCCGCGAATCCATTTTTTGACAGATATAAACCAACCTCTGTTTCGCTTAGCTGCTGATTGTCCAACTCCACATCCGCCAGGTAAAACTCGTTTGTATAGGTGTCACCATTAAAAGGTATTTGTAACTGTTTGCGTACCATACTGTGGGCGCCGTCGGCACCTATTAGCCAATCCGCAGTAAGGCTTACTGTTTCTGTACCCGACTGTAGCTGAACTTCTACCTGTTTGCCAACTTGTTTAACGGTGATTAGGTTTGTATCCCAATAAACCGGGCAGCAATTAATTGTTAGGAAATCAAGCAACAGCCGCTCGTTCTTGCTTTGCTGATACAGATGGATAAAGGGGAACTTGGTTAACCCTTCCCCCGTGTTGGCCATTGACAATTGGGCCAGCACTTTGCCATCATAATTAAATGCTACGCCACCAGCCTGTTTGCCACCATCGATGATACGATCTATCACACCCATTTGCCGATAGATCTCCAGCGACCTGGCTTGTACCGCCAACGCTTTTGATTCATCTGTCGGCCCTTGCTTGCTATCGATAATAATTGGCTGCACCCCATGCCGTAACAGCTGGGCGGCCATCATTAACCCCGACGGGCCGGCACCCACAATTAAAACAGAGGTATGTTGCTGCGCAATTAACACTTATACAGAACGCGATATAATAAAAATGGTTGGCTTTTTATGCAGATCGGGCACCTGGGTTTGCCATTCGGCGATGGTTTTAGTTTGCACAAACTCATCAACCGCGGTTAAATTACTGGCAATACAAAGCTTGGTTTTTGGATGTCCCGTCCGTAGTATTTCTTCTAATAAAGGGTTATTGCGGAAAGGTGTTTCGATAAAGATCTGGGTTTGATTTAAGCGGTCTGACAGACCTTCCAACTCCCTTATCCGTTTACTCCTTTCCACTTTATCAATAGGCAAATAGCCCTGGAAGGCAAAACCCTGGCCATTAAAGCCCGATGCCATCAGCGCCAGCAAAATAGAACTTGGCCCAACCAACGGAACAACTTTTATTCCACGCTTATGCGCCTCGGCAACAATCTCTGATCCCGGGTCAGCTACGCCGGGGCAACCGGCCTCGCTCATTAACCCTACATCCTTGCCAGATTGCAGGCCAATAAAATAAGGCTTGATACTTGCGCCGCGTGCATGCTTGCCGTAATCATGGATCACAAGCTCGCTTTGTGGTGTTTTAAGACCAGCTTCTTTTAAGAAACGACGCGCAGTTTTTTCATTCTCTACGATGTATTCCTTTATGTGGTTTATGGTATCAACCAGGTAAGGAGTAAAAGTTTTGGCCGCGGCCTCTTCGGCAAGCGGTACAGGTATTAAAAACAGGGTTCCGTTGGGCATATTGCAAAATTGGTCATTTTTGTTTAATTTAAGGGGCATGTAAGGGAGATAGATTTATGAAATCATTAGGCATTAACTGGTTTATTGAAGGTTCGATAGATTTTGAGTACAAAAAGTACCAGCTATTAGCCTATCTGCAGGAGATAAACCGCCATTTTGATAGAACCCGCCTGTACCCAAACTTAAGCGACCTGGTGTTTCATTACAATAATCTTGTCTGCTTTAAGCAAAATAAAACCACGCTGCAAAATGCCTTCCCGCAGCGGTTAACCAAGACTGATATCGCTGCTGTAAAACTCACCTATCAAAAAATTGTGGAAGATGACAGCACCATGCGCGAGATAGAACAGATCATTGCCTATGCGCTGCATCAAATGGACCCCGCTATACAAACCGGTAAAGAGATCTATGATTTTGTGGAGAGCTGTTTAAATATCGACCCGGTTGGCATAATGCCACTGTTGCCTTATGACGGATACTTTTCGCTGCGTAACGGTAAGGAGACTACTAATCATTTGTACGAATATCATTTCACGATTTTTGAAGATAAGGATGATCAATACCGGGGTATAAACATTCAATTGATAGATACTTACCAGCACAGCATTATCAACACACCCGAGGCGATAAAGCTGCATCTCATCAAACAAAACAAACACCTGCCTAACCCTGCTGTATATTATGTGCATAGCAATATTACTTTCCCGCTGGAGCAAACCCTATTGCCGGTAGCAAAACGATGTTTGGTTAAATACATCTCGGACGCGGCGTAGCGTTTTAATGCTTATTAGTTAAATAATAAACATATTACCAAACTAACACGTATACCGTCTAACTTATTACCTAAAACCCTAAGTAAGATGGTTTATAAATCAAAAATTGGCCCTATTGTGTGGATCCCGTTAGTTATTTTGATGGGCGGGCTATCCGTCTTTTATTTAATCAATGGTTTATGGTTAGCCTTAATAGGTAGCCTTTTAATAATTGGTTTTCTGATCCATATGATAGTTACCACTTATTACACTGTAAACGATTATATTCTTAACGTACATAGTGGTTTTTTCTATAACGTAGACATTGATATTTCAGCAATTAAATCAATAGTGGAAACTAATTCGGCATTAAGCGCCCCGGCATTATCGTCAGACAGGATTGAAATATTTTTTAATAAATACGACAGTGTTGTTATCTCGCCGCCTCATAAAATGGACTTCATTGCACACTTACAAACCATAAATAATAACATAGAAGTAAAGCTAAAAGAGAAAAAAATATCGAAATAATGGGTATAGTATTGAATATTAAATATTTTACTACCTTGCATTAATTTTAAAAACAATCAATAATGGCAACAGGAACAGTAAAATTTTTTAATGACTCTAAAGGCTTCGGTTTCATCAAATCTGAAAGCGGAGAAGAGATCTTTGTACACGTATCAGGCTTAGTAGACAAAATTCGCGAGAATGACGAAGTAGAATACGAAGTACAAAACGGCAAAAAAGGCCTTAACGCGGTAAATGTAAAATTAGCTTAAAACTATATTTATTAATCGTAAAAAAGCCTTCCATCACAATGGAAGGCTTTTTTTATTGACAAAAATTTGGCGATAAAAAACATATTTATTTAATTATCAATAATTTAACTTATATTTACCAAAAATAATTAAAATATAATGCAAACAGGAACAGTAAAATTCTTTAATCAGACCAAAGGGTTTGGTTTTATTACACCTAATGATGGTGGCAAAGAAATCTTTGTACACTCAACAGGATTGATCGACAACATTCGTGATAACGATACCGTTAGCTTTGATGTTGAAGATGGCAGAAAAGGTATCAATGCTATAAATGTAAAAGTAGCTTAACTATATATTTATCCGTCATTACAAAGCCTTCCCGCTATTTGCGGGAAGGCTTTTTTAGTTGATAAGGTTTAGATATAAGGGCTTAAATCCACAAGGCATTCTCGGTATCTGTTACGATTTTGAGTGTTTTAAGATATTTGCAGTGCATTTTTTTGGTATACATTTCATAGGTTATGCCGCCAGCCTTAAATAATTTTTTATGCGCGAACCATACCAGCGCAGAAGTGGCGTAAAAGAACCGGTTATAGCCAACAACCCGCCAGCTTTTTGAGAAATTGCTTTTGCCTTCATAGATCATGGCCAGCCTTTCTGTCTGGAAAGTAATATGATAAGCTTCATCTATCAATATATCGGTACAGATCTGTTTTAGCAGCGTACATTTGGTAGCATCTTTAAGCGCCTGGTAAAAGATCTGCGCGGTGCTTTCAACTATAATAACGGCCACCGTCCACAGCTCCATATTGGTGTTGAAGTAACGAATTTTTCTGAATAAGTTATCCCCCCAATTTTTCTTAATCCGGGGTTTGTTTATAAGGTCGAGATAAGTGCCCAAATTATTGCCGTGTTTTTGCTCCTCTTTGATAAACAGCCGCACGGCCACTAAATACTGCGGGTCGCCAACTTTTATTGCATACTTGGTTGACGCGGCAATTAGGTGCTTCCCTTCGGATGTTTCGCCCAGTTGCCAGGCTTGCAGTGATGGCAGGATGGTTGCTATTTCTTCGTCTGTTATTATGGGTTCTATGTCCCAATTCACTCTTTTTTCGGTGGCATTTGCCCTGAAATGGTTTATCCAGTATTGGCTGTTGTTCATGATGATATTTTTTAAAGGGTTATAGATTTATGGTTTAAAAAGTACTTTGTATTTCAAAGTAAATAGATAAAAAAATATAGTTTATCTTTTTGTCGACTTTATTAACTGCTCCAAAGCATCCAGGTGATTTTTAAATGCTGTTTTACCTTTGACTGTTGCTTCATAATTGGTATTTGGCTTGCGTCCCAAAAACGATTTATTAACCAGTATATATTCCTCCTTCTCCAAGCCCTTTAAATGCGATGCCAGGTTACCATCCGTAACATCCAGCAGTTCTTTAAGCGAGTTGAAGTCGTAACGATCATTAGCCACCAATACGCTCATAATTTGCAGGCGCAGGCGGTTCTCAAAAGCTTTATCTAATTTATCAAATTGTATTTTCACCTATCGTATTTTAAGTACATCACACTGCCGTAAATAATATGCAGCACGCCAAATCCTATCGCCCAAAAATACAAACCGTAACCGGGATACAAAGCACTAATTAAACCCAAAACTATTTCACACAAGCCAAGCGATTTTACCGCATTAAAAGTAAAATTACTGGCGCTAACTAACGATAAGCCATAAAATATTAATGATGCCGGTGCAACTATACCAAAATAGCCGCGTGCTATAAATATGATGATTAAAAGCCCGCCGGCAAGCAATGGAGTGGCCATGTGGAACAATAGCGCTTTACTGGTTTTGCTCCAGAAAGGTTGACTTTTTTGCTGTGCTTTGCGATATGAAAGTATGATAGCAGTTAATATTGATACAGCCAGCACTGTAATAGCTACCAGGATCAATGGAAGTAAAATAGTAGTAGTGCTATCAGCATAATCTGGGGAAGTATCAACGCCAAAGGATAGCTGATAAGGAGGTGCGTGTTGTAAGATCTTATAGGCCGCTATAGCCCCTACTAAAGCATATACGCCGGCCAATATCCCTGATAAGCCACTAAGTGATATAAACTTTGATGACCGCTCCATTAAACTGCGTATGGATGCCAGGTCGTCTTTAATATCGGTTTCTTTCATATAAAGAACTTTGTAATTCAAAGTAAACGAATATAAATGGATTGGGCAAATTTATTTTAAGAAAAAATGAATAGGAGATGGGGTTGATTAAAGCTCGCCCAATTTCATCAGCGCATAAAATAGCCCGGTACAATGTAACGACTGGGCTATTTTATTATCAGCCAGCAGTTGCTTCACTTCGGCGATGGTGTATTCTTCAACCACAATTTCTTCATGCTCGTCTAACGCTTGTTCCTGCACTTTGATGCCGCCTTTGGCCAAGTAACAATAGGTGTGGTTATTTGCTGTAGATGGATTAGCGTAAACTGTGCAGATCAATTCAATATCATCAAACTGGTAGCCGGTTTCTTCCAGCAGTTCACGGCGCATAGCTGCAGCTGGTTCTTCATCGCCATCAATAACGCCGCCGGGGATCTCTAAAGATACTATTCCCGCCGCGTGGCGATATTGGCGCACCATGATAATCTTATTTTCGGCTGTTAGCGCTACTGCGTTAACCCAGTTGGGATATTCTAAAACATAATATTGCTCAACAACGCGGCCATCGGGCATTTCGCATTTATCAGACCGTAATGTGGCCCAGGGCCCTTTATGTATATATTCTGAACTGCAGATGGTCCATTTAAGTTCATTCATTTGATTATTGAATTATAGAATTATGAGTTATTGAGTTAGGTTTTAAGGAGGAGTAGTTGTGAATTATTAATAATCAATAATTCACTCATTCAATAACTCACTAATTAAGCACTACCAGCTTCCGCCTGATCCGCCGCCGCCAAAACTTCCGCCGCCAAAACCGCCGAAACCACCGCCGCCGCCTGATCCGCCGCCACCGCCGGAGAAACCTCCCCAGCCACCGCCACCACCGCTGCTGCGCCCTAAGGCCGAACCGGCAAGCAACCACCAAAACGGACTGGCACCGCCACGGCTGCCAATTACCTGGCCGCCACCGCCACCACGGTTACGGAAAATCATTATCAGTATAAATACTACAATAATAACGATGAAGCCAACAGGGCTGCCACCGCCGTCACCTTTTTGGCGATGCGCTTTTTTCTCGGCTTTGTACTCGCCTTTAGTGTATTTGATGATATCGTCGGTACCTGCGTCAAGGCCACCGTAAAAGTCGCCCTCCTTAAAGCGCGGGTTCATATCGTTTACACGGATCTGCTGCGTAATAATGTCAGGTAATGCGCCTTCAACACCGTAGCCGGTTTGGATAGATAACTTACGGTCATCTTTAACCAGCAATACAATAATGCCGTTGTTTTTATCTTTTTGCCCAATGCCCCACGCACGCCCTAACTTTTGAGCATACTCGTTAACGTCATACTCGCCGATAGAGTGCATAATAACAACCGCAATCTGGGTTGACGACGAATCATTAAAGGCAACCAGCTTACTTTCCAGCCGTTGTTTTTCATCGGCCGATAGCGTGTTGGTATAATCAGTAACAAGTGTGGTTGATTTAGGGGGCAACTCCTGCGCAAATCCCGACAGGGTAACTGCCAACAAACCAACAAATAATATTAATTTTTTAAACATGATTTTAGGTTTATTCGCCATCCATAAAAGCAACGTCGTCTGAAAGTTCGTTGCTGTCGCCGCCCAGATCGTGCGGGAAGTATTTGCCCAATTGTTGGCCGGCCATTTTAACGCCGGTAACAATGCCTTCAACAATATCGCCGGTTTTAAAGTGGTTCAGCATTTCGTCTTTGGTACAATCCCAAAAATCAGGGCTTACCGCCTGGTTAATACCCGCATCGCCAATAATAGCAAACTTTCTATCCACCACTGCTACATACACCAATACGCCATTGCGCAGCTTGGTTTTATGCATATCCAGCTGGTGAAAATATTTAGCGGCGCGGTCAAGCACATCTTCGCTACAGGTTTTCTCAATAGAAACCCGTATCTCGCCTGATGTGCATTTCTCTGCCGCGGCAATTGCCTCGCGGATGCGTTGTTGCTCGTCGTCGTTAAATACAGCCATGGGGATAATGTTAGAATTGTTGAATTAATGAATTATTGATTGAAACATTATCAAATCAATAATTCATTAATTCACTCAGTCAATAATTTAGAACTTAACCTTCGGTGCTTTGTCAGCGCCGGCTTCTGCCTGGAAATATCCTTTCTCGGTGAAGCTAAACATCTTTGCAGTTATGTTTGCCGGGAACGAACGGATCTTGGTATTATACTCTTGTACAGCAGTGTTAAAATCATTACGTGCTACTGAAATGCGGTTCTCTGTACCTTCAATCTGCGCTTGCAGACCTAAGAAGTTCTCGTTTGTTTTTAATGTCGGATATTGTTCTGATACCACCATCAATCTGCCTAAAGCCGAACCTAACTGGCCCTGAGCTTCTTGGAAAGCCTTAATAGACTCGGGAGTTAACTTGGAAGGATCAACCTGTATAGCTGTTGCTTTGGCGCGGGCTTCGATAACAGCCGTTAATGTGCTTTTTTCGAAATTGGCAGCGCCTTTTACGGCTTCAACCAGGTTAGGTATCAAATCAGAACGGCGTTGGTACATGGTCTGTACGGTTCCCCATTTACCTTTAACGTTCTCATCCATTTTTACCATGCTGTTATAACTGCATGAACTTAATGACATTGCTGCCACTACTACTAATATTGCTGCGAATAGCTTTTTCATTTTTCCTTAGTTTTTGTTTTTTTGATAATTAGAGCACAAAACACATACCGTTGTTACAAAGTATATTTTATATGCCATTATGGCAATTGTGTTTTGGTAAAGATAAATTAAATCAATTAATCAATTACATTTTATAATTTGCGTTGAAATTGAAATTAATTGCTCATTATTTCCATGAAGAGAATTCTTACCGTCCTGTTAGTTTGCGCGGCTTTTACGGCCAGCGCCCAAAGATCAACCGAAAAATTATTACAATATGTTAAGCCTATAGTTGGTACCCAGCGCATGGGCCATACTTTCCCGGGGGCTACTGTGCCGTTTGGTATGGTGCAACTAAGCCCGGAAACTGATACTGCCAGCTATGAAAAAGATGGCAGGTATAACCCTAAAGTTTATGAATACTGCGCCGGTTACCAGTACGAGGATAAAACTATTGTAGGCTTTAGCCATACCCATTTTAACGGTACTGGTCACTCAGATTTAGGCGATTTTTTAATTATGCCAACTGTTGGTCAGTTAAAACTTAATCCCGGCACCGTTGATAAACCCCATAGTGGTTACCGCTCGCCTTTCTCGCACGCTAACGAGGTAAGCGAAGCCAACTACTATAAAGTAAAATTGGATGAGCACAACATCACTGCCGAAATGACCACTACCACCCGTGTTGGTTTTCATCAGTATACTTTCCCTAAATCAGATAATTCGCATATTATTTTGGATCTGATGGCGGGGATCTATAATTACCCCGGCAAAAACGTGTGGACCTATATGCGTGTGATAGATGATACACATGTAATTGGTTACCGCTTAACCAACGGCTGGGCACGCAGCAGGGCCTTGTATTTTGCTATGGAGTTTTCTAAACCGTTTACCGGCCATGGTTACAAAAACTATTCGGGACGCTCACCATACGGCGGTTTCTGGGGTAAGTTTAACCAGGTGAAAAATTTCCCGGAGATAGCTGGTAAGGACCTTCGTGCTTACTTTAACTTTAGCACCGAAGAAGGCGAGAAGATCAAAATTAAATTTGCCCTATCGCCGGTAAGTATGGCTGGCGCGCAAGCTAACCTTGCCGCAGAAGCATCTACCTGGGATTTTGATAAAGTAAGAAAAGACGGACAGGATCAGTGGGAGAAAGAGCTGGACAAAATTACCGTAAGCGGCAGCAAAGAATTAAAAGAGAATTTTTATACTGCCATGTATCACACCATGATAAACCCAACAATTTATATGGATGTTGACGGACAGTATAAAGGGTTGGATCAAAATATACATAAGGCAGACGGATTTACCAACTATACCACCTTTAGCTTATGGGATACTTACCGTGCGCTGCATCCGCTGTTTAACGTTATCGACCCTGATCGTAATGCGGACATGATAAAATCAATGTTGGCCCACTTTGACCAAAGCCCGGAGCATATGCTGCCGGTTTGGAGCAACTCTGGTAACGAAAACTGGTGTATGAGTGGCTATCACAGCGTATCGGTTATTGCTGACGCGGTGATAAAAGGTAACGCGAATTTTGATACAAAAAAAGCTTTGGAGGCTTGTGTAACAACAGCTCGTCATCGCAATTTTTTGGGCGGCATAGCAGACTATATAGATAAAGGTTACATTCCTGACGAAGCTGATGGTAACTCGGTATCATCAACTTTAGAGTATGCTTTTGATGACTGGTGCATTGCCCAAATGGCAAAAAAATTAGGCAACACAGCGATTTACGAAGAGTTTAGTAAACGCGGCCAGAACTACAGGAATGTGTACGACGCGAAGTCAGGTTTTATGCATCCAAGATTAGCCGATGGCAGTTTCCGCAAAAAGTTTGATCCGTTTACAACTATAGGCCAGGGATTTATTGAAGGTAACGCCTGGAACTACACCTTACATGTTCCGCAAGACCCGGCTGACCTGATCAAGCTAATGGGTGGCAACAAACGTTTTGTTACTTATATGGATAGCTTATTTAGCTATGACCTGCCTGATAAATATTTTGCAGAGACGGAGGATATTACTAAAGATGGTATCATAGGCAACTATGTACACGGTAACGAACCATCGCACCACGTTGCTTACCTGTACAACTGGACAGATAAGCCATGGAAAACGCAGGAAAAGATCCGCATGATATTGCCAAGAATGTATAAGCCAACTCCGGATGGTTTAGGGGGCAATGATGATACCGGCCAAATGAGTGCGTGGTATATTTTTAGCTCGATAGGTTTTTACCCCGTAGCGCCGGCATCAGACCAATATGCTATAGGTAGTCCGGCTGTTGATGGCGCCGTTATACAGGTAGGCGGCGGTAAAACGTTTAAAATAAATGTAAATAACCAGGGCCCTAAAAATGTCTATATCCAAAAAATGATATTGAACGGCAAACCATTAACCAAATTATCTTTAAGCCATAGCGAAATTATGAGTGGCGGCGAACTAACCTTCTTTATGGGGCCGAAGCATAAGTAGAGATTAGAGAAACCTTTAACTATACAAGATACGAAAAGGGCGATGAATTAAAAACTCATCGCCCTTTTATATTCTATTTGATAGACCTAATCTCTAATCAACCAGACTCTAATTACTGCCCTCAGCCCGCCATGCAATATTGATCCCTCATTTCCATTTTGCTTATTTGATTTTTAAGTATGGCGCGGGCGCGGTTAAGGTTAGTGCGCGATAGGATTTCAGAGATATTAAGGTTATTGCCAATCTCTTTATGCGTGTACCCATCAATAGCATACATATTAAATATGGACCGATAATTATCGGGCAGCTGCTGCACCATTTTCAACAGGTCGTTAGTGTCCAAAGTATGGCCATTATAACCATAGCCATTGTTTAGCGTTGTTTCAGAAAAATCATCAACCAATACCATTTTTTTTGCTTTGCGATAATGATTAATGGCGCTGTGTACCATAATGCGGCGCACCCACCCTTCGCGGCTGCCCTCGCCACGATAGTATTGCATGTTTTTAAACACCTTCATAAAACCGTCCTGCAAAATATCCTGGGCGGTATCTTTATCTTTTGCATAGCGCATGCAAACGCTCATCATTTTTGGCGCTAAAAGTTTATATAATGCTTCCTGTTGTTTACGGTTATTGTTTAGGCAGCCTTCCCAAAGGTCATTTAAACGGTCATCAATTGTTGCTATCATGGCATTGTGTTTTTAATACAACCACCTATGCCAAAACAAAGCCATTTTTTAATTTGTTGATAATCAGTATAATAAATAAATTACCATCTACGAAACTGTTCGTTATCGTACAGTTGTGATACGCAGCCGAACGGTTTTTGGATAATATTTAACCTTTTATATAGTTCATGATAGTTTGTGTAGCCCCAATATTATCCGCTACATACCCATGGGCTTTCTTGCTTGCGCTATCATATATAATCACATTATTAACCAGATCGCCCACTACCTTTTTTAGCGAAGCCTCATCACTAATGCTAAATCCGGCACCAATTGCTATCAAATCCTTAGCTTCTTTAAAGCGGTCGTAATTTGGGCCGAAAATCACCGGTAAGCCAAACGCTGCGGCTTCTAAAGTATTATGAATACCCGCCCCAAAGCCTCCGCCAATAAAGGCGATATCCCCATATTGATATAGCGATGAGAGCATGCCAATGTTGTCTATTATTAAGATTTGAGACGTGAGATTTGAGATTTGAGAAAAACGTGTGGCAGCGTTTTCAGGAAGTAAGGTTATCAGCTTATTTATTTTTTCTTCGCTTATTTCATGCGGTGCAATAATAAATTTACAGTCGGGGTATTGGTTAACCAGCGCAGCAATCAATTCTTCATCCGCGGGCCAGGTACTGCCTGCTATAAATGTTTTTTGATTGTTTATAAATTCGACAATTTCTGGTAATGGTTTTGGGTTTTGCGCATTGGCCCAAACCCTGTCAAAACGGGTATCGCCGCTAATGGTTACATTGGTAATATTGATGGACTGTAATAACTGCTTAGATTGTTCGTCCTGTACAAAAAAGTGGCTCACGAAGCTTAGCATCCGGCGATGCAGGCTGCCATACCATTTAAAAAATACCTGCCCTGGCCTGAATATCCCCGATATAACGTACAGCGGTATCCCGCGGGTATGCAGTTCATTAAAATAGTGGTACCAATACTCGTACTTCGTAAATATGGCAACGGTAGGGTTTATTGCTGCTATAAACTCAGCTGCGTTTTTAGCAGTATCTAAGGGCAAGTAGAAAACAACATCGGCAAGAGGCGTATTTTTCCTGATCTCGAAACCTGATGGCGAAAAAAACGTAATAACGATTTTACTTTGCGGATGATCGGATTTAATTTGTTCTAACACGGGCCGCCCCTGCTCAAATTCGCCAAGCGATGCAAAATGGAACCAGATACATTGATTAAAAGGTGTATATTTAACGTCGCGACGGCCATTAATCCAAAGGGCCGCCTTTTTATTGAAAAGAGAAAAGAAACGTATTAAGGCGTAATAAACGCGTAACCCTAAGTTATATAATAATAACATTTTAAATGCGAAATCAGTATCTTCGCCGGGATAAATATAATAACAATTAAAACAATTACTTCGTGAAAATAGCTGTAGTAGGAACAGGATACGTAGGTCTAGTAACCGGAACTTGTTTAGCCGAAACCGGTAACCAGGTTATATGTGTTGATATAAACGAGAGTAAAGTAAAAATGATGCAGGACGGCAAATTGCCCATTTATGAGCCTGGATTAGAGTTGCTTTTCCATCGTAATATAGACCAGGGCCGTTTGCATTTTACAAGCAGCCTTGCAGACGCTATACAAGAAGCTAAAATTATTTTCCTTGCTTTACCTACCCCTCCGGGTGGTGATGGGTCTGCAGATTTAAGTTATGTGCTTGGCGCATCAAAGGATATCGCGAAGTTAATTACAGAATATAAGGTAATTGTAACGAAATCAACTGTGCCGGTTGGTACTGCTGATAAGATTACCGCAGTGCTTAATGAAAATACCAACGTTGAATTTGCAGTAGTATCAAACCCCGAGTTTTTGCGCGAAGGTGTAGCGGTTGAGGATTTTATGAAACCAGACCGTATTGTTATTGGCACCCTTGATGAGCGGGCGCGTAAATTAATGGGCGAGCTTTATTCGCCTTATGTACGCCAGGGCAACCCTATAATTTATATGGATCAGCGCTCGTCAGAGTTGACTAAATACGCGGCAAACTCATTCCTGGCTACTAAAATATCGTTCATGAATGAGATAGCCAACCTGTGCGAATTGGTTGGTGCAGATGTGGACATGGTTAGGCGCGGTATTGGCGCTGATGAACGCATAGGCCGCAGGTTCTTATTCTCAGGTATTGGTTATGGCGGCAGCTGCTTTCCTAAGGATGTGCAGGCGCTGGCAAAATCGGCCAAAGAAATTAATTACGATTTTAAAATATTAAACGCAGTAATGAATGTTAATGACATACAGCGTAAAATACTGGTTGAAAAGGTAAAGAAATATTTTAACGGCGATTTGAAGAATAAAAAGTTTGCCATTTGGGGCCTTGCTTTTAAACCCGAAACAGACGATATCCGCGAAGCCCCGGCTTTGTACATTATTGATGAGCTTTTAAAAGAAGGCGCAACCGTTGCGGCTTTTGACCCTGAAGCTATGCCGAATGTTAAAGGTGTGGTAGGCGATAAGATAACGTATGCAGATAACCAGTACGATGCTTTAAAAAATGCAGATGCGTTGCTGATATTAACCGAGTGGTCGGTGTTCCGTACACCTGATTTTGACCAGGTAGACTCGCTTTTAAAAACAAAAGTCATTTTTGATGGTCGTAATTTATACGATATCCAGAAGATGATAGATTGCGGATTTTATTATAACAGCATAGGTAGAAAAGTAGTAAGCTAATGGCGCGTAAACGTATATTAATTACCGGGGCTGCCGGCTTTTTAGGTTCGCATTTATGCGACAGGTTTATTAAAGAAGATTATCATGTTATAGGCATGGATAATTTAATAACCGGCGACCTGCGCAATATCGAGCATTTATTTAAGCTTGAAAACTTCGAGTTTTATAATCATGATGTTTCCAAGTTTGTATATGTACCCGGCGACTTGAACTATATACTTCATTTTGCATCGCCTGCAAGCCCGATTGATTATCTGAAAATCCCTATCCAAACCTTAAAAGTAGGTTCATTAGGTACCCATAATTTATTGGGATTGGCCCGGTCTAAAAAAGCCAGGATGTTGATCGCTTCTACATCCGAAGTTTACGGCGACCCTAACGTTAACCCTCAACCCGAAGAATATTGGGGTAATGTTAACCCGGTTGGTCCGCGCGGTGTTTATGATGAAGCTAAACGTTTCCAGGAAGCTATTACTATGGCGTACCATACTTTTCATGGTTTAGAAACGCGTATTGTTCGTATATTCAATACCTATGGTCCGCGGATGCGTTTAAATGACGGGCGTGTATTGCCAGCCTTTATTGGCCAGGCTTTAAGGGGTGAATCATTAACCATGTTTGGCGATGGCTCACAAACCCGCTCATTTTGTTATGTTGATGATTTGATCGAAGGGATCTATCGCCTGCTGCATAGCGATTATGCACAGCCCATGAATATTGGCAACCCTGACGAAATTACTATTCGCCAGTTTGGCGAAGAAATTATAAAGCTAACCGGCACCAATCAGCAATTGATAAGTTTACCATTACCTACTGATGACCCTAAGCAACGCCGACCCGATATTACCAAGGCCAAAGCTATTTTAGGCTGGGAACCAAAAGTTACCCGTAGCGAAGGTTTAAAAATAACTTACGAATATTTTAAATCGTTGCCGGATAAAGAAATACAACATAAAGATTTTACTTATTATAATAAAATTAATGGCTAAAATATTAGTGACCGGCGGTTTAGGTTTTATTGGCTCACATACTGTTGTTGAGCTGGTAAATTCCGGCTATGAGCCTATTATTGTTGACGATCTTTCAAATTCTGATCCTAAAATGCTGGATCAATTAGCTAAAATTATAGGTTATAAACCGCAGTTTTATAAGTTAGATCTTTGTGATGAGCCGGGTACAAAAAAATTAGCCGAAAAGGAGCCTGATATTGAAGGAATTATCCATTTTGCGGCCTTTAAAGCAGTTGGCGAATCTGTGCAACATCCTATTAAATATTATCGTAATAACTTTTATTCGTTATTAAATATATTAAACGCTTATGATGGTAAACCTGTAAATTTTGTGTTTTCATCAAGCTGTACAGTTTACGGGCAACCCGATAGTTTACCGGTTACCGAAAATGCACCTGTTAAAACGGCCGAATCGCCTTACGGTAACACCAAGCAAATAGCCGAGGAAATATTGGTAGATATGCAAAAAGCAGGCAGTAGTTATAAAGTGATTTCGCTACGATATTTTAACCCGGTGGGCGCACATAGTTCGGCTTTAATTGGCGAATTGCCAATTGGTGTGCCACAAAACCTGGTGCCGTTTATTACACAAACAGCTATTGGGAAACGCGAGAAAATAACCGTTTTTGGCGATGACTATAACACACCCGATGGCAGCTGCGTTCGCGATTATATACATGTAGTTGATCTCGCTAAAGCACATGTGGCTGCATTAAAGTTAATGGAAAAAGAAACATTTAAAGGTTATGATGTTTTTAACATTGGCACAGGTAAGGGTAGCTCGGTTTTAGAAGTGATACATGCTTTTGAGCAATCAACCGGCCAAAAATTAAATTACCAGATAGGTCCGCGACGTGGCGGCGACGTGGAACAGGTTTGGGGCGACGTTACCAAATCGAAAAATGTTTTAAAGTGGAAAACAGAACTGGATCTGGATACCATGATGCAGTCGGCCTGGGAATGGGAAAAATATATTGCCCAAAACCCACTATAACATATTAAATAATGAAAAAAATTATAATTACAGGTGGGGCCGGTTTCATAGGCTCGCATGTGGTACGCCGGTTTGTTAAAAACTATCCCGAATACAGCATCATCAATTTAGATAAATTAACTTATGCTGGTAACCTGGCAAACTTAAGGGATATTGAAAATGCAGCCAATTATAGGTTTGTAAAGGGAGATATAGTTGATATGGCTTTTATAAATCAGCTTTTCGCTGATGAAAAGCCCGACGCGGTTATACACCTTGCCGCCGAATCGCATGTTGACCGATCTATTACCAACCCTTCTGAGTTTGTTATGACCAATGTTGTAGGTACGGTAAACTTATTAAACGCCGCACGCGATACCTGGAAAAGTAACTATACTGATAAACGTTTTTACCATGTATCAACCGATGAAGTTTATGGTACTTTAGGTGGGGATGGTATGTTTACCGAAGAAACAGCTTATGATCCGCATTCGCCATATTCTGCATCAAAAGCAAGCTCAGATCATTTTGTCAGGGCTTATTATGATACTTACGGCTTAAATACGGTTATCTCTAACTGTTCAAACAATTATGGATCTTTTCACTTTCCTGAAAAACTGATCCCATTAGCTATCCATAATATAAAACAAAAAAAGGCGGTACCCGTATACGGTAAAGGCGAAAACATACGCGACTGGTTATGGGTAGAGGATCATGCGCGCGCGATTGATTTGATATTTCATAAAGCAGCAACCGGCACTACTTATAATATAGGCGGCCACAACGAGTGGAAAAACATAGATCTTATTAATGCGTTGTGCACCATTATGGATAAGAAGTTGGGTAGGAGAGACGGTGAATCAGCACAGCTAATAACGTTTGTTACAGATCGGGCCGGCCACGACCTTCGGTATGCCATTGACGCCACCAAACTTCAAAAAGAATTAGGCTGGGTACCAAGCATTACATTTGAAGAAGGATTAGAAAAAACGGTTGACTGGTACCTTGCAAACGAAGAATGGCTAACCGACGTAACATCAGGACATTATCAGCAATATTATACAGAGCAATATAATCATCGCTAATGTTTGGTTTCTTTAAAAAGAAAGAAAGTAAAATAACCCCGGAGTTTAACTATGCATCGATCATGGTTGATATGCATTCGCATGTCCTGCCGGGTATTGACGATGGTGCACAAAATCTGGAGGAGTCTATATTCTTGATAAAGAAGATGATAGATGTAGGGATAAAAAAAATTATTGCTACCCCGCATATAATGGTTGATTTTTATAGAAATACGCCCGAAATAATTATTGCTGCCCTTGAAACGTTGAAGGCCGAATTAAAAAAGCAAAACATCGATATAGAAATTGAAGCAGCAGCCGAGCATTATTTTGATGAAACCTTTGAAAAACGTGTTGCCGAGAAAAGGCTTATGACAATGGGTGATAATTACGCGCTGTTTGAATATTCATTTGTTAGCCCGCCACCCAATGCTTTCCAGGTTATACAAAGGATGATAGAGTGGGGTGAATATAAGCCCGTTTTAGCACATCCTGAAAGATACCCTTACATGACTGTAGAAGAAATAGCGAACCTGCGTTCCTGGGGTTGTAACATGCAATTAAATACCATATCATTAACAGGTTATTATGGCAAAGACGTTAAGAAAAAAGCTGAAGCCATGGTAGATAATGATATAGTTGATTTTATATCAAGTGACATGCATCATCCAAGGCACGCTGCCGCCTTCCGCGATGCTTTAAATTTCCCGCACGTGCAAAAGCTGCTCACTAACTATTCGCTAAAGAATATAATGCTGAAGTAGATTTGCAAATATGCAGATTATTTGATCAGCGGCTCTTATATGTGATTGGTTAAATAATTATTCATTCTTTTTAATCTGCACATTCACTACTCGTATCTCAATGCCTCAACCGGGTCAAGTTTAGATGCTTTTTTGGCAGGATAAAAACCCGATAGCAAACCAATTAAGGTACATAGCGCAATAGCAGAGAATAGCCACAACCAAGGCACAATAAACTTACCACTTATTTGTACGGCTATTAAATTGCCAACAGCCATCCCTAATATAATACCGCCTACACCGCCTATCAGGCATATTACTATAGCTTCAATTAAAAACTGTTTGCGTATTACTGATGGTGTGGCCCCGATAGCTTTTCGGATGCCAATTTCGCGGGTACGCTCGGTAACTGATACCAGCATAATATTCATTAAACCAATAGCTGCGCCAATAAGCGTAATTATACCAATGCCGAAGCCGGCCATAGTCATGCCGGTTAGCTGGCCCGATAACTGTTGTTGCACGGAGTCGCTACGGGTTATTTCAAAATTATCCGCAATGCCAACGCCAAGGCCGCGAATGTTTCTGAAAGTTGAAGTAGCCTCACCAATACTTGCATCAAAACTGCCGCCGCTGGTAACCATTACCGTAACCGCGAATGATGGATTGGAGCTGGTAGCTATTTGTTTAGCTTTTAATATAGGTATGGTACAAAGCCTGTCGCCGCCACCAAAGCCGGCACTGGCTCCTTTAGGGGCAAAAACACCAATTACCTTAAATTTATTACTGCCAACAAAAATAGATTTATTGACAGGGTCCTGGTTTTTAAAGATCTTGGTTTTTATCTCCTGGCCAATAATAACTACGTTGGCGCCATACTCTAATTCTGTTTCAGAAAAATTACGGCCCAATGCCAGTTTGTACCCATTAGTTTGTAAATAGTTTTCGTTGGTGCCGGTTACGGTTATGTTTGGGTTGGTTTTTAACCCTTCATATTTGGCAATGGCCGTGCCCGATATGTCTAAATTTATAGCAACCAGGGCCGGCAGTTTATAAAGAGTTTTAAACCGTTGCGCCTGATCATAGCGTATGGATGGATACCTTTTGCGGTGCCCGCCATTGCCAAAGTTTACCCCCGAACCACGATTTTGTATGGTAAATGAGTTTGCGCCAAGGCTTGAAAAAGCGTCGGTAGTGTATTGTTTTATACCTTCAATAGCGGTTAATATACCTACCAATGCCATAATGCCAATAGCGATAATTAACGAGGTAAGCGATGTGCGCAACCTGTTGCCGGCAATTGATTGCAGGGCTATGGATATGTTTTCTTTAAGCGTGGTTTTTACCGGCATGGTATAAATATAAAAAACTTAGTGGTATGACTAACATACATGCCTGTTTGTTACAAAATAATGAGGATGTAATAAGATATGTTTAAATTCACATCATGAAAATCATCAGATCAATTTTTATAGTAGTGCTGTTGGCTGTAGTAACTATAAACGTAAAAGCGCAAGCATCAAATGCCACTATAAATAATGTAGTTGCGGCTTATTTAGAAGTAAAAAATGCATTGGCAGCCGATAACGGCAAGGCAGCCCAGGCCCGGGCCAAAGTTTTAAGTACCCAGATAGCAGCTGTACAACTGCAAGACGAAAACTGGAAAAAATATGCCGATAAGCTAAGTTTTGATAGTCGGCATATTAGCGAAACTGACGCGATTGCTCACCAACGGGAGCATTTTGCTTCTTTATCAAAAAACTTTTACGCGGTTGTAAAATCGATGAAAGCTAATGCTAAAACACTTTACTGGCAATATTGCCCAATGAAAAAATCGAGTTGGCTGAGTGATGTGGAAGCCATCGAAAATCCATACTATGGCAAAGAGATGCTGGAGTGTGGCAGCGTAAAAGAAACCTTAAAAGCAGCGAAGTAAAATAAAGAAATTGATATCTTGATTCCTGGCTTTGTAGTATAAAGGAATTTGCAAAATGAAAAACGCTATATATGAAAAAGGCCTTTCTGATATTTTAGAAAGGCCTTTTCTATTGTTTATTTATAACATCAAATTGCTTTTATCGATTTAATTTCGATGGTATCGTCTTTAAGGCTGCCCTCAATATTTACTTTTTTGCCAACGACTGTTAACGCCTTGCTTTGGTTGGATAATTTATAAATTTTACCATCGGCTGTAACTAATACAACCGCTTGACCACCCTTGACGCACGCGGCCGCGCACGCTGCGTGATTGGCTATTCCGGATTCTTTACTGGCGTCACCACACTTGGCACAGCTAATATAGCCGGTAAATGACGCAAATTTCTTGAAAGCAAATGATGTGCTTAATGATAAAGCCATCACAAATAGCAAAAGATACTTTTTCATGAGTTATATTGTTTTAAAGCCTTGATAGTCAAATCTAAATAAAAATATAACTAAATCAAATAGTGTATCTATACTATTTTAACCCTAAACAGAGAACGAAGTGCCACAACCACAGGTGCTGGCAGCATTAGGGTTGGCAAACGTAAAGCCGCGTGCATTTAATCCGTCCTGAAAATTAATTTCCATACCCATTAAATACATACCGTGTGCTTTATTCATTAAAACGCGCAAGCCTTCAATTAAAAATTCCTGGTCGCCATCTTTTTTTTGGTCAAACCCTAAAACGTAGCTCATGCCAGAGCAACCGCCACCTTCAACACCAATGCGCAAACCAAAATCATTGCCAATTTCTTGCTGATCTTTTAATTTATGTAATTCTTTAACGGCGCCTTCAGTAAGGGTAACCGGTGCAGGCATAGTTTCAACAGCTGTACTCATCTTATTTTTAATTAACTACACAAATATAAGGTAAAATGCGGATTTTTGTTTCCGGCACATTATTTATGACCTGCGCCTAACATTAAACTTAACCAATGACATTAACTTATTTATTAGATATTGTAAAATACACCGTTGCCGGCCTTGGTGTGGTATGGATAGCTTTTTATTTATTGAAGCCTTATTTAGATCGGTCTGAAAGCATGCAGCTTGTCGAATTAAAGAAAACCATCAGCAGCCAAACCCTGCCTTTACGATTACAGGCTTATGAGCGCGTGGTATTATTTATAGAGCGTATTAACCCCTCAAATTTATTGATCCGCTTAAACAACCCCGACTACTCGGCTGCCGAATTATATATGCTGATAGTTGCCGAACTACGTAACGAGTATCAGCATAACGTTACCCAGCAAATTTATGTGAGCACCAATACCTGGGCCATTGTAAAACGGTTAAAGGATGAAACTTTAGGCGTAGTTAACAATGCAATTAAAGGATTACCCGAAACTGCTACCGGCCTTGAGCTAAGCCGAACTATATTGACCCAGATCAGTGAATCAGGAAATAACCCGTATGATATTGGCTTGAGTTTGATCCGTAAAGAATTGGAAGAATTATTTTAATTTGAAGGTGTGTAAATTTGAGAATTTGAAGATTACGCTTTATGATAAATAACAACATTCCCCAATTAACACATTTTCAAATCTTTAAATTCTCAAATCAATAATAGTATGGCGGTTAAGCGGACAACGACATCGGGTATTGAAATTAAGGAGGTTTATACCGAACCTTCAAAAATGAACGAGCTGCCCGGCGAATTTCCATACACCCGTGGTATCCAGAAAGACATGTACCGGGGTAAGCCCTGGACAATGCGCCAATACGCAGGCTTCTCAACCGCCGAGGAATCAAATAAACGTTACCATTATTTATTAAGCCAGGGCACTATGGGCCTGTCGGTAGCTTTTGACCTGCCAACCCAGATAGGCTATGACAGCGATCATGAACTGGCCGAAGGCGAGGTAGGTAAGGTTGGAGTAGCTATTGATTCGTTAAAAGATATAGAGGTCTTATTTGATGGCATCCAATTGAAGGATATCACCACCTCCATGACCATTAACGCTACTGCGCCAATTTTGCTGGCTATGTATATCGCGTTAGCAAAAAAACAGGGGGCAGACCTTGCCCAGTTATCGGGAACGGTACAAAATGATATATTAAAGGAGTACGCTGCACGCGGTACGTATATCTATCCGCCTGCGCCGTCCATACGCTTAATAACTGATGTGTTTGAATATTGTAGCAAAGAAGTACCAAAGTGGAACACCATATCTATATCCGGCTACCATATCCGCGAAGCGGGATCTACAGCAGTGCAGGAACTGGCCTTTACTTTGGCTAATGGTAAGGCTTATTTAAAGGCCGCGCAAAGTAAAGGATTGGATATTAATGTTTTCGCAAAGCGATTGTCGTTCTTTTTTAATTGCCACAATAATTTTTTTGAGGAGATAGCTAAGTTTAGGGCCGCAAGAAGGATGTGGGCACATATCACCAAAGAACTGGGCGCTACAGATGACGGTGCGCAAAAATTACGCTTCCATACCCAAACAGGCGGCTCAACGCTAACCGCTCAACAACCCATGAATAATATAGTGCGGGTTACTACCCAGGCGTTGGCTGCGGTATTGGGCGGTACGCAGTCGCTGCATACCAATGGATATGACGAGGCTATAGCCCTGCCCACCGAGGCTGCTGCCAAAATTGCTTTGCGTACCCAACAGATCATTGCGTTTGAAAGTGGCGCTACCGATACGGTTGACCCATTAGCAGGCTCGTACTTTATTGAGGCGCTAACAGATGAACTGGAGGCAGCCGCACAAGTATATATAGATAAGATAGATGCCATGGGTGGCTCGGTAAAAGCTATTGAGCAGGATTATATCCAGCAGGAGATTGCAAGTGCTGCATATCAATATCAAAACGAAATAGAAAGCGGCGAAAAAATAATAGTAGGCGTTAATAAATATGTACAGGAAGAAGCCCCCTTAAATAATGTATTTAGGGTTGATGATGCCATCCGCTTACATCAAATTAAAAAAATCAAAAAATTAAAGGCCGAAAGGGACAATATCGCGGTAGCAAATAATTTGAAAAAATTAAAAGAGGCCGCGGCCGGCACAGAAAATCTGATGCCTTGTATATTAACCGCGGTTGAAAATTATGCCACCCTCGGCGAAATTTCTGATACACTGCGCGATGTTTTTGGCGAATATTAACCAACTGCCAACAATTAATAAATCCCGAAGTTTTTGCTACCCGTCTTTTTGGAAACTTATTTAATAAAAAGGAAAATATTATCGTTTAAAAATAGCTTGTAAAACCCTCTAAATAGTAGTAATTCTTAAAATTAAGCCAGTGCTACCTCACTGTTAAGCGTGTGTTAAGGCTAAAAAATTTGAGGCAAATTATAATAAAGTGCCTAAATGTGCAGGAAACGCAATGTTTAATATTAAAAGGGATATAATGAGGGTTGGTTCATGCGAAATATAACTTTTTATATCCGAAATAATACAATAACCAACGTTGTTTTTTTGAAATTTATTTTCAGAAAAAATGAAAAAAGAGTTTTTTAATTCGGTTTTTTTCCGAATATTCGATGTTCCGTAGCAAGCCCAATTTAAGTGTCGCTTGGGGTTTGAAAATCAATAGTTTACTAAAAATTTATATGGAAAAAACTTGTACTAACGTCTGGAATAGCTGTCTTCAAATCATAAAAGATAACATCCCTGCGCAAAGCTTTAAAACCTGGTTCGAACCAATTAAGGCATTGCGTATTGAAGGTAGCGTCCTTACTATACAAGTACCCAGCTTATTCTTCTACGAATGGTTAGAAGAACATTACGTACAACTATTGCGTAAAACAATAAAGAAACAATTAGGCGATGACGGGCGTTTAGAATATAATATAGTAGTTGAGCAATCATCGGCCAGCAAACCATATACAACTAATATGCCTTCAAACGGAAATGGCGCAGAGTCAAAAAATCAGTCTATGCCTATCCCTATTTCTATAAATAAGGATATCAAAAATCCGTTTGTAATCCCCGGATTGAAAAAACTTAACGTCGATCCGCAATTAAACCGTCAATATACTTTTGAAAATTTTGTTGAAGGCGATTGTAACCGTTTAGCACGTTCTGCAGGTTATGCTGTTGCTGCTAAACCGGGCGGTACTTCTTTTAATCCGTTAATGATTTATGGTGGTGTAGGTTTGGGTAAAACTCACCTTGCGCAAGCGATTGGCAATGAAATTAAACGCTCATTACCTGATAAGCTGGTACTATACGTATCATGCGAAAAATTTACACAGCAGTTTGTTGATGCCTTAAAGCATAACAACATAAATGATTTTGTGAATTTTTACCAGGCTATTGATGTGCTGATCATGGATGATGTGCACAACTTTGCAGGTAAAGAAAAAACACAGGATTTCTTCTTCCACATTTTTAATCACCTGCACCAATCAGGCAAGCAGCTGATCATTACCTCCGATAAAGCGCCAAAGGACCTTGCTGGTTTAGAGGAACGTTTATTATCAAGATTTAAATGGGGCCTTTCGGCAGATCTACAGATCCCTGATCTGGAAACCCGTATGGCTATCCTTAAAAATAAAACTTACCAGGATGGTATTGAGTTAAGCGATGACGTAATTGAATACGTTGCGCATAACATTGATAATAACGTGCGCGAGCTGGAAGGTGCAATGGTATCATTGCTGGCACAATCAACCCTTAACCGTAAGGAGATTGATTTGAACCTGGCCAAGCAAATGCTGAAGAACTTTGTAAAAAATTCTTCGAAAGAAATTTCGATGGAGTACATACAAAACCTGGTTTGCGAGTATTTTGAAGTGCCAATTGATATGGTAAAATCACAAACCCGCAAACGCGAGATCGTACAGGCCCGCCAAATCTCTATGTACCTGGCAAAGGCGCATACCAAAAGCTCGCTAAAATCAATTGGCCATTTCTTTGGCGGCCGCGATCACTCTACAGTTATCTACGCCTGCCAAACCGTTGAAGATTTAATTGATACTGATAAGAAATTTAAAGGCTACGTAGCTGATATACAGAAAAAGCTAAAGATGTCCTAAAAGATACATCCCCATACTTTAATGAGCGCCATTGTGATCTGATCATGATGGCGTTTTTGTTTATAAATCTTTCCTAACTTTAGTGTCATGAAGAAACTAACCATCCTTTTAGCCATCATCGCAAACTGCGGTATGGCATCAGCCCAACAAACCGCTGCCGATGCTGTAAAACAAACCGTAAACAACATGTTTACCGCCATGCGTAAAAGCGATAGCACGCTGCTACGCTCAACCTTTGCCAGGGGTATAGTTTTTCATAGCGTAGGAAATAAAAAGGATGGAACCATAGCACTGGCTACCGAAAATCCTGACGAGTTTATAAAAGCTGTTGGCACGCCACATAAAGGTGTATGGGACGAGCGCATTGTAATAACTGATGTGAAGATTGATGGCGATCTGGCCAGCGTTTGGGCGCCGTATAAATTTTACCTGGATGATAAGTTTAGCCACTGCGGCGTTGATGTTTTCCAACTGATGAAAACTGCTGCCGGGTGGAAGATAATTTATGTGGTGGATACCCGCCGCAAGGATAATTGCATAGAGTAATTTAGCTGCTTTGCCGGGATATGAATTTAGAAACTAAATACTTAGCTTAGTAAGCATGACAGCCAACCGCCGCAATTTCATCAAACAAGCCGCCGTGCTTACCGGCGCTTTCAGCGCAACAAGCTTATTTAACCAGGCACATGCCGAAGGTTTCAATAATGCTGCAAAAAAGATAGCGCACCTAACTCCCATGCAAGCTGCACAAGACGAGGATTACTGGTCGGTTATCCAGCGGTCATACACAGCAAATGGCGATATTATTATATTAAATAATGGTGGTGTTTCGCCATCGCCGCTGATAGTACAACAGGCGGTAGAGCGGTATAACCAGCTGTCAAATCAGGGGCCGTCATATTATATGTGGCGAATTCTCGACCAGGGCCGTGAACCTCTGCGCGAAAAGCTCGCCCTAATGGCCGGTTGCGACCCTGAAGAACTGGCTATAAACCGTAACGCTACGGAAGCACTGAACAACATCATATTAGGCATGCCGCTTCAAAAAGGCGATGAAGTTATCGGCGCTAAGCAGGATTATCCGCATATGATGGCAGCATATAAACAGCGTGCCCTGCGCGATGGAATAGTTTATAAGCAGCTTAATTTTAAATTTCCGATAGAGAATGACGATGAAATAGTTAAGGCCTATGCGGATGCTATCACCCCAAAAACAAAAATAATTCATGTAACCCATGTTGTAAACTGGGTGGGCCAGATAATGCCGGTACGGAAAATTGCAGACATGGCGCACGCGCATGGCATAGAAGTAATATGCGATGGCGCACATAGTTTTGGGTTATTAGACTATAAGATACCCGAACTGAATTGTGATTACTGGGGAACCAGCCTTCACAAGTTTCTGTCGGCACCTGTTGGGAGCGGAATGATGTGGATCAAGAAGGAAAAAATAGCTAAAATATGGCCGTTGTTGACAGATGATAATCCAAACAGCCCCAACATTCGCAAGTTTGAGAATTTGGGAACCCGTAGCTTCCCGATAGAGCAGGGTATAGGGGAGGCCGTAAATTTTCAGAACAGCATTGGTAATAAACGTAAAGAAGAGCGTGTGCGGTATCTTAAAAACTATTGGGCAGAAAAAGTACAACACCTGCCTAAAGTAAAGCTGCAAACATCGCTTATGCCCGAATACTCCTGCGGTATTTGTGGTGTCAGTATTGACGGTATGACTGTGGCCGAACTAAACGATGCCCTGTTTACAAAATATAAGATCCACACAACCGGTATGGTAACTGATAATGTTAATTGCGTACGTGTAACCCCGCATGTTTACACCACCATACCCGACCTTGATAAAATGGTACGTGCCATTACAGAGATAGCTGCCGGAAAGACGAAACAGGGGTGAGAAAAATATTAATGTTGTTTTATCGGGATTATTAAGTAAAATTGGTAGTTAATAGCGTTTATCCTAAATGCGCATATTAATTAGAATAAAGTACCCCTGATGGCTATTCAAAAACCCAAAGAAATACTGCTTGTTGATGATGACCAGCTTTTTTTAAAGCTGATTGAACAAGTATTTAAAAAATCGGGGTTTAAATGTATAGCGGCCCCATCAGCAGAAGCAGCGATTATATTGTTGCAGGAAGGCGCCAAGCCAGACATTATTTTGTCAGACTACCTGATGTTAAAAATGAACGGTTTCGAGTTTCGCCGCTATTTAATGAATGATCCGGCATTCAAAGATATTCCGTTTGTATTTCTAACATTTTTCTCGGACAAGGACCTCGTTGAAAAAGGACTTGATCTGCAGGCCATTGATTATGTAATTAAGGATACGCCAATTAATGTAATTGTATCAAAAGTAAACAACATATTATTTGCGGTTGATAAGCAGCGCGAACTATCAGAGAACGAAATTAAAAAAGCTGCAAAATCGCTTAATATTAAATCTATCCCGGTTAAATCGCCGGATATTAAAGCGTTTAGCGTTGATTTTTGGCACCAGGCCTATCATGATATCCCCGGTGGCGACTTTATAGATTTTATAAAGGTAAATGACCGGTATAACTTTATAGTATTGGGCGATATTATGGGTAAGAAGTGGATGGCATGGTTCTTTACGTTTGGTTTCCTGAGTTATGTGCGGTCGGCAGTGAGGTTTGCGGCGTTTAACCAGGAGTATTCTACCGCCAGGATCTTGCAGCAGGTAAATGATGTTATTTGTTTTGACGAGGTTTTAAAAGATATCTTATCAAGCTTATCGTTACTATTAATTGATAGTGAGACGGGTAAAGTAAGCTATGCCGGAGCCGGAGATTTGCCTTTACTGCAATATAGCTGTGAAACCGGCGAGCTAAGCTCAGTAAGTTCATCAGGCTTGTTGTTGGGCTTATTTGAACATGGCAATTATACTGAACGTGAAATAGTTTTAAAGCCAGGCGACAGGTTATTTATATTTACTGATGGTATGATTGACTTCGTTGATAAAACAGGCAAAAAGAGCGATTACAATCAATTTTCGAAAACTTTAAAGCCTTTTTTAGAAAAAGAGAATAACTTTAGGTATATAGCAGAGCGTTTGTTTGCCGGTGATTTAAATGAACAAGTGGACGACCGCAGCATAATTAGCATATATAAAAACTAAAACGATGATTAAGGTATATAAAGCAGATAACGATATATTGCTTGTTACTTTGGATATAAAAGAAGCCAGCCTTGAAAACGGCGATGCTTTTAAAGCAGAGATAATAAAGCTGTTTGACAAATACCATACATCAATCGCTATTGATATGAGCGCTGTTGAATATATCGACAGTTCTTTTTTAGGATCAATTGTATCGGCGTTTAAACATTTGATCTCGTTCCAGGCAGAGCTTGTTTTGGTTGGCTTAAGTAAGGATATAACCAACCTTTTTGCGCTAACAAGGCTGGATAAGGTTTTTAAGATATACAACACTTTTAACGAAGTATCTAAGTAATAAAGTACATGGCTGAACCGGCAAGCAAACAGTTTTTACTACCTAACACCAGGCAATCTATAAAGGCCTCTGTACAGGAGTTGCTTGACTTTATAGTAAACCACATACCGGCGCACGTAAATAAAGAGGGTATTAGTTTTAAAACAGAGGTTATATTAATTGAACTGCTTACTAACGGTATAAAACATGCCGGTACAATGGAAACATTTTTAGATATAACCATTGATGAGCAGACCATTTATATTGACAAGAAGGATTTTGGCAACCGCTATCAGCCGGGTAATATAACCTCGTTGTTGATACACGACCCGGGCTACAGAGAGCTATTAACCCAGGATAGCTTGCATAGCATGTATGCCGTTGTTGAAAGCGAAACCAAACTACAATTTGTATGCGAAGAGGTTAATGATGATGCGGCATTACAAATAAGCGACCTGATGGAGCACTTTGGTTTATTGATCATTACCAAAGCGTCTGACAGATTTACTTATGAATATGATATCGACATGGGGTTAAATACCTTTAGCGTTTTGATAGATCTTGCGTAAGCTTTACGGGGATACGTCGCTATCATTATTTTCGGTATGCTGTTCGGGCTTTATTTCTGATTTAATGATCTCTTCTTCATAAACCTTCTCATCCTTACGGTCGCGCTTTATAAGCCACGTTATAAGAATGATAGCGCCTAATATAATTACGCCAACCCACCAGTAATTAACATCTACACCCATCGTATTGAAATTAGCTTATCAATAAAGATACGATGCAAATATTAAACCTGGATTATATCTTGATTAATTAATTAGCACTAAACTAATTTAGAAAGCGCTTCTTTTATACGCGGAATAGCCTGTTCAATATCCTGCAAAGTACAGGCCCCTACGGATGCGCGGAACCAGTTAACACTATCGTCAGTGCCAAAGGCGGAGAATGGCACAAAAGCAATTTTAGCTTCTTTTATTAAATAAAAGTTAATAGCGGCCGAATCGTTAAGCACAGTTCCATCCGGTGTGGTTTTGCCGGTATAATCTATTTTAAGAGTTAAATAAATAGCACCCATAGGTGCGATAGAATCAACGCTGAAACCATCAGCCTTTAATTGCTGGAAGCCGGTATGCAAAGCGTTAAGGCTGCCCTGTATGCGTGATTTTAAGCTGCCCAGATAGGTGTTTACCTGTGTATCCTCAATAATATATTTAGCCATAGCAACCTGCTCTGCCTTTGGCGACCACGCGCCCATATGGCCCACAATAGCTTTCATATTGTTTATTACACCTTCGGGCCCAAAGCCCCAGCCAACGCGCACACCCGTAGCGGCAAAGCATTTAGATGCACCGTCAATAAATATCACGTAATCTTTCAATTCGGGGCGCAAAGTAACCGGGTCAAAATGCTGGTTATCACCAAAAGTTAATTGCGAATAGATTTGGTCGTATAAAAAATACAGCGGTTTTTCGTTTGCAGTTCGGGTTTTGTTTTCGGCAATTACCATGTCGCAAATTTCTTCCAGGTCCTTTTTGTGAAACATGGTACCGGTTGGGTTTAACGGCGAACATAATGCAAGCAGGGCAGCACCTTTAACATGCGGGCGCAAGTCATCGGCCGTAGGCATAAAGTTATTTTCGGCAGTGGTTTGTACCATTATGCCTTCAGCTTTAAGCAGATCACAGTAATGGTTGTTGTTCCATGATGGTGCCGGGAAAACAACCTTATCTCCCTCATCCACAACAGCCAAATAAGTAGAATATATTAATGGCCTTGACCCACCCGAAATTAAGATCTGGTTTGGTTTATAATCTAAACCCAAACGGTTCTTTAAAAAAGTAGAAACACTTTCGCGAAGCAGCAGCACACCGTCGGCAGGCGGATAATTGGTTTGGTTATCTGCATAAGCATCAACAATGCCCTGTTTTAATTCATCGGGTATTGGGTAGATGTTCGAATCATAATCGCCAATAGTTAGGTTGGCTATGTTTTGGCCCTGGCGTTTTAATTCGTTTATTTCGCCGGCTATTTTAATAATTTCAGAACCGCGCAGGTTTTCGGCTAATGCAGATACTTTCATTCTATTCAAGCTAAAAGGGTAAAGGTGAAAGCCGAAAGCTTGCCTTTACCCTTTATTAATAATTTATTAGTTTAAAGCTTTACGCTTTGGTCTTTTCGCTTTAAACTTAGCCAGCAATTGGCTTACGTATTTTAATTATTCTTACCCAATGCATAAATTTCATTACCGGGTAAACCGGGTCAAATTCATACCATTTAGCGGCAAAGTTTGAATTGTTGGGGCGTTTGTGATGATTGTTCTGGAACAACTCGCCAAGCATTAAAAAATCCAACGGGATAGAGTTTTTTGATTTGTCGCCATTGTCAAAGTTTGAATAACCATATTTATGGCCGCACCAGTTTACAATAGCGCCATGGATAGGCCCCATCATAAAATGTATAGGTAATAATAAAAACATCCACCAATGGGTTGCAAAAGCAATATAAAAAGCTACATAACCAATACCAAAAAGTATACGCGAAATAAAGGTCGATCCCCAATAATCCAATAAGCGCCACTCGGGGTAATTGCCTTTAAATTGTGCTTCGGGCTCTTTTAAACGCTTTTCGTAAAGCTTATAGCTTAATGCAGTGCGCCACATCATCTGGAAAACATCCCTGAAAAAATAAGGCGAGTGCGGATCCTTCTCGGTATCACTATAAGCATGATGCTCGCGGTGCATAATAGCATAAGCACGCGGGTTTAAATATGATGAACCCTGGCAAATAAACGTTAACATATGGAAGATACGCTCGTTAATTTTATGGGTACTAAACATTTTGTGTGAAGCGTACCGGTGCAGAAAAAATGTTTGAAAAAATAATGACAGGAACCAGTGTGCCAGGAAGAATATTAATATGATCACGAATTGATATGGATTTGAATGTATTATAATTAACGCCAAAGATACCATTTTAGTTTTTATCCCTAATAAACTAATTGTTAATTTAATAAGCCCCTCGCCCCAACCGTATATTAAAATGCCAATTATTTTAATATTTCATGACTTATTCGTCAGTATTTTAATATTGATGCAAAAAGTTCATATAAAAATGTATTACATTTATAACACCTAAACCTTATCACATTTTATCTTTATAAACCGGAAGATGAAAAACTTAAAATCCCAATTTATCGCGATAATATTTGTTGCCGTATCTGCTTGGTTAGTAGTTGGTTGCACAAAACAGCCCAACTTTAAAGCCGATCCTAATAACCCCTATATAACAGGTGTACCCAACCCGCCAACAGCGGCCGGTCAAGCTATAATTAACAGTGTCGCTCCGTCTTCGGCATTGCCTAATACAGTAGTTGTTATTGGGGGTAATAACTTTAATACTGCAGTATCCGGTAATAGCGTAACTGTAAATGGCATACCCGCTACAGTTAATGAAGTATCATCTACACGTATTGTATTTACTGTACCGCTAAATGCAACTACCGGTAAAATAGTTTTAATAAGCGGGCCTAATACGGTGACCTATACATCAGACTTTGTGGTGAAAAGCGGCACCGTTAGTACTTTTTTGAATTTGGGCGCTAATAATGTACAACACCTGGTTTTTGATCCGGCCGGAAACCTGTATGGCGATAATCTTACAAGTATCCTTAAAATTTCGTCTGGCGGGGCGATAAGCACCTATCCTATCGGGGTTCCAACCGGCACTTTTGGAAGCATATGGGGTATAGCTATAAATAAGAATACAGACGAGCTGTTTTTACCAGACCGGGTGAAACATACTATTATTAAAATAGACGGGGATGGAAAGGTGACTACCATGGCAGGGAACGGCATAGAAGAATATTTAAATGGGCAGGGTAGTTTTGCCCATTTTATTGCCCCTACAGGTATAACGATGGATCCCAATGGAAACTTATATGTTACTGATTCGCATCGTGTGCGTAAAATAAACTCGTCGGGTGTGGTAACAACGCTGGCTGGTAGCGCAACCGATGGTACTGCAGATGGTATTGGTGCAGCCGCCAGTTTTGGCTCCTTGGAAGGTATTACTACAGATGCCCAGGGAAATGTATATGTAAGTGATACTAAATACTTAAAAATTCGCAGAATTACACCAGATGGTGTTGTAACAACCTTTGCAGGTAGCGGTACAGCCGGGTTTGCAGACGGCCCCGGCGCAACGGCCCAGTTCAGTCACCCGGCATCATTAGCTTTTGACGCGGCAGGAAACTTATTTGTAGCAGACTCAAACCCGCTGTTGCCTTTTTATGCGATCCGTATGATTAATAAATTAGGGGCGGTAACTACTTTTTTAAAGGGGACATCTAATAGCGGTGTTATTAACGGGCCTACAAGCACTGCCTCCGTAAGCCTTGCAGATGGGATAACGTTTGACCCTGCCGGCAATATGTATATTGCAAATACCGCCGCAAATATTATCAGTAAAGTAACTTTTTAATACCAGCGTATAAAGTTTATAAGTAGGTTTTTGATTAGGGATACGGTTTAAATAAAAATCGGTATAATTACTGCATTATTAACAAACCTTATCATGATAAAAATTAAAAATAGAGCTTTGTTTACGACAACTATAATTGTCGTTATACTAGCTGGTTGTTCAAAATCTAATTCTATTGTAGGCGATAAAACACAATCTCCCGAAACTAAATATTTAGCTGTTATTTACAATATTAGTCCAACAATCGGAGTGCCTAATACAGTTGTGAAGATAACAGGCTCCGACTTCAACACTGCTTTTGGCAATAATACGGTAACGCTTAACGGATTAAACATTCCGGTAAACTCGGTTACAGATAAAGAGATAGTGGTAACTATCCCCCCTAACGCATCAAAAGGGAACTTAATTGTTACATCTGGAACAACAGTAATGACGTCACCGCAACAATTTACAGTACTATCAGGTGCAATGAGTACGGTTAGTGATTATAGGGCGACCTCATATGCTATTGACCATATTGCTATAGACAGAGATGGAATTATATACGGTAACAACAACAATAGTATTTATAAAATTGCCTCAACACCGCCGTTTACATTATTTGCAGGTGGTACTTCCGATTTTACATCTATTGCTGCTATTTTAGTTAAGCCAATAGGCGATTTATATGTTGCAAACCTTGGTAATTTTAACATCGCCAAAGTAACCCCAACGAAGCAAACCAGTGTTTTTGCCGGCAGTACTGAAGGATATGTTGATGCAACCGGCACTGCCGCAAAATTTTCATCTCCTACAAATATTGCAGTTGATGGAATAGGAAATGTATATGTGACAGATTTGCATCGTATTAGAAAGATAACTAACGCAGGGGTAGTGACTACCCTGGCGGGTAGCGATGTTGATGGAAACTTTGATGGGAAAGGTACTGCAGCACAATTTGGTTTTATGGCCGGTATAACTTCAGATATAGATGGTAATGTTTATGTAACTGACAAAAAATACTTAAATGTGCGTAAAATAACCCCTGATGGTGTAGTAACAACCCTGGCCGGTAGCGGCACGGCGGGATTGGCGGATGGTGTTGGAGCCACTGCTCAATTCAATAACCCTAAAGGTATAGCTATAGACCAGTCCGGTAATGTCTTTGTTACTGATGAAAACAAATCATTGCCAGTATTTGAGATACGCGTGATAAATAAATTAGGGTGGGTAAGTACATTAATTAAAGGTAATTCAAGTACAGGGGTTATCAATGGGCCAACAGCCTCTGCTGCTGTAAACTCGGCTAACGGGCTAACGTTTGACCCGGCAGGAAATTTATATATTGTAAATACAGGTGCAAATGTTATCAGTAAAGTAACTTTTCAATAATAGCGTCCTTACATCTTCTTATAATAAGTAAAAAAAGCAACGCAGCTCTAATCTGGTCAGCTTATTGATTTAAGCCGAATAATCCTGCCAACAGTTTGTATGATTCCAACCTGTCGTCAAAATCTTCGGCAATGGTTACCGCTATAATTTCATCAACACCATAGCTTTCTGCTAATTGGCTTAAACGCTCTTTAACCATTTTAGGCGTTCCTGCAACCACGCGTTGGCGGTTGTAGCGTATGCGGTCCTGCTCATGCAGCGTGTACTCAGCGTTTTTAACATCCTCATACCCAAATGGCGACAGGCCCAAGCCTTTTTCAAACTGGATAAAACGATAATCCATAACAGCTTTATGCTGCATAACTTTCTCCTCATCCTCGCTACAAAAAACAAATATGGCCATGCTGGCTTCGGGCGCGGCTAAGTCCTGCGAGGGTTGAAACTTGTCTTTATACAATTGTACCGCCTGCGGCCCGCCAACCGGGTTAATAAAATGAGCAAAGGCCAGGCCCATACCAAAATGCGCGGCAAATAAACCACTTTGCCCGCTCGAGCTTAGCAGCCACATAGCTGGTACTGTTTTTACCTGTGGGATGGCGCGTATCTTTTGCTGGATAGTTCCCGGGGCAGCGGTATCATGAAAATAGTTGCGCAGGTCTGCCAGTTGCTCCATAAAATCCTGCTCGGCAAAATTATTTGAGGGGTTTAGTATAGAGGCGGTAATACGGTCGGTACCCGGCGCGCGCCCCATGCCCAGGTCAATACGGCCCGGAGCCAGGGCCTCCAGCATCCTGAAGTTTTCGGCGACTTTTAAAGTGCTGTGGTTAGGCATCATTACGCCGCCCGAACCAACACGGATATTGGTAGTTTGCGACGCCAGGTAAGCTATTAAAACTTCGGGAGTGGAGCCTGCAAGGCTGCCTGTATTATGATGTTCTGATACCCAAAAGCGGGTGTAGCCTAATTGATCTGTATATTTTGCTAACGCGATGGTTTCCTGTACAGCCTGTTCGGCAGTAATGCCTTTTCTGATGGGCGATTGGTCCAATACGCTTAGACGGATTTTATTTGTGTCCATAATTATAATGAACGCAAAAATACCTACCCGGTTGGTGTAAAAGTATGGTCAGCTGGTATTATGGCATTAAGGTTACAGATAGCTTAATTACTTTATGGTATAATCAGTAAGGGTAGTGGTGTTTGTACCAGTGGAGTTTGTACTGTTTTTGGTGACTATATAAACTATACCTACTCCTTTAGCAATGTAATAATCAATATCCTGGTAGGTTACAAAACTACCTGTGGTATTATATTGAAGTTCTAAATGGGTATGTATAACGTTACTATATGTTTTACCGCCAACAGCTTTAGTGATGTCTTTTTCCAGTATTTTTCCAATAATTTGGGCCGGGAATCCGTTTAGTAACCCGTTGTCTGTTATTGGTGCGGTCCAGGTTTTGCCAATGTCCCAATTATCTTTTAAATAAATATATTCTATTACCAGGTCAGGGCTTATCATGTCTGACCGGTAGCTGTAAATATCATTGTCATGATAATAATAGGTGTAGCCCTTATCTGTGTTTAGTGTGGTGGTAGCAGTGTAATATAATTTGTTGTTAATTTTTAAGGTAGCGCCCGTCATGCTGGTAGCCTGGGTTAGTGTTGTTGCATCTACAGTAGTTGTATATTTCCAGTTAGATCCTTTTGTAGTAGGTTGATAACCACTGGCACTATTGTTTGGTGTAGTTACGGTGCCGGTAGCATTTGTGGTATCAGTTAAATCCGCATAAATAGGTGGATCCAGTTTGCAGCCTGCGGCAATTAAAATTAAAGCTGATAAAAAAAACAGGGGTATTTTTTTCATAAGACATTATGATCTTAATAATTGATTGATAATTAGATGGTTTATAACATCTAAGATACCAATATATTATTAAAAAAATAATATTCTATAAAATTTAGGTCGATACCCCGCTATTTTATCGAGTAATCGCTGAGCGTGCTTGACGAGGTAATTACTGAAGCTTTAGAATCCGCTTCGATTATTCCTATGCCTTTGGCTATATAATAATCCACCGTCTGAATGGTCTCAAAGCCGCTGCCTAAATCATATTGAACCAATAGCTGGGTATGTACAACATCAGTAAAAGTTTTCCCGGATACTACTTTGGTAACACCTATTTCTACAATTTTGCCTACAACCTGCGCCGGTACAGAATTAATGCTTCCATTATCAGTCATAGGCGCTGTCCAGGTTTTACCAACAGCATAATTATCTTTTAAATATAAATACTCAACAGTAACCCCGCCTGCAGTAGTTCGGTTAGTGTAATTATCATTGCCGTGATAGTAGTAAGCTGTAGAAGCTCCTGAAGTAGATGACACTACATTAATAGTATAATAAGTTTTATTGTTAAAAGTTGCTGTAGTGCCGGTAATGGTATGAGTTTGTGTTTCGGCTTTACCTGCTACGGTTCCATTAAATTTCCAATACGAGTCTTTTGTTACAGGTTGATAGTTATCAGATTTTGATGTCCCGGTTGTTGAATTACCGGTTTTTAGTGTGTCCGTTTTTGAAGTGCCGGTCTTTGAAAAATCGGGCGGATCTAATTTACATCCGGCTATAAGCAAAACTAATGTTGCGGCAAAAGGGAGTATGAATTTTTTCATAGCGATAGGGTTGAAACCCACAAAGTAGTTATAAATTCAAGGAAACAACGCGTTAAAAGCGTCTTAAGCGTCAAAATGATATAAAAATACTACTGCACCGGTATAGGCGGGTTTTTTCTCGCCTTCAATTTCCATAGTAACGCCAATGGTGGCTTTTGTTACACCGCGTAAATTTATTATGGCATCCAGCTTTGCTATTAGCCTTACCCGGCTGTTAACAGGTACCGCAGCCGCAAAACGGATATTCTCAATACTATAATTGATCTGCATTTTAAGGTTCTGTACATCGGCTATCTGGTGCCAAAAATAGGGTAGTAAGGATACAGTTAGATAACCATGGGCTATGGTAGATTTGAAGGGGCTTTCAACTGCTGCGCGTGCCTCGTCGGTATGGATCCATTGATGGTCTATAGTAGCCTCGGCAAACATATTGATCTGCTCTTGTGTGATCGTATGCCAGCCGGATACACCAAGCTCTTTGCCCAGGTGCGATTCAAACTCCTCGTAGTTTTTTATAATTATCATATTCAGCTTATGTTTTATAGGTTCACAACAGGTGTGAGCCTATAAAAGTAATAAACCTAAATCATTACACCAAAACAGACCCACCATCAACCACGATAACCTGGCCGGTACTGTATTGTTGGCCCATCAGATATAAATACGTTTGCGCAATATCTTCGGCCTCGCCTACGCGTTTCACGGGTAAGTTATTGGCAACGCTGTTATAAAGACCCTCACGATCAGTTTCTGTCATGTTGTTCCACAAATTAGTTTTAACCACACCCGGCGATACAAGGTTAACACGTACGGGTGCCAGCTCAATGGCTATAGCCCGTGTAAACCCTTCCATCGCGGCACAAATACTTGCACCTAATGACCACCCGCTTAACGGCCTTATACTTGCAACGCCACCGGTTAAAGTTATCGATCCGCCGATATTTATATAAGGCGATGCATATTTAACAGCGGTAAATGCACCCCAATAACGCAGGTCAAAAAAAAGCCGGGCATCGGGTAGGGTAGCGTCCGCTATAGTAACTAATTGCAACGATTCGCCCGCGGTATATACCAGGTGATCAAATTTACCCAGATTGCTAAAAAACCTTTTTACTTGCTTTTCGTCTGTCAGATCAACAGCCATTCCCTTATTCCCTTCAGGTAATTCGGTCAGTGCTTGTTCTATTCGTTGTTGGTTACTGGATACGATAATCACATCGGCTCCTTCTAATGCGGCTGCTTTTGCTGTTGCCAACCCTATACCTGAGCTACCACCCAGTTAAACTACTTTTTTACCAGTTAGCAATCCGTTTTTTTGTTTTGTAAGTTGTTCCATTGTTAATGTTTTTTTGATGAAACAAAATTCCGGAACAAAAAACAGGAGCCACTTAACAAATGGTAAAAAGAGATACTACTTGATATTTTTTCGAATTCGACTAAGTGACTGTGGCGTGATACCTAAATAAGATGCTACATCGGTTAACGGAACCAGCAAAGCTATCTCTGGCTGGCAGGATAAAAATATTTTATACCTGGCTGTTGAATCGTGGCCGAGGTAACTATTTTTAAGATCGATCTTATCTAATAACGCTTGATGACTTATTTGGTCAATGAGTTGCTTTATGTAAGGCAATTGTGCGTACAATTTGTTTAAAGATGTTCGGGTAAAAACCAATACTTCAGTATCACAAGCTGCGCTGATGCTTTCGTGAGCAGGCACGTTATTATTAAAACTGTTGAGGATGGTGCAAAACTGGTTCTCTTTTAAAAAGAAATAAGTTACCTGGTTGCCTTGCTCGTTCGAAACCATTATGCGCAATACGCCGCTACAGATAAAATACATTTCGCGGCAAATGTTATCGGCATAGAAAAGATAATCGCCTTCTTTATAAGTGCGGGTTTCAATTGCAGCCGATATCACCGCTTCATCCTCGGCGGTAATGTTTTGAAAGGATTTTAATAAGACGATAAGTGGATTTGGCATGAAGCAAGTTACAAAGACTTACGAAGTTTATAAACTCCGTAAGTCTATTATTTAAACATATTCTTTAAAGCAGCAAGCTTCACGGCCATATCGGTTTCAGGTTCAGGCTCTTTTCTTTTTGGCTGCTGATGATTGTAAGCTGGTTTAGCAGGTTGATGCTGTTTAGCAGGTGCTGTAGGGCGTTGCTCTTTTTTAGGTTCATCTGTTTTCATGGATAATGCGATGCGCTTGCGGGCCACATCAACTTCGGTAACAGTTACCTCAACCTGTTGCTGAACTTTCAATACCTCGTTTGGGTCCTTTATAAAACGGTTAGCGATCTGGCTTAAATGTACCAAACCATCCTGGTGCACGCCTATATCAACAAAGGCGCCAAACGCGGTGATATTGGTAACAATACCGGGCAGCTTCATGCCGGCTTTTAAATCGGTAATACTGTTAACTCCTTCTGTAAAGCTAAAGGCTTCAAACTTTTCGCGCGGGTCGCGGCCGGGTTTAGCCAGCTCGGCCATAATATCGGTTAGGGTAGGTAAGCCTACTGTTTCGGTAATATATTTTTGCAATGGGATGCTTTGGCGCAGCTTATCATCGCGCATCAGGTCGTTTACGGTGCAGCCTTTGTCTTTGGCAATTTGTGCAACCAGCGGATAACGCTCAGGGTGTACAGCGCTTGCATCCAATGGGTTCTCTGCATTATGAATGCGCAAAAATCCTGCCGCCTGCTCAAAAGCCTTATCGCCCAAGCGCGGTACTTTTTTTAGCTGGTCGCGATGTTTAAACGCGCCGTTCTCATCGCGGTACTCCACTATCTTTTGCGCCAGCTGTGGCCCAAGGCCGGATACGTAGGATAGGATCTGTTTTGATGCCGTATTCAGTTCCACGCCAACGGCGTTTACCGCACTAATAACCGTATCATCCAGCGATGCCTGCAATTTATTCTGGTCCACATCATGCTGGTACTGCCCCACGCCTATTGATTTTGGATCGATCTTTACCAGCTCGGCCAATGGGTCCATCAGCCTGCGGCCTATAGATACCGCGCCACGCACGGTAACATCTTTATCAGGGAATTCCTCGCGCGCGACTTCTGACGCGGAATAGATGGACGCGCCGCTTTCATTAACCATTACAATCTCTGCATCCCGCAAATTTAACTTGCGCACAAATAGTTCGGTTTCGCGGCCTGCTGTCCCGTTACCTATGGCTATAGCCTGGATATTGTATTTCTCAAACAGATGCTGGATGGTTTTCTCGGCCTCTTTGGCCTGACCTGCACCCGTATGCGGAAAAACAGCGGTGTATTCTAATAACTTACCCTGTTCATCTAAACAAACCACTTTACAGCCCGTACGGAAACCCGGATCGATAGCCATAGTGCGTTTTTGACCCAGGGGGGCGGCCAATAATAACTGGCGCGCATTCTCGGCAAACACACGGATCGCTTCTTGATCGGCTTTCTTTTTGGTCAGCAAACGCACCTCTGTTTCCATTGACGGACGGAGCAGGCGCTTGTAGCCATCGGTAATGGCTTGTTTTACCTGGTCGGCAGCAGTATTGTTGCCGGTTATAAATGCTTTCTCTAATTGGTCTATCGCTTCATCCTCGGGCGGCAGCACATCCAGGAAAAGGATCTCTTCTTTCTCACCCCGGCGCATAGCCAATATGCGGTGTGATGGTGCCGATTTTACGGGCTCTTCCCATTCAAAGTAATCTTTATACTTAATACCGGCGGTTTCCTTGCCCGTAATAACCTTACTTTTAAACGACCCCTTCTCCATAAACAACTCCCGGATCCTGGTACGCACAGCAGCATCCTCGCTTATGTGCTCGGCAATAATATCACGGGCACCGCCTAATGCTTCTTCCAGGCTGGCGACGCCTTTTTCTTCGGAGATATACTTTTCAGCCTCGGCCTCCACGTCAAATTTATTTTGTGCGAACAGCATATCTGCCAATGGCTGCAAACCCTTCTCGCGGGCTATACTGGCGCGGGTTTTTCTTTTAGGGCGATAAGGAAGGTAGATATCTTCTAACACCACCATGGTTTCGGCAGCGTTGATCTGCGCCTGCAGATCGGGCGTTAGCTTACCCATCTCGGTTAATGAGTTTAGTATGGCTTCGCGGCGTTTGTCCAGTTCGCGCATTTGCTGGATCCTGTCGCGGATGCCGGCAACCTGAACCTCGTCTAAGCTACCCGTCATCTCTTTACGGTAACGGGATATGAACGGAACGGTTGCGCCTTCGTCTAATAAACTAACAGTGGCAATAACTTGCTTTTCGGCAATTGAAAATTCGGCAGCTAACTTTTTATAATGAGTTGTCATTGATCTATCCTTATTGGGATAGCGAAATTCGGGTTATGGGTTGGAATGTCAAAGGGGTGTTGGTAAATAAGTGCGGGATTGAACGCGCAAGATTACTAAGATGCAGTTAGTTTATTCATAGCAACAACAACTTCCGCTAATAAATCGGAGTCAATTTCGCCAAATTTAAAATCAACCATAGCCTTTTCAAGAGATGCTAATTTATGGATTCGGATAACCGAAGGTAACTTTAATCCATATTTGTCCCATTCTTTTAATTCGATGTCGTACGGCGTGTTATATAACTTACTGGTTATACGACAAACTATTATATCGCCATCATTAGTATCTTTAATAATTAAAGCTGGGCGTTTTTTGAATGTTGTGTTATCTGTAAATGGAAATTTTATGAGTACAATATCACCTAATTTATAGTTATTCATTTTTACAGATTATCATAAACAGAATCTGCTTCATCATAACCTTTCAGAAATTGCTCATTAAGCTCATTTTTAAATTGGGCTTCTTCGCCTAACTCATCAACCATTACAATTACACGAACGTGCTTGTCTTTTGATAAAGCTAATTCAACCTGGAAATTTTCAGGAATAGTAATCGTGTTGTTAATTACTTCTGTTTCAAATTCAACTGCTCTCATAATAATATAGTACTTAAACAAATTTACCTTAATATATTTAAGTATGCAAATCACATAGTAGTGCAGCTTTTGGCGATCAGGAACTATAGGTTATTTCTTCTTCTTCGGCTTCGCCAAGTTCTTATCAACCCTAAACTTTACGATACGGGTTATCAGATCCAATGGTAACGGTTTATCAATAGGGAACTGCAAAGTGCCCTTACCAGTTTCATACTGCGCGGTTTCATCTGCAAACGCCTCAATACCCATTGGTGCGGGGTAAAACCCGATATGGCTTTTATAGCCGCCAAAATGCACCAGGTTGCCGTTAAGTTTAAAGGTGGGTATGGCGTAGGTAATAGCCTCGGTAGCATCAGGGGCGGCCTGTTGTATAGTGGTGCGCATGGTTTGCAGCAATTCCTGCACGTCGGCCGGGTAAGCAGCTATATACTCGTCTATGTTTTTTGCCGGTTCGCCCTTCATGATCTATATGATTAAAGTTATCGATACTGCAAATCTAACAGCTGGTTATCAAATTGATGCTGTGCAAAAGGGACATTTATAGGGGTATGGTGCGACAAAAAAAGCCCCTTCCTGTTTTGGAAGGGGCTTAAGGTATAATGAGTTATGTCAACTTATTGGGCTGCCCATTTGTTATCGGTTAGGTTGGCGTCTACAAATATGCCGCCGTCTACCTGCACTGCAGTTATGGTTTTGTTGTTTTTAAGTTCGATGGTTACTTGTTTTTGGTCTTTTTGCCATACTGCCGGGGTTTGATGCACGGTTTCAGTTGTACCGTCGCTGTAAGTTAGCACCAGGTCAAACGGTGAAGCAAAGCCACCAACGTTTTGTATAGCTACTTTGTAGCCCGAGCCCGCTTTATCAACGCTTACCAGTTTTAGGTCGACGTAGCCTGGTGTGTAGAACCAGTTATAGAAGAACCATGTTAAGTCCTTACCGGCACCGGTGCTCATCGAGTTAAAGTAATCCCACGGGATAGGATGTTTACCGTGCCAGTTGCTCATGTAGTTATGCAGCGCTTTTTTAAACAGGTTGTCGCCCAGCATATCTTTAAGCGCCAGGTAGCTTAATGACGGTTTGCCATAGAAGTTATCGCCTGCGCCGTATTTGGTGTCAGGCGACGGGGTTATGATAGGCATCTCGTTAGTATGCGGGCGCCTTGCCCAGCTATTAACACGGAACTGCTTGTAAAACTGATCAGCAGCGGCTTTGCCCTTCTCTTCAATGCCAATCAGGTACTCAAGGGTAGTTGCCCAACCTTCGTCCATAAAGGCGTAGTAGCTTTCGTTAATACCCATGTAGAACGGAAAGTAGGTGTGCGCCTGCTCGTGATCCTGCACCAATTGGGCAAAGCCTAAGTCAGGAACATGGCTATCATTAACCATCATAGGGTACTCCATATCGGCAGTGCCCTGGAAAGCGGTGCTCTTTTCGAACGGGTACGGAACGCCCGGCCAGTTCTTAGAGAACCAGGCCAGCGCATAACGGCTGTTTTGTACCGAATGATGAAAGTCGTTTGAAGCATCAGGGAACGCGGCCTGCACACTTACGCGGCGATGGGTAGCATCCTCCACTACGGTGCTTGCAGCATCCCAGTTATAATGGTCGCTCACGCCAAAGGTCATGTCGGTGATGTTGCTGGCTTTCCAGATCCAGGTATTAGCGTTGTTTTGGGTAGTGATGGTTTTAGCAGCAAGATCAGCAGGAGCAGCGATGTGTACTGTGCTATCGCTGGTGAACGACTGCTCCAGCATTTTTGCATATTTAGGCTGTAGTACCTGGTTGGGGTTTTGGAGAGTGCCGGTGCCCCATACAATAAAGTTTTTAGGCACGGTAACGCTTAGGGTATAATCGTTAAAGTCGTTATAAAACTCCAGGCCGCCGGTATGTGGCTGGGTATCCCATCCTTTGTAATCATCATATACTGATACGCGGGGATAGAAGTAAGCCAGGTAATAGGTGGTCGAGTCGATATAGCCCTCGCGGTCGCCTTTTGTGCCGTCTGATAACTGGTAATGCCAGGCAATATCAAGCTTAACCGAATCTTTTGATGCCAAAGGTTTTGGCAGGTCTATCATTTGGTTAGTGGTTGATGCGGTGGTGTTATCCCAGGCGATTTTGGCGCCATTGGCGGTTATGTTATCTATCTGTATGCCAGCTTGTGGGTTCTCCACACCACCACGGCGTCCTGCAGCACGATGGACGTTCATGATCAGTTTCATGTTAAGGCTCTTTAACTCGTCGGGGCTGTTATTAACGTAGCTTATCTGCTCTGTTCCCTTTATGGTGCGGTCGGGAGGCGATACGGTTACCGCTATATTATAGCGGCCATGGTTTTGCCAGTACTTTTTACCGGGCTTGCCGCTTTTATCGCGGGTGCCGTTGCTGTAGGTTTTAGCTATTGGGTCTGGAATGGTTAGTGTTTGCGCGTTTGCCTGCACCATAAACAGACATACTAATGCCGATAGGCTGATTTGTTTTAACATGTAGCGTAATTTTAAGATCAGTTTTACGGGGCTAAATATAGGAAAGAATTGGATGGTATTAATATGCGGAAATGGCATTTTAAGTTGATAACACAGCGCGTTTGTTTCACGCGTGCATGAAACAAATGAAACAGGTGAAACAAGATTTCGACCTAACTAATTGACAGCAAACCAATTACAAAAAACGAGTGAAACAAAATGAAACAAGATTTTGGCTTAATGTATTGATTATAAGCTGATTGAAAAAACGGGGTGAAACAAAATGAAACAACACTACTGACAATGTAGTGTCACCATAACTATGCGCAAAGGTGGCTATCTTGCATAAAATCCTTTAAATTTATTATGAGTAATTCTACCATTCCGCCCAATAACTTGGGGCGGCCGGCGGGTATCGAGCTTCTCCGCGCCGTGTCGCAGCACAAAACTTTAACGGCTAAACAAACCAAACAACTAAACAACTATTTAGCTGGCCCGCCCGACAGCAAGGACGCTTTCATTATAAAACGGGCGGCCGACTGGATGAAACCCATCAAGGGCAAAAAACAGCGGCCCGGCGGTAAGCTGTTCGACCATTTTTGGTATTACGGCGAGCTGTGCATTATGTTTGCCGATACCAACGTAGGTAAATCTATCCTGGCGGTGCAAATTGCCGATAGCCTGAGCAGGGGCGAGGCTATCCCCGGTTTCGGTACCGCGCGCCAGGCCGAACGGGTATTGTATTTCGATTTCGAGCTGACCGCCGCGCAGTTCGAGCAACGCTATAGCAGCGCTGATGATGGCATCTTCCCTTTTGCCTCTAATTTTTACCGGCTGGTTTTTAACCCCGACGCGGTGGGCGCGCGCCGCTTTGCCACCTATGCCGATTATTTGAACAACGGTATCGAAAACGTATTGGTAGCCACCAAGGCCCGCGTTTTGATAATAGACAATATTACCTGCCTGCGCAGCGGTACCGAAGCGGCGGCCAGCGCCGTAAGCCTGATGAAGAACCTGCAGGCGCTCAAAAACAAGTACGGCCTATCCATACTGGTGCTGGCGCATACGCCCAAACGCAACCCCGCCAAGCCCGTAACCCGTAACGACCTGCAAGGCAGTAAAATGCTGATAAACTTTGCCGACAGCGCCTTTGCCATAGGCGAGAGCCAAACCAGCACGGGCCTGCGCTACCTTAAACAAATAAAACAACGCAGCGGGATAGAAGTATTTGGCGCAAACAACGTGTGCCTATGCCGAATGGTAAAACCCGCCAATTTTCTCCACTTCGAGTTTATTGGCTTTGGCCCCGAAGCATCGCACCTGCTGCATTATACCGAGCAGCAACGCAAAATAACCGAAGAACGCATTGCCGAGTTGAGTACCCAGGGCCTAACGGTACGCGCCATAGCTGCGGAAACAGGGATTTCGTTTAGTACGGTGCATAGGGTGGTGAAGCGGTTGGGGGCTGTCTGAACCGTTGATTTATTTGTGGTTGACAGATTGCGTTGATGTTGATTAGCCAGCATAGCTCGATATTATCGCAGTGGTGTCCCGAAGAGGATCCTGCGTGTCGGTGGGGGCGGGCTGGGCATCGCCCGCAGGGTTCTTTGACGGGTGGACCTGCGGGGACGGTAAGGTGAAAAAAAACATTATATTTACATAACCTTTAAACTTTACCTTAATCAAATGAGCAAATACCAAACTTTAGTAACAATACTAGATGAGTTACGGAAAGAAGCCCCTATACAATACAAAAAATATTACCCATTAGAAACTGATATTGATAAGGTCAATCAAGCTAGATCACAAGCATTTATTCACTTGTTTTTAAAAGTCAAATTTGGATTGTTAACATTTTCCGAAAGGGAAAACTATATAACTGATGGTACTGATGATGGTGGGGTTGACGGTTATTTTGTTGACTATGACAATGAATATATTTATTTTTTTCAGTCAAAATTTCGTAGTAATAGCGAGAACTTCGAGAATGTCAATATTGAATTAGACGAATTGCTAAAGATGGAATTAGATCGGATCACTAAAGGGGAAGCCAATGGGTTAAATGGTCGTAAATATAATGCCAAGATCCAGACATTAATCACATCTATTAACGATATATCAAACAAGCCAAAATGGAAGGAAGTTGTGATAATATTAGCTAATGTAAAAGATAAACATAAAGACAAAATAAATCATCTAACTCAATTTCCAACAGAAATTTTCAATTTCGATAAAGTGTATGACGATCTTGTTTTTCCCGTTGTTTCCGGAACTTTTTTTAGGCAAAGTGAACTAAAAATAACAATTAATGTCAATCCTAATACAAAAAATAACATCATCGATTATGATGTAGATACAGAAGTTAAAGAATGTAATATCAGAGTTTTATTTGTTCCGACCGTAGAGATTGCTAAAATACTTTATAAGTATAAAAATTCAATTTTAAGATTCAATCCCAGGAGCTATTTAGATTTAGCAGGAGGTTCGGTAAATGCCAATATCTATAGTTCAATAACGCAAATCCCGACAAACGAATTTGCGCTTTTCAACAATGGTATAACGATGCTGTCTGATAAGACATATTACAGTGATAGGACTGGCCGAAAGAGAGAAGCAGAAATAATAGTGACAAACCCGCAAATTATAAATGGGGGCCAGACTGCATTTACCCTAAGTAGAATTTATGAAGAAAATTTAAACACAGACAGAGATATGGAAGTGTTTTCCAATAAAGAGGTATTGTTAAAAATAATAACATTCGAAGACGATGTTGAAACAAAAATAAATGAAGAAAATAAGCTAAAATTAATAGAAGCAATTTCTAAAGCCACTAACGACCAAACGCCAATAACAGATGCGGATCGTACCTCAAACGATAAAATTCAAATAGAAATCCAAGAAAATATCTTTAAAAAATTCGGGTGTTTCTATGAACGTAAAAGAGGGGAATTTGGAGATGGGCTCCGCAGTAAATATATTGATAGATCGAAAGTAATTGATCGTGAGGTTTTTATTAGAATTAGCTATGCTATCAACGGTAATCCGGGGCAAGCCAGAAGAGTTGGATCTCGGTTTTTATTTAAGAAAAGAAACTTTAATGTTACTCTGCCCGATGTCCAAAGTATTGACAAGTATTTTTTTGGATACAAAGTACTCGAATACTTAAATAATATTCAGAAAGCATTTGATCGAGAACATAAGAATAAATTTGGTCAGGCACAATATGGGAGTGCGTTGCGTTATGGCAAAATAGCTGTAGTTGCGGTTGTTTCTAATCGATATAAAGAGGGATCCGATAAAAGCGATTTTGATGAGGCGATAATTGAACTTACAAATAATGTATTAGCATCATGGCGTGATTTTGAAGAATACATACAAAATATACAGAGAAACGGAATATATTTCATTAGATACAGAGATCCTGAAACTAACATTGAAACCATAGAACTTAATTATGATAATTACTATAAAAGTAATTCTATTGTAGTGGATTTAAATAGTTTTTTTGGTCTGTAAATATAAAAGTGCGACGTTCCCTCTACCAAGGGGTTCGGTGTAAACCACGAGCGAAACACTTGCGTTAGCGAGGGTATTCCTATATTTAAAAAAACAATTTTATGAGCGAATTAAAAAGACGATACATAGTGTTTATTGAGAACGGGCAAACACATCAAGTACCCGCTTATAGCAAAGTAATTGTCGCAGAAAAATATTTGTCAGTGCGATTTACTTTTGAAAAAGATTTATCCGTCACCGACATTGAAAACGTTACAGTCGACAACGAGGGAGGTTATATCAATATGGTCACTTCTAGAGGCAACGATTTTACTGCGGGAGCTCTTTATGACCAATTATTACTTTGGTTCCAAGATATGGAGACGAGATGGAAGGCTGCTAGTTACAAATCCTGACATCCCCCTAGTCGAAGTTTAGCTCCGCCCTTGTTGGTGTTATCACCAACAAGTACCGTTATGCGGTAATCGTGCAGTCACTTAGCCCACCGCTCAGTTGTTGGTGATAGCACCAAACAACGGCCACCGCGCGATCAAGCCTTCCCGCTGTTCGCCAAGTTGTAGCAAGTATGCAGCGTAAGCCAAAAGCGCAACGTACATGTGCCTGTCTCCCGCTGTTTAGTAACAACACTACCACAGGCTAATCACCCCCTTGCTTTGTCCCGATCACCCCCGTTGGGTCACACAATGCCTGTTTACATTTGTAATAGAAATAAGTACGATCACCTTTTAAAAACAAGTATCATGCGAAAATTAAAATTACAGATGCAAACTACCCTTGATGGGTTTGTTGCGGGGCCCGGGGGCGAGTTGGATTGGATGTGGATAAACGGCCAACAGGACAAAGCCGTTTATGATAAAGTAATTGAGCTGGCCGACAGCTGCGACACTATACTACTGGGCCGTAAAATGACCCGTGAATTTGTTGATCACTGGGAAAAAGGGTTGGTTGTTGATGGCATTAGCCCTGAACGCGCAATAGCCGAACGTATGGTAAATATGCGCAAGATAGTTTTTAGCCACACAGAAACTGCCATTGCAGGTAAAAACGTGGAGGTAGAGAACGGCGACCTGGCTACAGCAATCCAGGCGCTTAAAAACCAACCGGGCAAAGATATTATGGCGTATGGCGGCGCCAATTTCGCAAGCTCGCTCATCAGCCTTAACCTGGTTGACGAATACTATTTTTTTGTTAACCCGGTAGCCATAGGCAAGGGCCTCTCAATTTTCAGCGACCAAAAAATATTGCAGTTTGAAAGCTCGGTAATTTACAAAAGCGGGAAGATATTAAATAAGTATGTGGCAGTATAGGGGGTGATTGCGGCAGGCGGGGGTGTCACAGCCTCACCACCCTCTCCATCACGTCATTGCGAGGAACGAAGCAATCTCTACAACAGACAGTCAATATCCGCGATGTTTGTTGGTGAGACGAATTGAAATGAGATCTGTCATAGTTGATTTGCAAGTGCAGAGATTGCTTCGTTCCTCGCAATGACGCGTGGGGGATTAGGGCTTTTATCCTAGCATTACTGCTTTGCAAGTATGAATTAACTGGCATCAATAAGGCCCACCCTTCACCACCACGTCATAGCGAGGAACGAAGCAATCTCTACAACAGACAGTCAATATCCGCGATGTTTGTTGGTGAGACCAATTCAATTTTTTATTTTGCGTTATGTTATTTCAACAAGGTAGTTGTGTGTACATCATGACTAATAAAATGCATTCGGTATTATATGTAGGTGTTACGTCTGAACTGCCGCAGCGGGTTTGGAAGCATAAAAACAAAGAATATCCTGAAAGCTTTACCGCCAAATACAACTGTACTATACTGGTTTATTACTTGTTTTACCCACACATTGAAGAAGCAATAGCTGCCGAGAAAGTACTGAAGGGCAGCAGCAGGAAGCATAAAAAACAATTGGTTAACAGCATGAATCCGGAATGGAAGGATCTTTACGACTCGTTATTAGACTGAGATCTATCATAGTTGATTAGCGAGTGTACAGATTGCTTCGTTCCTCGCAATGACGCGCGGGAGGGTTATTATTTCTCGCTGATGGTGAAATAAGCTACGATCTCATCTATCGAATAGGTTTTGGCTTCCCCGGCTTCGTACTCCTTATCTCTCGCCAAAATCTCGGCTTGCTGTGCTGCTGATAAAATATCATTGCCATTATCTTGCACATAGTCGTATTTCATGCTATCAAGAATTAAATTAGCTCTTCTTATCCCACAAGTTTAACATCCTTATTACGTCATCATATTGTTCAGCAACGTACCCATCCAGGAGTGTGAATTTTTTATGGAAATTGATCAGCAAAGTTCTTGCCTGCCGGCTACCCGAAATTGTACTAATAAATAGTTTATCTATTAATTCGCCTGTTTTAACACTGTTTTGATCTTTAGTTTTATTATACAAGTTTAATACAGCTGATATTTGTGAAGGGTTATACTTCGGTATTGCGAAATTTACCGCCGAATCGCGTTTTAATTTGCCTTTAATAAAGTAGATGCGCTCGGTAGTCCAGATTGTTTCTCTGTAACTCATAGCCTTTCCTACAGGTAAATTAACCAATGTTTCCACAAATAAGGTGTCTTTTAAGGTCCTGATATTACATATGTCCGTAGCGCCCCAAAACTTTATTAGTTTGTTTGAGCCGCATACAGACAAAACAAATTCAGAATACAAGGTTTTCCCTTTAATGATGTCAGTTACTTCTGATCCGCATAGGGCGATCGAACGTCCGTTGGCTAAATGGAAGATAGCAGCCGGACTGGTACCGGCATATTGGTTAACCGGGCATTTGCAGTCAGGGGTATGGTGTTGCCCCAAGGCTACGCTGGCTATTAAGGTGAAGAAAGCAAAAGCGACTAAGTTTTTCATGATAATTAAATATAGGCATATTAAAATTATTCGTTACCAGTATGTTGTAATTGTGCATCGGTTAGTCCACCCTTGGTTGTTGGTGATAACACCAACAACGGCGGAAACAGGATTATGAGCGAAAGGCCGCGTTAACGATTGGAGCGGATACCGGCCATGCGCCTAACGCCTTGTGCGCGTATGAGCGTAAAGCGTGTGCCGCAGGCAACGCCCTTATTAGTGATTCGAGATTAGTTAATTGGTGATTAGATTCGGTCGGTTCATTAAACCCCTCCCTCCGCCCTCCCCAGGGGAGGGAATCGCACAGGCCGACGTTCAAAAGATTACCGCCTCTATTAACATTTACTACCACTCCCCTCATTCCAACTCCCAACCTTCAACCCTTACAACAAAAAGCCAACTCAAAAAATCAACAAAATAACCACTCAAACCACTTGCAAATAAAACAAATAAGCGTATCTTTGCAGTCCCGAAAAAGCGGGGTATAATAAACATTTATTTAATTTAATTAAAAGCAAGTGAATACGTTAAGTTACAAAACTGTCTCAGCCAACAAAAAAACCGTTAACAAACAGTGGGTTGTTGTTGACGCCGAAGGCGAGATCTTGGGGCGCTTGTCTACAAAGATCGCAATGATCATTCGTGGAAAAAACAAGCCAGAATTTACCCCAAACGTAGACTGTGGTGATAATGTAATAGTTATCAACGCAGACAAGGTAAAGTTGACCGGAAACAAGTTTAGCGATAAACAATATGTTTCTTACACCGGTTACCCGGGTGGTCAGCGTTTCATTTCTCCTAAGGAGTTAATGGCAAAGCATCCAACACGCGTAATTGAAAAAGCCGTGCGTGGTATGTTACCTAAAAGTCGTTTGGGCAAAGCATTGTTTGGCAATTTGCATGTATATGCAGGTACCACACATCCTCATGAAGCTCAAAACCCGAAAGCCATTTAATTTAAAAAACTAAGGAAAAAGAAATGCCAACAACTAACACTTCAGGCAGAAGAAAAACAGCCGTTGCACGTATCTACCTTACAGATGGTAGCGGTGCAATTACCGTAAACGGTAAAGATTACAAAGAATACTTCCCTACATTGCCATTGCAATACATCGTTACTCAGAGTACTGAGGTTTCTGGTTCGACCGGATTATATGATGTTAAAGTAAATGTTGCAGGTGGTGGTGTAAAAGGACAGGCAGAAGCCGTTCGTTTAGCTATTGCGAAAGCTATTGTTGAACTCGATGCTGATAAGAAGCCTTCATTGCGCGCTAAAGGTTTAATGACACGTGATAACCGTATGGTTGAGCGTAAGAAACCAGGCCGTAAGAAAGCACGTAAGAAATTCCAATTCAGTAAACGATAATTTAAGGAGAACAACAAAATGGCAAGAACAACATACGACGAGTTACTGGATGCTGGTGTACACTTTGGTCACCTTACCCGCAAATGGGATCCGAAAATGTCACAGTACATTTTTATGGAGCGCAACGGTATACACATTATCGATCTAAATAAAACCTTATCAAAGGTTGAAGAAGCTGCTGCAGCTATAAAACAAATTGTAAAATCAGGGCGTAAAGTATTATTCGTAGCTACAAAGAAACAAGCGAAAGATATCGTTGCTGAATATGCAAAAGGTGTAAACATGCCTTTCATAACCGAGCGTTGGTTAGGTGGTATGTTAACCAACTTTGCTACTGTACGTAAGTCGATCAAAAAGATGTCAAACATCGATAAATTGACTAAAGACGGTACTTACACTAACCTTTCTAAAAAAGAAAGATTGATGATACAGCGCGAGCGTATCAAATTAGAAACTTTATTAGGTGGTATTGCTGATTTAAATCGCTTACCGGCTGCATTGTTTTTAATTGACGTTAAAAAAGAGCACATCGCGGTATCTGAAGCATTAAAGTTAAATATCCCAACCTTTGCAATGGTTGATACTAACTCTGATCCTTCAAACATCGATTTCCCTATCCCGGCGAATGATGACGCTACCAAATCAATTTCATTGATCACCGGTATCATCATCAAAGCTATCGAAGAAGGATTGGACGAGCGTAAACGCGAAAAAGACGACGAAGCTGAAAAAGAAGCAGCACAAGCGAAAGCTAAAGCTGATGCTCCTGAAGTTGCTGACCGTGCTCCGGCCGGCGAAGGCAAAAGAAGCCGTAAAGTAGCTGTTGAAACTACTGCAGCAATTGCTGACGAAGCTCCTGCAACGGACGATACTACAGAAGAATAATAATTTTAAAAGTTGCAGGTTGTGAGTTATAGGTTGTAAGTTTTTACTCCTGCAACTCATAACTTTCAACTTTCAACATTTAAAACATACAAACAAAATGTCTACAGTACAAATAACTGCATCCGATGTAAATAAACTGCGCCAGCAAACCGGTGCGGGTATGATGGATTGCAAAAAAGCTTTAACTGAAACTAATGGTGATTTTGAAGCAGCTATTGATTTTTTAAGAAAAAAAGGTGCTAAAGTAGCAGCAAGCCGTCAGGACCGCGAGTCTAACGAAGGTGTTGTTATCGCCCGTTCATCTGCCGATGGCAAACGTGGTATCATCATCGAGTTAAATTGCGAAACTGATTTCGTTGCTAAAAATGCTGACTTTGTTGCTTTTGCTAACGCGATTGCTAACGAAGCTGTAGAGCAAGCTCCAAAATCAATTGAAGAATTGAACGCACTATCTATCGACATTGAAAATTCACGTTTAACTATTGCTGAAGCTTGCATTGACAAGACTGGTAAAATTGGCGAGAAGATCGGCGTATCAAAATACGAAGTTGTTGAAGGCGAAAAAGTTGTTGCTTACATCCACGGTAACTTCCGTTTAGGTGTATTGGTTGGCTTAAACAAAGCTGCTGCCGGCGCTGATGAAGCAGGTAAAGACGTTGCGATGCAAATTGCAGCTATGAACCCTGTTGCTATTGATAAAGACGGTGTTGATTCATCTGTTATTGAGCGTGAATTAGAGATTGCTAAAGACGTGATACGTGCAGAAGGTAAACCGGAAGAAATGGTTGAAAAAATCGCTGTCGGTAAATTGAATAAATTTTACAAAGACTCAACCCTGTTAAACCAGGAGTTTGTTAAGGATTCTTCAAAAAACGTATCTCAGTTTTTAGATACCGTTGAAAAAGGCCTTACAGTAACAGCCTTTAAGCGGGTAGCTTTAGGAGCTTAATTATATTTTAATCCTCGCTGAAAAGCGGGGATTTTTTTTGTCTAAAAAATCCATTGTTTGTCATTCTGAGCGTAGCGAAGAATCTTATACGTTAGACAGGCGGCAATTTGCGTAGCTTAGAAGATTCTTCGCTATGCTCAGAATGACAAATGCTTTATGTGATAATATGATAACTGCTTTAACTAATCTTCGGCTGATATCTGATGGTAGCATTACCACAGGCAAAGCCGTTTTAATTGAAGGCGCCAAAATCATAGGTGTAATTAACGACACCCAAATCCCACAGGATGCAATCCGCATCAATCTGAATAATAATTTTCTTGCGCCCGGGCTAATTGATCTGCAAATTTATGGCGCAGGCAAGCCACTTTTTTTTGGCGGTGATCCGTCGCCCGAGGCATTGGCGCAAATGGAGCGTACTTTATTGGCCGAAGGCTGCACAGGCTTTTTTGCCACCATTGCCACAAATACTGATGATATTATTGAACGTGGCATTGATGCTATAGTAAACTATTGGGATAACCGGGTAGGTAACTTATTGGGTCTGCATTTGGAAGGGCCGTATCTAAATCCAAAACGTTGCGGCGCCCATCCGCCGGCGTTGATAAAAAAAGCTACACTTGCACAAGTTAAAAACTGGATTGAAAGAGGAAAAGGCCTGATAAAAATGATAACGCTTGCACCCGAATTGCAGGATGCTGAAGTTTTAACTTATCTGAACCAGCAAGGTGTTGTATTATCATCGGGCCATAGTAATGCTACTTATGCCGAAGGAAAAGCGTTTTTAAATAAACCGGTACAAGCGGTAACGCATTTATATAATGCCATGCCGCCCATGCACCACCGCGAACCCGGTTATATCCCTGCAGTATTTGAGGAGCGTCCGTATACCAGCATCGTTGCCGATGGGGTACATGTTGATTATACCATGATCCGTTTAGCCAAGCGCGAATTGGGCGATAAATTGTTTTTAATAACCGACTCGGTATCAGAGAGTAACAAAGGCACCTATCAACATCAATTTAAGATAGATAGGTATGTAATGCCTGATGGAACGTTGTCGGGTTCGTGTTTAACAATGCTGAAAGCCGTACAAAATTGCGTTGAGCATGTTGGTATTGATCTTGCAGAAGCGGTAAATATGGCGACTTTATACCCTGCGCAATTAATCAAATCAGCAACAAAAGGAAAAGTCGAAAAAGGTTTTGATGCCGACCTGGTTGTTTTTAACGATGCCTTTGAATTTGTTAACCTAATATTTAAAGGAGTAACAAAAACAACATAATATTTTAACAATAGCTTTAATTACATATTTTTGATAAATCCCACACCATACATGAAGTACAAAAGAATATTACTGAAACTAAGCGGCGAATCGTTAATGGGCGACAGGCAATACGGCATTGATAACAAGCAGGTATTGCAATATGCACATGATATTAAAGCAGTAAAAGACAAAGGCCTTGAAATAGCTGTTGTTGTTGGTGGTGGTAATATTTTCAGGGGATTAAGTGCCGAAAAATCGGGCATGGAACGCGCCCAGGCAGATTATATGGGTATGCTTGCAACCGTAATAAACTGTATGGCGCTGCAAAACGCTTTAGAGAGTGTTGGCGTTGAAACGCGCCTGCAGTCGGCCATAAAAATGGAGCAGATCTGCGAGCCATATATCCGTCGGCGTGCCATGCATCATTTAGAGGTTGGGCATATTGTAATATTTGGCGCCGGTACCGGCAATCCATACTTTACTACCGATACCGCGGCATCACTTCGCGCCATCGAAATTAAAGCTGACGTGGTACTAAAAGGTACGCGTGTTGACGGTATTTATACCGCTGACCCTGAAAAGGACCCATCTGCAACCCGTTACGACGAAATATCTTTCCAGGAAGTATACGACAAAGGGTTAAACGTTATGGACATGACCGCCATAACCCTTTGCCAGGAAAATAATTTACCCATTATTGTATTTGATATGAACAAGCCTGGCAACTTCATGAAGATTGCAGAGGGTGAAGCGATAGGGACTTTGGTGAAGTAGAGGCTACAGGTTTGGATGATTTGGTAATTAAATATCTTATATTTGTATATAAGATATTAGTTATGGAAACTATCTTGCTGCAAATTAATGATGTTAAGGCTTACAAATTGATAGAAGATTTGGAAGCGCTAAATGTTGTTAAAATATTAGAAAAGGATATTCAACCAAAAAAAAAGCTCTCTGAAAGGTTTGCCGGTGCTCTTAAACTTTCAAAAGAAGAATCTGAGAATTTTCAGAAGGCTATAATCGAAGGAAGAAACGAGTGGGAACGGGATATTTAATTGACACTAATGTCGTTATTGGATATTTAGATCAAACATTGCCACCAAAAGGCATGGAGATAATGAACGACATTATCAACGAAACTCCAAAAATTTCTGTGATAACCAAAATTGAGGTATTAAGATATAATACTACTGTTGACGGTTATAAAATTATCAACGATTTTATCAGTGAAAGCAATGTTTTGCATCTGAACGATCAAGTGATAGATAAGACAATAGAAATTTGTAAGTCAAAACAAATCAAATTACCAGATGCTATAATTGCCGCCACTGCATTAGTTAATAACTTCGCATTGGCCACCCGCAATATCTCAGATTTCAAAAACATTCAAGGCTTAGAATTGCTTAATCCATGGGCCGAAGATAATGGCAGGGCATTATAAGGCTATTTCACAGATTTTACTATTTTTGTCAAAAAACATAACACAATGAGCGAACTCATTAAAAAACAAGTAACCGATGCTAAAGCTGCAATGGACCGTGCTATTGACCATGCTGATGGCGAATTAAATAAGATCCGTGCAGGTAAAGCAAGTCCTTCAATGCTGGACGATGTGTATGTTGATTACTATGGTACTGCAACACCGTTGAGTCAGGTAGGTACAGTTAATACCCCGGATGCCCGTACCATTGTTGTACAGCCGTGGGAAAAGTCGTTGTTGGGCCCTATTGAAAAAGCTATCATGGAAGCTAACTTAGGTGTTAACCCGCAAAACGATGGTGTTATTATCCGTATAAACGTGCCGCCATTGACAGAAGAGCGCCGCCGCGACCTGGCTAAAAAAGCTAAAGGAGAGGCTGAGAATGGCAAAATAGCTATACGTAACGTACGTAAGGATGCTAACGAAAAGATCCGTAAACTAAAAACGGAAGGCGTTTCAGAAGATGAAATGAAAGCCGGCGAAGCTGAGATCCAGAAGCTTACCGATGCCTACATTGTTAAGGTAGATCACCTATCAGAAGCTAAAGAAAAAGATATTATGACGGTTTAGTTTAACCTGATTGTCAAATTAAAGGGAATGAGCTACTTAGCCGTTCCCTTTTTTTATTTTTGGGAAAATCAAGAAAAAATAGATGAAAATACTCCTATCATATCTTCAAGAACATCGTCGTCTTGTTGTTTTTGCCCTGTTTTTGGCGGCAATGAATATCGGGTTTTCTTTATTGGACCCGTATATATCGGGCCGAATTCTGGACACTGTTATTAATCAAAGCGATAAACTTGCATTAGGTAAATATCTTGGCAGCGCATTAAAGCTGGTAGGTTTGGCTGTTGGTGTTGCAATGGTATCGCGCATAGCGAAGAACTTCCAGGACTACTTTACCAACATTATAACGCAAAAGGTTGGTGCTAAAATGTACGCCGATGGATTAAAGCACTCGCTTGAACTACCTTACCAGGTTTTTGAAGATCAGCGTAGTGGTGAAACTTTAGGCATATTGCAAAAAGTGCGTACAGATAGTGAGGCATTTATTACCGCATTTATAGGTATATTATTTGTAAGTATAACTGGTATGAGTTTCGTTATTGTTTACTCATTATTTGTAAGCTATAAAGTGACACTGGTTTATCTGGCAGCTATCCCAATTATTACGTTTGTAAGCACATCATTAAGCAAGCGTATTAAAACAGTACAACGAAGCATATTGTCTGAAACTACTGCGCTTGCAGGGTCGACCACAGAATCACTAAGAAACATTGAATTGGTAAAAAGCCTCGGCTTGGTAAAACAAGAGATAAGCCGCTTAAATAATACTACCTACAAGATACTTGGACTTGAACTAAAAAAGGTAAAATATGTAAGAAGCATGAGCTTTGTACAGGGTACCACTGTAAACTTTGTACGCAGCGTTATGGTAGTGGTTTTATTATTGCTTATTCATGATCGTACCATAACAGCAGGTCAATATCTAAGCTTGCTTTTTTACTCGTTTTTCTTATTCAATCCGCTACAAGAACTTGGTAATGTTATAGTGTCATGGCGCGAAGCACAGGTATCATTAGCAAATTTTGAGCGTATAACAAGTACTCCGATAGATAAAAAACCAGAGAAACCTGTATTGGTAGAAAAGATCACAAAGCTAACTTTTGATAATGTAAGCTTTAAGCATTTAACAGCTAATCGTAACGCGCTTAATCATATAACTTTTGAAACCAATACCGGCGAAACCATTGCTTTTGTTGGGCCGTCGGGTTCCGGCAAAACAACGTTGGTTAAGTTACTGGTGGGTTTATATCAGCCATTAGAGGGCGATATAACTTATAATGGTATAGCCAGTAAAGAAATAGATTTGGATCAGCTGCGCGAAAAAATTGGGTTTGTAACACAGGATACCCAATTGTTCTCGGGTACTATTCGTGAAAACTTGCTGTTTGTTCGCCCGGGTGCTACTGATGAGGAGTGTTTGGATGTGCTCCAACGTGCGGCCTGCCAAACCTTAATGGCGCGTGCTGCTAATGGTTTAGATACGGTAATAGGCGAGGGTGGGGTAAAAGTATCCGGTGGCGAAAAGCAACGACTGTCAATTGCACGCGCTTTATTACGCAGGCCAGATTTGTTAGTGTTTGACGAAGCGACATCATCGTTAGATTCATTAACAGAAGAGGAGATCACCGAAACTATTAAAGATGTATCAGAGTTTAATAATCATATCACTATTTTAATAGCTCACCGTTTATCAACTATTATGCATGCCGATTGTGTGTATGTATTGGAGAAGGGCCGGATTATTGAAAGCGGCAAACATAGCGAGTTGTTAGATCAAAAAGGTTTGTATTACGCTATGTGGCGTCAGCAAATAGGCGAGAAATTTTCTGCTGAAGTAGACGCATAAAGCATGATTAAGCAGATTGAGGTAGTAAGTAACCTATATTAGGTTACTTACCGCTTTTGCTACTTTGCTTAATGCGTTTACGTTTTAAATAGTTTACGTAAAGTCGTGTGCCAATAGCAGCACCCAGGCCGGCCGGTATCGCGAATATTAACGATCGCGTTAGGTCCTCTTTAAAAAACACGATTTTCACCAGCACGAATATAATGATAGTGATGATCATGGATCCCAGGAATGTAATTACTTTAATCATCATATAGCTATTCCTTTTTTATTTCAGGAGCCGATATCTCATGTAATGACAGTGGTATCAGCTTCTTTGTTTTAAAGTAGGTGATGCTTACGATTAGCAATGTCATGCTGCCGCCAAATAAAACGGATGGCACTGTCCCCATTAAATTAGCCGCGGTGCCGGACTCGAATGCACCTATCTCGTTAGACGACCCGATAAACATTTGATTTACGGCCGATACGCGACCACGCATACTATCAGGCGTAAGTATCTGCATGATGGTACCACGGATCAACACGCTGATACTATCAAAGCCACCCTCGGTAAATAAGAACAACAGCGATAGGTAGAAGTTGCGTGATAATGCAAAGCAGATAATGGACAAGCCAAAACCGGTTACAGCTATCAACAAATTGCGCCACGGTTTGCCCATTGGTGATATGCGCGCCATAGCAAGCATCACCAATACTGCACCTAATGATGAAGTTGCACGCATAATGCCTAAGCCTTGCGGGCCTACATGTAAAATCTCGTTAGCAAATACAGGCAATAATGCCACCGCGCCACCAAAAAATACCGAGAACAGATCAAGGCTTAAAGCGCCAATCATCATTTTATTGCCAAACACAAAATGAATGCCTTCTGACAGGCTTTCCCAAATGCTTTCTTTAGGCACATATACAGGTGGGTATCTTTTTAAGAAGAAAACGCATACTAATGCTACTATCAGAAAAGTAATAATTATGCCGAACGTAACTGTAATGCCACAAAATCCATACGCTAACCCGCCAACCAACGGCCCCAATATGGATGCAATTTGCCAGCTTGAGCTGTTCCAGCTGCTGGAGTTAGGGTAAATTTCTTTAGGTACACTATGTGCCAATACACTAAACGCCGCCGGGTTATAAAACGCACGGGCCACACCATTGCAAAATACCATTACGTATAAAATGGGCACTATCCAACCGGCATGGATAATACCTCCCATGCTTTTTAAGGTGACGGTAAACATTACTAAAGAGGATAATAACACTCCGAAGAATACAAACAAAAGCATCTTCTTTTTTTCTGATTTATCGGCAATATATCCGCCGTATAAGGCAATGCCTATTGATGGTATAGCTTCGCTTAAACCTATCAGTCCCAAAGCAAAAGCGCTTTTGGTTAACTGGTAAACGTAGAAGCCTAAAATAACGGCCTGCATTTGGTAAGCAAAGGTGAAGAAAAACTTCATGCCCAGGTAGGAGCGGAAATCTTTATAACGTAACGCTATGAAAGGGTCTTTTTCTGGTAAGTGTTGACTATCGGATTCTGCCATTACACAAAACTACAAATCATGCAGTAAGGATGGAAGATTATTTGAAAATTAACTTAAGAAATCTTATCCCAGCTCAATCCCGCATTTTTAACCTGGAACGCCAAATTTAATATCTGATTCTCAGTTGCTGCTAATTGCGGGTCAACAGCAAAAATATCTTCAACACATTTACGGGCCTGCATTAACAGCTCCTGGTCGACGGTGAGGTCGGCTACTTTAAGGTCAAGCAGGCCGCTTTGCTGGGTGCCTTCAATATTACCTGGGCCGCGTAACTGCAGGTCGGTTTCGGCAATCTCGAAGCCATTGTTGGTTTTAACCATTGTATTTAAGCGTATGCGGCCCTCTGGGCTTAGTTTATCCTTGCTCATGAGTATACAATAGGATTGCTCTGCACCACGCCCCACACGGCCCCTGAGCTGGTGTAATTGTGATAAGCCAAAACGCTCGGCATTTTCAATTATCATTACTGATGCGTTAGGCACATTAACCCCGACCTCAATAACCGTAGTAGCTACCATGATCTGTGTTTCGCCTTTAACAAACCGTTGCATTTCAAACTCTTTTTCGGCAGGTTTAATTTTGCCATATACCACGCTTAGCTTGTATTGAGGTAGTGGAAATTCTTTAGATATCACCTCAAACCCCTCCATCAGGTTTTTAAGGTCGAGCTTTTCGCTTTCCTGTATCAGCGGATAAACAATATAGATCTGCCGGCCCTTGGCAATCTCCTCTTTCATCAAACCAAACATGCGGAGGCGACTGCTTTCATAAAAATGAACAGTTTTAATAGGCTTCCGGCCAGCGGGTAATTCATCTATCACGGATATATCCAGATCTCCATATAAAGTCATGGCAAGGGTGCGTGGTATGGGGGTGGCCGTCATTACCAAAATATGTGGCGGGATCGAATTTTTACGCCAAAGCTTAGCACGCTGCTCCACACCAAAACGGTGCTGCTCATCAATAACCACCATGCCCAGGTTTTGGTACTGCACCTTATCTTCAATAAGGGCATGGGTACCTATCAATATTTTAAGCTGGCCGTTTTCCAGTTTTTGGTGCAGTACTTTTCGGTCCTTTGGTTTTGTCGAGCCGGTTAGCAAGGCAACCTCAACAAAATCATCGCCCACTAAGCTTTTTATGGTTTGGTAATGCTGATTGGCCAGGATCTCTGTAGGCGCCATAATGCAGGTTTGGAAACCATTATCAATAGCTATCAGCATGCTCATTAAAGCCACAACAGTTTTACCGCTACCTACATCGCCCTGCAACAGGCGGTTCATTTGTACACCGCGCTGGGTGTCAAGCCTTATTTCCCTTAAAACTTTCTTTTGCGAATTGGTTAGCTCGAAAGGCAGTTTGTTGTGGTAAAACTCGTTAAAGTAGGGGCCAACCTTATCAAATATATTGCCCTTAAATTTCTGTACACGCAGCAGCTTATTTTTTAGAAGCTTTAATTGTAAAAAGAAAAGTTCTTCAAACTTAAGCCGGTGTCTCGCTTCGGCCAGTTTATTAGCGTCCTCCGGGAAATGGATATTGCGATAAGCATCCGCCCTCCCCATCAATTTAAACTTATTAATGATATAAAGGGGCAGGTTTTCCTGTATCTCGCGTGCGTGCTGTTCCAATAACCCTGTTACCAGCTTTTGGATGCCCTTGCTATCTAACGTAAACTGTTTTAGCTTTTCGGTCGAACTGTATACGGGCTGTAAAGTCATATTCCCTTTGCGCTGGATAGTTTCGGGCGAGTAGAGATCAAACTCAGGATGCGACATTTGGGCTTTGCCGTTAAATGATCCCGGCTTGCCAAAAAGTATATAGGCCTTGCCTACGATCAAATTCTTCTCGGCCCATTTAATACCCTGGAACCATACCAGCTCCATTACGCCGGTGTCATCCTGTACCTGGGCTACCAGGCGTTTAGTGTGTTTTTCGCCAAGTAGGTCTTTATGGCTTAAACGTGCAATAACCTGCACATAAGGCAAGTCCTGCTGGATATCTTTTATTTTATAAAATCGGGTACGGTCAATATGCCTGAACGGGAAATGCTGCAGCAAATCCTCAAAAGTTTTTATAGCGAGTTCTTTTTTCAGCATATCAGCGCGGGCTGTGCCAACGCCTTTTAAATATTCAATCGGGGTTTGAAATAGCTGACCGTTCAATGGCTTTTATCAGGCTTTTACTGCTATTACAGAAATTTCAACACTAACACCTTTGGGCAGGGCTGATACCTGTACGGTTTCGCGCGCAGGGAAATTGTCTTCGAAGTACGATCCGTAAACCTCGTTCACTTCCGCAAAATCTGCCATGTTGGTTAAAAATATAGTGCTTTTAACAATGTGGGTAAAATCAGCTTTGGCCTGGTTTAATATGGCACCAATGTTTTCCATTACCAAATGGGTGGCGGCTGTAATATTATCAGTAACTAATTCTCCGGTAAAAGGGTGCAGAGGTATCTGGCCGGATACAAAAATGGTATTACCGGCTTGTATAGCCTGGTTGTATGGTCCAATAGGTGCAGGGGCATCGGCTGTATTAATTACTTTTTTCATTTTTATTAGGTTGATTTTTATGTTAATCGCGAAGCGCGATTGTGCTGTTACTTATTTCTTAGTTATTAACCAGTATATTATTTTTCCTATTATGCCAAGCAGAAACACGCTTATAGCGATAGCATTAATAATATGCATCACTTTTAAATTAAAGCTGGTTGGCCTGTTGGGGTCTTTTTTACGAAAAAAGTACATGGTGCTAATTTACTTAAAATTTCGATGCAGAAATTATTGCACAAATATAACTAAACAAAAAAGGCTCCCCAAAATGAAGTGCCCCCGAAAAGTTAGACGAATTTAAATTAATTATTAATATGATGAGCTCGGTATTTTAACGGGCTCATTCCTTTTAGATTTAGTTT